>NZ_WFKN01000004.1:0-642499 GCF_011007405.1 Sphingobacterium sp. xlx-130
TTGTTAACACCGCTACTGCTACACATAACAGTGTGAGCCATGAAGCGAGTGCTACAGTTACGGCTGTACAGTCACCTGACTTTACGATTACTAAAACAGCTGATGTGTCTACCTACGATGCCGTTGGCGATGTGATCACGTATACGATCACGGTTACGAATACGGGTAACGTTACGTTGAACAATGTTTCGGTTGTCGATGCGAAGGTAGGCCTTAACGAGACCATTACAAGTCTAGCTCCAGGTGCTGCGAATGCGGTAACGTACAATCCGACATACAGTATCTTACAGGCAGACCTTAACGCCGGATCATTTGTTAACACCGCTACTGCTACACATAACAGTGTGAGCCATGAAGCGAGTGCTACAGTTACGGCTGTACAGTCACCTGACTTTACGATTACTAAAACAGCTGATGTTGCAACTTACGATGCCGTTGGTGATGTGATCACGTATACGATCACGGTTACGAATACGGGTAACGTTACGTTGAACAATGTTTCGGTTGTCGATGCGAAGGTAGGCCTTAACGAGACCATTACAAGTCTAGCTCCAGGTGCTGCGAATGCGGTAACGTACAATCCGACATACAGTATCTTACAGGCAGACCTTAACGCGGGCTCGTTCGTGAACACGGCCAGCGCTACGCACGGTACGGCCAGCAAGGATGCCAGCGCTACGGTTACTGCGGTACAGAATCGATCCGTTGTTGTTGAAAAGGTAGTGGATCAAAACAGTATCACTGCCCCTGGAACACTTAATTATACAATTACAGTTGAAAACAAAGGTAATGTGAATCTTAGTGGCACAAGTGTGGTAGATGAGGTTGTTCAAGGTGATAATTCGACAATTCTTTCAGGTTCACTTGTTCGGACGGGTGATTCAGAATCAGACGGTGTTCTTTCCGTAGGAGAAAAATGGATCTATACGGTTAGTTACATTGTGACACAGTCTACTATTGATAATGGTAAAAATATTGTTAACACATTTGTGTTTAATGCATCAGAATTGGAGTCTCCTGTATCTGATGATGCAACGACTACGATTCAGCAAAATACAGGTATAAGCATTGTGAAAAGTCATAACTTGCCAACAAGTAGCGACTGTTACGGGCTGAAAATAGGCGACAAAATAACTTATACATTCGTTGTTAAGAATACGGGCAATGTGTCTTTGAGCAACGTAACAGTGACAGATGCCTTACCGAGAATAGGTGCAATTACATCTACAGAAAGCGGTAATCTGGCTCCAGGAGCAACACGTATATTTACAGCAGAATACGTAGTCGATCAAAACGATATCAATGTCGGTTCGATCCGTAATACCGCATCCGTAAAAGGTACAGCACCTAGTGGAGCAGTGACAGGAACCACGGAAGGAGTTGTGGGTATTTCATCCAACGAGGTGGTAATAAGCATCTGTCAGTTAGGGAAAGTGGCTATTGATAAAAAAGTAAATAAAGAGACTATCTCTAAAGTTGGAGAGGAACTGATCTATACTATCAAAGTGACAAATACGGGGAATACGGATCTAGAGGAAGTCACAGTAGAGGATTTAATGTTAGGCTTCCATGAAGTAGTTAATCTGAAAGTGGGTGAGGTTAAAACGTATTCATTGACTTACGTTGTCAAATATGCTGATCTACTGAAAGCTTTGTCAGATAATACAGCTTCTTTAGATAATATTGCCTCAGCAACCTTGAAAACAAGAGAAAGGGTTACGGATGATGTTTCGACGAAAATTACTTTTATTCCTGAAATTGATATTGTGAAGAGTGCGGACAAGAGTGTGGTTACATTCTTAGGAGAAGAGGTAGAGTATATCATTGAAGTGAAAAATACGGGATCTGTAGATCTGGTGAATGTAGTCGTTACCGACCCTATGTTCCCGAACTTTACAGGTAATGCAGGAAATCTAGCTGTTGGAGAAACCAAGAAATTCGAACTTACCTATGTTTCCGTATTGGCCGATATTATTCGGGGAGAGATTAAAAATACAGCGCAAGTGAAAGGAACGGTAGCTGGTGCAGTCGCGTTCAGATCGTTTAATCCAACAACCGGTGTGATAGAGAAACTTTCAAATGAAGTGGTGATTCCGGTGCTCTTCAATAGTGTTCTTGAGGTAGCTAAGGTAGCTGATAAGACAGAAGTGCAGAAGGTCGGTGAAGTCATTAACTACAGCATCACTGTGGCGAACAAAGGGCAGTATGAGCTTAAGAATGTTCAGGTACGTGATCCATTGACAGGGCTGAATGAGACTATCGCAACACTAGGAATTGGTGAAACAGTATCTTTCAATCAGGAGAAAAAAAGCAGAACCAGTTATACCGTTGTACGCAGCGACTTTGATAACGGTAAGATTGTCAATGTAGTTACGGCTACAGCTACAGATCTCAAAGGTGGAACAGTGAGCGGAAGTGCCGAAAGAACAGTGACTGTTGTACCAATGCCGCTTTTCATTCCTAATGTATACACACCTAATGGGGATGAGGTAAACGACACCTTCGAAATCGTAGGTATCGAAGCCTTTGACCGTACCGAGGTTACTATTTTGAACCGCTGGGGTAATGAAGTGTATCGAAATGATAACTATCGAAATGAATGGAGTGGACACGGCCTAAATGAAGGAACGTACTTCTATATCATTAAGACGATTAAAGGCACGAAAGAAGATATATATAAAGGTCATGTACTGATCAAAACACGCTAAAGTATAAGGTCATGAACAAGAATAATATAAAGAACAGATTGGTGTTGTTACTGACGGGCGTAACCTGTTTTTTAACATCACAAGCGCAGCAGAACATACAGTTTACACAGTATATTTTCAACTCGCTGAGTGTCAATCCTGCTTATGCGGGGTACAAAGAGGAATGGTTTGCACAAGTTGGTCTAAGGAGCCAATGGACAGGTTGGTCCGGAGCACCAAAGACAGGTACTATTTCTATTGATGGGGTCTTGGATCCTATCAATAAAAGGCATGGGGTGGGATTACAGGTCACAGCAGATGCATTAGGAGCACAATCGGCGACTTCTATTTATGCCAACTACGCATTGCGGCTACAGCTTGATCCAGAAGATACCAAGCGTCTTAGCTTAGGGATAGCTGCTGGGGTAACGCAGTATGGCCTGGATGGAGCGAAGTTGGATCCCGTAACCGGAGGGGATCGTGTAATTCCTGATGGCAAGATCTCAACTTGGGTACCTGATGTTAGATTGGGGGTATACTATGCGACACCTAAGCTGTATGCTGGAGTAGCCGTACATGATCTGTTTTCCAATTCAGTAGATAATGAGGACTTTGTGTTCAATTCGAATTCGTTGGAAAGTCTTTATAAAAACATTAGCCTTTATATGATAGCCGGGGGATTGATCTCTTTGGAAGAGGGATTACACGTGCGGCCAAGCATCTTGTTAAAGGATGATTTCAAAGGTCCCACTTCGCTTGACGCCAACGTGATGCTGATCTTTAATAATAAATTCTGGATCGGAGGGGGGTATCGTACGCGGTCTAGAATATTTAAGCGCGACTATTATGACAATTCTCCCATGAAGCTAAGTTCGCTGAATTCCGTACAAGGTATCGTACAGTTCTATGCAACGCCCCGTTTTCGGATCGGATACTCATACGATGCTATGCTCAATAGGATGAGCGGTTTACAGAGTGGGACGCACGAAGTGACATTAGGTATAACATTCGATCGTGCGCTGAAACAGATATTAAGTCCAAGGTTCTTTTAAAACGTACTGAAATGAAATTTAAACATATATTTTTAGGTCATTATTTCGTTTGGGGCTTGTTAGTCCTCACGACTACCGTTTGCGCACAAGAACAGCTCAGTTTGCAGGCCAAGGCAGATTTGCTTTTTGAAAAATACGAATATTATAATGCCGCTCAATTGTATGCGAAATTGAGCGAGTCTAAAAAAGTAAAAACGAAAAATTTAGAGCGTTTGGCGGAGAGCTATTCGGAGATTAATAATTATGATCTTGCCGAAAATTGGTACGCGCGTGTCGTACAAAGATCTGATTACAACAAGCAGTCTTTGATAGGCTACGCCAACGTACTAAAGCAAAATGGAAAATATGTAGAAGCTAAAGCCATGTATAAAAGATATTTGGAGGAGCAAGGCGACGATGATTTTGTGAAGTTAGCTGTACAAGGAGCCGATTCTGCTGCTCGTTGGATCGCTAAACCAAATAAGGTGGATATCTTAGGGTTTAACGATGTAAACACATCGCTTTCCGAATTCTCGATGATCGCTACACCGACCTCTTTGCTGTATGCGGGAGAGTCATCCGATGCGTCTGTGGCAAAGTCTGGAATGACGGGAGAATCTTTTCTGCGACTTTTTTCAAGAGATATCAATGCGTCTGGAAAAGGGACTATGTTGGGGGATGCAAGTATCAACGAAGCGAAATATCATGTAGGACCTGTTGCCGCTAATAAATTGGGCGATAAGTTGTATGTAACACGCACATATCCAGGGAAAGACGTTCAGAAATACCGCAATGATGGAAAAAAATGGGCACGTTCTGTATTAGAGTTAATGCTGTACGAGAAACAAGGAGATACTTGGAAAGAAACAGCCTTTCCTTTTAATAACGTCAAGGAATATTCTGTAGGGCATGCAGCTTGGAGTGATGATGAAAGGAGACTTTATTTCGCTTCCGATATGCCGGGTGGAGTAGGAGGTGTGGATATTTGGTATTGTAACCAACAAACTGACGGCACTTGGAGTACACCTGTGAATGCAGGAACAGAGGTGAATTCGAAGTATGATGAAATGTTTCCAATGGTATTTGGCAATAAACTCTATTATTCCAGTAATGGTAAACCGGGAATGGGAGGGCTAGATATATTCGAGGCTGCTATATTGGGTAATAAAATAACCCAAGTGAAAAATATGGGATTCCCGGTCAATAGCGCCTCTGATGATTTTGCATATTTTGTGAAAGAAGATAATGGAGAGGCACGGAAAGGATTTCTTTCTTCCAATAGGAGAGGGTCTGTAGGTGGCGATGATATTTATCACTATGCTGCGAAAAAGCCCGTATTTAAAATCCTGATTCAAGGAAAAACGTTTAACAAAAAATCCCGTGAACTCTTAGCAGAGACCAATGTCACGTTATATTCCGATAAGAGACAAATGATCGCTAAAACGAACAGTGGTCAGAAAGCGGAATTTACATTTGATGCTGATAAAAACACGAGGTATAAAATTTTGGGTGAGCGATCTGGTTATCATGCAGATTCAGTTAGTTTGATGACTAATATACCGACTAGAGATACTGTTTATCAGGTTTCCTTATTTTTAGAACCTATAATGGACGTCGGTCATAAGTTTGTATTGGAGGATATATATTATGATTTTGATAAACATAATATACGTAAAGATGCAGCGATAGTACTGGATCAATTGGTGCGGACTTTGAGAGACAATCCAACATTAAGGATTGAGTTATCCAGTCATACGGACAGTAGAGGTAGTCATCGTTATAACGATTTGCTTTCTCAAAGACGAGCCGAGAGTGCCGTTAACTATATTATATCTAGGGGTATAGAACGAGATCGTCTTGTTGCAAAAGGGTATGGCGAACGCCGTTTAGTAAATCGCTGTGCAGATGGAGTGAAATGTTCTGCAGCAGAGCATCAAGCAAACAGAAGAACAGAAGTAGAAGTGCTGTCTTACTAACCCATTTAGGATATATAGCATACCCATTTTTGGGTATATTTCACAAAAGTAGCTTCTTTTGTAGCGATTGTTCTACAAATAAGAAGCTACTTTTGCTCATGTCATTTTCCTTTGATTTCTTTGTCTTGTAAATCAATTGCCAGACTAAAGTGAAAAGGTTATATTCTTTTTGGATTACAGCATTCTTGCTTACTATCTTTTGTAAAGACGCAAAAGGAGGAAATAATCCTTATGAAGAATTACGTGGAGTAAAGAGTGAATTTGCTGCTTGCAAAGCCTTTACAATCCTAATTCTAGATTTTGATATCCATGAAGCAGATTCTGCATTAAAAAATATTGAATATATATACAAGCTGGCAAAGGAGAAGGACGATAAAAATCTCACTAGTATATACTACGAGACATTAGCTAACTATTTTTCTCTACGCTATGATAGAGTGAATAGTCTAGCGACAATGAATCACGAGAAGGCTATTCAATATGCGAAGGAGAACTCCTTAGACCAACAACTGTTCCGACAAAATTTTAGCTTCGGAAATTATTATTACACCTATGCGAAGTATGCAGATGCGTATCGTTATTTTAGACAAGCACTCTTTACATTGGATAAAGTAGGTGAGAGTAATGTAGCTCAGGTTTGGCAATATTATCTCACACTAGCCCGCTATTTCTATGATATTAAAGACTATGAAATGGCATCACAGTTGCTTCGTAAAGTGCTTACATACAACACTAAACTGACGCCTCGTGAGCTGTTCGATGCCATCAATACCTTAGGTCTGATTGCGCTTTACACGGAAAAAACCGAGGAGGCTATAGCTTATTTTAGGAAAGTCTTAGAAAAATCAAATGCGGTATTAGATTCCGCTTGGATGGGGATAGCCTATGGAAATATTGGAAACACCTATGTTAAGAAAAAAGATATCGGAAAAGCAATCCAGTATTTTGATCTTGATTATAAGTATAATTCACAGCCTTCAGGGGATCTTATATCAGCTTTAGGATCATTGAAGAAAATGGCCGAACTGCAGTTCCAGCAACGCGACTTTGAGAGCGCGTTGAAAAATATCGATATATTTATCGCCAAGATGGAGAAAAAGCCAATTCGTTACCAGGCTTTGGTGGAGGCATATGACCTTAAAGCAAGGCTACTCGATACGCTTGCCATCGATGAGGGACAGTTAAATACATTAAAAGAAGCAACAAAATATAATCGACTACTCTCCACATTGAATAGTAACGCGTCTATTGAGATGGCAAAGCTCGAAGAAGAGAAATCAAATTATGATCAATTCTATTATGAATCCAGACAGTATAAAAAGTTAAATTTATTATTGATCGTAACTTTAATCGGGGCGTTATCTTTTCTTTTTGTTTTAACGTATAAAAAAGCAAAACGTAACGGTAAGAATGGAGAGATGGTTATCGAAAGAGGAAAAGAGGAAGAAGAAGAATATTGTCCGATGGTCATATTGAGTGATAAGCGATTTCACGTTGAAGAATCACACAAGACTGTTCAGATCAGCTTAGAACTACGGCAGCTGATGGACGGGAACTTAATGAATAATCGTAATTGGGAAAAATTCAAATTTGCCTATAACAATAACTTTCCTTGCTTCTTTAGTGATTTGATACACAAGTATCCGGAACTTACGGATTCCGATTTACGTTTGTTAGCTCTTACTAACCTAGGACTCTCCAATAAGGAGTTGGCGGATAGACTATCCGTTTCCTTGGATGGAATTAAAAAAGCTAAGCAGCGGTTAAAAAAGAAACTTAACGATCATATTGTTTACAACTAACTTTGTCTCTCCATGATATTTGCCTAATTTCGTCTGTTAGCTATTACGTTTATTAGATATGACAGAAATTAGTTTGCAGGGCACTTTAACGGGACACCAAAATCCGATCTATACTTTAGAAGTAGATACAGCACGACACTTATTATATTCCGCTGGAAATGACAAAGGAATTGTAGAATGGGACCTGGTATCCCAACAATTCAAGCGGCTGTTATGTGCTGTCCCATCATCAGTGTATTGTTTGAAACTTATCCCTGGTACAGATTGGATGGCAGCTGGTATGCGTAATGGAGAGGTCTTTATTATTCAACGTACCGAACCCCAGTTAATAGCGAAACTAAAAGTAGATAAAGGAGCTGTTTTTAGTATTCAGGTATTGTCTTCTAAGAATGAGATAATTGCTGTCGGTGAAGAAGGGAAGGCCTACGTTTGGAGTTTGGAAGGCTTTCAACTACTTTATACTTTTCAGGTATCAAAAGACCGCGTTCGTACAATAGCTGTGTCGGAAGATCAAAAAAATATCGCTTTTGGCGATAAGCAAGGTGTTGTATATATTCATGCCGCAGACGATTTTCATTTAATCACGCAATCCGCTAAACACGAAATGGGTATATCGAGTATGTTGTTTCATAAGGAGTATTTATATACGGCGGGGCGTGATGCCCGTATGTATAAATTTAGTCTCCCATCGTTAGAGAAACAAGCAGAAGTAACACCTCATTTTTTTACAGTTTATGGAATATGTGACGTCTCCGATCAGTTGGTGACAGTGAGTAGGGATAAGACCATCAAACTATGGGACCACAGTTTTCGTTTGCTAAAGAATGTCTCTAGAGATAAAGGAATTGATTCGCACCAGTTGTCTATCAATAGTGTGGCTTATGATAAGGATCTGCATCTGCTCTGTACAGCAGGAGACGATAAGCAGATCAAAGTTTGGTCAGTGGAGTTATCAAGTTAGAACTAACTGGTTATCATGTTAACAGTATAACTTGATAACTCGATCACAGGATAACAAGATCAACGATCTCTTTTAAATACTTTTCGTCTATTTCATCAAATGCGTCCAATTGATCGCTGTCTACATCCAGTACAGCTACAACTTCATTGTTCGCTATAAGAGGTAGCACTATTTCCGATTGAGATAGTGAACTACAGGCAATGTGTCCTGGAAATTCTTCTACATTAGGGACTATTAAGGTCTCCTTTTGTGCCCAAGCCGTTCCACAGACACCTTTGTTGTAGGCTATTCTCGTACAGGCAACAGGACCTTGGAAGGGGCCTAAAACCAACTCTCCGTCTTTTACAATATAAAAACCAACCCAAAAAAAATTAAATTGCTCTTTTAGGGCGGCAGTAACATTTGCCAGATTGGCAATATAATCTGGTTCTCCTGTAAGCAGCGCTTTAATCTGAGGTATTAAACTTTTGTACTGTTCCTCTTTATTTCCGTCGTTTATTTTAAGATCTTCAGCCATTTATTATTTTAAGTTATGAGGTTATAAAGTTACGTTACGAAGTTATATAGGTTATAAAGTTACATAGTTCCGTTATAAACTATATAACTTCGTAACCTGCCTTATTGAAATTGAATACGAACATTTATCCCGAAATACGTATACGATGTAGCGTAGTTTTGAGATGTATATGGACGTACTGCATTTGAATTATAGAATAGACGGATATTATAGAATTGATTGACGGTGTAATCTAGCGAAGGGTTTATCGTCAAACTCTTATTTCCTCCTGAGACTTCCGCTTGATTAATATCCGAACGGTACACGGTAGTTTTCCTATCATTCAAAGCAAAATCAACCCTAAAATTCATGTCATTTACCCATTTGCGATCCTCAAAAATTCCGAAAGGAAGGCGGACATTGTTCTTTCTATAGCCCATACCTACGATAAAAGATTGATCCGTCATCATAGCGAGCTGACTATTTTGTAAACTCATATTCATATCCCGTGATTTACGGTACTCCGAATTTACAGATAGACTATTTGCAAAGCGCATATCTACACCTATTAGCGGGACAAATCTATCAATAATAGATATTTGACCGTATTGGCTCTGAGGTAAAAAATTCTGGTTTGCATCCCTTGAATAAGGCATGCCGTCGGCCTCTTCATATCGTGCAGTTGATGTATAACCACCGATGATATACTGCGATTGATAAGCATGGTTGATGTTTATTGAACTGATAAAGTCTTGTATACCTAAAATACCAACTAATCCGTTGAATGATATCCGCCAATTAGGAAGGGGAAATTTAGGTTTAATACCCTGTTCTGCTGCGTTCGCGTCTTTGCCGAGATAGGTCGCTAAGAAAGCATTTACGACAACATCCTGTTGGGTCTTACCGTAGCCGTCCGCATAGAAATCAGCAGACTGCCCTACGGAATTAATATTCTTTTCTCCCAAACGTTGCGATATCGCGAGTCGATTCTCTTCGAATTTTTTAAACAAATCATCGCTATTTTTGAAAGAAGTACGTATAGAAATCTGCGATACCGTATAGTTTCCGGTGACATAGGGCGACACACTCTCTAATAGACCTGTTGTCGCATTAAACTGCATGGCAGCTGTATAATTATAATTGTCTATGCGTGACATTGTCAGGTCTACCCGTAGGCCTTTTATAGGCTCTAAATTGGCCACAACAGAGATGTTTTCTGCAAAAGTCTTGGTATACATGTTGGTCTGTAGGGTGTCAGCGGAGAGCCAGCCGTTGCGTGCCGCTTTGGTTAGAATATCTCCTTGACCACCAAATAAGAATCCCCAACCCGGTGCATTTGTATCAAAATCAAAACCTAAAACATTTGTCGTAGGCGTATATCCAGGTAGATAAGTACCTTCTGTTTTGGTATAAGCTCCATTTACATTTCGGATAGAGGTTAATAACTGTACAAAGAATGGTACAGCTCCTTTGCTATCGCGCCCCGAGTTTTGACGGATAAACCTAAATTTGCTGTAAAGAGCACTTAAGTTCAATGTTGGATTGATCTGAATAGTTCTGTTATTTTGGATGCTGTTGCCTAAATTAATATTTTCATTTTGGAGACTTAAAAGAGGTTCACTCTGCCAATTGAACTGTGTACCATACCGAGCCGTAGCATTCACCCATTCTAGGTAAGGAATCTTATTGATAGGCAGTGAATAGGTCACATTCATCATGTGATTGTAATCGGTCGTACGGCCCATTTTCCAGAAATTAGACCATAACGTATCTCGTTTTGCGCCGTCAATTCTACCGTTTGGTTCGTCGATAATGGAATAATTAGTCGCGTTGAAATCTAAACGCAGCGACTTTGTTAAATCCCAGCTGATTCCATATATTCGGCTCATGTTAAAATTCTTGTTGTAATAGGTCGGCAACACGTTGTTTGAAGAGTTGTCACGAAGGGTATTCTCGTTATAAATACGGTTGACTTCCATCCTGAAATTTAACAGAGAAGGCATCAGGTTGAAATTCAAGTCGCGGATCAACCCTAGATTCTTCGATTTAAGGTGTTTAAAAGGTTCGTAAAAATGAGTCGTTGGATTACTAAATGTGTAATCTAAAGCACCACGATAATTGCGTTGTAAGTTAGATGCCGTATTGAAGTCTCTATGATAATACTCGCTAAATGCATATGAAAGTCCAAAGTTCTCGATATCCCAAGGACGAATAGCGCTTTCGTTGTCCGTTCTGATCTTGCGAACGTTTGTAAAACTGAAACCTTTACGGGTGGTGTAATCTTGGACTAAGCGAAGCAAGGAATCTCTTCTGTTGTTGGATAACGTCGCTAGGGCACTATTTAATTCGATATCCGGACTAAGTGGATTAAACTCCGGTGTTGCCGTTTGATTGGAGTAGTTGAAATAGAACGGGATAATGACACCATGTCTTGGATGGAAGAATTTTCCGAGTTCCGCATTTGTCGTAATATCAAAAAAGAAATTGTCCGAACGATTTCTTTCGCCGACTCTTTGGGAAATTGATCCGAACCCTATGGTTGATTTTGTGCCGGTTACGGATACGTTAGCAAAATCTGCTAGCTTTAAGTTAAGACGTGCCGTGGCAGCCCATCCCCCTTTATCGTCAAAATCGGTCAGACGTAGTTCATTAAACCAGAACTCGCCAGCTAAATCTCTTCCATCATCCATAGGCGTACTGGTGGAAGTACCACGTAGAGGGTTACGTACGCCGACCATATAAAAACGGACTTTCGAGATGTCTGGTGTTCCTATAATTAGAATTCTATTTTTACCATCCGAATGCTCATAAGGTACGTCCAGGGGCCAAGGCTGTCCATTCAGTTTGGCATTATCCCGGGCAATCTTGGCTTCTTGAAACAATTTGATCTGAATATTCATCCTGTTTTCCTCAGGCCAGATTAGATCTGGAGAGCTTGTTCCAGGAGTCGTGATGCTCAGTGGCATATCATATTCGTAGTAATTGTACTTATCGTCGGTTCCTAACCGTATAAATGCCCTAAAATCACCATTATTTAAATTTTCTCCCTCGGCATGTATAAACATTTCGAGGCGTCCATAAGGCCTAAAATCATGCGAAGCTGTTTTGAATGTTGCTCTACCATAGCCATCCCGAAGCTGTTTTACATCCAGGCTCATGGACTGTTCATTCAATTGTATGTCTAGATTGTTGTTCGAGATATCGACCTGTCTGTTGATGCCGGGAGGGACTACGTAAGGGATGGGCTCACGTTTACCATTTTCTTCAATACTAATATTGGCTACGTTGAATGTAGAATTGTCTGAGGCAACCACTCCCATGCTGTAGTCAGCGATAACTTTGGACGCTATATTTTCTGCGTTATATTTTCTCCAATCACCCCGGACAAACTGCATTCTTCCAAATCGAACAACCGATGTATCTGTAAAATTGGTCATGAATAAACGGATAAAACGTATTGATTTGAAGTCTTGAATATTACCTTCTCGGCTTTCAAACTCATTTAAAGGAATACGTAGCTTGTACCATTTAACGTCAAGGTTCTTATCGAGCACACGGACTTTAGATGTTTGTTCGTCAACAATGAAGTTCTTTCCAACCACCATATCCTGAGGGCGTAGCGAAAGCTTATACTGATAGTATTCATCAATTTCATTCATCGTGTTGTCGCGATTGACATCCTCACCATCAGGAAGTAATGTGCTAGCAGAAGTTTCTACACCGTAATCAGCCAAAGATTGATTGTTTGTACGCGTATTTCCCTGTGTGCCATTGTAAAGTTGGTAGCGTTCTAAAATGCCTACATTTTGATCAAAATGATTTCCTCTAAAATAGGTATAGTCATCTGAGGAAGGGTCTCCTTGAAGCTTGGCAAAAGCCTGAGGATCCAGTATGCCCTGCATCTGGTTTAAAAAGTTAGCGTGGAAAGAACGCTCTTCGTCGTTAGTAAGACCATCAAGACCAACATCTTGTAAAAGTCTGCTGGCATCCGAATTTTCAAAAGCTTGCACAACAGGTTGATTGCGTACCACATGGCCCCAAACTGTTTGGTCCACTAAGGTCTTGTCTCCTGTAGGAGAAAGTCCATTTTCTAAAGACTTTCTACCGTCTTTAAGAATATCTTCTGAAACATTTCCCAGGTTAATATAGATATCTCCACCATTTTTATTCGGGTTGGTCAGGGTCGGATCCATCATCCACATTTCCAAAAACTCGATATTCTGCGCCTCGAAATCTGTTTGGTCAATTTTTCGGAACATACCGCCCCAGCGGTTTTGTGGATTTAATAGTTTTCCGTCGGCCGCTATTCCAGTGGTAGTATAGTTAAATTGTCCGCGTACCATCGGATAGTATGCGAGGTCCAATGTTGGTAAAAATGCATCGCCTCCAGTTTTAATCTCCTTGTAGGGGAAAACTTCCTTTTCTGTGACTTTTCGTGTCCGGTGATCCAGTAGGAAGCGGTCATTTACGCGAGGATTGAGACTTGACGACTGATAGAAAATAGGATCAATATTGTAGAATGCCAATTGCGCCCTGTTATAACCGTAGGCAAGATCATTGGTTAAATTGGATTCAGCGAACATTCGAGGAGTTCCAGAAATCTGCCAGCCCAATTGTCCTTTGATATCTATATAAGAAAAGTTGTTTTCAAAATTATCAATATAGGTCGTTCCTGTGTTTCCGTTGGCTGTGTTTAGCCCCTTAGGATGTCCTGGCTTGAGATGTGCAAATTCGCCATAAAAGCTAATGTGAGATTCTTCTTTTGTACTCAGGAAAGGCAATTTGTCTACCATGCGGGTCAACCAGCGTGAAGGCGCATTGTACGTAATATCGGCGCCTAACATGGTGTTTGATATGGGTTCTTCGCCGATGAATACTTTCTCCGATATGGGTTTTTCTGTCAGATTCATAATGGTGGCTCCGACCATCAGATTTTTATTGAAAGTATAGTCCAAGCGACCTCCCATCAGTGTTTTTTGTTGTAAGCCAAATAAAGTCTCATCTTCGACTGATACTGTTATCGGTTGTCCGGAGAGGACAAGTGCCTGATTCAGTATACGTAAGGTTCCGATCTGATAGTCAACCATATAGTCGGTTCCTTCGGTAAGAATAGCTCCGCCCGACATGACACGGAGTTGGCCTGGCCTTAGGTTCATCACATTCAATTGGTATTCTGTTCCTGAGCCGGATTGATATTTGCCTTTTAATTTATACCTGTTTTTATTTGGGAACTTTTGTTCTGCATCTACCTTAGTATGTGTATACAGCTCGGGATAAGTATACTTTTCAATGAGATCATTTTCTCCCGCAGCAAATTGATTGGCTAGATCTTTACCAAAAGGTTCGACAACTGGAAAGATCAGCTTTCCTCGTACAGGTTCTATGGTGACATCGGGTAAAAAATCAAACAATCCATCTGAACCGGCGGCCTGATTCTGTGTAATACGATCTAAAGCCGTGAGTTGTAACCAGGTTTTATCTGCTGTTTTGCTCCCCTCGTACATAGAAGGTCGCTCGGCACCAGTTTCTGTTTCCGTGCGGTAAATCTGTAAGAATAGATTTTGTTCGGATATATTTGTTGCATTGAGCGAATAGATATTCTTCATCATCAAGCCCCAAATAGGAAGGTTTGTTTTTAGGGTTTCATTCTTCAATAGTTTGGTATACAGCATTTTTGGCGCCGATGGCGATACCGGTATATCCGTACTGAACTCACCGACCTGATACTCTTTTCCATTGGCCATATACCGATAAGCTACAGCAAGCACCTGATCTTGTCCTAAGGGGTAGACCAAAGAAACATAACCTAAGCGCCTGTTGACGGTAAAGTCTCTTCCTTCGACGAGTTTGCGTGCGTAGGTTAGTTTCGCATAATTATCATTAGCACCACTTCCTGCAAAAAAACTCTGTACGACATTGCCAGTGGACTCACGCCCAGGCTCTCCAAGTTGTGTTAATAAGTCGTTGGATATATCGGGGGACAAAGCGCCAGGTATACCTGTGGAAGGTAATTTTGAAGGAGATACGCTATTGATGATATTGTTGTACGGTGTATGCTCCCCTAAGTCCATGAGCGCCATAATATCTCGGGACTCTTCGTAGGAGTTTGAGCGGTTATTGACCCATACCTCAACCTGTGTAATGTTTACCGGCGTATTGATGATTGGTGCCAATGCTAATGATTGGTTGTAAGTCTCTCTAAAGTATTGACCTAAGAAATAGTGCTGATTGGCCTCATAGTTGCTCATTTCCAGTACCATTTCACTTTCTCGACTACCATTAGAAAGCGTAATCTCTTTTTTGTTGGAACGTTGCTGCGAGAGTAGACCTGTAACGGCCAATTTGCCGAATTGTAGTTGTGTTTTGATACCGAATAATGACTCTGCTCCTTGAATTAAGGTAGAGTTAAGAGCCATATTAACATTACCTATCTCCAGTCGACGGATAATATCATCATCCCCTGCAACGTAGTCAAATCTGATCTGGTTTTCAAAGCCAAATTGAGCTCTAGAGTTGAAGTTTGCATTGACTTTGACACGTTCTCCAATATTACCAACAAGGTTTAAATTCATGTTTTGGTCAAAATCCATTCCCCATTGTTTGCGTTGACGCTCATTAAACATAGGGTTTTCGTTGGTATTGTACTGCGCCATGATACCAACTTCAACGCTTCCTCGAGGATTGATGTCTATGGTATTACCACCAAAAATCTTTTCGAATGTAGGACTGTTGATTTCGATTACAGGGAAGAGTCGGCGACGACGTTCCTCGGCCATTTCCTTTCCTGCCAGTTCTTCCCAATAATTCTTTTTCAGACGCTTGAATTCATAATCTTTAAACTCATCAATCGTCAGGTAAAGTGGTGGTCGATACATCTTTGAACCTAACTTTTCACGGATGATGTACTGTTTGGTCTCTGGGTCAAAGATAATTTCGCGTTGGATATTTTCCGGAATATCTAACGCAATAGGTCGATAAGATTTGGGAAGTTTGATAAAGGGGTTGTCCTTTAACTGGTATTTTAGTCTCGTAGAGTCATTTATGGATAAGCTAGTGACCGGAGTTACAACTTGTGCATAGCCAAGGTTTATCAGTACACAAACAAGTATTAGTGATGTAAATAATGACCTGAGCTTTTTCAAGAGTATTTGGCTAAATAAAAAATTAATAATTGCTATAATTCAAGCAAATATCAATGTTTTAATTAATAATAACAAAAAGTCTCAAAGATATTCTTATGGATAAAATGTTAAAATCTATTAATGTAGACGCAACTGCTGATTCTATAATTTTTTTAGCGCAGCTTTAATGAGCTCTTCAACCGTATAGCTACCTTCAATTTTAACGATAGCAGCCAGTGTTTTTTCGACCTGAGCTTTCGGAAAACCAAGCATAACAAGAGCAGAAAGGGCCTCTTCTGGAATAGACTGAACAGCGAAGGGAAGAGGAAGCAAGGCATGGTCACCTTGTTTCTTGAGTTTATCTTGTAATTCAAGGATAACACGTTGTGCAGTCTTAGGACCTATGCCCTTTATTTTTTGGATTACCGCTACTTGTCCATTGATGATCGCAGCTTGTATCTCTTCGGGGGTAATAGAAGATAACATCATTCTTGCTGTGTTAGGGCCTATGCCCGAAACGGAGATCAGATGGTTAAAAAGGTGACGTTCGCCTTCTGTAGCGAAGCCGAAGAGCGTATGGGCATCTTCCCGAACCTGAAAAGAAATAAACAGTTTACAACTTTCCTGGTCTTTAATCAAAGAATAGGTGGTCAAGGAAATGTGAACATGGTACCCAATGCCCCCTACCTCAAGTATGACATGGGTAGGGGCTTTGAATATGAGTTTACCATTGAAATAATCGTACATGGTTTTATTTTATAGTTATAGAAGTTATAAAGTTATGAAGGCCTCTTTTATAACCTTGTAACCTTGTAACCATTATCACCTTTGTAACTTTATTTTAAACTTTCATGGGCCTGTGCGTCAACGACTGCAATGGTCACCATGTTTACTATCTCACGAACGGAACTGTCTAACTGTAATACATGTATAGGCTTGTTCATTCCTAGCAATATAGGGCCTACTGCTTCTGCATCACCTACTTCTTGCAAAAGCTTGTAAGCAATGTTTCCAGATGCCAGTGTTGGGAAAATCAAGGTATTGGCATTTTCACCTTTCAATGTGCTAAAAGGGAAATTGCTTTCCAACATTTCCTTGTTCAATGCAAAATTAGCTTGTAATTCGCCATCCACAACAATGTCGGGGTGATTCTTATGTAGTATATTTACGGCTTCACGTACTTTGGTTGGAGTAGGGCCATCCGACGAACCGAAGTTGGAGTAAGAAAGCATTGCTATTCTTGGCTTAACATTAAATCGCCGAACCGCTTTCTCCATCAGTACAGTGATGTCTGCGAGTTCTTCGGCAGTTGGATCTGTGTTGACTGTGGTATCTCCCAAAAATAAAGGTCCCTTGGATGTCAACATCATATACATTCCCACAATACGGCTACCTTCTTTTGCTCCAATGACATGTAGTGCAGGTTTGATCGTAGCCGCATAATTTCTCGTTAATCCAGAAATTAAGGTGTCTGCATCTCCAAACTCGACCATACTAGCGGCAAAGTAATTGCGGTTGGACATTAATTTGATAGCGTCCATCTTGGAGAGACCTCTACGTTGTCTCTTTTTGTAAAGGTGTTCTGCATATTTTTCAAAACGTGTCGTATTTTCTTCTTCTTTAGGGTCAATAATGGCGACATTATTTAAATCAAAAGAATAATCGTCAATCATCTTAGCGATACGGTCTTTGTTTCCTAATAAGATAGGGATAGCTATGCCTTCTTCTTTTACAATCTGTGCGGCACGAAGTGTTTTTGCGTTATCTGCTTCAGCAAATACGACTCTTTTGGGATTATTTTTGGCAATTGAAGTTACTTTTCGCATTATACCGTCATCTTTACCCAAACGTTTGCGAAGTTCCTCTTTATAAGTTTCCCAGTTATCTATGGTCTTACGGGCTATTCCAGAAGCGATCGCTGCTTTAGCAACAGCTACCGATACCTCAGTAATCAAGCGAGGATCTGTTGGTTTAGGAATGACATAGTCTGTGCCAAATCGTAGGTTGCTTGTATTATAGGCTTGGTTCACTTCTTCCGGAACCGTTTCCTTAGCAAGTTCAGCGATAGCGCGGACGGCAGCGATCTTCATATCCTCATTAATAGCCGTCGCTCTCACATCCAAGGCTCCTCTAAAAATGTAAGGGAATCCCAATACATTGTTGACCTGATTCGGATAATCAGATCGGCCTGTTCCCATTATAATATCAGCTCTCGTTGCTACCGCTAGGTCATAGGCGATTTCTGGATTCGGATTGGCCATAGCCAATACAATTGGTTTTGCAGCCATAGATTGCAACATTTCAGGTGTCAATACGTCTGCAGCTGATAGGCCAATAAATACGTCAGAATCTTTTACCGCATCGGCAAGAGTGTGTATGTCACGTTCGGTAGCCCATTCCGCTTTGGAGGGATCTAACTGCTCCCGGTCACTACGGATGACACCTTTACTGTCCAGCATCACAATGTTTGCCTTGCTTGCGCCTACAGCGATATACATTGCCGTACAGGAGATTGCCGCAGCACCGGCACCGTTTACTACTATTTTAACGGAAGCAATATCTTTACCTTGAAGCTCACAGGCATTGATTAGTGCAGCGCCAGAAATAATTGCGGTACCATGCTGGTCATCGTGCATGACTGGAATATTCATTTCTGCCTTTAAGCGCCTTTCGATTTCAAAACACTCAGGGGCTTTAATATCTTCCAGATTAATACCCCCGAAAGTTGGTTCTAGTGCTTTAACAATACGGACAAATTCGTCAACATTTTTGGTGTCCAATTCAATATCGAATACGTCGATGTCCGCAAATATCTTAAAAAGAAGACCCTTGCCTTCCATTACAGGTTTACCGGCTTGCGCACCGATATCACCCAAGCCGAGAACAGCGGTACCATTACTGATTACGGCAACTAGATTTCCTTTAGCAGTATATTTGTAAGCATCTTCTGGGTTTTCAGCAATTGCTAAACAAGGTTCTGCTACCCCTGGCGAATAGGCTAATGATAAGTCACGCTGTGAATTGTATGGTTTTGTCGGAACAACGGCAATTTTACCCGGACGACCCATAGCATGATAATCTAGGGCTTCCTTCTTTTTGTTGATATTACTCATTTTAGATCTGTGTGTCAAATTTAAGGCTACAAACCTACATAAAATCACCTTTATGCACAATACAATTGCGTCTTAATGTAGAATGAATTTGGAGTTTGTCGGCCATCTTATGTTTTTAATAATGGAGGAAATGTATTATTCTGTTTCTCAATATATGCAATATTAATGCTATTATTTCAGGATATCTAAAAGATTAAACATACTTTGACGCATTTTTGACGCGCTACCATCGTAGTTGTACACCAATAGCGTAAACGTATATTCTTTCCCATCTTTAGCTTTATGGTAGCCGGTATAGCCGAGTGTTCCGCTGATGGTTCCGCTTTTCATCATCATTCCATTATACATAGGGAGACTTTTTACAAAAGAATCTGACCAAGGCCTACTTGTTGCATATTGCATGATTTTGTTCATGGCAGCTGCCGTAACATTGTTTTGCGGCGAAAGCCCAGATCCATCTATGATGTCTAGCTCACTGCTGTTAAGTTGTAGCTTCTGTTTCCAGAATTTTTGTAGATAATTTGCTCCATCCGATGTGGTCACTTTACCTCCGCTGATGTAGGCGATGCTTCTCAGTATAGCTTCTCCGTATAAGTTAATACTCTTTTGGTTAAACCAGTACACCATATCAATTAGTTTTGGTGAGATATGTGTGGATAGTTCAGCCGTCTTCTGCGGAAAGATAGAGTCTTGTTCAACTAGTCTTTGACCGGTGGTGGGTTCCATACCTACGGGGATGCCCGCCATATTTGCCGTCTTGGTGAGTTGAAATGCTAAATCGAAGGCAGGATCCGGGACAGAAATTTCAATGGTCTTTTTAAGATCTTGACCGTAGGTGCCTTTTAAGTATATTTTTTCAGAATAGGGTGCCGAGTAGGCGTATACATTATCACCAGAGCCTGGTCTGCCCACTTTTACCGTGTTTACCAATTGCAAGTAAGAAAGATCTGCTGTTGTTTGGACAATTGGAGCAGGTTTATTGGGGGTGCCACTTTGAAAGTTAATTCCAACTTTATTCTCCCGCCAATTAAGCGCAGATATACCGGCTCCATAATAATTACCTATATCAGTCCATATCCAGCCCCCTGGAACATCATTCCCGTTATACATCCTGTCGTCGCCGATGATACGCCCATCAATAGCTGTGATACCTGCATTTTTAATAGCAGTTATCCATTTATCCAATAGCAATTGTTCTTTCGTCTGCTCAAAACGATCGCTACCCAGTGTGGGGTCTCCTGATCCTTGAACTACGATGTCACCATGAAGCACACCGATGCTGTCTATTGTGCCTGTATAATATAATTTAGTTTTGTACGTATATTCCGGACCCAATAGGTCTAGTCCTGTTATTGAAGTAATGACTTTCAAAGTCGAAGCTGTAGGAAGCCCCATTTGACTGTTCTTCTCGAACAGTATAGTTCCGGTGCTTTTATCCATGACATGTAAACTGGCTATACCATTCGTTAAACTAGGTTGGGCTAAGAACGAGTTGAATCCTTTCTGGAGGTGTTGCTGTGTCGATTGAGCTAGCGTAATAGTAACAAATAGGAAAGAGGAACAGAGTAAAGTGATATAGTGTTTAGTGCTCATAATCATTATTTGAGTTTTGACAAATATAGAAATTATATTCGTAGCCCTATTTAGCTATATGGACTGGTAGGGAGCATGTAATTAAAATTTTCTTTTATGTGCTCAAGCCGCACGGGCTCATACTTTTTTACCGCAAAAAAGTGTGCAAAAATCTCCTCGCTTCAAATTTTTGCAACAACGGATTTCTATTCTTTCAATTTTGCAAAACTTTGGAGGCGAGAATTGAGGGATTTGATTGTATAGTGCATCTTTTAAATTGAACTCGATTCATCACCAAGCTGTAAATTTTAGTCTAATGCCGCCAATGTTGCATCAGTCGACACAAGCGCGCACTCGACCTTGATGCCTGCTTACGCAGTAGCGGATTGGCTATAGCAGGAGGATGCAATAGCGTAGTGCCAATACGGCACAGCGGCGAGTTTTTGATTACTTTTTTCGGAAAAAGTAATTGCCTACCCTGCATAAGGGTGTAAATGTTTAAGTAGTATTGATAGTCAGTAAAATAAGAATCGAGTTCATGTGTTAATAAAAACATAAAAAGAAATGCCAGTCCAAAGTTCTGTAAAGAGGTAGAAATCGCTAACTTGCGAAAGATATTTAGTTGAAAAAATATGTCACATTTAGAAAGATTAACCAAAATTCGTGGATTGATGAAGGAACAAGGTATTGATGCCTATATTATCCCTTCTTCGGATCCTCATATTAGTGAATACTTGCCAGAACGTTACAAATGTATTGAATGGACCTCGGGCTTTAGCGGCTCTGCAGGTACCTTAATGATCACCCAGGATTTCGCTGGACTGTGGACGGACGCCCGTTATTTTGTTCAGGCGACGGAGCAGTTGGCAGGAACTGGTTTTGAATTGGTTCGATTGAAAGTACAGCATGCAGCTGAATACGTAGAGTGGCTGGATCAAAGGTTTGGAGCAGGTACTAAAATTGCGTTTGACGGCAATTTAGCCTCCTTGTTGGTGGCCCAAACGGTGAAAAATGTATTAGAACCTCGAGGAATGGTCGTCGATGGTCACGTGGATCTGTTAAGCCCTATTTGGGAAGGGAGACCATCGTTGCCTCAGGTAAAAGCATACCTGTTAGATCCATCAACTACGGGACAGGACACAGGATCAAAATTGACCGCTGTTCGGAAAGCGTTAGACAAGTGCCGTGTAGAAGGACATTTTGTGTCGTCGCTGGATGATTTAGCCTGGTTGCTCAATGTGCGAGGACAGGATGTGCCGTGTAATCCTGTGGTTTTAGGGTTTGCATATATTTCGAAAGAGGACGCAATTTTGTTTGTTGAAACGTCAAAATTAGACGCAGAAGCAGTCACAGAGCTAGCTGGATATGGTGTGCAGGTACAGGATTATATAAAAGCTTTCGATTTTGTCAAAGGTCTCTCGGTAGAAAGTATACTCATCGACCCTAAGCGTACTTGTTTTACTATTTACGATAGCATTCCTAACGGGGTGAAAATTATAGAACGTCTTAACCCTTCTACAAGTTTGAAGGCCTTGAAAAATAAGGTAGAGATAGCGCATATGCGCGATACAATGGTGAATGATGGTGTAGCGATGACGAGGTTTTTCAAATGGTTGGAAGAAAGCCTAGGTAAGGAAGAACTTTCCGAAATCTCGATTGCAGAAAAATTGCAAGGTTTTAGGGCAGAGCAGCCAGGTTTTGTAGATATCAGTTTTAATACGATTGCTGGTTATCTGGATCATGGAGCCTTACCGCATTATCATGCTGTACCATCGAGTAACTATGTTTTGAAATCTTCTGGATTATTGCTCGTAGACTCTGGTGGTCAATACCGTACAGGGACGACAGATATAACCCGGGTTATTTCACTGGGCAATATCACGCAAGAGGAAAAGGAGGACTATACAATTGTATTAAAAGGAACAATAGAAGGTAGTCAGGCTATTTACCCTCAAGGTACACGTGGCTACCAGATCGATGCCATAACAAGACGTCCCATCTGGGAGACTTTGCGCAATTATGGACATGGTACAGGACATGGCATCGGATTCTTTTTGAATGTGCATGAGGGGCCTCAGGTGCTTAATCCGACCAATGTAGACGTTGCCTTGGAGGAGGGGATGATCACTTCTATCGAGCCGGGCCTATACCGCGAAGGTAAACACGGAATACGTATTGAAAACCTGGTGTTGACGTCAAATTACGAAAGCTCACAGTTTGGTGATTTTATGCATTTTGAGACATTGACCATCTGCTATATAGCCACTGATCTGGTTGAGAAAAGTTTACTCCATCAAACCCATATTGATTGGCTTAATAATTACAACCAATGGGTCTATGAAAAATTGTCTCCATTGTTAAATGAAGACGAATCGACTTGGTTAAGACAAAAAACAACCGCGATATAGTTGGGGAGGCGATCTTCGGTCGTTTACTTCGCTTAAAGTAATACAAAAAGAGCTGTCATACTATAATGATAGCTCTTTTTGTATCAATATGCTATAACGTTTTACTGCTATTTTAAACTCCGATTTAGAAATAGTAGTTTTGTTAAAACGAATTGCCATGATACATTATAAATTCTTGCTGATAGTAATCCTGTTTTCTTTTATATTTCCAACCAAAGGACAAGAACATCTTATTCCTCGACCGCAATATTTACAGGTAACTGAAAATGGTAGATTGTCTTTCGATAAAGAGTGGCGTGTCAATAATTCTGTTTTTCCTCATGAAGCTCTTTACCTTGTGGAGCAGCTACGGATTAGTAGACCGGATATAAAGGTGTTAACTGCGAAGAAGGGAAATATACGCTTTGTAAAAATAGCGCAACCGTCAGCAGATAAATACGATTATTATGAACTTAGAATTGATAAAGAAGGCGTCGCTATAAGCGCAGCTACGGGCAGAGGAGCGTTTTATGGCGTTCAGACTCTTTTGCAACTTGTCGTAGAGAATAAAACCAAGGGAAGCCTCCCTTATTTGGAAATAAAGGATTACGCTAAGTTTTCTTATCGGGGTATGCATTTGGATGTTTGTCGACACTTTTTTACAGCAAAAGAGGTTAAGAATTATTTGGACTATCTTTCCCGGTACAAAATTAATACGTTTCATTGGCATCTTACAGATGATCAAGGTTGGCGCATAACGATTAAAAGTCATCCGAAGCTGACGGAAATCGGTGCTTACCGTAAAATGACGCCCGGGACTGATTATGAGATAGAAAAAATTAAAGATGGTCGCTACGGGGGCTTTTATACCCAAGATCAAATTAAAGATGTGGTTGCCTATGCGACAAAACTGCATATTGATGTCATCCCGGAGATAGAAATGCCTGGTCATGCGCAGGCTGCTTTGGCGGCTTATCCTGAATTATCCTGCACAGGGGGGCCATTTGAGGTAGGGACGACTTGGGGTGTGATGGACGATATCTTTTGTCCTAAAGAAGAAACCTTTGCTCTTTTAGAAGATGTAATAGATGAGGTCATTACTTTATTTCCAAATAAATACATCCATATTGGAGGAGATGAAGCACCAAAGACAAGGTGGAAAGCCTGTCCACACTGCCAGGCTTTGATAAAGAAGGAAGGGCTGAAAGATGAAGCCGAATTACAGTCCTACTTTATTAAACGCATGGAAAAGTATATCAATAAAAAAGGTAAGCGTATTATTGGTTGGGATGAAATTCTAGAGGGAGGATTGGCTCCCGATGCTACCGTGATGAGTTGGACAGGTATGGAGGGGGCTATCCACGCTGCGAAAGCGGGGCATGATGCGATAATGACTCCGGTAAGTCATATGTATTTTGACTATTATCAAGGAAACCCACAGTCTGAACCTTTAGCATTCAGTGCCGAGATACGATTAGATCAGGCATATAGTTTCAATCCTATTCCTGCAGAACTTAATCAAAAGGAAGCGAAACATATCTTAGGTCCACAGGCAAATATGTGGACAGAATATATAACAAACTTCAACCACGTGCAGTATATGCTGTTTCCACGTTTATTCGCCCTATCTGAGGTCGGTTGGGGGACATCGCAACCCAAAGCCTATCCCTCCTTTGAAAAACGTGTGATCGCGCATATGGCTATCTTAGAAGAAAAGGGTATAAACTATAGTAAAGCTATTTTTGAAGTATCTGGCAAGAATGTTCCTCGGGATGGAAAGATGTACTTTGAATTAGGGACTGTTCGTAAAGAGGACATGATTCGATATACAGTAGATGGTTCTATTCCGACGAATCAGAGCTTACTGTACCAAAACCCTATACCTGTAGACAAAACAATGCGGATCAATGCGGCCAGTTTTTCGAAAGGAAAGATGAAAAGCCCACTGTTGAGCCAGGAGTTTCTAGTCAGTAAATCAACCGGTAAATTGATCGACCTGCGCCACGCAGCGAGTCCTAGTTATCCGGCAAATGGAATCGGTAGTCTCGTGGATGGTGTCTACGGTAATAAAAATTATTTTAAAAGAGACTGGTTAGGTTTTAATGGTCAAGATCTCGTAGCGACGATCGATTTGGGAGCTCCTCTTGCATTTACGACCGTGGCTTTGAACGCAGTGGATCAAAAAGGGAGTTGGATCCATTATCCCAAAGCAGTAAAGGTGTACGTTTCTAATGATGGAAAGGTCTTTGATTTAATCTCCAATATCGGACAAGAAGGTATCGATGCGTCAAACGGTACTATAAAGCTCAATTTCACGGCGCAACAAGCCCGATTTGTACGTGTGGAGGTACAACATGTCGGTAAAATCCCCGCAGGTTATCCTGGTGCGGGGAATGACAGTTGGTTGTTTGTAGATGAGCTTTCTGTTTACTAAATTTAAACATAACGAATTTGAAAAGTCATGAACTCTAGAAGAAAATTTTTACATAAGATTGGTTTAGGATCTCTTGCGCTGGGGCTTGCTCCACAGTTGTCTCAGGGCATGTCCTCTAAAAACCTTAATAAGCCGGTGGTTTTATCGACTTGGGATTTTGGTTTGAAAGCCAATGAAGAGGCCTGGAAAGTATTGGCCGTTGGCGGTCGGGCGTTGGATGCTGTTGAGCAAGGCGTGCGATTTACAGAGGCCGATCCGACAGAGCGTAGCGTTGGTTATGGTGGACGGCCTGATAGAGATGGCAAGGTAACTTTAGATGCTTGTATTATGGACGAGTTTGCGGGGATCGGGTCTGTAGCAGCACTAGAGGGTATTAAGCATCCTATCACTGTTGCACGGGCTGTTATGGAGAAGACTCCTCATGTGATGTTGGTGGGTGCTGGAGCATTGCAGTTTGCCAAAGAGCAGGGTTTTCCGGAAGAAAATCTATTGACTCCTGAGTCTGAAAGGGAGTGGAGAGAATGGTTGAAAACGGCTAAATATGAGCCTGTAGTAAATATTGAAAATCACGATACCATCGGAATGATCGCATTAGATACGCAGGGTAATCTTTCTGGAGCATGTACGACAAGTGGAATGGCTTTTAAGATGCATGGACGTGTAGGAGATTCTCCTATTATTGGAGCTGGACTGTATGTTGATAATGAAATTGGAGCAGCTACGGCGACCGGACATGGTGAAGAGGTAATCCGTACGGTGGGAAGTCATTTGGTGGTTGAACTGATGCGGCAGGGCTACGCCCCTCAAAAGGCGTGTGAGGAAGCTGTGAAACGTATTGTAAAATTTACACATAACCGCAAAAAGACATTGGATAATATACAAGTAGGGTTTATTGCCCTTAATAAACGAGGCGAATACGGCGCCTTTTGCATACATGGTGGGTTCAATTATGCAAAGTATGATAGAAAAGGTAACGAACTGATTAAATCAAATTCATATTTAAAAGCGAATGGCTAAAATAGAGATTGCAAGTTTTAATACTAAATCTGCATTGATTGCACAGGGAAATGGCGCTGATCGGGTTGAATTGTGTGCAGGTATGGAGGTGGGAGGAACAACTCCATGCATTGCAGATATCACTGAGGTGCGCGATGCTGTCCGTATTGCAATGAATGTGATGATACGCCCGCGGGGAGGAGATTTTGTCTACAATGAAGCCGAGTTTGCCCAGATGAAAAGTGATTTGCTTCGGATAAAGGAGTTGGGGGTAGATGGTTTTGTATTTGGAATATTAAATGCGGATAATACAGTAAATCGTACTCAGAATAGAGAACTGGTTGCTTTAGCGGCCCCATTGCCTTGTACTTTCCATCGGGCATTCGATGAGGTAGCCGACATGGATATTGCCTTGGAGGAAGTTATCAATTGTGGATTTAGCACTATACTGACGTCTGGATGTGAGCCTAACGTGATGGCAGGTTTAGCGAACCTGAAGCATTTAGTACAGGCTGCGCAGGGACGTATTGTAATTATGCCAGGAGGAGGTCTGCGTTCGACGAATGTGGAGGAGGTGTTACGTGAAACAGCTGCAGTCTATTTTCATTCTTCTGCCATTACCGATGGCAGTGACACTGCTGTAGCGTTGGAAGTGAGAGCGCTCAAAGAAAGAGTGACGTAAAAAATTATAAGGAATCAACTGCAATGTGCTTCTTGATTATATCAAAGAGCACTTGTTTGTTGACAGGTTTTAAGACATAGCCCTTTATAAAAGAATAGTTCTTTACTTGTTCAAGATCACTTTTGCTAGAGGAAGAACTAATAATATATATGGCTGACGATTGTGTAAAATCGGTCACATCTGTCTCTAATTTATCCATTAATTCCCAACCTGTCATAAAAGGCATATTGATATCTACAAAAAGAATGTCCGTTGCTATGGCGTCTCCCTGAGGGCAGGGGAATTGATCCAAGAACTCCAGCGCATTATCAAACGTTCGGATTTCCAACGGGCAGAGAGAAAAGCTGGATAGCATATTGCTGAAGATAAGTCTGAATATGGCATTGTCATCAACTAAAGTGATTCGGACTGTACATTTATTTTTAGCCTCCATATGCGATCTAAAATTGAATAACAAACGAAGAACCCTCTCCAAGATTACTTTCAACATCGATTTTTCCACCTAGATTTTCTACCAGATAGCGTGTGGTAAATAGTCCTATACCCTTGCTGTCGAATCCACGGTGAAATATTTTTTTGAACATAAAGAGTTGAGATTTGAATTTTGGAAGGTCAATGCCTATACCGTTGTCACTTATTCTTAAGAAAACGTTGTCGTTTTCCGAGTAAGTACTGATATTGATTTTGGGCTGTCGGTCGACCGCTGTGTATTTGAGAGCGTTACTTAGGAGATTGTCGAGAATACGATCCAGATATATCGCCGGATAGTGAACGTGTTCTATTTTAAAATCAGTTGTCAATAATGCGTCCTTTCTTTTTATCTCGACAAGGTGGTGAAGGTATATCTTGTTGAGCTGATCCTGGAAACTGCATTTTTGGAATGATAGACTAACGTCTTGTTTTAGTTCTAAAATATCCGTGAGCTCTTCCAATGTTTGGTTTAGATTGTCTCCACTACATTTTAATAAAGAAAAGTATGCTTTCTTTCTGGATTCATCCGTTTCGGAGTTGATCTCCGTCAATAACATTTGTATGTTGCAGACAGGTCCTCTGAGGTTATGTGCTACTATTTGGTTGAATTCTTCCAGTTGTCTCACTTTCGTCTCTAGTTCCACCTTTATGGATTCGAGCTCGGCTTTTTGACTTTCCAGAGTTTCTATATTGAGCTTTACTTGTGAGATGTTTTGTATCTGTGCGATATAAAATTGAGGATAGTGTTTGTGGTTTCGAACTATAGAGACTGTTGTATCACACCAGACATAATGTCCCGATTTGTGCTGATATCGTTTTTCGATAGTAAAGCTTTCAATTTCACTATCGAGTAGTTTTTTTCGTAGTTCCAGATCCCCTTGGACATCATCTGGATGTGTCAGCTCAATAAAGGTCACCTTTTGTAACTCTTTTTTCGTATAGCCCAGCATATTGCAAAGCACTTTATTTGCATCCAAACAATACCCATCTAAAGCAGTTAGAGACATGCCAACTCCTGAAAAATGGAATGCCTGATTAAATTTGTTCTCGTTTAATTTTATCTTTTCGGTGTTCTCTACTTCTTTTGTAATATCTGATATCACCACTGCAACCCTATCATTTCTTTTTGTAATAGACTTTACCTGAAGGTGGTACCAGTAATTTTTATGCGATTCAAAGGGTGAAAGAAAGTCCATTTCCTGCTCGATTCCTGTGGTTATTGTTTCCTCAATAAGACGTTGGAAAGGTATCGCGACAAATTCAGGAAATATGCTGTTTAAGCTTTTTCCCAAAAAGTAGGTTGGTTGAAAAAAAAGATGACCGCTATCATTTGTCCAATAGTTGATTATACAACCGTCTTGTGTAACCTCGAATACCATATCATTCAAGGAGGAGACCAAGAGATTCAGCTGTTCTTCTTTGGCTATCAATAGAATGTTTTGCTCGACGATCCTGGATACATCAAAAAAAGAAATGATGACATAAGAATGTGTTGGCGTATCAATTTGTTTGGATGAGAATGATAGCCATATGTTGTTTCCTTCTTTTTGTTTTATTCCTAAAACGATGTCTTGTTGTGCTGTCCCGTTACGCAGGGTTTTAGACCACGGCATCTCTGTAGGTCGAAATTTGAGGTTATCTTCGATAGGGTAAAACAAGGAATCGTTCAACAGAAAGTTATTTCCTACAATTAGAGGCAAACTGTCTAATAATATCGTTGCTTGCTCATTATAAGCAAGTATCACTCCTGTTTTGTCTAGCGCTAGGAAACCTTCTCTACTAGGAAAGAAAATATTACCTGATGCCGCCTCTGCCAATTGCATAGTTATTGTGATGAGCTATAGTTGTTCTTTTGTATGTTGTACCGCTGAACAAATACAAAAGTGGTGTTTTTTTAATTTTTTTAAAATATTATTTACAGATAATTATTGATTGATCCATAACCTGTTAAATGAAAAAGAATTAGGACCTTTATTGCCGAGTATAATTGTATAGGTGCCTTTTCGTGTAAAAGTAATACGGCCCACTCGCTTATCTGTAAATTCTGGCGTATAATTTTTCTCATTCGGTTCAGCTACAAGAAGGCCATTTGGGGTTAATAGGGCTGTAACGATGTCTTTATCTACCTTTATCTGAATTTTGATATTTGTTTCGTTGGGGTTATGTGCTGATACATCAAAATGATATTCGCCCGTTTCAGGGATATAGACTTTCCAGGTCAAATCTTGTCCCGGATGTAGCGTTATACGGTTAGGGCGTTTGCCATCGTATTTTTCTATTTTTAGGTCTTTGTTATTGCTATTTGAAGGCGTTAAAGCAAAGCCTCCAAATGTCGACTCTGCCACAATTTCTTTGTTGAGTTGTAGTGTGTTGTCGTATCGAAGTACGATGTTGGATACATAGTGATCGGGCTGTTCAGGACCTAGATCAATATGAAGTAATGGTCCGTTTTGCGTGAAGTTTAATTGTTTTTGTTTATTTCCCTGCTGCAAATAGACTTCTTTAGGCGTGTTTTTAATCCCCGAAACTCTAAGGAGCCTATCCAAGGGCCAGTTGAAAACCTGCGCATATACAAAAGTCGAATTATCTTTTGCTTTGGAGGTCAGGTACCCCCAATCGTGTTGCCCTGTCCGGAAAGATAACCCCGTGGCTCCGTAGATACTGGCCCCATAAGATTTAAGCCAGTTTCCGACATCATGTAGGCGTTGGATACTTTCGTAGGGCACCATACCATTTGCTCGAGGACCTATGTTTAATGTTAATCCACCGTTTAAACTTACATTGGAAATGAGCGATTGGAAGATTTGTGAAGTAGATTTCCATTCGTTTTCCTGACCATTATATCCCCAAGAATGGGCAATAGTTCCTGGAGTTTCCCATGGATGATTGACATAAGATGTGCCAAACTGATTGTCCCCCAGTGTTTCAAAATCTACCGTGTTTTCATCCGTCGGTAGTCCCAATCGGGAGTTGATCAGACAATTGGGTTGTAGTTTTCGTATCAGCTGGGCTACTTGTAATAGCTGTTCTTTTTTTATGATGGACTTTTGATAGGGAATCCACATATCAAACCACATGAGGGCGATATCACCATAATCGGTCAATAATTCTGTCAGTTGAGGAATTACTTTCTCTTGCCAGTATCGGTCAAACTGTGCATCTGTGACCCGGCCTTTTAGTTCTTGATTGTGATCCCATGCGTAGGGATGTTCCCAATCTATCCAATGTGAATAGTAAAAACCAAGTTTCATGTCATGCTTACGACAGGCTTCGGCGAGCTCTTTTAGGATGTCCCGTTCCGAACCGGCTAGTTTCGGTAAAGAATAACTGCCCACTTTTGTATCCCAAATAGCCACGCCATCATGGTGCTTGCTGGTCATGATGATATATTTCATGCCAGCCTCTTTGGCAAGTATTACCCACTGTTCTGGATCTATTGTTTCCCAATCAAAGCGTTTGGCCAGGGTTCCGTATTCTTCTTTAGAAATTCGGTTGCGGTATCTGATCCATTCCGCATAATTATTGAGATAACGAAGTTTTTCACCTTTCCATAATCCTTCTGCCGCACTATATAATCCCCAATGTATAAACATACCGTACCTAGCCTCCTGAAACCACTGACTTTTGGGGGAAGATTGCGCAAAGGAATAGGCAAGGGGTACGAATAGTAAACTGAATATTAAAGCGGTTTTCGTCCAGATGGAGTTTATCATAACAGTTTTTGATTATCTTTCCAAGATAATCAAAAACTACTTGATTTGGAATTAAATAGTTGAAACAATATCGCTTTAAGTACGGATATTAAAATAGGACGTGGTGATGATGTGATCTCAGAAAGCAAGGTGATAAGTATAAATGTTTGGTCTTTAGTGTTGACTGTGATGAAACGGAGATTTAGAGCCGCGTTGCGAAAATTTCCCTAAATAAAGAAGCGGATTGGTAGTAGATCTCTTGTTACCAAATTCAGTATTAAGCTACTATTTAATTAGGGTTAACATAGCCTTTACATAGCCTTACCATAGCAATTTGATAAGTAAAGGCTATACTAAAGGTATTTAAAAGACATTTTAATACCTAGTTTGTTACGAAGATGATATTATCTTGATTCCACTCAAAATCCTAAAATTTGAAGTTATGACAATTCTAAATGATGGACTAAATGGCTCGATTCGATGTGAATTTGGAAATGTATCGCCTCATTAAGAGTTGCTTAACCGACGAGGTAAAGGCTTATATGTGTCTATCGGCTTCGAAAATAGCTATACGGAGTAACTATCCGATTCGGTTTTACTAACAAAAATCCCCGTTACTGGTTGTAACGGGGATCATTTTTTACTCCGAAAGAATATTTAGTTTTTCTTAGCCCACCAAAGCGGAGTGAAAACATCATCTGCGCCGCCTAATAAAGAAATCGCTTTGTCATAATTCTCCTGATCTGCATTTCTGAAGTTGGAAGGGTACTTCAGTCGTTGAGGAAAGAAGTTAACCTGATTTTGTTTATAGTTTGAAGCTGTCAATTGAGGAATTGTAGCAATGGGTTGTTCCACGGCAGGGTTCTCAAAAAATGGTAAGCCCAAACGTCTATGGTCGTTCCAGGCTTCTAGAGGGAGATAAGGAACTGTCGCTATGTATTTTTGCGTGATTATCTTTGTCAGCTTATCATTCTTCTCCAATCCATTTTTATATATCGTATTTGATGGATATTGGATTGTTTCAGTCTTTGCTTGATTTGTATAAGCGTCTATATACTTAACTGTAAATGATTGAGGAGGTTCTGTATCATGGTCATATTTTACAGACGTTCCAACACGATTATAATTCGTTGAATTTAGGTAATCTGCAATAAAGCCAAGGACTTCCCAATAGGCGAAGTTTTCTGTGATGCCTTTTTCGTAGGCAGCTTTGTCAGACATAGGCGTTTTCCAGCCTCTTAATGCAGCCTCTGCAATTAAAAAGTAAGTTTCAGAAGAAGCAAAGAACACGCGTTTTTGTTTACTTGTTCTGTATTTGTTCGTCATTCCAGGTAATCGTCCATTTTGACCTCTTAAGACAATACTTGAGGCTTTTCCTGCCCAGGTGCCCCCAGTGAAGGCGTTCCAAGTATATTTTGTATTTAGCTCGTCAGTCCTAGAGTCGGAAACTTTGATTGTAGCTTTTTGTTCAGAAGCCGCAGCCCAGTAGTCGCCATCAGTTTTATTACCAGGGATAAAGAAGGCTTTATATGCTCTAGGATCCATTTTGTTAGGTAACCCATCGGCGTAAAAACCTTGACTCGGATCATTGGACATTGTAGAGAAGTTTTGAGCATACTTTGTCCCAAAATCATCTTCGGCTTTTATTTTGCTTAAAATTTCAGGATTTGTAAATTGCTTTGAAGTCTCTATTCCACCCAAACCTATAAAGATGTTGTTTAAGGTTGTAGATATAATTTGCGTATTCCAACCTAAAGACATGACACCGGCTAGTGGATTCCAACCTTCTTTTTCCTGAACGGCAAAGTTGTGGGCAGAACTCTCAATGAATTTGTTGGTCGCAACTGCAGATTCAAACTCGGTTTTAGCCTTATTGGCATCCACTTCTGACATGCGCATAGCTAGTCGCATACGCATAGAATTGGCATAACGGACCCAGTTTTCCCATTTAAATCCATAAGCTGCATCGTAATCTTTGATGGCTGAACCATCAACATTTACATCTATCTTTGAAGAAGCATCCTTTAGCTCTTCAAGCATAAAATAATAGACATCTTTTACTGAATTAAACTCTGGGTTACTGCCCTGAAAGGATTTGATTGGCGCCGGTCCGAAGTTGTCCGTAAGTTCACTCATTAGATAAACACGCCATAGTCTCGCAACTTGTTTTAAATTTTCATTATAAGTTTGCGCTGATCCATCTTGGGCTTTTTTGTCTGCAATTTCTATAGCCGAGTTTGCATTGTTCAACCATTCGGAAATATAGCGCCAGTAGTCATTATTGTATCCATCCTGACTTGCTCCAATATTAATGAAATTTTGATAGTGATGATGTGCCGCTGTTTTCCAGTTGTACACAAAAATACGTTCGCCTATATGGGGATCTTGTTGTGCACCTATTATAGCATTATTTAAGAAGTATTCTGGCTTTACTTGCTGCTCATTTGCAGCGGTGGGATCGGTATTCAACTCATCAAACTTGCTACAAGATGTGAAAAGTGCACCAATCACTAAAGCTATAGATATTTTAGAAAATGTATTTTTCATGTCGTTTGTACTTAAAAACCTACAGATATATTAAAGAAATAAGAACGTGACGTCGGGAAAGAGAGGTATTCAAACCCAACAGCATTTGAATTTAATGCAAAGGTGGATTCTGGATCAACTCCTTTTGCATTGCTTTTTAGCATGGCTAAATTGTTTACAGAAAATCCGAATCTAGCATTTTTAACCATAGAATTCTTCAACACTCTGCTAGGGATTGAATAACCCAATTGTAGATTTCTAATTCTAATATTGGTTGCATCATATAGATTCTCTTCGATGATGCCCATATTTCCTCCGGCAACGGTCTTCCAATAATCTTCAGGAGATACGGCAGTGGTATTTTCTACGTAGTTACCGTCTTTTAAGGTAACACCATCAACGACGAATTTCTCTCTGCTTCCGTTTGGAGCTGTTTCTTCAGATGCCCCTGCATATTGTAATCCTTTATGCGTTCCTGCGAAAAATTTACCTCCGAATCTACCATCTATCTGGAAGCTCAGTGAAAAGTTTTTATAGTTGAAAGAGTTTGTAAGTCCCACTAAAGCTTTGGCAGTCTGATCGCCTAAGAAATGAAAGCCTTCGGCTTTCTGCGGTAATCCAGTAGCAGAAGTTAGTATTAGTTTTCCATATTGTGAGCTCTCTTTGTCTTCTACACGTAGATATTTGGTGCCATATATTGCGCCATATAATTTACCTTGTTCTGCATAAATACTGACATCGTCGTATCCGCCCAGTTTTAGACGTTTTGCATCTGGGTGTAATTCAATAATCTTGTTCTTGTTTTTGGAGACGTTTGCCGTGATATTCCATCTTAGAGATTCCGGATTTCTCAGAATGTCAGCGTTTAAAACGACCTCAAAACCTTCGTTTAATATATTCCCCGCATTTGCTTTGAACGCTTTATAACCCGATAAATCGTTCATAGGGATGTCGATCAATTGATTGGTCGAATTATTCTTGTAGTAAGTAAAGTCCAACCCTAATCTATTATTGACAAATCGGGTTTCAAAACCGAATTCAATACTTTTTTGAAGTTCGTTTACCACTCCAGCGTCGTATTTAGTATTACGTTTACTTGCTGTTGTTATATTGTTTGGGTCGTTTCCGACGGTAAATGTATTATAAAGCTGATATGGATCCATGTCTCTCCCCGTTTCAGCATAGGATGCTCTTACTTTTGCATAGTTAAACCATGATGGCATGTGTCCACTACCTTTATTTATGAGATCAGAAAGTACTAGCGAGGTACTTAAAGATGGGTAGAAAAAGCTTCTATTATCCGGGTGCAACGTTGATGTCCAGTCGTTACGGCCTGTAACATTTACATACCAGAAATTATCATAATTAATTTCCGCGCTCGCATAAACGGAGTTTATTTGTTTACGACTTATAGACTCAGAAAGAGCCGCATTGCCAATATTATTGCCGATAGTAAAAAGATTAGGAACCCGCAAATCACCAGCTATTGCCTCGATGGATGTACGATTACGTTCCATAATTTGTCCATATAAGGATGCGCTTCCGCCCCATTTACCCCACAAATTATCTTTCCTTGCATGGAGACTCGCGATATAGTTGTTTTCAAAAAACTTGTCGATTCTGTTTGAATACGAGTTTTTTAGATGACTTCCAGTATATGTTTTTGATTCATATTTCGTAGAATAGTTGTCTGATCCCAAACGTACGTCTGCACTTAACCAATCATTGAAGTCGTACTTGACGGTTGCATTCATAAGGTAACGATCTCTCGTATCGTTATTTAACTTATTGTATACCGCCCAGTAAGGATTTGTTCCGCTATCCTCTAAATACCATGATTGTTTTTCTCCTAAAACGTCCATTCCTGTCTCAAATTGAGAGATATCTAGCGATCTTGGAAACAGCAATAGCTGTGCATAATAATTGCCGTCGTTTTGCCCACCTACTGCGCGGTTATGCGCCATGTTTTTCATGTATTGAACTTTTACGTCAGTGCTCCATTGGTTCCGGGATCCAAAGTTTGCATTTACGCGATTGATCAAGTTTAACCTATTTAACTTCATGCCAGGAGTTTTACTATTGTCATATAAGTAGCTGGCCGAAGAGTATAGGTTTACCTTGTCAGATATGGCTTGTTGAAAATTGATGTTTTGTGTCGTGTTAAATCCTGTTTGAAAGAAACTACCTAAATTATCATAAATTTTTAATTGAGTTTTTGAACCGTTCCAAGTATCAACTTCTTGTCCAGCTATTTTTTCACCCCAAGATAATCCAGATAATCTTCCATATATGCCGCCATCTCCTTGTGAAAAAGTGTTCTGTAGTTTTGGAGTCATGAAGATGTTTTCAATACCAGTGATAGTTGAATAAGAAATACCTACACCTTCTTTGGCTTTCCCTGATTTGGTTGTAATCAAAATTACACCATTAGAAGCTCTTGATCCATACAAAGCCGAAGCTGCACCACCTTTCAGTACAGACATGCTTTCGATATCTTCTGGATTGAGGTCGCCTAAGCCACTTCCAAAATCCGTAGAAGGATTCCAAAAATCGTTATTAGATGCCCCCACAAAATTGTCCATAGGAACACCATCGACCACTATTAAAGGTTGATTATCCCCAGTTAGTGAATTAAAACCTCTTAAAATGATTTTGGAAGAAGAAGAGGGACCATTTGAACCTTTTACAACTTGTAGATTGGAAACTTTTCCTGCAAGTGCATTTGCAATATTGTTTTCTCTAGCGTCAGTTAATGTGTTCCCTTGTATTTCTTGAAAGGAATATCCAAGTGCTCTTTTTTCACGCTTAACTCCCATTGCCGTCACGACTACTTCTTCTAGTGCACCATCTTGATTAACCAAAGTGACATTAATCGTTTTAGCATTGGAGACGATAATTTCTTGTGCGTTGTATCCAATCATCGAGAAGCGTAACGTTTGGCCGGTTTGTGCTTGAATGGAATATGCTCCATTAGCGTCGGACTGTGTCGCTTTATTGCTTCCTTTGACCGATATACTCACACCCTTTAATGGGCCGGATGCGTCTGATACTATCCCAGTAACAGATTGTTGTGCAAATACTACCGATATGCATAAGAGCATAAGGATGGATAGACTGCAGCATTTAAGATAAAACTTGGTCATAAAATTTAGTTTTAGTTTGTTTGCTTTTGTTTTTTGTTTAGTACTTCCCAGTTTGATGAAGAAACAGCTATGGCCACTGTTCCAGTTATTTGTGCGTTGTGCAATCCTGATATTTCTATAATGGTGTCTTTTGAAAGACGCTGAATACTGAACTCTAGCATTGAAGCCTGTATCTGTGGTAAAAGGATCTGTCCGATTTCTGCTCCTTTGCCGCTGATGATTACTTTTTCAGGATTAATAATATGTATTAACGTCGCAATACCTTTGCCCAGCATATAGCCTATCCTTGCAAAGGACTCAATAGCCACTTGATCCCCGTTAAGGGCGGCTGCTATTAATTGATCTATCGTAATTGTACCCAGTTGACCATAATTGGCTGTGAGTTGAGAGATTTGTCCGTTTTCAATCTTTTCACTAGCATAACCAAGAGCAGAAATAAGAGATGCCTCTACCTCTAAACAACCTCTTTTGCCACAGGAACACAACTTGTTTTGGTCAGATAGCGGGATATGGCTAAATTCCCCTGCGTAACCACTATGGCCTTTGAATAATTTACCTTCCAGTATCATACCCAATCCGACGCCCCAATTCAGATTTATGACCAAAACGTTGTTTAATCCCTTTGCTTTACCAAATTTATGCTCAGCGATCGCTATTGCTGTTGAATCATTTTCAATGAAAGTGGGTACATTTAAATGATTTTGAATTGTGGTTTTTATATGGTGGAGTGGGTGTTGTTCGGAGTAGGACGTGTTGACCCCTTTTTCGGAGTCGACAAAGCCGGGCATACTTACTGCTACTGCTAGTATTTTATCTAGGGATTGATCGATTAAATACTCATCGATCAGCGTCAGCAAGATATCCTTAGCATTGGTCTCGAAAGCCAATCGAATAGGTTTGTTCTGGGCTTTTTTCAACTCTTTATTGGAAAGATCCACCAATGCAATGGTTGTATTATATTGGTCTATTGCAACGACAAGAATATTTGGTAGTTTTTGAATATTTAGCGAATATTGTATAGCTCTTCTACCTCCGGTGGATTTTCCTAAGCCCTCGGACGTAATTATTTTTGATAAAAGTAATGTTTGTATGCTTTTGGTTACCAAAGGCACACTTTTTTTTATCGTATTACTGATATCCGCAATCGATAGAGTTTTTGAGAAATACAACTCCCTTATAATTTGCTGCTTAAGACGGTCCAAAATTTTTGTTCTGAAATTTAGAATTTAACAAATGTAAATAAAATAGCATGTAAAGTGTGTAATCTTTTTAAAATTTTTAAAAAGATTGCGCACTTTACATGCTATCAGTTAGTTTATGTCTTTGCTATTTGACGGTGACCGTAGTTTTCAGAGGTAGGTTTTTTGAGGAGTTCCCAACCATAATTCGAAAATCTCCTGGTTCAACTTCCCACATCATTTTTTCATTAAGAAATGCAAGTTCACTTACCGGTAAGTCAAAAACAATAATTTTTTCTTCTCCTGCTTTTAAATATACTTTCTGAAATTTTTTTAGTTCAATAACTGGACGAGCTTGGTTTGATAATAAATCCCGGGTATAAAGTTGAACGACTTCGCTTCCATCTCTAGTTCCAGTATTAGCAACTTTTACACGAAGTGATATGGTGTCATTTCTTTGATAGGTATTTTTCGGAACATTGATATCCGTGAGCTCAAAATTGGTGTAACTCAAGCCAAACCCAAAAGGGTACAGCGGCTCTCCACTTAAGTGGTGGTAGTCATCTCCTCTTCCTGTCGGGTAATGATTGTAAGTAAGCGGAAGCTGTCCCTCTTCAATAGGGTAAGTAATGGGAAGCTTTCCAGAGGGGTTCACCTCTCCAAATAGGGTTCTAGCTACTGCATGGCCTCCTTCTTCTCCTGGATACCAGATGTTTAAAATGGCACCGACTTTATCTTTCCAGTCTGTTGTTTTGATTGCAGATCCGCCGACGAGTAAAGTCGTTACGGGTTTGTTTAACTCTTCGAGAGCGTGTATAAAAGCTTCTTGATTTCCTTCTAAATTTAAGAATGCTCTGTCTTGAAACTCTCCTTCATGTATGCCGGCTGTAACAATAATATAGTCTGTTTGTTTTGCCAATTCAAGTGCATCTTGAAAGTCTTTTTCGTAGTTTGGTATACCATAGTTCCATACGAGTTCGATGTGCGCATTACCGCGTTGTTCGTTAAATTCTACAACAATAGGATACAATTTATCTTTTTCAAATATAATCTCTGTAAGTATTGTTGAGAAACTTGTTTTTTCCCAGTTGTCAATAACTAACCTGTTGTTGAGGAAAAGTCTAAAGCCATCGTTTCCTTTCAAACCAATCTGATATTTGCCTGATGCGGGACCTTTGATCTGTCCGGACCAACGCACGCTATATTGATCGGACTCCAACTTGTTGTTGTTTGGGGATCCTAGGGTCCAGCTAAAATCAATCTGTGGATCCTGTCTTGTGAAAGCGCTTTGCCCCTTTAGGTTGCTGTTGGTAAAATATGTAGCGTGTAATCCACGTTTACCATCAAAGGTTAAAAATTCTGACGGTACAATATCCAAGGGTTTGGTGTTCCTGCTTATTCCTTTGGAATAGATAATTTCAATATTTTTGTCTTTGACATAGTGATTTAACCCTTCAAGAATACTTGTCTTTTTGTTCCCTGGACCGGAGTAACCGCCCAATCGGGCTTCCGTGGCTTCGGTGCCGACCACCAGTATTTTTTTATATTGATGGGATATTGGAAGCGTATGGTTTTTGTTCTGTAACAACACGAAAGATTCTTCCGCTGCTTTCTGAGCAATGGGTTTATGCTGGATTTTGTGTATTAGTTGATGAGTTTGCGCTTGACTGACATAGGGGTTTTCAAATAGACCCAACTCAAACTTTATACGTAATACCCGACTTACAGCATCGTCGATTCTTTGTTGACTAATCCGTCCATCATAGAAGGGGGGGCTGAATAGTTTATAATGGTCATATTCTGTTTGAAAAATAACATCTAATCCGGCGTTGATTGCTTGGGCAGAGGCATCGGCATAGTCCGAGGCGGTACGATGTAATACCGTAGGTCCTCCGACGGAACTTGCATCAGAGATAATAAAGCCTTTGAATTGCCATTCTTTTTTAAGCTTTTCGGTAAGTAGCCATTGGTTTGCCGTAGCGGGACGCCCATCAATCAGGTTGTATGATGTCATGACCGAGCGGCTTCCGCCTTGTGAAAAAGCTGTTTTGAACGGACGCAGATGTGTTTCTTCTAAATAACGTTTACTCCAATGGATGGGGTAGGAATCCCGTCCTCCTTCGCCCACATTGGCTAAGAAATGTTTTGGTGTAGTCACAATACCGAGCTTTTCGAATGCTGAAACGAAAGCTAGTCCCATTAGGGAGGAAAGATAAGGATCTTCTCCATAAGTCTCTTCAGTCCTTCCCCAACGTACGTCATTTGCTAAATTGACTACAGGTGTTAGTATTTGCCGGATACCACGAAGACGGGACTCCTGCGCAATTGCCGATGCTACCTGATGCATAACAACAGTATCAAATGTCGCTGCTAAGCCTATAGCTTGGGGAAACACAGTAGCCCCTTCTCTAACCAAGCCATGCAGGGCTTCGTCGAACGGAATAATGGGAATCCCTAATCTGGATTCTTCGACAAAGTATTTTTGGATGGCATTTATTTTACGTGTTAGTTTTTCGGCATCTTCACTGGCATTATATTTTAAGAGTTGCCCAGAGGCTCCTCCGCCTAGTGATCCGGCACTGACCTGAAGTCCAAAAATGCCATGCTTGTATTGATCCTTTGTCACATGGTCCAAGTCACCGGGAATCATAAAACATTGCCAAAATTTTTCTTCAGGAGTCATACGTTCAAGCAAGTCCTGTACACGTTTTTCTATAGGCTGTTTGGCATCCTTGTATAACGGCTGTTGTGCTAGAGTTGTCTGGCAAAAAAGCATTATTGGAAGAAATGTTTTTAGTCTCATAAAAAGCACAGGTTGTTCGATTTAATTTTTGCTATTGGGCTACGATACGTAAAACTGTTGCGTATGAAGGGTTGTATCGGATAGGCTGTGTTTTTATTTTGTTGTTTTTGAGGGTCCATTTTACTTTTTCTTTGCTTCCCAGTACTTCTATCGATTTTACCTTAAATCCGGCAGGAAGGTCAAATCCAAAACCATCGGGTTTGTGGTATTGATTTGATTTTTCATCTATATGGAATACGTGAATCGTCTTGTTGTCTTTACTTCTGGTGTAGTAATAGTCGTCTACATGATAAGGGGCAACGGCTCGACTACCAAACACGGCATTTTGATTAACATCCATCCATGAAGCGATTTCTTTTAACCTGTCGTATGCAACTTGATCGAAATCACCGTTTGGCCCGGGAGCTATATTCAACAGATAGTTGCCTCCACGTGAAATAATCTTGACCAACGTTTCGATAATTTTTTTTGCAGGTTTATAATTATCATTGGGAACATAACTGAAGGAGTTCCCCATAGTGATGCAGCTTTCCCAAGGTATATCCAATGTATGGTCTGGAACTGCTTGTTCTGGGGTGACATAGTTTTCCCATTTACCAGGTACTGTACGGTCTACGACAATGATTCCGGGTTGATTTTTACGCGCCATATTACCGATTCGGTCCATGTCAATGTTTTGATCTAATCGGATGGCCTTTTGCCAGTCTACTGTATTATCTACTGTTTCTAAAGGACGTACTTGACCTCCGTCTAACCAAAGAATATCGACCTTTCCATATTCCGATGTCAGTTCATTAATTTGATTAAAGGTGAAATCCTTAAATTTCTGCCAGCGTTCGGGGTATTTTTTCGGATTGTAATTTACATTTCTGTCTAAAGGAGGAAAGTAAGGCCACCAGTAGTAATCGGAGTGCCAATCTGGTTTAGAGAAATAGGCGCCTATTTTGAAGCCATCTTTACGGAAGGTGGTGAAAATCTCTTTGGTGATATTGGCTCTTGGATTTTTGGAGAAAGGTGTGTTGGGCGATGTGATTTTGTAATCTGTTTCTTTGGTGTCGAACATGGAGAAGCCATCATGGTGTTTGGTCGTGAATACGACATATTTCATCCCGGCTGCTTTGGCTGCATCAGCCCATTTTTGAGGGTCGAATTGAGTTGGGTTAAATGTTTTTTGCAGATTCTCGTAGTTTTGGACATACTCAAAATAACTGGCGCCATGCTCTGGTTTTCGCTGTGTCCAGGGTTCATCTTCAGGACATATACTCCAGCTTTCGACTATGCCCCACTGGCTGTAGGTACCCCAATGCATAAAAAGACCAAATTTGAGGTCTTGCCATTGTTCTAGATTTTGGAGCACTAATGGGTCTGTAGGTTTTTGATAACCCGCAGATACGTTGTGGGCCTGCCCAAAGGTCGATAAAAATACACCTGTTAAAAAAAGGCTTAATACGGTTTTTTTCATGTTATAATTAGTAAAATAGCTAAAAAATAGGAAAGCCACCAAAAAGTGACTTTCCCTAAAGTTAGTGAAAAAAGAATTAATTTACGTCCCAAAAGATTTTGGTGTTTACGTTGTCCTGTGCTTTGACCGCTTCGTAGTTTGCGGTGTTATAGGTCGGTTCAGTAGAAGATATATTGTATCTTACCGGTACAGTTTTCTGTAGGTCTGAAGATTCTACCCTAAAAGCGAACGTAGGATAATTAAGACGACGTACCTCTGACCAGTTTTCAACGGACTGAATAATATTGAAGTGCAACCATTTTTGTGTAGCAATTAATTGGATGTTATTGGTACCCCAGCCGATATTCGAGATATAGTCATTTATGGCGCTTGTTGTTGGTGCGCTTGGTGCTGCCACAAGATTGTTATTGCTTACTGCTCGAATACGTTGTTGAAGATCGATTGATTCTTTTATCCCGGTCTCAAAGCTGGTTTTAGCGTTGGCAGAACTTCCGGTTTTGTTGTAATATTCTGCTAAGAGAAATTGAACTTCTGATGCTGTAATTAATATACCCGGGAAATTTTGATTTCTGGAGTAGGTTGATCGGTTATAAATTGCAATCTTACTCGGATTTGCTGTGGTTCCCGCGATTTGTGTTGACTGCGTAGCCGAAGGTAAAGATTGATCTAAACCGATATAGGCCCCACTAGCTCCAAGACCTGGTTCGAACATATAAGGAAGCCTAGGATCTACATTGTTAAGCATATGATCGATCATTACTTTACTGGCAATATTGTTATTCCAGCTTTCCAAAGCATCTTGAAGACTTTTTGAATTAATATCGGTCGCGTTGTTGAAAATATCAATCTGGATATTGTTTGCGTTTGTCAATACCAGTGGATAAGTAGTTGGGTTAGATACAATTTGGGCAATTTCTTGACTTGATCTCGTTGCGAAAGCTGAGGCTTGGCTGACACGGGTCAACATGCGTAGCCGTAATGAGTTGCAATACTGTTTCCATAAGGGTAAGGATCCTCCATTGATAATATCTTGTGTCTTGAAAGATTCTATCACGGTCGACGGGATGGTTAGTCCGTTCAACTCTGTACTTATAGCTTTCAAATCATCTAACATTGCCGTATAGATATCCTCTGCCTTATCATATTTTGGGTAGGATATCGTATAATCTCCAGCATTTTTGCTGAGATACCCGGCTTCTTTCCAAGGTATGGATCCAAAAAGATCAACCTGTTGCTGTGTCTGGTCGTAGAATAAAATCTTTGCAGCCAAGTAAAAGATTTTCTTGCTTGTTTTTTCGGCTTCGGGGGCTATGTTATATTGATTTTCGACTTCCCTGAATTGAGCCAGTCCGGCGTAATATCTTTCCCATCTGTCATTAATAGCCGCCATCCCCGGTGTAAGTTGATTTTCAGTGTTAGCCCAACCGTAGGTTTGGAGATAACGGTGTATGGTAGGCGACATTGTCACGAAATAATTGCGGTAAGTTGGAATAATAAACTCACGATACGTATAGATCATACCCGTAAAATTCTTTTCCAGTGTAGTTTCCGTGACTTTTGATGGATCACGGTAATAATTGTCAAAAGTTTCCTTTTTGCAAGAAGTTGTTATAGTGGTTAGCGATGCTATGCACAGTGCTGATACCACGAGGTTTTTTTTAATTTTCATAATTTTAGAAGCTTGCTCTTAACATTAAACCATAAGTCCTGGTAGCGGGTGATGTACCCGCATTTGAGACATTATTTGTCCAGTGGGAACCTCCTGTCATTTGTTCCGGATCTAAATCTTTTAATGATCTATACAGGAAAAACAGATTTCTTCCAAAGGCGGATAACTGAACATTTTTCGCTTTCAATCTGGAAGCGATGGACCAAGGAAGTCTATAGCTTATAGAAAGCTCTCTCATTTTCACGTAATTATTCTTTTTAACGTAAAGGCCGTAATTGGAGTTGGAGTATTGTGGTCCCCCCCAATTGTAGGTGTTCGCGTAATAGTAGGTCTGTGAAATAACATTTGTATTGGGCGAACCATCGGCTAGTACACCTTCCATCAACATACCATCGTGAAACATTTTTTCGCCATTTGGACCAGTAGACCCGCTGTGGGCAACTCCTTTGCCTCCTGAAAGGTAGTAGCTGATGCCTCCGTGTTCAGCATCCATGTTATTCAACGATTCTTCTAATAATCCGCGGCTGATCATCCAGTTAATTCCTGTCGGCATAACGTCTCCGCCTAAGTTGAAATCAATTAAAGCATCCAACGTGAAGTTTTTATAGGTAAAGGAATTGACAAATCCCCCTACCGTCTTTGGCATGGCATTACCAGCCTTTACCCATTTGTTAGCGTCTAGTTGGTAAAGCCCGTTTGTGCCTACCACTTTACTGCCGTCTGCATCTGTCACATAGGGGTGTACCATAATATCCCCCATTGATTCTCCTACTTTAGAGACCAACTGTGCGGCCGAACCATCGTAATCGCGATGTAACAGTTCAGTGGCTCCCCCAGGTAAAGCTTCTACTGAATTTCTGTTGAAGGAAAAATTCAGGGTTGAATTCCACTGAAAATTTTCTTTTTTGATTGGCGTTCCATTTATAGCAAATTCCCAACCTTTGTTTCGCAATGTACCTACGTTAGCCAAAACCGAAGATGCACCTGTAGAAATCGGTAAAGAATAACTTAGTATTTGGTCAACAATTTTACCGTTATAATAGGTGACATCTAACCCTAATCTACCCTTTAGCATTCTTGTTTCTAATCCAAATTCAACCTCATGTTTTTGCTCGGATTTTATTTGTTCATTTCCAAAGTTAGAGGTAGGCACTACAATGTATTGAGTAGGAGATCCAGATCCCTGATTGCCCAATGTATTTTGGGTATAACTTAATGGACTGGCATAAACACCAGGGTAATTTCCTACAATTCCCCAAGCTCCTCTTAGTTTGGCATAGTCAAAAAATTGGGGGAGCTCAAAGGCCTCTGATAAAATAAGGCTGGAGTTTACTGAAGGGTAGTAGGTAACATTGTCGTCAGGATGCATTGTTGATATGATCTCGCGACGTAGTGTACCTTCTGTATACCAAAAATCTTTATAATTTAAGTTTAGTGTTCCGAATAGTGCGTCCCGCAAAGTATAGCTTTTTTGGGATGAACCTCTGGATAAATTTACTGAGGAAGCAATGTCATACCAATTTCGGATACTTAGACCACCATCCGTATTCGCAGTGGCAGCTGTGGATCTATCTTTTGTAGCTGTATATCCTAGCATGGCTCCTAATTCCCAATTGGTCGATACCTTTTTCTTATAACGAGCCAATAGATCCAGATAGTAAATGTTTGCTGATTTGTTTGTTAGTGCATAATACCCTGAATTACCAAAAACCAATGGAATAGTGTTTGGTTGTTTGTCGTCTATGATCAATGTTGTCATATCTGCCGAGAAGCGACCCCGTAGCATCAAGTCTTTTGTAAGTTCCAAGGTATTGGTAAAGGAAGAAAGGATACGATTTGAGTATTCATCGTACTGTCTGGCTTTTTGATTCCACATAAATTCAGCAACATCACCTTTAAACCCATTGTAAACGATATTTTCGTCAGGTGTAAGACTCTGGTTGGTTCCTGTTACAAAGCGATAACCTAAAGAGGTTTGATATTTGTCTAAATACCATTCCGGGTTATCAAATGGAGACATCATACCCGTAAAATTATTTATTAAGCGATCCGTCATGAAAGGACGGTTATGCGTGCTTTGGTTAATATAGTTAACGACAAGATCCGTTGTTAAACGTTCTCCAACTTTGAAAGTTGTATTTAGATTGGCGATATTTTTTTTGTTGTAAGAATCTAATGCGGTCATCTCATTGTCTTGACGGGATAACGAGAATCGTATATTGGAATTTTTACCTGTATGCCCTAAAGCGAAGTTCAGAATGGTGTTGTTTGGGTTATTGAACAGTTTGTCATAAGAGTTTTGTGCGACATAGGGGCGTACCTTTCCATCCCATGAAATTGTCGGCTGCCCGTCGAATTTTGGCCCAAAATTAAGACTGGTACCCATAACACCTCTTGTTACACCATCTATAGCCCTAGACTGATCGTAGTAGAAAAATTTATCTTCAGCTTGTCCACCGTTGAAGTATTCAACCGTATAGCCAGGTCCTCTGACATCTTGAAATCTTGGTAGATAGGCAATTTTGTCGTGCGTATAGGTCGCGTTAAAATCAACTGAAAACCCTTCGCCACCTTTGTTTGACTTTGTAGTTACCATGACCACACCATTCATGGCTTCCGAACCGTATAGTGCAGCGGCTGAGGCTCCTTTTAGAATAGTAATAGATTCTATATCCTCTGGGTTTAGATCTTCCAATCCATTTCCTCGAGCGCGTTGATCTCCCCAATAATCCGAGTTGTTGAAGCTGGTTTGACGCATGGGAACCCCATCGATAATTACTAAGGGTTGCGAATTTCCAGTGATGGAGTTGATACCACGGATATTAATGTTAATGCCCGATGTGGCACCCCCCGGAGCAGCTGATATACGTACTCCCGGAGCCTTACCGTAGAGTGCTGCGGCGAAGTTGGGAGAACCTGTCTTTGTTAATTCTTTCGAGTCAACGGTACTCATTGCATAGCCCAGTTCTCTCGGAGCTCGTTTAATTCCCATAGCGGTGACGACGACCTCTTCTAAAGCTCCGTCTTCAGCTATCATGGTTATGTTAATCGTTTTAGCAGTGCTTACTAAAACCTCTTGGGTACTGAACCCAACCATGGAAAAGCGAAGCGTCTGCCCGCTTTCCGCTTGAATAGAATACGCTCCGCTTGAATTTGTTTGGGTTGATTTACTGGTACCCTTTACGGATACACTGACGCCCGCAATGGGGCCTGTTGCATCTGATACAATCCCTGTAACAGATTGCTGTGCGAAAACTACCGACACACATAAAAACATGATGGTCGATAGATAGCAGCATTTTAGATAGAACTTGTTCATAAAATTTAGTTTAAGGTCATTTTTTTTATTTTTTTGTTTAGTACTTCTCCTTTTATTGATGAAATTGCGATGCAGGTGCTCCCGATAATTTGGACATCTGTTAGATCGGATATTTCGATTGACGTATTTTTAGATAGCCGATGTATACTGAACTCGAGTATAGATGCTTGAATCTGAGGTAAGAGTATAGCTCCTACTTTTGCTCCCTTACCACTGATGATGATCTTTTCTGGATTTATAATATGTATTAATGTTGCTATACCCTTTCCGAGCATATAGCCAATTTTGGCGAATGATTCTATAGCGACCTGGTCGCCGTTTATAGCTGCTTCCATCAATTGATCTATTGTGATGGTAGGGGTTTGTTTGTAATTTTGACCGAGTTGGGATACTTCGCCGGCTTCTAATTTTAATGTAGCATATTCAATCGCTGCTATCAACGAGGCTTCTACTTCCAAACATCCTCTTTTACCGCAGGAGCATAATTTGTTTATGTTGGACAAGGGGATATGGCTGAATTCACCGGCAAATCCTGTACTGCCTCGAAATAATCTATTTTCTAGTATCATACCCAATCCAACACCCCAGTTTAAATTGATGACCAAAGCATTCGAAGAACCTTTTGCCTTTCCAAAATTATGTTCGGCTATGGCAATAGCTGTAGAATCGTTCTCGATATAAGTGGGGATGTGCAAATGGTTTTGTAATACATCTCTGATATCTCGCAGTCGTGTAAATGATGTGTTAATTCCATGTGCGGAGTCGATAAAGCCCGGCATAGTAATTCCTATTGCTACAATATTATGAACCGGTTGATCTTTTAAATAGTTGTCAACAAGCTCAAGGAGTAATTCGGAGGGAGCTTGATGTGTCAATACATTCAAGGATACTCGTACTGTATCTTTGAGCGCTGTATTGGAGAAGTCGACAAGGGTCACGGTCGTATTGAATTGATCCAGAGCAATAGCTAGAATGCAAGGAAGATTTTCGGTATTTAATGAGTATTGAATGGCCCTTCTACCTCCTGTTGATGGGGCAAGCCCTTCGGAGGTTATAATTTTTTGCTCTAAGAGCCGTTGAATGGTTTTTGTAATGTTGGGTATACTTTTTCCAATAGAGTTACTTAGATCCGCTATCGATTGCGTACCTGAAAAGTATAATTCTCTTACTATTGTATAATTGACTGTATCCACAACTAGTTCTTATAATGGGTTATTTAGTGTAACAAAGATACTGTCAATTTATTTTAACAAACAAAATCTTTTTAATATTTTTAATAAGATTGTTTTTTTAAATTTTTTTTGAATTAAGTTTTGGCCTTTTTTGCTTCAACAGTGCCTTTTTTAGCGTTTTAAATGATTTTTAACAGAGGAGTCAGTGAACTTCATTTGTAACAAAAATATATCATGAAGAGAGGGGGGAAGAAGGACTTATCCGTATAATTGTCTGGCTGCCACTTGAGAATAGTAATAAATAACTATTTTTATGCAAAACTTAAATATTACTGTGAACCCAATGTTTTATGACCTAATTATAGTCGGGGGAGGACCTACTGGAGCTTCTTTAGCCGCTAGAATCGCCCCTTCCGGAATGAAGATATTATTGTTAGAAAAGGATTCCTTGCCCAACCGTACAGTTATTTCATGTTCGCTTCTTTTGTCACATGGGATGCAATTATTAGATGAAATCGGCATCGCGGAAGAGTTGTATGCCAGTGGTAATAGCAGACTAAGGGGGGCAGTTTTGGAAGTGGATGGCTATTTCAGAACTGTTATCGCAATGCCCGAAGATAGAGGTAGGAATTATTTGTACGGAATAGATCGGCAGAAACTAGATGATTCGATTTGGAATAATACAATGCGTTTTCCAAATATTAAGGCAGTTGATGGCTTTGTTGTCTCGGATATACAGCAAAACGATGAAGGAGTAATTGTACAGGGGGTTAAAAAAGGTGAGGGAGAAATGCGGTATCAGGCAAAGGCGATTGTGGGGGCAGATGGTAGGCATAGTGTGGTTGCCCGTAAATGTGGCGCTGTTACAACAGAAGAGGTTTCAAGGTATAATACAGCGGTATTTTATGCGTATTGGGAACATGTTGTGCCTTACCGAATCAAGGGAGACGAGTGGGTGCAGATACACACCAATGGAAAGGGCAGGAGTGTGGTATTAATGCCTTCAACGGATGGTAAGACGGGTGTTTTGCTGCAATGTCGTCAAGCTGATTTTGATGGAGAAGGTAAATTGGAGGAATGGTATATGAACTTTTTGCACGAACTTCCATTGGTGTCTAAAAGGTTTAATACAGCAAAGCGGGTAACTCCCATCAAAGGAATTAAGAACGTTAATAATTTATTTCGACAGGCTTTCGGTAATAGTTGGGTATTGGCGGGGGATGCCTATCATCAAAAAGATTCGTATGACGCGCAAGGAATATATGATGGATTGTTAGGAGCGAAAGTTTTATCCAAACATTTGATTGCTTGGTTTGTGGAAGGGCACAGTTGGGAGAAGGTGATGCAAGATTATGAATGTGAAATCGCAGCTCATATGAAGCCTATGTTTGCAAATACTATGGAAAGATTGAAAAGAGAAATGTTTACCGATGTCTCTCCGATAATTGCAAATACGGTGATGCGTTGGTTGTTGACTAATAAAGGATATTTGGAGAAGTTTAGTAAGACAATGATCAGAAAGATGAGGTCATCGAAAGGTGATACAGCAGGGGGGGTGTTTAAAGCGCTATTTGTTGGGTTTTTTAGGGATATGAGAGCAATCGCACTACGGGTTCCTAAGGATGGTAAAGAATAACATCAAGTTATAACCCTAACGATTTTCTTTAAAAAAAGTCTGTTGTTGCATATTTGTACCAAAAAGTGGTAACTTCGTGCAATAAGCTATATTATGAAATATCCATGTTTGTACTAGATGCACCAACACCAATCAATGTAGTTGTTTCATGAGTGCTTTACACTCGGCTTGGGTATTCCATTTGGGCATAAAAAAGACAAATTATTTGCATATGAAACAACGTTATTATTCGTTAGACGTGTTCAGAGGGGCTACTGTTGCACTCATGATCATGGTAAATAATCCAGGGACATGGTCGTCGATGTTTGCACCATTGAAGCATGCACCTTGGCATGGGTGCACACCGACAGATTTGGTTTTTCCTTTTTTCTTATTTGCAGTAGGTAATGCCATGTCATTTGTTATTCCTCGGATGCAAGAGGCGGGAGATGGTGTCTTTTGGAAAAAAGTAATCAAAAGAACTATCCTGATTTTTTTAATAGGGTTGGGCTTGAACTGGTTTCCTTTTGTGCAATGGAGCGAGGGGGCTTTGCAATTTAGAGAATGGGTAAGTAGTGTAGACCCTAATAAGGGTGTTCGTATATTGGGTGTTTTGCAACGGATAGCAATTGCTTATTTCTTTGCCTCGGTATTGGCTTATTATTTTAAGCCTCGTACCTTACTATATATAAGCGCGTTTATATTATTCAGCTATTGGGGACTTTGTGCCTTCTTGGGGACAGCTGATCCGTATTCTTTGGAGGGTTGGTTTGGGACTGCTTATGATAAGCAAATTCTGGGGGTTGCACATATGTATAAGGGAGAAGGACTGCCGTTTGATCCAGAAGGTCTATTGAGTACAGGGCCTGCAATAGTTCAGGTTGTGTTTGGATACCTGGCTGGTACTTTCATTAAAAAGCAGGGGCAAGTGGATTGGTTGTGGACTAGAGTGCCACAAAGCAACGAGCCGCATTTTAAATTATTATCAGGTCTCCTAGTGACAGGATTTATTTTGGTTGTCTTGGGTTGGACATGGTCTCTTGGATTTCCGATTAATAAAAAGATCTGGACGAGTTCTTATGTCTTGTATACAACAGGTCTAGGTATAATGACTATAGGAGGCATGATCTGGTATATCGAAGTACAGGGAGTAAAGAATAAACTCACTCAGTTCTTTGATGTATTTGGTAAGAATCCTTTGTTTATTTTTGTTTTGAGTGGCTTATTGCCCAAGGCTACGGCGTTAATCCGTATTCCAAATGGAGTAGGCGCCGATGGCCAAGCATTGTTTACAACACCATTTGCATGGTTTTACAAAAATGTATGTGCACAGATTCCCGGACCAACAGAGTTAGGATCATTTGTTTATTCCTTATGCTTTCTTGTAATAATGTGGGCGATCTGTTACTGGTTGGATAAAAAGAAAATATATGTGAAGGTGTAGTAGTTAGTGATTAGATACTAGTGGCTAGAAGAGAGTCGTTTGGCAGCTAAAATAACAACTGGGTGGTTTTTAAATTTTTATTTTTTACTTTTTAATTATACCTTTGCAGGCAATTAATAGATTTTTTAACGCTTTAATATTATTCAAGAGATGTATTTAAGTAAAGAGTACAAAGCTGAGATCTTCGCAGAATTTGCTGGAGCAGCAGCAAACACAGGTTCGGCAGAAGGACAAGTAGCTTTATTCACAAAGAGAATTGCTCACCTAACAGAGCACTTGAAAAAAAACAGAAAAGATTTTAACACACAACGTTCACTACAAATGTTAGTAGGTAAGCGTCGTTCTTTATTAGCTTATTTGTTCAAAAAAGACATCAACCGTTACCGTGCGATCATTAAAGGTCTAGGTTTACGTGATATCATCAAGTAAGCTTATACGTGAAAAGCTAAGCGGCCACCCAAATTTTGGGTGGCCGTTTTTTTTTGGAGGGGGCTGCGAACGGTTAGTTTTTTTAACAAACACAGAGGAGGTTTGATGGCAGTAAAAGCGAAAGTCACCCTGAGTGTAGCGGAGCGGAATCGAACGAGTCTATCAACTGTATAGGGTTAATTATATATCTTCTAGATTCTCCGATACTCGGAGCAGGTCCTCCGCTTCAGTCGATTACTTGTCCCGATTTCGGGATGACGACATAGTTTACAAACCGAGCTTGTGAGCTCACCGTAGGTCATCTGTCATTGGTAGTGTTCGTAGAAGTGGTATGAAAGTTTTGTTTCGTCCGTTTTTTTACCCTAAATTTTATTTACCTTTGTGATGATTTTTTAAGGTCAAAAAACAAGGTGCATCATGTTAGTAAAGAGGAAAATGCACCAAATAAAGAAAACAAAATGAGTTATAACGAAAAGAAAGTAACGATTGAAATGGGCGGTGGCCTACCTCCAATCGAATTATCTACAGGAAAGTTAGCGAAGCAAGCTGACGGATCTATTGTTTTAAAGCAAGGTAATACCATGCTGTTGGCTACTGTTGTTTCCAATAGAGAAGCTAAAGCAGGGGTAGACTTTTTACCTTTATCTGTAGATTACCAAGAGAAATATGCGGCTACAGGCCGTATTCCAGGAGGTTTCCTGCGCCGTGAAGCGAGATTGTCGGATTACGAGGTTTTAATCTCTCGTTTGGTAGATAGAGCTTTACGTCCATTGTTTCCAGAAACCTATCATGCAGATACCCAGGTGATGATTTCATTAATCTCTGCAGATAAAGATATTATGCCAGATGCATTAGCAGGATTGGCGGCTTCAGCGGCTATTGCCGTTTCTGATATTCCATTTAATGGTCCGATCTCTGAAGTTCGCGTAGCGAAAATTGATGGACAATTGGTGATTAACCCTCGTCTTTCGGAATTAGAGAAAGCTACATTAGAATTTATCGTAGCTGGTTCTGCACAGGATATCGGCATGGTAGAAGGTGAAGCTAGTGAGATTTCAGAAGCTGAGATGGTAGAGGCTATTGCTTTTGCACACGAAGCTATCAAAAAGCAAGTAGCGGCTCAATTAGAGTTAGCCAACTTGGTAGGATCTACTGTAAAACGTGAATTCAATCACGAGCCTTCGAATCTTGAGTTGCGCGATGCAATTTTTGCAGCAACGTATGACAAGGTATACGAAGTTGCCAAATCAGGATCTACAAAACACGAACGTTCGGAAAAGTTCGCCACTATTGGTGAAGAGTTTTTTGTGACTTTAGGTGAAGATCTTGACGAAGACACTAAATTCTTAGCCAAGAAATATTACCACGATGTACAGTATGATGCGGTACGCAACCTGGTATTGGATGAAGGTATCCGTTTAGATGGTCGCGATGTGCGTACCGTACGTCCGATCTGGTCTGAGGTAGATTATTTACCTGCAGCACACGGTTCAGCGGTATTTACGCGTGGCGAGACACAAGCGTTGACTTCTGTTACATTAGGCGCTAAAGACGATGAGCAGATGATCGATGGAGCTTTCATCAATGGATACAATAAATTTATCTTGCACTACAATTTCCCTGGATTTTCTACGGGAGAAGTAAGACCGAATAGAGGTGCTGGTCGTCGTGAGATTGGTCACGGTAACTTGGCTATGCGTTCATTAAAGCAAGTTCTTCCGAGTGATTCCGAAAATCCATATACTATTCGTGTAGTTTCTGATATCTTAGAATCAAACGGTTCTTCGTCAATGGCTACAGTATGTGCTGGAACGTTAGCATTATTAGATGCGGGGGTTAAATTAAAAGCACCTGTTTCCGGTATCGCTATGGGCTTGATTACGGATGAAAAGTCTGGTAAGTATGCAATTTTATCCGATATTTTAGGAGACGAAGATCACTTAGGTGATATGGACTTTAAAGTGACAGGTACTGAAAAGGGTATTGTTGCTTGTCAGATGGATTTAAAAATAAATGGTCTGAAATGGGAAGTGTTAACACAAGCATTGGATCAGGCAAAAGAAGCCCGTCTTCATATCTTAGGTGAGATGAAGAAAACAATCGATGCACCTCGTGAGGATTACAAACCACATGCACCACGTATCATCTCCTTGACGATCGATAAAGAATTCATTGGAGCTGTAATCGGACCAGGCGGTAAAATCATTCAAGAAATGCAACGCGAGACAGGATCTACTATTTCAATCGAAGAAGTGGATAACAAAGGTATCGTTCAGATTTTTGCAGATAATAAAGAGTCAATCGATGCTGCCGTTGCACGTATTAAAGCTATTGCTGCAAAACCAGAGATCGGCGAGATCTATGAAGGTAAGGTAAAATCAATTATGCCTTTTGGAGCGTTCGTAGAGATTATGCCAGGTAAAGATGGACTGTTGCATATCTCAGAGATCGATTGGACACGTTTAGAGACAATGGACGGTGTCCTAAAAGAAGGAGATATCGTTACTGTTAAGCTTTTAGATGTTGATAAGCAAGGTAAAATGAAACTTTCGCGTAAAGTATTATTGCCTCGCCCACCAAGAGAGGAAAAACCAAAACAAGATCCGAAACCAGTAGGAGATGCCCCTAAAGCATAATCTAGCTGATGAAAATAAAAAGCCCGACCGCATAGGTCGGGCTTTTTTGTGATACTGAAGAATCGGATAAGAGTATGGTATGCTTATAAATAATTTAGCCTCGAAGTTTTTGGCTCGAGGCTAAATAATATAAAGTACTCTTGTTGTTATAAAGTACTCTTGTTGTTATCTTCCAGGTCCGAATACGTTTCCTACCATGGTCATCGCACAACGGAAGCCCGTCATTGCATTAGATTCATTTTGCTGCATATAGCGACGGGTGGCTGGGTTTAACCAGTATGCCCTGTCATTCCAAGAGCCACCTTTGAATACACGGGATTTATCATTGACAAGTGTTGTTTTACCGTATAGCGCTTTTTGTTCCTCGTCTTTAAAGCCTCGTACATCATAGTCATATGAGGTTGAGTTTGGATCACCGGCTTTAGAAGCCTGAAGTTCTTCCCAAGTTTGTTTTCTTGCCGCTTTAGCAGGGACTTTAATCGGTCTGCCATATTTATCTTTGGCTAACGTCCTTGTCTCCGCATTTTCGTATTGGTTATCCATAAAGACGTGACCCCGGAAAGGGTTGAAATCTTCAAAGTCCTCGTAGGAAAGCTGGCGATATACGTCGCTGACCCATTCGTTGACATTTCCTGCCATATTATACAGTCCAAAATCGTTAGGCTTATAGCTCTTTACTGGAACTGTGATGTCGCCTCCATCATTCAAATCACCTGCGACTCCCATATTGTTTCCACTTGTTATTTTGAAGTTAGCCATCATTTTACCTTGATTTTTTCTGCTGGCATCACGAACGCCTAACCCGTTCCATGGGTAAGCCTTGCTGGTCTCAATATTACCATTGTAGGTGTTACCTATCAGACCAAGAGCGGCATATTCCCATTCTGCTTCTGTAGGGAGTCTGTAGGGCTGTTTTAAGATGCCATCCTCCATTCGTACAGTTCGTTTAGCGTCTTTTTGTGCACCTATTTTGTTATCTGCAGGCATGTTTTTACCGTCAATACCTGCGCCTTGGTATTGACCATTTAGGTACATATCTGTATTATAGGTCTGTCCGACCTGCTGTTGTTGTTCGCTTAAAGTTTTATAATCGACTAAAATCCCTCGCTCGCGTAATATGTTTTCATTAACGCGGTCGGTGCGCCATTGGCAATACGCATTGGCTTGTTCCCAAGTTACCCCTACCACTGGATAGTCTTGGAAAGAAGGATGACGTAAATAGAAATTGACATAAGGCTCATTATAGGATAGGGGATTGCGCCATACCAAAGAATCTGGAAGTGCATCGTAATAGAGTTTGCCATCTTGCGGGTAACTTTGAGCGATCCACTGTAGGTATTCTAACCAATCCGCATTGGATACTTCGGTCTCATCGATGTAGAAAGAAGCAACAGTAACTTTTCTTCTTAGGTTGTCATGTGAAAAGCCTAGATCCTCATTCAGACTTCCTCCCATCACAAAACTACCGCCTTCGATTCCAATGAGTCCAGGTCCCGGGCTCTCTTTGATCTTTCGGTTAATTTGCAGTCCTCCATTATAAGGGTCGTTATATCTTACCCCTGTCTTATCGGATACATCTCCACGGCGGCTTTTACTTTTGCAGGAAGTCATCAGCACGGATGATGCTACGACTAGAACAGCAGATGTAATGACAAATCTCAAATAGTTCATATGTAAATAATTATCTTCGATGAGCTCGTAAGCTCGGTTTGAATTCTAATGGCCATATAGAATATCCAAGGTATATTATGCACGTTTATGTCTAGTGCGCATGCTGCGTTTCGGTTATTCGTGTTTGTACAGTCAATGCTACATGAATATTTTATATGAATAATCAGTTGTCCATTAAATTAACTCCCAAAAATATAAATAATTTAAGAGATATGGTATGCTTTAGTTTATAAAATCACCTAGTAACCTGTTGGTATTTGTATTAAAAAATGTTAAAAGGCATATTTCTTACTTTTTATGCATAGTCGTTGTATTAGGCAATGTGCAAAATATGCCTTAATTTAGGTGTTTTTAAACGATAATTGTGTTAAACATGAAGATAAAGGTAGGTTTTGGATTTGATGTGCATCAAATAAAAGAGGGGCATCCATTTGTAATTGGAGGTGTGTTGTTGGATCATCATGCGGGTGCATTTGGGCATTCCGATGCCGATGTGTTGGTGCATGCTATTTGTGATGCAATTCTGGGAGCGTCAAATCTAGAAGATATCGGCTATCATTTTCCAAATACAGATGAGCGATGGAAAGGAATAAGCAGTTTGCTATTACTCAAGGAGTGCGTACGTTTAATTCAGGAAAAGGGTTGGTCTTTAGGTAATATCGATGGTATGCTTTGTCTGGAGGCACCTAAGATCAAACCTTACATTGGGGCGATGAAAGAGAAGATAGCAGAAGCGGCTGGACTAGAAATCGATGATATATCAATCAAGGCAACCACCAACGAGACTATGGGATTTATAGGACGTGGAGAGGGAGTTGTAGCTTATGCGGTGTGTTTGATACAGAAAGGATAGCTTCGGTTTTTTTGTTTTTTTTTCTAAAAACCTAGAATTACTTGAAATTAGTGTTTTTTAACAGCAGATAATGCTGTAATAATTAATACTTTTGTATTGTTTGGGGGGAAGTGTGTAAATCCAATTACCTTAATACATAGGTTTATAGAATGTTAGTTTTAATTTCGAGATCTGCCTTACGTTGTATATTGCCAGGATTTGGTTTGGTTCTTTTTTGTTTTGTATTGTTGTTTTCCTGCAAGAGTGCAAAAAATAAAAATAGGGCCTTTGATAAAGTCAATGGCACAGCAGAAGAAAAAGAATATAATTTTAGACAGAATTTTACAACGAAGTATAATATTCTTTATAACTCCAACCTGATGTTGGACAATGAAAGGGAAAGTATCTTTCACGGAGCTAAGAAGAATTACCAAGTTCGTCAATCTGTTTTTGATGAACCCCATGGCGATGGCGAACCCCATAAATTGATGGACTCGCTGATCCAGAAAGCCTACAAGATTGTAAATAATAAGCAGGAAAGCAAGTATGTTAATGAGGCTTATCTTTTGATTGGAAAGGCGAATTACTATAAAGGAGCTTACCACACATCAATCGAGTTCTTTAATCAGTTACTTCGTACGGCCTCTGAGGAGCAAAAGCAATATTTGCCGCTGGCCTATGCGTGGAAATCACGGGCTCTTTTGCAGATTGGAAAACAGGAGGCAGCAAAAATGGCTTTGGATTCGTCGTTTATTACGTTAGACGAAGAGAAGAAGAGCCGGACATTTGTGAACGCCGCTGCCGCTAATTATCATATCCGTACCGGAGCGGAACAGACCGCCATTCCTTATTTAGAATATGCTTTAGAGTCGAACTCCAATACATTGGATAATAGACGGTGGACTTTTTTATTGGCTCAGCTGTATAAGGATAATGGACAGAAGGAACAGGCATTCACTTATTTTGATAAAATCGCAAAAAGTAATGTACCTTTTGATATGGCTTTTGAGGCTAGTTTGCAAGCCGCATTTTTGGAGGGAGATAGGGGGCTTACTACTGCCGAGCGGGTGAAGCCGCTCAAACGTATGTTGAAAGAGGGGAAAAATGATGGTTATCAAGATCAGATTCTTTACCAAATAGGCGATATCTATTACGGGGCTGGAGAGGATGAGGAGGCGTTAACTTATTTTAAAAAATCCCTGTTGCAACCTAAACGCAGCGAATATCAATCTACAGAGACGTATTTGCGTCTTGCTGAACATTATTTTGATCAACAACGTTATTTTAATGCGCAGCGTTATTTTGATTCTGTTGCAATGGTTTTGCCGGCAGATTATACCGATGTAAATAAGGTGCGACGCAAATTGGGGTATATGGATGAGATAACGACCTTATATCAGGAAGTCGCCTGGCAAGATACCCTGCTTCAGCTGGCTGCATTGAATGATAGTGATCGTGATGCTACGCTGGACTCTTATGCACAGATACAGTTGTCATTAAAGAAAAAAGAGATTGAAAGACAAAAAGATCTGGCAAAGAAAGGGAAAAAGAAAGCTAAGGGAGAATCGATAACAAATGCGGCCTTTGCGGCCTACAATCAAAATCAAGCGCAAGACATTACACAGGCCTCAGATCGTACTTTTTATTTTAGTAATCCAGATGAATTGCTGGTCGGGCAGAATGCCTTTAAACGTAGATGGGGCAGTAGACCGTTAAAAGACAATTGGCGCTATGATGCTGATAATACGGGGGATTTACAAAATACAACTAAAATAGCGGTAATCGATACAGATTCTGTCGGGAAAGAAGAGGTCTTGGACGAGATGCAATTTATTGCATCAGCAAAGGAACGCTACAGTAAAGATATTCCAAAAGGAAAGGAAGCGTATGAGGCGAGTCATAAAATCGTACATGACAAGCTAATAGTCATCGGTAATATTTACAGGGATTATACACAAGATAATAAAGATGCAATAAAAGTCTATGAGGAGTTCTTGAGGCGTTACCCAAATACGGAAGCAGGAGCCGAGATCTATTACTCTTTGTATAGAATGTACGATGGAATCGATAAGGCCAAATCGCAGGATAATTTCAATAAACTGATAGCTCTTTTTCCGGGTTCACTCCATGCTAAAGTTGCTCAAGATCCATCCTACATGGATAAGATTAGACGAGATAAGAATATTCTTGACCGCGTTTTTGAGAAACTATTTGACTTGTATGCAAATGGAGATCATGCAGCTGTAATTCGTGAAGCAGATATTGATCTAAAAGAAAGATTTGAAAATACGGCATTGGTTGCCCAGGTCGAATACCTACGGGCGTTAGCTATTGGACGAGTAGGGAGAATCGAAGATTTTACGACGACTTTAGAGGGGATCATTGAGCGTTATCCACAAGACAGTTTGGTCGTTCCATTAGCCAAAGAAAATCTAGCTTTTATGGCTCAAAACCCGCAGTATTTTGTACACCGGGTGAATGCCCTTCAGGATATCGACAAGTCGCGTATTGCATTTGTTGATGAGCCCGATATGACGGCTTGGCCTAGTCTTGATATCGATGGTGACTATAGAAGTGGTACGGCAATTGTTAAGGAATTACCTAAGCCGAAAGAAGAGCCTAAAAAAGAGGTTGTAGTGGCTAAGATTAAAGAGGCTGTCAAGGAAGAACCCAAGAAAGAGGTTGTAGTGGCTAAGATTAAAGAGGCTGTCAAGGAAGAACCCAAGAAAGAGGTTGTGGTAGCCAAGGTGGAAGAAAAGGTAAAAGAAGAACCGAAGAAGGAAATTGTCGTGGCTAAGGTTGAAGCGATAAAAGAGGAAGAATTAAAGCGGGCTGCGCTTGCAGATGTAAAGGGTACCGATAACGTTGGTGTAAATAATAAATTGAATAATGATGTTGTTGTTGGAGTCGCTGACATCAAGATTGGAAACTCAAAGATTGATTTTGGTCCAAATGACTATAGGGATAAAAAGCTGTTCCCTGATACGGCAGAGTATTATTTTACGGTAAATGTCATGGATTCCAAAGTGAATATGGCTCCAAGCCGTTATGGGATAGGACAATTTAATCGAACTCGGTATCATAATACACCTATTAATCATCAGTTAAAGGTAGTAAATGGAGAAAACCAATTAATCTTTATTGGTCCATTTAAGTCTTTTGAAGAAGTAAAAGTTTATGAGTCAAGGTTATTGCCACTTATGCTAGAAATAATGAAAGTACCAGCGGAAATTTATAATACCTTTGTCATCACAAAACAGTCTATCCCATCGTTAACAGATGGGGTCGAGATCAAGAAGTATCATCAAAATTATATAGAACAATAGCGGATATTTTTAAAGGATGAAGAGAGAATCGAAAAACACTAAACTGACACCCGAGGAAATAAGTAAATATACACGTACATTCTGGCAGATTTTAATTGGTCTTATAGCCTTTGTATGTTTGTTTTTGGTCGGTGTACGTGTTGGATTATTTGGACAGCTTCCGTCGTTCGAGGACTTAGAGAACCCAAGGAGTAATTTGGCATCAGAAATTTTGACAGATGACAATAAAGTACTAGGCACATACTATCTGCAAAATAGGTCAAACGTAAAGTATAGTGAATTATCTCCCCATCTAGTTCATGCATTAATCTCTACAGAAGACAAGCGGTTTTATGCGCATTCCGGAATAGATTATTTCAGGACCCTTACGACGATTTTTCATACGGTTGTATTACGGGACAAGCAAGGCGGAAGTACGATAACACAGCAGTTGGCACTGAACCTGTTTGCAGAGCGTCGCGAGCGGGGTACAATTAAGCGTATCATGCAGAAATTTCAGGAATGGATTACAGCAGTGCGTCTAGAGCGGAATTACACCAAGGAGGAAATTATCATGATGTACTTCAATACGGTGGATTTTGGCTATAAAAATACCTTTGGTATAAAATCAGGAGCGCGTACTTTTTTCAATACTACACCGGATAAGCTTACGGCTGAACAAGCGGCTCTGTTGGTTGGTATGTTGAAGGGGCCGAGTATGTACTCGCCCATCAGAAATAAGGATAGGGCATTGACCCGTCGTAATCAGGTCTTGATTAATATGCATGGGGAAAGTTTCTTGACAGATGTAGAGTTAGAGGAGGCAAAAAATAAACCCTTAGAATTGGATATTAATATTTCTAGTTATGGTGAAGGTTTAGCCCCTTATTTTAGATCTGTACTGAAGGATGAAATAAAAAAAGAGTTTCAACGACTCTCCATCACCAAAGCGGATGGAACTCCCTACGATTTGGATAGAGACGGTCTACGTATTTATACGCCGCTGAACTATAAGATGCAGGAGTATGCTGAAGCTGCGCAAAAGGAGTGGATGCAGAAGCTACAGCGTGAGTTTGATAAACAATGGCGTAATAGAAATGCCTTTTCCGGAGATAGAGCAAAACTATTGGAGACGGGGATGAGACGTTCTGACCGCTACCGTGAACTGAAGGAAAACGGTGCTTCAGCTGAAGAGATCAAAAAAGCGTTTAATACAAAAGTTTCGATGAGTATATTCACGTGGAAAGGATCGGTAGATACTGTGATGACACCCATGGACTCTATTAAATACAATAAGCTGATGTTGCGCAATTCCATGATGGCTATGGATCCGATGACCGGACATATTAAAGCATGGGTAGGAGGTATTAATTTTGAACACTATAAATATGATCAGGTAAAAATGGGAGTTAGGCAGGTTGGATCTACGGCTAAGCCTTTTACCTATGCAGTCGCCATAGATAATGGATATTCGCCCTGTTACACTGTTCCTAATCACCAACAGACCTATGGTGACTGGACGCCTCGTGGTACCGTACAAGGAGGGGATCCTATTACGCTGAAGAATGCAATTAAGTATTCGCAGAACTTTGCTACGGCTTTTGTCATAAACGAAGTAGGGGCCGCGAGTGTTGCCGATCTAACACATAAAATGGGGATTACTTCCAATGTGCCAAATTATCCTTCGATTGCGCTGGGCGCATATGAGGCATCGGTATATGATATGGTGGGCGCATATTCTTCATTTGTGAATCATGGTACATGGATCGAACCGACTATGATATTACGTATTGAGGATAAGAACGGAACGCCTATTTATGAGCGTACACCGAAGGTCGTAAAGGCGTTGAATAGCGAGTCAGCATATATTATGGTCGATATGTTGAGAGGCGTAGTCGATGGCGGAACCGGTTCGCGCGTACGACGTGCAGATTATGGAGGATTGACCATTCCTATGGGTGGGAAAACAGGTACGACGAATGATAATTCAGATGCTTGGTTTATTGGTTTTACTCCGCAATTGGTGGCTGGTGTATGGACCGGAGCGGAGGATAGAGGGATCAGTTTCAGTAGTATGCAGTATGGTCAGGGAGCGGCTGCGGCGCTTCCGGTGTTCGGTCTTTTTATGAAGAAAGTATATAGCGATAAGTCGTTAAATTATACAAAGATGGATTTTCCAAAACCTCCGGGTGGTATGACGCGTGTGATGGATTGTTCGGAATACTCCAAGTACGATGGATATTCGTCGGAGCCACAGTTGGAAGATGACCGTTTAGGCTTTTAAAATCTTTAAGTTGCGTGTGGTTTTGATTACACGGTAACACAAGTACTCACCGCAAGAAATTATTCTTTCGGTGAGTTTTTTTTAAAACTGGTGCCAAATATAACATGTCGGCAAATAGTATGGATAAATAATGAGTTCATTTGACTATAAAATCGAATTAAAGCGAATCCCACATAAGCCTGGGGTTTATCAATATTTTGATAAAGATGATGTATTAATATATGTCGGAAAGGCCAAGGATTTAAAGAATCGTGTGAGTTCGTATTTTGTGAATGATCGCCAACTGAACTCAAAAACGAAGGTTCTGGTACGGAAGATACAGCGTATCGCCTTTACCATTGTAGATACGGAGATTGATGCTTGGCTTCTGGAGAATAACTTAATCAAAAAGCATAAGCCAAGATACAACGTCATGCTTAAGGATGATAAGACGTATCCTTGGATTGTGATAAAGAATGAAGCTTTTCCCCGTGTATTCTGGACACGTAAATATATAAAGGACGGGTCAAAGTATTACGGTCCTTATGCGTCGATCAGTATGATGCATATCGTCCTCGATACCATTCGGGAGTTATTCCCTTTGAGGACCTGCTCCCTGAATTTAGCCCCGGAAAATATTGCCAAAGGGAAGTACAAAGTCTGTTTGGAGTATCAGATAGGTAATTGCAAAGGTCCTTGTGAAGGATTGCAGAATACGGGGGAGTATAATCTGAACCTAGAAAGTATTAAAGATATTCTGAACGGTAAGATAGGTGTTGTGACGTCAAGACTTAAGGAGCAATTAAATGATGCTATCGCAGCGCTAAATTTTGAAGAAGCTCATATTTTGAAGACAAAGTTGGATAAACTGGACAATTACCAGAGCAAATCAACAGTTGTCAGTTCGTCGATTACCAATATTGATGTTTTCAGCATTGCCTCTGACGAGAGCTACGCTTTCGTTAATTTCCTGAAGGTCATGAATGGTGTCGTGATTCAGACGCAAACGTTGGAAATGAAAAAACGATTGGATGAAACGGATGAAGAGCTTCTGGCAATTGCCATCCCTGAGATCAGAAATCGATACAAGAGTATTTCGCGCGAGGTTATAGTACCCTTTGATATGCAGATCGAAGGTTTTTCGCCCGATGTCACGTTTTTTGTGCCTAAATCGGGTGATAAGCGAAAGCTATTGGACCTTTCGTTGAAGAATGTTGCGTATTTTAAGAAGGAACGATTGCTACAGTATGAAAAGCTAAATCCTGAGATAAAAACTGAGCGCCTGTTAAATCAGATGCAAAAAGATCTGCGGATGAATGTACTGCCTCGACATATTGAGTGTTTTGACAACTCGAATATCCAAGGTAATTTCCCGGTATCAGCTATCGTCGTTTTTAAGGATGGAAAGCCGTCTAAAAAAGACTATAGGCATTTTAATGTGAAGACCGTAGAAGGGCCGAATGATTTTGCGACAATGGAGGAGGCTGTTTTTAGGCGCTATAAGCGACTGTTGGATGAAAATCAAGAACTGCCTCAGTTGATCATAATTGATGGCGGAAAGGGGCAGCTTGGGGCCGCACTGAAAAGTTTAAGGTTGCTAGGGATCGAAAAAAAACTTACTGTAATTGGGATCGCTAAACGTTTAGAAGAACTTTATTATCCGGGTGACCAGTATCCGTTGTACCTGGATAAAAAATCAGAGACATTACGTGTGATCCAACATCTTCGGGATGAAGCGCATCGTTTTGGTATTACCTTTCATCGAAATCAACGCAGTCGCAAGACCTTTGTGTCGGAACTGGAGAATATCCCGGGCATCGGTAAGACAACTGTTGAAAAGCTTCTTAAGGTGTTCAAGTCGGTCAAACGGATTAAAGAGCAATCTGATGAAAGTTTAGCAGCGGTATTAAATGCAAAGCAACTAAAGGCACTTCGGACATATTTTGAAGCCCCTTCAGAGAGCTGATTTGAAGCTATTAAGTGTGTTGAAAGCCAGTTATTTTTACTTCGTCATAATCGAGCTGGTTTTCAATATTCCGTAATACGCTGTCTTCAAAGGTTTTCTCTTTCCGTATTAAACGTAATTCATTTCGTTCTTCCTGGATAAGCGCCCGAATAATCTGTCGGCTTTCGGCTTTGTCAATCGTAAAGTTGCTGGGGCCTGCAGTACAGATGTTTTTATCTTCCAGCATGGCGATTTCGTTTTCCAAACGATGTTTGTAATGTCGCACGAGACCATTGTTTTCTATTTCTTGGGAATAATCATTTTTTAATTTATTCAAGGAGGCTTGTTTGATTCTCTTTTGAACAATAATTTCCTGTTTGTCGGGAGAAATTCCTGTGCCTTGATCTTCGACTTTTAGTAGGTGTAATAACCACGGAAGAAGTAAGCCCTGCCCCACTAGAGTAATCAAAATGGTTACAAATGTTACGAATAATATAATATTACGATGTGGAAAAACTTCACCGTTGGGTAATAAAGTAGGAATGGATAAAGCCGCCGCTAGAGAGACCACTCCGCGCATAGCCGCGAGGCTAATGATTAAGGGCTCTTTCCAATCCGGTTTTGGGAGGTTCTTGTTCTTAAGTTTGGAACGGTACCAAGGGATATAAGTAACCATAAAGCTGTAAGCTATACGGACTAGGATGATGACAAGACTGAGTATAACGGCATAGTAAATGCCCTGTTTGATTGTGTGATGCTGCATATGAGCAATAACAACAGGGAGTTCTAATCCTATAAGAATGAATACGGCTGCGTTCATCAGAAATATGACGACTGCCCAGACGGAGGTTGCTTGAAGCCGCGAGGTATGACTGAGGTAACAGTCGGCATGATAAGACATGAATAGGCCTGCAGATACTACGGCCAGTACACCTGAGAAGCCATAGTGTTCGGCTACGATGTAGACGATATAAGGGACCAATAAAGTAAATACCGTATCAATATTCGAGTTTGAGGGCATTTTGCGGAGGACGAAGCCTGCAAAAGCCCCGATAAGTAAACCTATGGCAGTTCCGCCTAGGGCCATAATAAAAAAGTCAGATATTGCTTCCTGCATTACAAACTGGCCGGTCATTACTGCGGCTAAAGCAAATTTGAAAACGATCAAACTAGACGCATCATTGATCAAACTCTCTCCTTCTAAAACACTCGTTATCTTTTTGGGGATTTTTAAATGTTTCAAGATGGAAGTTGCTGCAACGGCGTCTGGAGGTGAGTTTATGCCTCCTAAAAGGAAGCCCATAGCAAGTGTAAGTCCCGGGATTAAAGAAGATGATACATAAGCAACAACCAAGGAGGTGATGAACACGAGTCCAAAAGCCATAGAAAATATTTGTTTCCGCCAATTGTGAAAATCCTTCCAAGAAGTAAACCATGCTGCTTCGAATAGGATGGGGGGAAGAAATAGCAGAAAAATAAGATCGGAGTGAATTCGAATGTGGGGCATACCGGGAGCGAGGCTGATCAGTAGTCCGGCGATAACAAGAAATATTGGGTAGGCTATTTTTAGTTTTTGACCTAATAGTACTAACATCATCACGCTGAATAGTACGCCGATAGTGGTTAATAGATAATCGTGTATCATGCAATAAAACCATTTATTAACTAAAAATAGTAATTAGTTTCTTTGCTTTTTCTTTCGAAAAAAAAATGCCAGTAAAAAAATACTGGCATTTGTATGTTTTAGTCTTCGTATCCGAATCGTTTTAAGTGATTTTTCTTAGATCTCCAATCGGGGATTACCTTAACAAAGAGTTCCAGAAATACCTTTCCATCAATAAACTCTTCGATGTCTTGGCGCGCATAGGTGCCCACTTTTTTGATCATTGATCCGGCTTTACCTATTAGAATGTTTTTCTGTGAATCCCGCTCTACAATGATTTCAGCCGCTATACGTGTTATTTTAGCTTCTTCTTTGTAGGAGGTTACAACCACTTCTGTACTGTAAGGAATCTCTTTGTCATACAATTTGAAGATTTTTTCCCGAATCATCTCTGAAGCAAAGAAACGCATGGATTTATCTGTAAGTTCATCCTTCTCGTAATACGGAGGGTGTATCGGGAGTTTCTCTTTGATATAGCTGAGTATCGGAGGGACATTGTATCCTAATAAAGCAGACATCGCAAATATAGCTTCCGGATTGAGTTTCTCTTTCCAAAACTCGATCTTTTCTCGTACTTCTTCTTCCGAAGATTTATCAATTTTGTTAATTAATACAGCTACTGGGGAAGAACTATTGCGTAATTTGTCTATGACGTCATTCTCGTCATATTTTTCGTGAATGTCCGTAACAAATAAAATAATATCTGCATCTATCAACGAGCCCTGTACAAAATTCATCATAGATTCTTGTAACGTATATTTGGGAACGATCACGCCCGGAGTATCCGAAAAGATAATCTGATGATCTTCATCGTTGACTATACCCATAATACGATGACGGGTGGTTTGTGCTTTTGGTGTGATGATAGACATTTTTTCACCTACTAAAGCATTCATTAGCGTAGACTTACCTGCGTTTGGTTTACCAATGATACTTACGAATCCAGCTTTGTGCGACATTATTTTGCTTTTTATTTGTTTTACAAAGAAACAAATAATATCTTTGTACTCCAATTAAGGGAGTAAATAATATTTGATTTTGACAACAGGAACAAAGATTTGAAATAAGAAAAGTGGAGAGATGGGGTTAGTTTAACTCATCAGGCTTAAATTCGCCAGCTGGTGAACATTGGGTCGAATCTCAAAAGCAATAAAGATATATTGCGGGGTGGAGCAGTGGTAGCTCGTCGGGCTCATAACCCGAAGGTCATCAGTTCGAGTCTGGTCCCCGCTACTAAAAAACACTAAAGCGCGATGCTTTAGATAAAAAATACTTGATAGACAGACGGATCTTGAAAAGTAAATAAAATATATTGCGGGATGGAGCAGTGGTAGCTCGTCGGGCTCATAACCCGAAGGTCATCAGTTCGAGTCTGGTTCCCGCTACTAAATAAGCCAAGTGCCTACTTGGCTTTTAAAAAACATATTGCGGGGTGGAGCAGTGGTAGCTCGTCGGGCTCATAACCCGAAGGTCATCAGTTCGAGTCTGGTCCCCGCTACTAAGTAGAAAGCTTAATCGAAAGATTAGGCTTTTTTTGTGTTTAGATATAAAGTTTGTTATGTAATTAAATTTGTCTTTTATCTATAAATATATGTCTCAATTGGCTTTTTTTTGGGGGGGCTTGTAACTTTTTGATTGTTAATGCAAACGATTGTTTAATTTACGCAAACGTTTGATGTTATCGTGAAATTCTTAATTCTGTAACATTAAGTTAATTTGGATCCATAAAACTAGATTGTGGTATCTGACTAGTTTACCGAGTACCTTAAATTAAAATTTATGAAAAAATGTTTTTCAAGGCCTTTTTTTGTAACTGGATTTTATCCGATTACATCAGCCTTAATGTTAGCTCTCATAACACCTAGTTCGATCCGAGCGAATACCTTTGCCTCGGAGCTAAGTATTCGCGTGGAGGAAGGCCAGCAAAAGATTACTGGTAAGATAACCTCCAGTTCAGGTTCTGTGAGTGGTGCAACAATTACAGTGAAGGAAAATTCAACGTTGACTACTTCATCTGACCAAGATGGTAATTTTTCTATCTCGGCGGTGCCGGGGCAGACTTTGATTGTAACAGCTGTCGGCCATGAAACTGTGGAACGGAAAATTGTGGGAGGAACGATTCTGATAACATTAGTAGAATCGAGTGAAGAACTGGAAGAAGTTGTGATTGTTGGATATGGGGTTCAAAAAAAAGAAAGTTTGACTGGCGCGCTGCAAGTTGTCTCTGGGGAGAAACTTCGTGATGTCACTACGCCCAACGTAGAGAATATGTTGAATGGCAAAGTGTCTGGAGCTTTTGTGGCTCCTGGTTCAGGACGTCCAGGATCAGGTGGTGCTGTTGTTATTCGTGGTCAGGCTACATTGAATGGTAGTACAAGTCCTTTGTGGGTTATTGATGGTGTTATTGTAGGATCTGGTGCTGGAGATTTGAATCCCGATGATATTGAGACAATGACGGTATTGAAAGATGCCGCTTCTACAGCGATCTATGGTTCACAAGGTGCGAATGGGGTAGTTGTTGTGACTACGAAACGTGCAAAATCAGGCGTGTCTGATATTACCTTCTCCACAAGAATAGGCTTCAACCAGTTGACAAATGGTAACCTTGAGGTAATGAATGGAGAGGAGTTGTATGACTATTATGCTTCATTCTCAAATGCTAATACAATCAAGTTCCCCCGTTGGAATGAAAAGTTGCGAAATAGTAATTTTGATTGGTGGGATTTAGCAACTCAAAATGGGTTTGTGCAAAATCATAATATTTCTGTTTCCAGTGGGACTGAAAAGTTACGTTCTTATTTATCAGTAGGGATGTATGATGAAAAAGGGGCCGTAAAAGGGTATGATTATAAAAGATATAATGTTCGCCTTAATCAGGAATATAAGCCATTTGATTGGTTGACAATTAAGCCTTCAGTTGTGGGATCACGTCGTGGCGTGGAAAACCGGGAATATTCCGTTGGGGCAATGTATTCTAATCTGCCGTGGGATAGTCCCTATGACGCAGAGGGTAATTTAGTGCCACACCGTTCGAGTAACTGGGTGAACAGCGCGAGTACCAATTATTTGTACGATTTGCAATGGGATCATTCCTCTGGTGTCAAGTATGAATTAATGGGTAATTTGGATTTTGTGGTTAAATTGACAGATTGGTTAACCTTTAACTCAGTAAATAATTACCGTTATATTAATGATGCCAGTGCCGGTTATACGGATCCGAGGTCGAATGGAGGACTGAGTGTTCAAGGTCGGATTACCGATTATCGAAATGAAGTAGCTCGACGTTATACCAATCAAATGTTGACAGTGAACAAGTCTTGGGGTAAACATACGTTGTTTGCTGTTGGGGGATATGAATTTAACGACTATTGGTCTAAGAGTCTAGATGTTTATGGTACGGGCTTTATTCCTGGTTTTGAGATTTTAGATGTGGTAAGCAAGCCTGAAAGAACAAAAGGAGGGATCAATGAGTGGGCTGTTCAGTCTTTGCTCTCTAAAGCGAACTATACTTACGATAATCGCTATTTGGTAGAAGCGTCGTTGCGTCGTGACGGAGCCTCAAATTTTGGAGATAATGCAAAATACGGTAATTTTTTCTCTTTTAGTGGTGGTTGGAATATACATAATGAAAGTTGGTTTAATGCGCCTTGGGTAAATACGTTGAAATTGCGTGCATCTTACGGATCTACAGGTAATAGACCAAGCGCCTTATATCCGCAATATAATTTGTATTCAGTTACTCAGAATTACAATGGACTGCCAGGAACTTTAATATCAAATATTGGCAACAAGGCCTTGACTTGGGAGAAAACAATGACAACAGGTATTGGGGTTGATGCGACATTCCTGAATAATCGTATTCGTACAACGGTAGACTACTACGATAAAGATACCGACAATGTTTTGTATAACGTACCGATCAGCGGATTAACTGGGGTTACGAGGATATATCGAAATATTGGGAAAATGAACAATAAAGGTCTTGAAGTAAGTATTGGTGGAGATATCATCAGAACTAATGACTGGTTGTGGAGTTTGGATGTGAATGTAGGACATAATGTTAATAAGTTGATTGATTTATTCCCTACTCGTAATGGGGATGGTTCATATTCTGTTAAACCTCAGTTTATCGGAGATGGTTCAAATATTGCAGGATCTGCTCAATACGTGTTAGAGCCCGGGCGCGCTGTCGATACATACTATTTGAAAGAATGGGCCGGGGTAAATCCAGATAATGGTGCTCCAATGTGGTATATCGTAAAGAGAGATGCTGAGGGGAATGAAACTTCTCGTGAGACAACTTCTGATTATTCAAAAGCGACAATTGAAAAATTGGGAAAATCTTCTCCAAAGTTATTTGGTGGTTTTTCTACGGCACTACAATACAAGCAATTTGACTTGGGAGCGACGTTCGGATACTCGATAGGGGGTAATTTCTACAACTATTCCCGTCAAGAATATGATTCGGATGGTACTTATACGGATCGCAACCAGATGAAACTGATGGATGGCTGGAATCGCTGGGAGAAGCCAGGTGATGTAGCAACACACCCTATTGCCAAATACAACAATCAAGATAAGGGAAATCAGGTGTCTTCACGCTATATAGAAGAAAATGATTTTCTACGCTTGCGCTCACTGACTTTAGGATATAATTTGAAATTGAACCAATATGGTGTTAAAAATGTACGCTTGTTCTTCTCGGGTGAAAATCTATTTGTCTTAACAAATTATTCGGGGGTCGATCCGGAATTGCCTGCAAATGATGGTTCCGTATTGTCATCAACTGGACCGGCGGTATACCCCGCAACACGTAAGTATATGTTTGGTTTAAACGTCTCATTTTAAAAAGAAGAATAGAACATGAAAAAGATATTTATAGCATTATTGGTTTCGGCTACCTTTGCCTCTTGTGATATAGAGCGTTTGCCGTATGGATCAATGGATTCTGATCGTATAGTTGCTGATCCAGAGGCAGCTCTAGATGGTCTTCTGAATGGAACCTACGCGCAATTAAAGGCGTGGTCAGATCCGATGCACCGTGCGGGTGAGTATGCTGGAGATAATATGATGATTCGGGGATCTTCTACAGATGCTTTCTATGAATTTATATCATATGCCCGAACGCCTAATAATGGGCGGTTGTCTCAGTTTTGGGATGCAAGTTATAAAGCTATTGCACAGTCTTCGAATATCATAAAAATGATTAAAGAAGGGCAAAGTGCTGAAATTGATAGTAAATTAGGCGAGTGCTACTATGTTCGTGGGATGCTGTACTTTTATTTAGTACGCGCCTATGGAAGACCCTATTATCAAAGTCCAGAAACGAATTTAGGGGTGCCGATTGTAAATGGTACACCGGATAATGTGTTGGATATGACGCTTCCTGATCGTTCAACGGTCAAAGAGACTTACGAACAGATTGTAGCGGATTTAAAGCGGGCTGAGGAACTGATTGGTGATGGTCAAAATCATATCAAGGCTACAAAAGGTGCAGCTCAAGCCATGTTGTCTCGAGTGTATCTGTATATGAGTGGTACCTATGACAATCCGAATAGAGAGTATGCACAGTTGGCCGTTGATTATGCAGACAAAGTAATTAACTCTGGAAAATACAGCTTATTGTCACGTGCTGACTTTATGAAGTATAATACATTTACGCCAGAAAACAATAAAGAGACGATTTTTGCAATCAAACGCGTGGCGTCTGAGTTTTCGGGGTATGATCACTATTACGGTGTAGGTGGTATGTATGCCAATATCGGTGGCATGGGCTGGGGAGAGATGTACGCTAGCGCGAAATATATTGATTTATTGAATGAGACAGGACGCAATGATTGGCGACCTGACAGTTATAAGATCGTAGATGCTCGGGCTTCATTTATCGAGCCCACATATGCAAAAGATAAGACGGGCAAATATTTGGAGGTTTTTCGTTTTATAGTAGATGATAATGCTAATACTCAGAACTACATTCAAGATACCGTAGTTCGTACCGGTAGTGTAGTTAGTACGAAACGAGGAAATGAAACTTATACCTTGAAGGCTGTGGATGCTGCTCAAGGAATATATTCTGTAGATTATAAAGATGGAAAGACCTATAAAGGTGTAATTGACAATTTCATTTCTTTAAATCGTGTTTATCCTCAATTCTATATAACGAAAAGTTCTAGAGAGGGAGAGGATTCCCATCTGCATTCTCCAGTTATCAGCCGATTGGGTGAGGTGTACTTAAATCGTGCAGAGGCTTATGCTAAATTGAATAATTATGGAGCAGCTTTGTCGGACTTGAACCTGATCCGTAACCGTTCTATTGTAAATGGAGGTTACGCTTCATTGGATGCGAGTAATGCAAGTGAGCGTATCGACAAAGAACGTCAATTGGAGTTGGCTTATCAAGCTGAGCGTAGTTACGATGTGTTCAGAAATGGAAAGTCATTGACGAGGAGATATCCTGGGCCTCACAATCAAGCAGAGGAAATCACCGCAAGAGATTTTCGTGTGGTCTATTATATCCCGCAATCTGCAATTAACTCTTATCCGGGGCCTTTGACACAAAACCCAACAAGTAATTAATAACTTGTAAATATCATATTACTTCCTTTTGAGCTCCATAGGTTTCCTACGGAGCTCTCTGTTTTAATGCGTTATTGAAAAGAATAATACCACTGATTTTACGTAACTTTGTCGCTTCTATTTATTGTTTAATAAAAGATTAGTTGCCGAGATGGTAACGCGCGAGAAAAAAAATATATAAGATATGGCAAACATTGTTGCAATTGTAGGTCGCCCCAACGTAGGGAAGTCGACCTTGTTTAACCGCTTGACGGAGAGTCGTAAAGCGATAGTAGATGACTTTAGTGGCGTGACACGTGACCGTCACTATGAAGTCGCAGATTGGATCGGTAAAAAATTTACTGTAATCGATACCGGTGGTTTTGTACACGGATCCGACGATGTTTTTGAAGAAGCCATACGTGACCAGGTGCACATTGCTATCGAAGAAGCTTCCGTCATTATATTTATGGTGGATGTAACGACCGGGATCACCGATCTGGATGATGAGATAGCTGACCTATTACGTCGCACATCCAAACCTGTATATGTCGTAGCTAATAAGGTGGATCATGCCAAATTACACCATGATTCCGCAGTATTTTACGCTTTCGGCTTGGGCGAAATCTATAATGTGTCTTCGGCTACCGGTTCGGGCACCGGAGAGTTGTTGGATGCGGTAGTTTCCAACTTTCCAGACGAAGAAGAGGAAGAAGATACACCACTACCTAAAGTCGCGATCATAGGTCGTCCAAATGTAGGAAAGTCATCTATGACCAATGCATTATTGGGTGTGGATAGAAATATTGTTACAGACGTCGCAGGTACCACGAGAGATTCTATCCGTATCCACTACAATCAGTTTGGACACGAGTTTTTGCTGATAGATACTGCTGGACTTCGACGTAAAAGTAAGGTAAATGAAGATATAGAATTCTATTCGGTCATGCGGACGATCAAAGCTTTGGAGGATTCCGATGTTGTAGTTTTGATGCTGGATGCCAACGATGGGATAGAAGGACAGGATATTAATATTTTTCATTTAGCGGAGAAGAATAAAAAAGGAATTCTTATTGTGGTAAATAAATGGGATACCATCGAAAAAGACCACAAGACGATGAAAGAGTTCGAAGCTCGAATAAGAGAGAAGATCGCTCCGTTTACAGATGTGCCTATCTTGTTCACTTCTGTTACGGAGAAACAACGTATCTTTAGAGTTGTGGAAAAAGCAATGGAAATTTTCCAGAACAAGACGAAGAAGATCCCTACGTCCAAATTGAATGATGTGATGTTGGAAATTATAGAAAACTATCCTCCTCCAGCGATCAAAGGGAAGTATATTAAGATTAAGTATGCAACTCAGTTACCAGGCCGTAGTCCGATGTTTGCTTTCTTCTGTAACTTGCCTCAGTATATTAAAGATCCTTATAAACGGTTTGTAGAAAACAAATTACGGGAGCACTTTGATTTTAATGGCGTTCCTATTCAAGTGTATTTCAGACAAAAATAATTAGATCACTCCATATATTATCTGTTTTTATATGCAACACAATCTATCGGTATACAATACCCTAACGCGCAAAAAGGAAAAGTTTGAACCTATTCATCCTAATCTTGTCGGTATATATGTATGTGGACCTACTGTCTACTCGGATGTACATTTGGGAAATTGTAGAACTTTTGTGTCCTTTGATCTGATCTTTCGGTACCTCTTGCATTTAGGTTATAAAGTACGATACGTACGTAATATCACTGATGCAGGGCATCTAGAAGGCGATAATGATGAGGGTGATGATAAATTTGCAAAGAAAGCTAAGTTGGAGCAATTGGAGCCAATGGAGATTGTGCAGAAATACACGCTGGGATTCCACGATGTGTTGCGCATGTTCAATACCTTGCCGCCCAGTATAGAGCCAACTGCAACAGGACATATATCCGAACAAATCGAGATGGTTAAGCAGATCATGGCGAATGGGTATGCTTATGAAGTAAATGGAACGGTGTATTTTGACGTCGATAAATATGTTAAAGAACATAACTATACGGTCCTGACCAACCGTAATCTAGAGGATATGTTAAATAATACCCGTGAATTAGGGGGACAGGATGAAAAGCGTGGCCGGTTGGATTTCGCCTTGTGGATCAAAGCCAAACCTGAGCATATCATGAGGTGGCCTGCACCATGGAGTGTAGGATTTCCTGGTTGGCATATAGAGTGTTCGGCAATGAGTCGTAAGTACCTTGGTGATCAATTTGACATACATGGCGGCGGAATGGATTTGGCAGCTACACATCACACCAACGAAATCGCTCAATCTGAGGCATGTAATCACGTTCAACCTGCTAAATATTGGATGCATACAAATATGTTGACTGTAAATGGAGCACGTATGTCCAAGTCAGCAGGAAATGGATTCCTACCGGGAGAGCTATTCACTGGTAACCATCCACTTCTTGAAAGGGGATATTCTCCAATGGCTGTTCGTTTCTTTATGTTGCAAGCGCACTATAGAAGCACACTGGATTTTTCAAACGAGGCTCTAGATGCTGCAGAAAAGGGATACAAAAGACTAATGTCTGCTATAGCGCTGTTGGATAAAATTACGCCGGCAGGTAAGACAAAGATAGACGTGGATCTGGACGAGCTGCGGAAGCGTTGTCATACTGCAATGGATGATGATTTTAACAGTCCGATATTAATAGCTGAGCTTTTTGATGCTGTACGCCTTATTAATTCTATTTACGATGGTAAGCAACAGGTCAACGTGCAAACATTGGATTCCCTAAAGCAACTGATGCAAGAGTTTGTATTTGATATTATGGGCTTAAAAGATGATCAGATTGTGGGGGATAATCAGAGTATGGATGACTTGATGGAATTGGTGATTAGCCTTCGAAATGAAGCGAAGCAAAATAAAGATTTTACCACCTCCGATCGTATCAGGCAAGAACTGTCTGCAATTGGAATTCAGTTGAAAGATAGTAAGGAAGGAACACTTTGGAATAAGATTTGATATTGTAGGTTCAAATTGTTTTAAATGAAGTATAATAGGTTTTTAACCAGCATATCCCTTAGTTGTTTGATGTTGCCGGCGCAGGCACTATTTGCCCAGTTGCCGGACAAGGTGGGAGGGTTGATTGCAGCCGATAGAAATGCGGCGACTATCTCTAGGACACAGTCACCCCATGCGGCTTTTTCGTCAATCATAGATAAGGAGTCCGTTTTTTATGTGCCATCGGCCGTAAATGCATTTAACTATCTGAACAACCGACCGAATATTCCCGATGTATTATCTTGGGATCCCAATTTTGCCGTTGTTTCCAAGAGCTTGGAGTGGGGAGTTACCTCCGGTAAGATGGAATTCCAAAAGGTTGGAGCAGTAAAGCGTAATGGTCAATACTTGACGATTTGGAAACGTGGTAAAAAAGGAGACTGGAAGGTTGAATTACGTGCCGAAGTGGAGAATTATGGTAAGAATGCCGCTAAGGAGTTGTGGTATCACGAACCGGATGATTCTTGGTATTTAAAGCATCGCTCGAAGGTACGTCTTCAGCAGCGAGAGGATATCGTGATGTCCACAGATCAATTGTTTTCTACTGTACTAAAAGCAAATAACGATGCTGCTTACTCTGAGTTTCTAGCTGATGATGTTCGTTTTTACTACCCCTGGCAAGAAGAAATTTCTGGCAAGAAGAATGTATTGTCTTTTCTCAAGAAACAACGGATAGACATCGTCACAGAACCTACTGATGTGGGGAGGGCCTATAGCGGAGAGTTTGCATATTCTTTGGGTACTGCAATGGTCCATTCCAAAGAAAAGGATGTTAAGTTCAACTATATTCGGGTATGGCAGCTAAAAGATGATTTTCAATGGCGGGTTATTCTCGAGATGTTGTTTGAGCGATAAAATATAATGAATTAATAGAACAAGAAGGGGAAAGTTTAACTTTCCCCTTCTTGTTCTATTAATTGCCTTTAGCAATTTTGTCTTTATCGTTGACCCAGACCTTTAATTCGTCGCAGGACATGAACTCGGGATTTATGTCTATGTAAGTGGTTTCTCTTCGGGACTCAAACCATTCACTCAGGGTACGGTTTACTTTGTCCTGACGTGCAGCTTCTTTGATCTTAGCAAAGTCCTGATCCAAGTTTGCTTTATGCGGAGCTATTCTTGATTTAAGATAATAAATACGATAAGAGGTTTCGCCGGTCCTTTTATCTGTATACAAAGTAGCTTTAGAAACATCCCCTTCTTTAAGTGGGTCAATAGCATTAAATACGGCGACATCATCTAGTTGATCAACAGGGATCAATGTAGAACGATCTTCCATATTGGTAACAACACCACCATTATATTTGGTTTCTTTATCATCCGAATATATCGATGCCGCGGTATTGAAGTTCATTTTCTTTAAGTCAACAATAAGATTGTATATACTATCTATTTTACCCTTGGCACGGTTGAGGGCAGCCTGTGTAGGTTTAGTTTTCACAAGGATATGACGTACATTGACCTCTTCACCACGTCTCTCTAGGACCTGAAGAAAATGGAATCCAAATTGTGTTTCGAATACAGGGGATATCTCTCCGGCTTTTAGTCTAAACGCTTGTGCCGAAAATTCCTTTACCCAAGCGTCCCGTGTGCTGAAACCAAGCTCACCGCCATAGGGAGCCGAACCATCTTCAGAGTGAAAACGAGCAATGGTTCCAAAGTCGGAACCGTCCAATATCTGCTTTCTGTAGCCTTCTGCTTTTGTGCGGAACTGTTCTTTTTCTTCTTTCGTCAAAACAGGGTTGATAACCAATTGCGCATATTCAATTTCCGTATTGAAATAAGGCAAGCTGTCTGCATTTAGACCTTGGAAATATTTTTTCACCTCTTGAGGTGTTACATCTACTTTAGAAACCAATTGTCCCTGCATTTTGTTCCCTTTTAACTGCTCGGCTACAGCTGGACGCATTTCTTCTTTGTGCTGTAGGATAGACCGGTTTAAAAATTCTTCCAATCGTTCCTTGCCGCCAGCTTTTTGAATCATCGAGCGAATACGGAAGTTCAGCTGATCGTCAATCTCACTTTCGGATACTTCGACAGAGTCAATTACGGCTTGTTGTGCTAATAGCTTCTGCGTTAGCAATTGCTGAAGTATATAACATTTTATCTTGTCGTTAGGAGGATTTCCTTGAGCTAGAAACTGTGTGTACTCCAGTTCCAGATCCGATTGTAATATATGACTTGATCCTACGGTCGAGATTACGCGGTCTACTAGTTTATCTTGTCCAATGACAGGTGAGAAATATGTCGATAGAACAAGGAATATCCCTAAGATTTTTTTCATTTGTAAAAAATTATTTCATGATCCGTCAGTTGAGGGATCGGTTTGTCTTTTAGCGGCTATATGGAATATCCAAAGTGTTTTTATGCGAGTTTGTATAGCATATACTACATGGGTATTTCATGTGATTGTAGCTCAATATTTGTTTACAAAAATATCAGAATAATTTGTAAAAGTTGTATTTTTCACCTGAATAATCATTCTAAGGTTTTATATTCCAGCTTTGTCTGACATTTTTTTACGAATATAGCTTTTTGGTGAGCGTAAACATGGTTTTTAACGAATTTTAACTTGACTGAAATATGTTTGATTTGAAGAAGATGGCATTATTTATCTCTAGTATATTAGCTTTTGGTTTGTTTCCTACCGTAGTAGCGCAGACGACAAGCCTTTATGTGGGCACGTATACCGGAATAGGGGGAAGTGACGGTGTACAATGTTATGAATTTGACGAATCTAACGGACGAGCAAATTTTAAGTCCACGCTGAGAATGAGCAATCCATCTTTTTTGGCAAAAAATGGACAAGTACTATATGCTGTGAACGAAGACAATGAAGGGATGGTCTCAGCGGTGGATCTGAAAACGGGTGCTCTTTTAAATCAATTGCCTACAAGGGGGGCACATCCTTGTCATGTGGCCGTTAGCCCCAATTTACCTGTACTTGTAGTATCCAACTATTCCGGTGGCTCCCTTATCTTATTTTCTATTCGGGAAGATGGAAGTCTGGCTCAGCAAGAGGATTTCATTCAGTTTGATGGAAGCAGCATTAATCAAGAACGACAATTGAAATCCCATATTCATTCCGCTTTTTTCTCAAAAGATGGGAAAAAGCTTTTTGTCTCTGATTTAGGAGCTGATTTGATTTATGTTTATGAAGTAAAAGAAGAGGCAGGTCGATTTGCTTTGCATCGTCTCGATACCATAGCTGTAAAAAAAGGGGGAGGACCGAGGCACCTTGTAGTCGCTGCTGATGCGAAGACTATTTATTCCGTATTAGAGTTGACAGGAGAGTTAGCTGTATTCCAACAGAAAGGACGTGAATGGAAAAACACACAGATCCTACCTATTTATGCAACAGGTTTCCTGGGTGAGCATGGTGCCGCCGATATCAAGATCTCCAAAGATGGAAGGTACGTGTATGCTACAAACCGAGGTGATGCCAACGTGATAGTATGTTATGAAGTGTTAAAAGATAAGTCTTTACGGGTAAAAGATATTACCTCTACAGGAGGGATTTCTCCCAGAAATTTAAACATCTCGAAAAGTGGCAAGTGGGTGTTCGTAACGAATCAGGTAAGCAATGCGATAACCGTTTTCAAACGCAATCCTAAAAAAGGTACGCTTCATGCGGTGGGTTCTTCAATGATATCTGTGCAAAAGCCTGTTTGTGTCATTTATTAAATCTATTAACCAGAGTTGATTCGTCTACAAGCTGTGCATTTTATTCAAATGCCGCCTTAGCGGATTGGCTATAGTAGGATGAAGCACTACCATTGTGCCAATACGGTACAGCGGCGAGTTTTTGATTACTTTTTTCGGAAATCACGCAGTGTTCATGAATGCCTTGAAGGCAGATGCTAATGAATAAAAAGTAATTGCCTACCCGGCATAAGGGTGAAACAGTTAAAAAGGGTTTGATAATAAACAAAACGACAGTTGAACTAAAGTTAATACACCGGTTTTATTCGGGTATATCGTAATGACCTAAGTAGCGTACAATACTATTTGCCCTTGAATTGACATAGTTTGACGGACGTCGTGCATCCCACTGTCTAGGGTTGGGAAGGATAGCGATAATTAATGCTGCTTCCTTCTTCGTTAAGCTTTTAGCTGATTTGTTGTAGTAATAATGCGATGCAGCTTCAGCTCCGTAGACCCCCTGTCCCATTTCAATAACATTAAGATAGACTTCAAGGATGCGTTTTTTACTCCATAGGATCTCGATGAGAAACGTAAAATACGTTTCAAGACCTTTTCGCAACCAAGAGCGTTCGGGCCATAGAAATACATTTTTGGCGACTTGTTGGCTAATCGTACTACCTCCACGTAAAGGCTTCCCGGATTTGTTTTTCTCCAAGGCCTGTTTGATGGCATTGGTGTCAAATCCGTTATGCGTCATGAAATGTGCGTCTTCGCCGGCTAGGGCTGCTCTTTTTAAATTGTTTGATATCTCATCATAAGGCAGCCAGTCTTTTTCTATTTTAAAGCCTTTACCGTCGGCCTGCCATTGGAAGCCTCTTTTTAGCATCAGATAGGTAATAGGTGGATTTATAAACTTAAGACACAGTACCCAGAAAATAGTCAGTACGAAAAAGCCGCCGATAATACGGATCGACCATTTTTTTAATTGTGCTTTCCATTCTACGGGTACTGTTTTCTTTTTTTTGTAGTTACTACGTTTTATTGCCATGACCTAAACTGAATTTCGATGCAAACCTAAATAAAAAGAGAGACCTTGCCAAATCCCCACAATTCTCTTATTTTTACACCTCAACAAAAAAAGATTCCCATTGGCAAAGGCAAAGAAAGAAACCCCTCTAATGCAGCAATACAATAGTATTAAGACGAAGTATCCTGGTGCATTATTACTATTCCGTGTAGGTGATTTTTATGAAACTTTTGGCGAGGATGCGATCAAAGCTTCCGGTATATTAGGTATTGTCTTGACTAAGCGTGGAAATGGTTCCGAATCCGAGACTGCTCTAGCTGGTTTTCCACACCATTCGCTCGAAACCTATTTGCCCAAATTGGTACGTGCGGGACAACGGGTCGCGATATGCGATCAGTTAGAAGACCCTAAACAGACAAAAACAATCGTCAAGAGAGGGGTTACAGAATTGGTCACACCGGGGGTATCTTACAACGACAATATCGTACAGCAAAAATCCAATAATTACCTAGCCTCTGTCTATATGGACAAAAGCTCGATTGGAATTTCTTTTTTAGATATTTCGACCGGAGAGTTCTTGGTAGCACAGGGAAATGCCAATTATATCGACAAGTTACTGCAGGGGTTTAAACCTACTGAAGTGATTATGCCACGTAAGCAGGCTAAAGAATTTGTTTCGCAATTTGGTAGTCCGTATTATACTTACTCGCTGGAAGAGTGGCCGTATACTGGCGATTATGCCGAAGAAAGTTTGTTGAAACATTTTGAGGTAAAGTCATTGAAAGGATTTGGGATCGATCGCATGCCTACTGGGATCATTGCTGCCGGAGTCTCCTTGCACTACCTAAATGAAACTGAACACCGTAACTTGCAACATATCACACATATTGCTCGGATTGAGGAGGATCGCTATATGTGGCTGGATCGTTTTACGATTCGTAATTTAGAACTTATTGGTTCGGCAAATGAAAATGCGATTACACTGTCCGATGTATTGGATGAGACAGCCTCACCAATGGGGGCACGTTTGTTAAAGCGTTGGATTGTAATGCCATTAAAAGATAAGAAGTCAATACAAGAACGACTGAATGTCGTCGACTATTTTTATCAAAATCGGGAATTGCGGGATGAACTGGTGCGTGAGATTAAGCAGGTCGGTGACTTAGAAAGATTGATCAGTAAGATCGGGTTGCAAAAGGCTAATCCCAGAGAGATATCTCAACTGAAACGTTCTTTATATGCTGTCGAGAAATTAAAGACTTTGACGAATATTAAAGCTTCTGAATCGTTAGCGATGATTTCAGAACAGTTGAATCCCTGTTCTATTATTAGGGACAAAATAGAGAAAACGATTCAAGCTGAGCCACCCGTGGCACTAAATAAAGGAAATGTCATAGCGGATGGCGTTGATGAAGATCTGGATAAATTACGTAAAGTTGCCTTTGGCGGCAAGGGCTACTTGTTGGAGATACAACGACGTGAATCCGAAGCAACCGGGATTCCATCCTTAAAGATAGCTTTCAATAATGTATTTGGGTACTATTTAGAAGTGACAAATACACATAAAGACAAGGTTCCGACATCTTGGATACGAAAACAGACACTTGTAAATGCTGAGCGATATATTACAGAGGAGCTTAAAGAGTACGAAGAACAGATTTTAGGTGCCGAAGAGAAAATCCAGGCAATTGAGAACCGTATCTATGGTGAGTTACTGATTGCCATAAGTGAATATATAAAGCCAATACAGCTGAATGCACAGTTGATTGCTAAATTGGATGTCTTGCTTAATTTTGCAGTTATTGCTGAGCAGAACTATTATATTAAGCCAGAGATCAGCGATGCCAAGATTCTAGATATCAAAGGTGGACGTCATCCTGTGATCGAGCGAAATCTTCCAATAGGTGAAGATTATATCACCAATGACACCTACTTAGATCCGGAGACACAACAGATCATTATTATCACAGGTCCCAATATGGCTGGTAAGTCGGCGTTATTACGGCAAACTGGATTAATCGTTCTGATGGCGCAGATAGGAAGTTTTGTGCCGGCCAAGGAAGCGCATATCGGTCTCGTGGATAAAATTTTCACGCGTGTAGGGGCATCTGATAATATCACCTCGGGAGAGTCTACTTTCATGGTTGAGATGAACGAGACCGCGAGTATTATGAACAATCTATCCGACCGAAGTTTGATTCTATTGGATGAAATAGGAAGGGGGACGAGTACTTATGATGGTATTTCTATAGCTTGGGCTATTGCGGAGTTTCTACATACACACCCATCCACACGGGCCAAGACGCTATTTGCTACGCATTATCACGAATTGAATGAGCTTAGTACATCTATGCCTCGTATCAAAAATTTTAACGTATCTGTCAAGGAGGTGAATAATAAGGTAATCTTTTTACGTAAACTTGTGCCGGGAGGTTCTGAACATAGTTTTGGTATACATGTAGCCAAATTAGCCGGGATGCCACCACGTTTGATCGGTAGGGCCAATGAAATTTTAAAAAGATTGGAGCAGGAGCGTACAGGTGGCGAGAAAATTAAAGACAGTATGCGTAAAATCCAAAAGCAGGCATACCAGTTGCAAATGTTTGCGATCGACGATCCTATCTTGGAGAAAATCAGGGATATGTTGAATAATCTAGATGTTAATACGTTGACGCCAGTAGAGGCACTTATGAAACTGGACGAGATACAGCGGTTGTTGAAAAATTAGGGTATACGTATTTAAAGGTAATTTTTGCAGTCTATGGGATCGGTGTTTAAGTTTAAAGAGTTTGAAGTAAATCAGGAGGGCTGCGCAATGAAAATCAATACAGATGGGGTTTTGTTGGGTGCCTTAGCCGTAGCAGAGCACCCTGCTCGGATCCTTGATGTCGGATCGGGTACTGGAGTGATAGCGATGATGTTAGCGCAGCGTTTTCCTAATGCCCAGGTGGATGCTATAGATATTGATAAAGTAGCTTTTTTAAGAAGTGAAGAAAATTTCATGAAATCACGGTTTGCAGATCGTATGACCGCGTATTATGGCGATTTCGGAACGTTGGAGTCCAGTGCTTTGTATGATCTTATTGTGAGTAATCCGCCATTTTATATAAATACGCTTCATAATCCTGATCAACGCAAACGGTTAGCACGTCATACTGATTTGACTTTTTTTAAACGATTGATACGTTTCTCCAAAGAGCGGTTGGTCGAGGGTGGAACCTTACAACTCATTCTGCCTACGGATCTGAGTGACGAGATTAAAGTCTATACGGATTCGGAAGAGCTGACCTTAATTAGAGCGGTCAATGTGCAGTCGTTTAGTAATACGGAGATTATTCGTAAAGTTTTGACTTTTAGCAAAACAGAAAGTGATTACCAACAATTTAGTAACTTTGTGATTTACCATCAGAAAGGAGTTTATTCGAAGGATTATCAGTCCCTTCTAAAGCCATTTTTTCTAGCATTTTAATAATACAAATCCCAATAGAAGGATAATATGAAGAAGATAGGTCTCTTATCCGACACACACAGTTACCTGGATGAAGCCGTGTTCAAGCATTTTGAAAATTGTGATGAAGTCTGGCATGCAGGTGATTTTGGTAACACAACTGTTATAGACCAGTTGAAATCATTTAAGCCTTTTAGGGGGGTCTATGGGAATATAGATGGGAAAGATATTCGAGTCGAATGTCCTGAGCACTTACGCTTCGATTGCGAAGGGGTGGATGTTTGGATGACACATATCGGGGGGTACCCCGGACGTTATGCAGCGGCAGTCAAACCAACAATTTTAGAAAATCCTCCTAAATTATTTATTTGTGGACATTCGCATATTCTAAAGGTTCAATATGATCCAAAACTTGCTCTATTGCATTTAAACCCGGGTGCAGCAGGAAAACAAGGCTGGCATAAAGTACGTACCTTGATGCGGTTTGAACTTAATTTAGGTAAAATTGATAATTTGGAAATAATAGAGTTGTTTAATCGGTAAATATTTTCATATTTTTGTTTTTTATAAAAATAAATTATGAAATCCTTAAAAACTTTAGGTCAGTTTATTATTGAAAAGCAAACGGATTTTCCGTATGCAAAAGGAGAGTTGTCCCGATTGTTGCGCGATATCGGAATTGCAGCTAAGATTGTCAACCGTGAGGTCAACAAAGCTGGGTTGGTCGATATTTTAGGTACAGTTGGTGGTACCAATGTGTTTGGAGAAAATCAAAAGAAGTTAGACGTTTATGCCGATGAACAATTTATAGCTGCGCTAAAAGACGGGGGAGAGTGCTGTTTTGTGGCGTCCGAGGAACAAGAAGAAGGGGTGGAACTAACGGATGCCGGAATCTCTAAAAACGCAAAGTACATTGTTTGTATAGATCCGCTGGATGGCAGTTCGAATATAGAGGTAAATGTCTCTGTCGGAACTATCTTTTCGATATATCGCCGTATTAGTCAGGTCGGTGAGGCCTTGACTCAGGAAGACTTGCTACAGACAGGCTTACAACAGGTGGCAGCTGGTTATATCATTTACGGATCTTCAACCATGTTGGTTTATACAACGGGAAAGGGAGTTAATGGATTTACATTAGACCCTTCTATAGGTGAGTTTTGCCTGTCACACCCAAACATGAAAATTCCTACTCAAGGGCATATCTACTCGGTCAATGAGGGTAATTACCTGAAGTTTCCACAAGGTGTAAAGAATTATATCAAATATTGTCAAGAGGAAGATGCTGCAAGCAACCGTCCGTACACATCACGCTATATTGGCTCCATGGTCGCAGATATTCATAGAAATCTTCTCTTGGGTGGTGTCTTTATCTATCCACAGACATCGTTACAGCCAAAAGGTAAGTTAAGATTGATGTATGAATGTAATCCAATTGCTTTTATTATAGAACAGGCAGGGGGGAAGGCTACTACAGGTACGCAAAGAATACTGGAAATTGTACCGGAAGAGCTTCATCAACGCGTGCCAGCCATATTGGGTAGCACAGATATGGTGAATAAAGTTTTGGAGTTTATGGATAAATCATAAACTATCCCTTACTTCCATTAAAAAAGATTTCAATCGCTCTAGAGAATCAACAACCCGTTGGTTCTCTTTTGCTTCCGTCTTATTCGTGCGTAAATAATCTCTGGCACCTTGTAAAGTATAGCCTTTTTCTTTGACTAAGTTGAAGATTATTTTAAGATTAGCGATGTCATTTTGTGTAAATAACCTATTTCCTTTTTTATTCTTTTTGGGTTGAAGAATATCAAACTCGCGTTCGTAAAAACGTATCTGAGAGGCGTTCACGTCAAACATCTTGGTTACTTCGCCCATTGTATAATACAATTTGTTGATTTCACGTTCTTTATAAGGCATACTAAATAATCTGTTTTGAACCAGTAACAAACTTAGACAAAATGCTTGGCATTCACGAATACCTAATTAAAAAAAACAACGTTTGTTTACGTACTCTGTACGGTCTATAGGTTCTTTTCATCAGTTTGTATATTTTTGTTTTATGAAATTTTGCTGTAGTACTGACTGGGCCAACACGAATAAATGTAATTATTTCATACGCTCGCTGTATTCGGTTTGGGACATCAAGTTGGCTGTTGATTGTTGAAAAATAAACTATATGAATATGAAAGGCAAAGTAATTGTTAGCTCGTTTCTTACACATTTGTTTTCAGCGGGTAGAGCGAGTGCTGTGACTATTTTTCCTTTTATTTTTGTAAAAACAAAAAAGCTAGGCGAAGATATGGTGTTAATTAATCATGAGCAGATACATATAAAGCAGGCTTTAGAATTATTGGTATTACCATTCTATATACTTTATCTACTCGAATTTTTGATTCAACTTGTGCACTGTCGGGATTTCCACCGTGCCTATAGGAACATAAGCTTTGAGCGGGAAGCCTATTTCAATGAAGGGGATTTGGATTATAGGAAGAATAGAAAAGTATGGAGTTTTACGAAGTATTACCGCTAATAAAAAAGCGCTTTTTTATTAGCGGTAAAGTTTTATTTGACAAGTTTCAAAAATGTAGAAACCTTCTCTTTAAGTTGTCTACGATCAACAATAAAGTCTAAAAATCCATGTTCTAAAACAAATTCAGAAGTTTGAAAGCCTTTAGGTAGGTCCTTCTTTATTGTCTCTTTGATGACCCGGGGTCCTGCAAATCCAATGAGAGCGCCTGGTTCAGCGATATTAATATCCCCTAGCATCGCATAGGAGGCTGTAACACCACCTGTCGTTGGATCCGTTAAGAGACAGATGTAAGGGAGTTTTGCTTGACTCAAAAGGGCTAATTTCGCAGAAGTTTTTGCCATTTGCATTAATGAAAATGCCGCTTCCATCATGCGCGCTCCACCTGATTTCGATATCAACATAAAAGGTAGTTTATGTTCGATACAGTAATCGATTGAGCGGGCTATTTTTTCGCCTACGACAGAGCCCATAGAACCACCTATGAAGTTAAAGTCCATACAGGCAATAACAATATCTTGGCCATCTAGCTTACCGTGAGCACTCCGAAGAGCATCTTTTAAGCCTGTTTTTGCTTGGCTTTCAACCAATCGCTCGCTGTACGGTTTGCTGTCTACAAAATGTAAAGGGTCTCCTGCTGTTAAATTAGGGAACAGTTCGGTAAAGACGTTATCATCTAATAAAATAGAGAAATAGGCGGCTGACCCTATCCGGATATGGTAACCACAATATTGACAAACGTAGTTGTTTTCGATTTGTTCTAAGTTCAAAAGAGGCTTTTTACAGGATGGACATTTATTCCACATGCCATCGGGTGCTTCTTTTTTATTCTCTGTTGCGGTATTGATACCAGCTTTGTTGCGTTTAAACCAACTCATATACTCGTGTTAATTCGAACTACAAATAAACGAAAAGAAAGTTAAAACTTAAAAGTTAATGATAGCTAATGTGATAATTGGAGTAGGAATGCACCGACTTAGTCCTTGGAGTACGCTAGCTATAAGGTACTTGAACGGATTTTAACGTACTTGGTCGGTGTTTCAAGAAAAATGAATGGATGATTTTGGTTGAAGTTTAGGGGAGGTAAATTTTGGGCAAAAAAAATGGGTAAGCTCCCTTTATCGCACCGCTCAACCAAATACCCTTGCTTTGTTCCCAACCTGGGGGAGTCAATGGGAGCTGGTCGTAAAGGACTTACCCACCACAAAAGTAGGAAAAAAAACCATTTACAAAAAACTTAAATCCGATTAAATCATACGTTCTTGATAGTCAGCTGAAAAGAATTATATTTTGTTGTGGTTATACTTACTGCTGAGCATGTAATACTCCAATATAAACCAATAAATGGAAATAATTGGAGTCTATAAATAACAGGATAATAGTGTCTATGTTAGATTAATTTAAATACTTTTCCTGGTAAGGAGAGTAGAAGTCCTTTTATTTCCATTTCCAATAAAATGATTGCTAGTTTGCTTTGGGGCCAATCGCAGTAGTTCGCAATCTGGTCTATTGTGCTTTGTTCAAGTTCTTGGTCGGTAAGAAAGGTATGAACTTTTTGCTCGTCACGACTTAAATCCGGAGGCGTGATAATGAGTTGTTTTTCGGTTTTGCTAGGAGCTTTTTCCCAATTCATCAGGTAACACAGGTCATCAGTATGGCGTATGAGGTGCGCTCGATTTGTCTTTATCAAGTAGTTGCATCCAGCAGAGTATTCTTGCTCTACAGAGCCCGGAAATGCACAGACATCTCTATTGTAGCTGTTAGCGATCTCAGCGGTGATGAGCGCTCCACCTTTCATAGCGGCTTCGATTACAATTGTCACATCGGACAGGCCGGCAATAATCCGGTTACGCATCGGGAAATTTTGCCTATCTGGATTAGTACCGGAAGGGAATTCGGTTATTAATCCCCCATTATCCAACATTTTAGAGGCGATCTCCCGATGAGTAGCGGGGTAAATACGGTCTAGACCATGCCCTAATACGCCGATTGTTGGGATTTGCTGGTTGACTGCATGTCGGTGCGCCAACACATCTATACCATAGGCCAGACCACTGATGACCTGTACGTCGAGTGCTTGGAGTCCTTCAATCAATTGCTCACATATGCGCTTGCCATAGTGTGTCGCATTGCGCGTGCCTACAATACTGACAGCCCGAGAGGGGTTGAGTGTTGCATTACCTTTATAATAGAGTAATATAGGGGCGTCTTCACAGTTTCTGAGCCTGCGTGGGTATTTGTCATCTTCTATCCAAATAGCTTCAATATGGTGTTTTTCGATAAATGCTAATTCGGCTTCGGCTTCTTCTATATAACTTTTAGATAAGATGCTGTCAACTGCAGCAGGTCCAATGCCGGGGATGGACAGTAACTCTTTTTTCGAACTATTGAAAATAACATCTACTGATCCACAGTGGTTCAAAAGGTTTCGGCTCAGTTTGGAGCCTATTCCCTTAATTTTTGTTAAGGCAATTTTATCTAGTCTGTTCATAATCGGTACCTAAATTTAAGCAAATTCTATTAGATATCCAATAGAATTCTTCCGAAGTATAAGGTATTACTACATTGATATTATTAACTTTGATGTTTAAAAGCAGGAAATAATGGAAATGCAAGAGCCTTTTGATATAGAGATCGGAGATACTGTGTACTCAGTTTTTCCAGATGAAAAAGATACCTATACCGTTTTTAAGGACGGTAAGGAGTACGTTCAGATTATTAAAGATACAGATACCCAGTGGTTGAAGTTACATCCAGAAACTGGTTTGCCTATGTTTGGAATGGATGAAGAGGTCAATCTTATCGGTAAGCGAATTTCTGAGGAAATCGATAGTTAGCTTAGACGTTTTTTAACAAATTAAAACAGGGCTCTGTCTTTTTGGCACAGCCCTGTTGTAGGTGTTCATTGAGGCTAGATTACATCGGTACGTATACCACATACTTCGTTTCAAAGAAGTCTTCGTTAAAATACGATGATAGGGGATGTAATTCGGCTTTCAATTTAGATTCTTTTATTTCTTCTTTTAGATCTCCGCCTTTAAGATATAAGATACCATTTGGTATCCCATTTTTATCCTTTTTTTCAAACTTGTTTCTGATCCAAGGAGCAAAGTCAGCAAGTCTGGTCACAGCGCGAGAAACAACAAAATCATATTTGTAGTCCAATTGTTCGGCACGGATATGATCTGCTTCCACATTCGTTAGGCCGATCGCTTCAGCGACACCACGTACCACTTTTATCTTTTTACCGATGGAATCAACAAGGTGAAATTGGACTTCAGGAAATAGTATGGCTAAAGGTATGCCTGGAAAACCACCTCCAGTGCCTACATCTAGGATTCGTGTGCCAGCGACAAACTCATGCACAAATTTTGCTATACCCAATGAATGCAGCACATGCTTCAGGTACAAGCTCTCGATGTCTTTCCTGGAAATAACGTTGATCTGATCATTCCAAAAAGGATAAACCTCCTCCAATTTGGCAAATTGTGCTTTCTGCGTTTCTGTGAGATTTGGAAAGTAATTATATATAATATCTACTGTTGGATTCACGATGTTTTAAATTATTAATATACTATGTAATACGATCTTTGAATAAAAAGGTTTTAAATTATTTCCAGGACCTTTGTTTCTTCTTTCTGTTAAACAGGCCATTGAGGCAAATGTAGAAGTAGAAGAAAAAGTCTAATATGGGCAGCCAGAATAAAAGATCCTTAACTTGCAATTTACGGAAGATTGGACGGAACACAATAACCTGGCTCAAATAACGTAGCAAAAAAGCTCCTAAAGCCCAATACCATAACATGGGAAATAGAGCAATGCACATAAGAAGGGTTGTGTGAAATAAAAAAGCCGTTACTAGTTGAGTGCCTAGCATACGCTGATGAGATTTTTTATAGACGACCGATGCACCAGCGTGTCGTGCTTTTTGTTTGTAATAAGACTTCCAACTATCTTTAGCAACAGAGTAGATGTGTGCGTCAGGGTGTATAGCGATATTTACGTTGTTCTTTGTTGCGTTTTGATTCACGAATAAATCATCATCTCCTGATTTGATGTGCATGTGTGAATTAAAACCTTTGCCCTTGAAGAATAAGCTCTTTAAGTAGGAGAGGTTTCTTCCTACTCCCATATAAGGGTCATGTTTTAACGCGTAAGAGAGATAGCTCATAGCAGTATGGGTCGTTTCAAAACGGATTAGTTTGTTTAGAAAACCGCTGGTCTTAAAATAAGGGGAATAGCCTAAGACAATTTCTTGGGATGTGCTGTATGCGCCTCCCATTTCTTTCAGCCACAAAGTTGTTTGGGGCTGACAGTCAGCATCGGTCATTACCAAGTGATCATTTTTTGCTGCTTTGATACCAAGGGTCAAAGCAAATTTTTTGCTGTGCTTAAGTTGTATATGTTCTTTTATCTCGACTACGCGAAGGTGCGGATACTGTGCTTGGAAACCCTGTAATACCCATTTGCTTTCGTCACTTGAACAGTCGTCTACAACAATGACTTCATAATCAGGATAGTCCTGTTGTAGGATAGTCGGTAAAAACGTTTTAAGGTTATCTTGTTCATTATGTGCGCAAATTATCACTGATATTGAAGGGAAACTCTTTTTTTCTTGATAAGATCGCACCTTGTGTTGAGCTAATTTGCTGTAAACAAATAGGATATAGTAAAGTTGGATTAGTAGGAAAAGGCCTAAAATTCCGTAGACGAAATAGGCGATATTGGGTGTGATATGACTATATAGATTCATATAAAATGTCAAAGATAAGGCGTTCTTTTTAATAGTTATAACAATATGCGTTAAGAATTGCTAATTAAATAGCAAAGATGTCGTAGGCTCAAAATTTTATAGTATTTTTGCGACCAATAAGAATTGATAAATCCACTAGTTGGTGGTTAGCCCCTAAAAAGGCAGATTGTTACATATATGAAATTTACGCTTCAAGCACAAGATAAACTTTCCCAGGCACGTGCAGGGGTAATGGAAACTGCACATGGGACGATAGAGACTCCTATTTTTATGCCGGTAGGTACGGCAGGAACGGTGAAGGCAGTCCACCAGCACGAATTAGTGAATGATATTCAAGCCCAGATTATATTAGGAAATACGTATCATCTTTACCTAAGACCAGGACTGGATGTATTGAATAAGGCTGGTGGTTTGCATAAATTTAACGGTTGGGACAAACCAATCCTTACCGATTCAGGAGGGTATCAGGTATACTCTTTGACCGAAGTTCGGAAAATTAGAGAAGAGGGAGTTACTTTTCGATCGCACGTTGATGGATCTAAACATTTGTTTACTCCGGAAAATGTCATGGATACACAGCGTATCATAGGAGCTGATATTATCATGGCGTTTGACGAGTGTACGCCCTATCCCTGCGATTACCAATATGCCCGTCGCTCTTTGGATATGACACATCGTTGGTTAAAGCGGTGTTGCAATCGTTTTGATAACACGGAACCTTTGTATGGTTATAATCAGACCTTATTTCCTATAGTACAGGGATCCGTATATAAAGATCTGCGTGCAAAGTCTGCAGAAGTTATAGCTTCTTTCGACCGGGAGGGAAATGCAATTGGTGGGCTTTCAGTTGGAGAACCTGCCGAAGAGATGTACGCAATGACAGAAGTGGTCACCGCTATATTGCCTAAGGAAAAACCGCGGTATTTAATGGGGGTAGGGACGCCTATAAATATTTTGGAAAATATAGCATTAGGTATAGATATGTTCGACTGTGTAATGCCTACGCGTAATGCACGTAATGGAATGTTATTTACCCGTAATGGCATTATTAACATCAAGAATGAAAAGTGGAAAGCGGATTTCTCACCAATAGAAGCGGAGTCGGATTTGATGATGGATCAGTTTTATACAAAGGCTTATTTAAGACATTTAATCCGTTCTCAGGAAATTTTGGGCGCACAGATTGCTTCCCTGCATAATCTGCATTTTTATCTTTGGCTTGTAAAACAAGCGCGTGAAAAAATTATAGATGGGACATTCTATGATTGGAAAGAGAAAATGGTAAAAGTCTTGGGACAACGGTTATAGATTTTTGATTTTTGCTTTTTTAAATTTTTACTTTGAGAAATGAATATCATCGATCGCTACATCATCCGTAAATATTTAACTACCTTCCTATTCACGGTAGCTATTTTTATTGTGGTAATCGTGATTTTCGATGTCTCCGAAAAGCTAGACGATTTTTTGAAGAATAAGGCTTCCTTTACGCAGGTTTTGTTTCAATATTATGCTTTAGGGTCTGTACCATTCTTCCTAAATATGCTCACACCGTTAATCAACTTTATTGCGGTGATTTTCTTTACTTCTAAGATGGCGGATCAAACGGAGATTGTACCTATATTGAATGGAGGGATGAGCTTTAATAGGTTGCTACGTCCTTATATGATAGCTGCCACGTTGATTTTTACGTTTACGTTGCTTTCTAATCTTTATGTACTACCGCTCACCAATAAAATGAAGGTACAATTTGAAAACGTTTACGTCAAACCACATAAGATTAATACCAATACGTCTTCCACGCATATGCAGATTGATAGTAATACGTATGTCTATATTGATAACTTCGATACACAGCGAGCTATAGGTTATAATTTTGTGATGGAGAAGTTTGACGGATTGGAGTTGAAAGAGAAGCTTATGGCCGATCGTGTAGCTTGGGATTCTGTGGCTAACAAGTGGCGTATAGAAAATTATACCAATAGAATTATCACGGGCTTGAAGGAAGAGATGGTGAAAGGTGAAAAGCGCGATACAACACTGGATATGAGACCCCAGGATTTCGAGGTCTATGAAAACATCTTTACCGCGATGGGTACGGAGGAACTGAATGAGCGTATCCGTAAAGAAGAGATCCGTGGTACAGGAATGATGACAGACCTCTTATTGGAAAAATATAAAAGAATCGTACATCCCTTTTCGGCGTTCATATTGACATTAATGGGAGTTGCGCTATCCTCTAAGAAGGTGCGGGGAGGAATCGGCTTAAGCCTTGGTATCGGAATCGGTTTAAGCTTTGGCTTTTTAGTTTTTAATCAATTCTCCACGATGTTTGCTTTAAAGGGAGGATTACCTCCTTTGTTTTCGGTGTTAATCCCCAGTATGACATTTTTGTTACTTGCTATTATCTTGCTTAAAAAGGCTCCTAAATAATTATACACATCTATATGCAATTTATTGTTCGCGATCGCAATTTGCTGATTCTGCATTTTACGGTACTGATTTGGGGATTTACAGGAGTGCTGGGTGATTTGATCACTGTTTCGGCTCTTCATTTGGTCTGGTATAGGGTATTGATTGCAGCCCTGACATTATTTGTCTATCTTAAAATGAAAGATCAGATTGTTCTAGTCCCTTCGACGAAGATGTTGAAATTTATAGGCGTGGGGGTGATTGTTGGTATACATTGGGTTTCTTTTTTTCACGCGATTAAGATTTCTACGGTTTCGGTCACTTTGGTAACGCTATCTTCGTTGACTTTGTTTACCGCCATCCTGGAACCTATATTTAACCGTAAATCGATCGCTCTAGGCGATGTCATAGTAGGTTTGGTTATTATTTTTGGTATATATCTTATCTTTAAGTTTGAATTCCAATATTGGCAAGGAATTATTTTTGGGTTATTGGCAGCACTTTGTGCGAGTTTCTTCTCTATACTTAATTCTAAGATGGTAAAAAAAGATAGTCCTACAATAATTACGTTTTACGAGATGATCGGGGCTTTTATCGGAGTTTCTGTTATCCTGTTATTTTCAGGACAGTTTAACAAAGAAATGATTCTTTCTTCCTCTGATTGGGTTTACTTGTTGCTGTTGGGGAGCGTCTGTACGGCTTTTGCTTATGTGTTAGGGGTAGCAGTGATGAGAGAGTTAAGTGCATTTACAGTAGCGCTAACTACGAATCTGGAACCCGTTTATGGGATATTGCTGGCTATTCTGATACTGGGGCATAAAGAGACTATGAGTATAGGATTTTATTTTGGTGCAGTAATTATATTAGGTGCAGTGTTTTTGTATCCGTTATTAAAGAGCGGCCTCGAAAAATCTAGAAATAGAAAACTATTACGCAAACAGGAAGAGTTTTGATGAGTTATCTCGTTTCTTTATCGCAATCTGCAATCTGCCCCTTTGGTTTGTCCCCGTCAAAAGAATGCTTGTTGCTCTCTTCATTTTTGAGTTGGTGCGTTTCTTTATCATATTGTCCAGCCAACTCGTCCACGATAGTTCCTTTCCAAAGCGGTGTGCCTGTAAAATAAGCTGCTCGTCCGATCATATGTGCGGCGATAGGAGAGGTGATAATCAAGAAGAAAATAATAGCGATTGCTTTGGTGCTGACAGAGATGTCGGGAAATAAAATAGCGGCACATAGCAATAACAACCCTACCCCTAGAGTTGCAGCCTTAACAGTGACCGATAACCGGAGATAAAAATCAGGCATTCTCAAAATCCCTAAGGAGGCAAAGAAAATAGCTAAAGCTCCTATTGTGCTTAGTATGGCAATTAATATATCAATCATCTTCTTTTTTTTCTATGTAAAATGAAAAAGCTACAGTACTTAAAAATGCGATAAGGGCGAGTATAATCGCAACATCTAATAGTACTTTTTGGTTTGATCTTATTGTGAAGATAGTAATGATTCCGATACCAATCGTGATAATAAGATCTAATGCGATGACACGGTCTACAACTTTCGGGCCTTTAACCAGGCGGATGAACACCAGAATCACCGATATCGTTAGGATCGGTAGTATAAAATAATCGAAGTATGCTGCCAATGTCATCTTAAAGCTTCTAATAGTCTGCGTTCTAATCCTGTCTTTGTGTCTTGAACAAACTTATTGGGATCGTCTAAGTACATAACATGTATATACATGGTTTTTTTATCCTCGCTGATGTCTAGGATCAACGTTCCCGGTGTCAACGAAATCATCATAGACAAAATGTTGATTTCCATCTCTGTCCGTGCGTTCAAGGGATATCTTACGACTCCCGGACGCATAAAATAGCGTGGTGTCATTACGTCATAAGCCACCTGAATGTTCGCTTTGATCATTTGATATAAGAAATAGAATACAAAGCTAACGACACGAGGTACTTTATAAAAATAACGACGATCCCCATCATTGCGGCTCATAATCCATAGGATAGCAAAGCCGAGCAAAAAGCCAAATACAAAATTAGTATAATACATGGAACCTGTTAGTGCTACCCAAATAAAGGAAAGCAAAAGGTTCATTAAAAATTGCTTAATCATACTCCTATTTTTGTTTACCTAATACCGCATCTACATAAGGTTGCGTATTTATTAATTGGCCAGTAATCTTATCAACCAATTGAATGACAGTTTCCGAATTCAGACCAATATATACCGTGGCTAACCCCAGTATTCCTATAGGTAATACAAGAAGTATCTTGCGGACCAACGGAAGGGGGGCGAATTTATTTTCTATAGTAATATCATCAGGCACATTTTTCCAGAATACCTCAGCCCACATTTTGGCTATAACATATAGCGTGACAAAGCTGCCTACAATGAGGGCTCCGATGAAAAAATACTGCGTTTGTGTAAAAGCTTCCTTGAACAGAAATATTTTTGGCCAAAACCCAGATAGCGGAGGGATTCCGACAAGTGAAAACAGGACAACGGCTATGAGCAAGGACAATTTGGGATATTCACCATACAGTCCACCGTTTTTTTTCATATCCATGCTACCGCGAAGTTGTCCGATCAAACCTGCGATTAAAAACATATTTGTTTTGACAAGGATATCATGGAATAAGTAGAATATGGTTCCCATCAGGGCTACTTTGGTAAACATACCGATCCCGCCTATCATAAAACCGATATGACACACGATCAGATAGGAGAAGAGGCGTCGGATGTTTGTTTTGATCAATGCGCCAAAACTTCCTGTCAATATCGTAAAGACGGCTAGCCATATCAAAAGATCTTTTATGAATTGATCGGGGATAAAGATTAGGCTAAATACGCGAATCATAGCATATATCCCCACTTTTGTAAGTAGACCTCCAAATGTAGCAGCTACTGCTGACGGTGGAGTGTGATAGGATGAAGGTAGCCAATAATACAAGGGGAAAATAGCCGATTTTATTCCAAATCCCAGTAAGAAGAAACAAGCCGTAATACCGACAAGATGAGTGTTTTGCACTTCTTTAATTTTGACCGAAAGGTCGGCCATATTCAACGCACCTGTCATACCATATAAGATACCTATACCGGTAAGGAAAAATGTCGATGCCAATATATTCATAGCCATATACTTTACAGCTCCTTCTAGCTGAGTTTTTCGACCGCCTAGTGTCATGAGTACAAATGAGGAAATGATAATAACCTCGAACCAGACGTAAAGATTGAAAATATCTCCTGTTAGAAAAGCGCCGTTTAGTCCCATGACTAAAAAGTGAAAAATAGGAAAGTAGCCGTAGTTCATCCGTTGCCTATTCAAACCTGTTGAGGAGAATAAAGAGACGGCTAGTGCCGCTAGAGAGGTGATAAGAACAAGCGAACTACTCAATAAGTCTGCTACAAATACAATTCCAAATGGTGATTCCCAATTGGAAGCATTAAGTGTCAAGATTCCCTGTTCATTTACTCTATCCAATAAGCGTAGTGCGAGAAGGACAGCCAAAAAGCTTCCAATTACGCTCATAAAGCGTTGCGTAACGGTCTTTCTCCACGCAATAAGCTGTAGGATGGCCGTAAACAGGTGGATGAAAACAGGAGCTAATATGTGGTTGTCTATCATATATCTTCTTCCTCTGGGGTATTTAAATCATCTAAATCGTCCGAATCTACAAGAGCGTAAACTCTTTTTAATAACACAATGGCAAAGGCCGTCAAAGCAAAGCTGATGACGATCGCTGTAAGGATTAAAGCTTGGGGTATAGGATCTGCGAATGCATCCTGAAAAAGCTTTGCATCTTCGTCGATCACAGGTGGCTTACCTTTGGTGATTCCGGCGAGTAAAAAAATCAAAATATTAGCACCACTGCCTAGTAGCATAATCCCCAATAGAAGCTTAACCATACTTCTCCGGAGGATGAGATAGACGCCTGCTGCGTATAGCAAGCCTATTAATATGATAAGCAATAATTCCATTAGCTGTTTTCCTCCTCGTTATTTAAGGCAATCGTAAATAAAATTGTCAAGACCACACCTATGACGACCAAATAGACGCCGAGGTCGAAGAACAGCGAGGAACCGACCATTCCGATTACTGGGACGGGGTGTTCAAACCATAGCCCTGTCATTGGAGGTAAGCCAAATGCCATTGGTATAACCATGCTCATTGTTGATAAGCTCAATCCTATTGGGATCAGAGATAGCGGTTTTCTTTTTAAAAGTTTCATTGTCTGTGCTGTCCCATTGGCCAAACTGTGTAATACAAAAGCTATGGATGCGACCAGCCCTCCGACAAAGCCTCCTCCAGGGTAATAGTGTCCCCGCAATAGGAGGAAGAAGGAGAATAGTAACAATATAGGCAACAAATATTTTGTCGCAGACTGTAACATTGGACTCTTCATATTATTCTCTTTCGGATGATTTTAAGCGTAATCGAATTAAACTATATACTCCTAATGCCGCAATGCTCAATACGACAGTCTCAAACATGGTATCTATCCCCCTGAAGTCGACGAGGATGACGTTTACCACATTTTTTCCCTTTGCAAGTAGGTAGGCATTCTCTCCATAAAAATTAGAAATCTCACGTGCAATAGGTTCGGACCATGCCTTTAGTGCAACCAATGCTATCGTAATACCAAAGCCTATGGAAACGAGGGCATCTCGATAGAGTATCTTTTTGCTGGCGAAATTGATAAATCCAGGGAGTTTGTACAGCACGAGTACAAACAATACGGTTGAAAGCGTATCAATGGTGAATTGGGTCATCGCAAGATCAGGGGCGCTATAGATTACGAATATCAAACAGATACAGTACCCGATGACACTCATCGAAACGACTGATGTCAGTCTGGATGGCGTTGTGACAATAATATACAAAGCGCCAATCAATACGGCTACGATGACGACTTCATAAATGTCTGGATAGGTAAGTGTCCATAGATCTAATTGTATGGGGCCACTGACCCACAATTTATAAGCAAGCAACACCTCTGCAAATAATATAATCTTTAGGTGATATGATCTTAAATATCCGTTGTGAAAAAGGTTGGTAAACCAATTTGCAAAACGTAGGATATCGTTGGCAAATCTCGTTATGATACGTTGAGGCGATATATTGTCGAATCTTGCTAACCGCTGTAGTTTAGATGGGCTGGGTTTATTAAGTACATAAATAATACTACCCAGAAGGAGAGTAGCGATGCTTAATATCAGAATTAAGTTGAAATGCCAGATCTGTAGTTTTTTTGTAATAAATGTTGCACCAATGGAACTGGCAGCGGGGATACTTAAATAATCGCCCGCAAAGGAGGGTAAGATCCCAAAGACTATTCCTAGTAACGCCAATAATAACGGGGGGATCCATAAGGATCTGTTAGGTAAATGTACTTGTTGAAATTGGCTTGGTAATTTTCCAACGAATGGTTTTATACCCGCCATAAATCCAGCGGCGATTAAACCAACGTTGGTTGTGATCGCTAGACCTGTAAAAATCCATACATAATCATTACAGGGACTGTGGAGTGTGGCTTCATAGACAAGATCCTTGCCAATAAATCCAAAAGTAAAAGGCACTCCTGCACTGGATAATGCCGCTAATATTGCTGCAAGAGCTACAGGAGGCATCACCGTTCTTAGGCCGGATAATACGGTGATATCGCGTGTACCTGTTTCATGGTCTATAATCCCTGTGACCATGAATAGTGTTGCCTTATACAAGCCATGAGCTAAGAGGAAGACCATGGCAGCAATGAATGCATCTTGTGTTCCGATTCCTATTAAAAAGGTTAGTATGCCAAGCGCTGATATTGTCGAGTAAGCCAATATCTCCTTTAAATCAATTCGGAAAAGAGCATGGATGGAAGCGTAAAGCATCGTAACTCCACCAATAATCATCAACGTGTAGCTCCAATAATCTGTACCACCTAATATGGGGGTAAAGCGTGCTAGCAGATAGATTCCAGCTTTAACCATCGTTGCAGAATGTAGATAAGCCGAAACAGGTGTGGGGGCCTTCATCGCGCCGGGTAACCAAAAATGAAAAGGAAACTGCGCAGACTTTGTAAAAGCCCCTATAAATAGAAGTCCAATGACTAGCGGGTACAAGGTGCTATTTAAAATAAGGTCCTTGTTATTGATCATTTCAGAAATGCTGTAAGTGCCTGTAATATTTCCGAGAAGGATTAACGACGCTAATAAGAAAAAACCTCCTAATCCTGTTATACTAAGTGCCGTGAGGGCACTTTTTCGGGAATCTATATTGTCGTTGTTAAAACCAATTAGAAAAAACGAAGAAATACTGGTGAGTTCCCAAAAAATAAAGAGTAGGATGATGTTATCAGAAAGAACAACACCCAACATTGCTGACATGAAAAGGAAGAGATAGCTAAAAAAGCGATCATAATAGATATGTCCTTTGAGATAGGATCGGGCGTACACGAAAATAGCGGTGCCAATACCTGTAATCAATAAAGAGAACAAGAGGGAGAGACCATCAAGTTTAAACTCAAAATTGACCCCTAATGAGGGAACCCATTTGATGTGTTGTAATTGCTGATTGCCACTTGATATTAAGGGAATATGTCCAGCAAAAAATAGAAATAAAAGAGCAGGCAGAACAGGGAGGATAAAACTCCACTTAGATTTTAAATATTTGCCGATAAAGACAACTGAACATGCCGAAATTAATCCCGATAATATAGTTAATAGCATCTATCTTTTTTGTGAAAGTGTCTATTTATTGATTTCTTTTAATCGATGTCACCTAATCTTTCCGCTAGGAATTTCTATAGATATCATCAAGAACTTTTTTCATGCTGTTATCCTTTACTGTCGGAATTCAAGAACTCTCCCGATAATATCGGGATCGGTTTATGTCTTTGCTCTTGCCGAAAGGAGAATGAAACCTTATATGCATTAATGGAAAGTCATAAAAATAGTAAAAAAAAGACTATTTTTTTAGGTTTTTTGAAGAAAATACGGGCAGGATTGTAAGAAGGGGGCGAACATAGGCCCCCTAATTTTGGTTATTTTTTAAACTCTTCAGCTCCTTTGATGATGGCCTGTACTACAGTTGGGTCCTGTAATGTTGAGGTGTCACCTAAGCTGGACAATTCGTCTTCGGCCACTTTACGTAATATGCGCCGCATTATTTTGCCCGATCTGGTTTTGGGTAGATCAGTTACAAACTGAATGATGTCCGGTTTAGCAATAGCTCCGATCAGACGGGTCACAGTTTGTAGAATATCCTGACGGGTTTTTTCGGCATCGATATGATGATGAGCGATGACATACGCATATATACCCTGGCCTTTTACTGGATGTGGATAACCTACAATCGCAGATTCAACGACATCGGCATGCATATTTATAGCGTTCTCGACTTCGGCGGTTCCAATTCGGTGACCAGATACGTTTAATACATCATCTACCCGACCAGTAATACGGTAATATCCTTCGGGACTGCGGTAACACCCATCGCCGGTAAAGTACATGTCTTTGTATGTGGCAAAATAAGTTTGTCTGCAACGTTCATGATCTCCCCAAGTCGTCCGAAGCATGCCTGGCCAAGGAAACTTAATACAAAGGTTTCCTGAGACATCATTTCCTTCTATTTCTTTACCGTTTTCATCCATCAAGCAGGGCTGTACTCCTGGTAACGGTAGTAGAGCATAGCCTGGTACCTGTGGCGTTACACCGGCAATAGGAGTGATTAAGTGTCCTCCATTTTCCGTTTGCCACCATGTATCGACTATAGGACATTTACCCTTTCCGACTTTTTCGTTGTACCAGTTCCAAGCCTCCTCATTGATAGGTTCACCAACAGACCCCAATACACGAAGAGACGACAGATCCTTATTGTCAATATAACTCTCTCCAAATGCCATTAAAGAACGTATTGCCGTAGGAGCTGTATACAAAATATTGACTTTGTATTTGTCTACGATATCCCAATATCTTCCTGCATCTGGAAAGGTTGGTATTCCCTCAAACATTAAGGAGGTAGCGCCTTGTGATAATGGACCATACACAATATAACTGTGACCGGTGATCCAGCCTATATCTGCAGTACAAAAGTAAACTTCACCCGGTTTGTATTGGAATGTATTGGCAAAAGTATAGCCGGTGTAGATCATATAACCTGCCGTAGTATGTACCACACCTTTTGGCTTGCCCGTAGATCCAGATGTATATAAAATGAATAGCGTATCTTCTGCATCCATTTCTTCTGCAGGACAGGCTGGGTTGCCCTGTGTTTCGACTTTCTTTATCTCATCTTCCCACCATACATCTCTGCCTTTTATCATTGAGATAGGAGTACGGGTTCGGGTTAATACGATTACTTTTTCTACAGATTTACATTGCATCAGTGCATCATCTACGATCGATTTAAGCTCTAAGACTTTGTTGCCGCGGAGGCCCCCATCTGAGGTGATCACCAGTTTGCACTCTGCATCGTTGATTCGGTCGGCGATCGACTGCGCAGAAAACCCTCCAAAGACAACAGAGTGAATAGCACCAATACGTGCACAAGCCAAGATAGCAATAACCAATTCAGGTACCATGGGTAGATAGATACACACGCGGTCACCTTTGCGTATATTATTGTTTTTTAATACTGTCGCAAACTGTTCTACTTTGCTTAGTAGCTGTTTGTAGGTTAGAATACGATGTGATTCTGATGGGTCGTTGGGCTCCCATATAATAGCAGGAGTATCTCCATTTTTATAGATATGGCGGTCTAAGCAATTTTCTGTGATATTCAGTTTCCCCCCTTCAAACCATTTAATGTTTGGCTCTTTAAAGTTCCAATTGAGTACATTGGTCCATTTTCTTTTCCAGAAAAAATTTTCAGCTATTTCCCCCCAAAATTCCTCTGGATTGTCGACGCTTCTTTTATAAGCATCCTGATACTCTTCAAAGTTTTTAATTTGAAAACTCATTTCTTACTTGTAATTTTTAGTATAGGTCTATATTATATTTATTTTTTTATTCAAAACAGACAGTTATTTATTGATAACTGTAAAAGAGCCTGTTGTAGGGCTAATTTAATTTTTTTTGCTCTCAAAAACTAATTTTTATCATAACAGGTAATTGAATTTGTTCTGTAAATTAGCATAAAGAATAGGTGTGAATCAACTCAAGACAATCTACCATTTTGTTATTTTTAGCAATCTTCTGATTGCTATGGCAGCGATCGCCCAATGTCTGCTGACTTATGTTGTTTTGGAGCAGGATTATAATTGGTATGTGGTAGGTATCGAAGGAGCAGCAACACTGTTGTTGTATAATTTTAGTTTGTTTCTATCCAAGCCGAAAGAACCACGAAAATCACCTTATACACGTACTAGGTGGGTATTTGGGCATGAGGTAGTGTTTTGGGTAAATAATATTGTTGCGGTATTGCTTCTTATTTTTTGTTTGTTGCAAGTGCATTTTCATACCTGGGTATTTTTAGGCTTCGTAGGATTGGTTAGTGTTGCTTATAGTTTACCTATTTTACGTGTTAGAGGGAGATCAGGTGGTTTGCGTCAGGTTCCAGGGCTCAAGCTTTTTCATATAGCAGTTGTCTGGTCGTTGAGTAGCGTCGGACTTCCTGTGATAGAGATGTGGACCGCTGAGGTAGCGATGGACTGGGAGATGGCGAATGCCTTGGGTTTGTTGAAAATACTGTTTTTGCTTATATGTACCTTGCCATTTGATATCCGGGATATGGAACAGGATTCCTACTACCATTTAAAAACCATTCCAAATCTAATAGGGGAGAAGCGAGCGAAACTTCTTTGTTATTTCTTAATTGTCATTCACATTTTACTGTTGGTTTTTTCGCCGTTTGATGCGCCTGTCAAAGCCGGGTTTATTCTAACCGATGTCCTTATTGCTGTTGCATTACATTTTATCCTATTCCGCAAAAAGGCCGGTTATCACCAAGTGTACCTGTTGGATCTAGCATTGTTGGCTCAGTATTTCTGTGTGCTAATTTTTGTTTAGACTTTCTGTTATTTTGTCCGCAAGAATTGCAGACAGTTTATAATAACTTTCAAACGTCCAACCGGCAACATGTGGACTTAATAGCACATTGTCCCGACTGATAAGGTTGATATACCAATCTTGATAGGAAAGTGCCGGAAATTTTTCGACAGGTAGCACATCAAATGCCGCGCCCAGGATTTTTCCATTGTCCAAATATTTTAAAACAGATGGAATGTTGACTATTCCTCCACGGGCTCCCATCAAAAAGAATATGGGTTTTCGAAAATGGAAAAGGTATTCATCGTCAACGAGTCCTTTGGTCTCGCGCGTCAGCGGAATATGAAAACTTAATACATCAGCCTGTTTAACAATTTCTTCCATAGAAGCCTCTGTTGCATATTCATCTGAAAACCCAGTTTTGTATTTGTCGTAAGCCAATATTTTAACACCAAAGCCAGCTAGTTTTTTTGCCATGGCTTGACCATTGTTACCATAGCCTATTAAAGCTACCGTACGTCCCATAAGCTCATAGCCCCGGTTCTCTTCTCTGCGCCATTCCCCTTGTCTGATTTCGCTGTCACCTCGATTTAAGTTGTTCATTAGGCTAAGCAGCATACCAATCATGTGTTCGCCTACAGCGTCTCTATTGCCTTCGTTGGCGGAAATCAAGGTGATTCCTTTTGTTTTGGCATATTCCTCATCAATGTTGTCCATGCCAGCGCCTGCCCGCCCGATTAATCGAAGTCTAGGAGCTAAATCAATGAATTTTTCGTCCACCTGAAATTTCGAGCGGATGATCAGTGCTTCATATTCTGGAATCAATTGTTCTGCATCCTCCCGTGTGATGTCGGGTTGGTAGTTGTACAAGATATTGGATTGATTAAGTTTCTCCAGTAATACCTCGTGTATGTCGTCTACAATAAGAATTCTCATTTTTTTTAATTGTTTTCCTTCATAAAATCTTTGGAAAGTAGCTTTAATAAACTATACTGTTTGATCCGATTCGGAAGGGCTTTGGCCAACGTATTACGAATCGCGATGGACCAGGGGTGTTCCCATTGGGCTATTTTTCCAATTTGTTTTGAAGTTTCGGTGATATAATGCGTTCGCGCCAATCGCCTCTTTTCAAAAGATTGAAAGGCATTAACCGTTGTTTTGTTTTTTTTTAATTCATCTATGAGTACAGCTACATCCTCTATTGCTTGGCAAGCTCCTTGTCCCATATTGGGCGTTGTAGCGTGGCCAGCATCGCCAATTATCAACATATTGTGATAGGCCAGGTGATTTAATGGTTTGATATCAATAATATCGCTCCAAATAAGGTCCTCATTGTTTGTCGCTTGTAGTATTCTTGGGATTGGATCGTGGTAGCTCGCAAATCTATTGTATAGGTCTGCTACGGTGGTGGTTTTAAACTGTGGATCGTTTGCTTTCCCATTGACGCATGCGTACCAATAAATTCGATTGCCGATCAATGGAGTAACTCCAAATCGGCCAGACTTTCCCCATGTTTCAAAACCTGTATTTAATTTGATATTGGAATTATCAATTGTAGCTCTCCAGCACGTGTATCCGGCAAAGCGAGGAGTTGACGATGGTACTAATTGTTGTCTTAGTAAAGATTTGACCCCATCCGCTATCAGCAGATAGGTCCCAGTATGGATACTTCCATCTTCAAAAAATACACGGACAAAACCAGTTTCCTGTTCTAATTTTATAGCACGTTTGCCTAGTATAATTTTTTCTGATGGGATTTTCGATAGTAGGTGTTCGTGTAAATCTGCGCGGTGTATAGCGAAGTTTTTCTGACTATACTGATTGGATATCCTGCTTGTATCAGGTTTGAAAAGAATATTTCCTTTTTCACTAAGGATATGGTAATTGTCCAAATAATAGCCTATTTTTTCTATATCTCCTTTTAAACCTAATAAATCAAGGGCTTGCATGGCATTGGCTGCTAGCCCAAAACCAGCACCTATGCCATGAAGTATTTGACGTTGCTCAATCAAGACAAATTCACGACCGATAGATTGAAGTGCGATAGCAGCGGTTAGACCCGCTACACCTCCGCCTATAATCATAAACTCGCTGTCGGTAATCATTTTTTCTATCTTGCGTTGAATATTTCGTTAGTAAGCTGAACGAAATCGGCTACAGTAAGACGTTCGGCCCGTAACTCATATAGTGGGTTATCACTCATTTTATCTTTTACGACCACAGCAGACAGTGCATTTCGTAGTGTTTTTCTACGTTGATTGAACCCTGCTTTTACGACTTTCCAAAATAGTTGTTCATCGCAGTCTAATTTTTCTACTTCATTCCGAGTCATACGCATGACCCCCGAAAGCACTTTGGGGGGAGGATTGAAGGCTCCAGCTTTGACCGTAAAAAGATACTCTACTTTATAGTATGCCTGTAAAAAGACGCTAAGGATCCCATACTCTTTGCTACCCGGCTTGGCGACGCAGCGTTCAGCAACTTCCTTTTGAAACATGCCAGCCATTTGGATCACACGGTGTCTCTCGTCAAGGATTTTAAAAAGAATTTGAGAGGAGATATTATATGGGAAATTACCGATAATAGCCATTTTTTCTCCAAAATATTTGGAGAAATCCAGTGCTAGAAAATCACCATGGATTAAGCGGTCTCCCAGTTCACTATACTTTTCTGCTAAAAAATCAATGGACTCATCGTCGACATCAATTAAGTAAGTTTCGTATTCTTCTTTTTGTAAGAGAAAATCAGAAAGAACCCCCATCCCTGGACCGACTTCTAAAACCTGAGCGAAACCTAATGATGGATCCAAGGCTTCAACGATTCGCTGCGCAGCATTTTTGTCGTTTAGAAAATGTTGTCCAAGGTGTTTTTTAGCGCGTACAGTACTCATGTGAAATGTCAAAAAGTGAAAAGTCTCAAAGACCAAAAGTAAAAAAACGTCATGAATGTTTAAAATAAAGATTCTATAACAAGTGAGTTTTGGGAGTAAAAGCTATAATTTCGAATGTAGAGTGTTTTTCATTGCCTAATTTTTGTTACTTTTGAGTATAAAATGCTTTAATGTAATGAGTGAAAAATTGAAAGTAGGTATTAGTATTGGTGATTTGAACGGAGTAGGGATGGAAGTGATTATCAAATCATTGTTAGATAGTCGTGTTTTAGAATATTTTACACCCATTGTTTATGGTAATACCAAAAATGCTTCATTTCATCGTAAAGCAAATGACATTAATGACTTTAGTTTTAATGTTATACAAACTCCGGATCAAGCAAACTCAAAGCGTCCCAATATTATTAATTGTTGGCAAGAAGATGTCAAAATTACATTAGGGGAGGAAAATGAAATAGGCGGAAAGTATGCGTTTATTTCGTTGGAGAAAGCCGTCGAAGACCTTAACTCGGGAAAGATAGATGCCTTAGTGACAGCACCGATAAATAAACATAATATACAACAAGAAGGATTTCGGTTTCCGGGGCATACAGAATACCTTCAAGAGAAGGTTGGTTCTGATGACGTACTTATGTTTATGCTTTGCGATGACCTTCGTGTAGGTGTAGTGACAGGACATATTCCTATTAAAGATGTCGCTTCGCAGATTACGGAAGAAGGGATATTAAAAAAACTTAGATTAATGCATACTAGTCTTAAAAAGGATTTTTGGATTCAGAAGCCGAAAATTGCTGTTTTAGGGCTGAATCCACATGCCGGTGATAATGGTATAATTGGTGTTGAAGATGAGGAAATTATACGTCCAGCTATTTCTAAAGCAAATGCAGAAGGTATACTTTGTTTCGGGCCTTATCCCGCCGATGGTTTCTTTGCATCGCATGCTTATCAGAAGTTTGATGCCGTACTTGCTATGTATCACGATCAAGGGCTTATTCCATTTAAGCACATCGCAGATCGTAAAGGTGTTAATTATACGGCAGGTCTTCCTATCGTAAGGACTTCTCCTGACCATGGGACGGGATACGATATTGCAGGTCGTAATATGGCCTCGCATGAGTCTTTTTTGGAAGCTATTTTTACAGCGGTGCATATTGTAAAGAATAGGAGAGAGCAGGCTGAATTAAGTGCAAATCCTTTGGCATTTCGTAAGCTTTCAAGAGATAGAGATTAACCTTGCTGTCGAATTAACTCCGTTTATCTTTTAGAATATTCTTTTAAAATAAGTACTTTTGTGACTTGTTAGGCCTCTAGGTCTGTATGCGCAAGCTATGATAGAACAATTGCAACACCCTATATTTTCGATTATTAGAGATTTGGCCGATAAAACGGATACAGCATGCTATGTGATTGGTGGCTATGTTCGCGACCGGATTATGGGACGCCCCTTTAAATATGATGTAGATATCTTGGTGATCGGCTCCGGGATCGAGTTTGCAAGCCTATTAGGTGAACAGTTGAATACTAAGGTTGTGTTATATAAGTCTTTCGGTACAGCTATGTTGGTGTACCAGGGACTCGATGTTGAATTTGTGGGGGCGCGGAAAGAATCGTATCGAAGAGATTCGCGCAAGCCTATTGTTGAAGATGGTACGTTAGCTGATGATCAAAATCGACGTGACTTCACGATAAATGCAATGGCTTATTCTCTAAATGGAGCCTCTTTTGGAGAACTCCTCGATCCTTTTGATGGGCTTGGCGATATAGAGCGACGTATTATTCGTACGCCATTGGATCCCACGGAAACTTTTTCTGACGATCCCTTGCGGATGATGCGGGCTATACGATTTGCCACACAGTTGAATTTTAAGATCGATATGCAGGCTATACAAGCTATTGTCGATAACAAAGAACGGATTAAAATTATATCCAAAGAGCGGATTACAGATGAACTTAATAAGATTATCTTAGCCCCGAAACCATCTATTGGATTTCGTTATCTTTTTGATACGGGATTGTTAGAACTCATATTCCCTGTGATGTGCCAATTGTACGGTGTGGAGATTGTGGAAGGACGAGGGCATAAAGATAATTTTTACCACACTTTGGAAGTTCTGGATAATGTAGCTGAACTTTCGGATGATTTGTGGTTGAGATGGGCTGCTATTATGCACGATATTGCCAAGCCTGCGACCAAACGATTTGACAAAAAGGTGGGATGGACTTTTCACGGCCATGAAGACAAGGGGGCGCGTATGGTGCCTAAGCTTTTTGCGGAACTAAAATTGCCATTGAATGAGAAAATGAAGTTTGTCCAGAAATTGGTCCAACTTCATCTTAGACCCATCGTATTGGCACAAGATATTGTTAGTGATTCAGCAGTGCGTCGTTTATTATTTGAAGCAGGTGATGATATTGATGCATTGATGCTACTATGCCACGCTGACGTAACTACAAAAAACGAGTTTAAAAAGAAAAAATACCGTGACAATTTTGAACTAGTTAAACAGAAGTTGAGAGATGTTGAGGAGCGAGACCACTTGCGTAACTGGCAGCCTCCAGTGACGGGTGAAGATATTATGCATGTCTTTGGGTTACAGCCTGGAAAGCAAGTTGGTGTCATCAAGAATGCCATTCGGGAAGCAATTTTAGAAGGTGATATTCCTAATGAGAGAGAGGCTGCTTACGAATTTATGGTGGCCCGCGCCAAGATACTTAACTTAGAGCCGAAGCAAAGATTGTCCATAGGGACATCAAAATAATTTATATTTTTACATTTGGATAAGCTTTGGCTTATTTTCAATATTGATATATGGCAATTTATAGATTTAGAGTAACATTTGAAGATTATGAAGATGTATATCGGGACATAGATATGCCTTCAAAAAGTACATTCATGGAGTTGCACGAAGAAATTCATAAGAGTACAGGGTATCAGATAGATACTTCTTCCTCTTTTTATGTGAGTAATGACCAGTGGAAAAAGGGTACTGAAATTGCATTAAAGCCAGTACAGCGTAAGGTCGAGGCTGGTGTACTGTTGATGGAAAACATACGGTTGAGTAAATTTATTGATGATCCACATCAAAAATTTTACTACATCTATAATTTTGATCGTCCTTATGATTTTCACGTCGAATTGATAAAGATCTTAAAAGAGGAAGAAGGAAAGGAATATCCGGCAATCTTTAAATCTGTGGGTCAGGCACCTAAAATGATTGCTTCAGCTAATTTTCCGGTTTCTACAGAGACGGAAGACGATGATGATTATGTCGAAGAGATTGAAAGTGCGGAAGAATACGGCGTAGATGAGGATGATGATTATGAAACTATGGACGGCGATGAGGAAGGGGATGAAGAAGGTGATAAAGAAGAGTTCGGGTCTGCAGATGATGATTATTAATATGTCTTTTTCAATAATGACATTTTAGGGAGTACAGTGGATAATAAAAATAAAAAGACTTTGGTCGTAGTGGTAGGACCTACAGCAGTAGGGAAGACGGCTACGGCTATTTTTTTAGCTCAACATTTCAAGACAGAAATATTATCCGCTGATTCCAGACAGTTTTATAAAGAGATGACGATTGGTACAGCCAAGCCAAACTTCGACGAGTTGGGGTCTGCTGTTCATCATTTTATTGATTCCCATTCCGTAGACGAAGAGTATTCTGCAGGAGATTATGAAAGGGAAGCTTTGGCATTGTTAGACCGATTATTTGAGATACATGATGTCGTAATAGCTGTCGGTGGTTCAGGGCTCTTTATTCGGGCACTGACTGAGGGGCTAGACGATCTACCCAAAGCGCCTGAAGGGATTCGCGAACGGCTAAACGCATTGTCCGAAGAACAAGGTCTATCAGTTTTGAAGCAGCGTCTCCAAGAAGTAGATCCTGATTATTATGCAATAGCTGATACAGACAATCCACAGCGTGTTATCAGAGCTTTGGAAGTTTACGAAGCTACGGGTAAACCTATGTCTTATTATCAAAAGAAGATTTTTTCGCAAAGACCTTTTAATGTGATCACCATCGGTCTCAATGTGGAGCGAAGTGAATTGTACGATCGTATTAACCTACGTGTGGATCAAATGATCGGGATGGGATTAGAAGAAGAGGCTAAATCATTAATAGATTATCGCTATAAACCAGCATTGCTTACAGTAGGTTATGCAGAAATGTTTGATTTCTTTGATCATAAGATCTCGTTTGAAGAGGCCGTTGATAAAATAAAGCAAAATTCAAGACGTTATGCCAAGCGGCAGATTACTTGGTTCAAGAAATACGGTAATACGACATGGTTTGAACCGGAGGATAAGGACAATATTATAGGATTTATCCAGGCAAGGATAAAAAAATAAAGAGCAAAGACTAAAAATTTTTGCTCTTTATTTTTTTCTGAAAGTGTATGTTTTCAGAGACCATCAAGAACTTTCATCTCTGTTGGTGATTCAATGGAATCATGAAAGTTCTTTCTATTTATACGATAAAGTTCCACCCAAACGGATCTTCGATTTTACCGTAACGTAGCTGGTTTAGATAATCCAGTACTTTCAATGAGAATTCTCGTCCTTCTACTGGAGGTAGCGTGTAATTATTGCCTTCGAACCCGATACGGTCTATATGTGTAATAGTTGCAGCTGTGCCGGCAGCAAAAGCTTCGGATACCGTACCATTTTGGATGCCATCGATCAACTCTTTAACGGATACTCTTCGTTGTTCTGTCTTATAGCCCCATTTGTCTGCCAACTCCATGATAGTACGCCTCGTTACCCCATGGAGGATAGTATCTCCATGCGGCGTAATGATCGTATCTCCAATACGGAAAATTAAATTGGCAGTACCTGCTTCTTCAATATATTTGTGTTCTGCAGCATCTGTCCACATTATTTGATCATAACCTTCGTCATTAGCCAACTGTGTAGGGTATAAAGAAAGCGCATAGTTACCCGCATTTTTCGAGAACCCAACACCACCTTCAGCAGCCCGTGTATAGTGTGTTTCTACTTTTAACGAGATAGGTTTGCTGTAATAAGCACCTACCGGACAAGTGATAATGATAAATTTGTATGATATAGAAGGGTGTACACCTAGTGCTGCTTCTGTAGCAAACATAAATGGACGTATATACAAGGCAGTTCCCTCTTTAGATGGGATCCAATCACGGTCGATATCTAATAGTTTCTTTAATCCGTCCAAGAATATGTGTTCAGGAACTTCAGGCATTTGCAAGCGTGCTGCAGATTTATTGAAACGTTCCCAGTTTTTGTCCGGACGGAAGATACTCACCGTACCATCCTCAAATTTATATCCCTTAATTCCTTCGAATATAGCCTGTCCGTAATGTAAAGCAGACATAGAAGGGCTGACAGCGATATCGCCATAAGGCACAATGCTGACATCTGTCCATTCTCCATTATTGTATTCGGCCACGAGCATGTGGTCTGACATAATCTGCCCGAATTTTAAATTGTTAAAGTCTACCTGCGAGAGTCTTGATTGTTTAGTTGGCTCTACGCGAATTGAAATTTGATCTACCGCGCTCATATCAATGATATAGTTTTTGAAAGTCGCAAGTTAGGAAAAAAAAACGTTGATTTTTTTCATTTAGTGGGTAACAAATAACAAATCGACATTATATATCAATAACAAAGTGAATCCTAAAGGAGGAATAACAAATTGTAAACAAAAAAAAGATGAATATGAAAAAACTTTTACTCGCATTAATGTTATTGGGAATTACATTTTTAGCAAATGTTCAAGGGCAGGAGAAAGGGGACCTGCAAATTGGTGTTCAGGGAGGGGCAAGCTTTCCCATTCAGAAATACAAAAAGATTGGTGAAGTCAAGACGGGTTTTTACTCTGGGTTGTTTGTCGATAAGTATTTCAATGGAAATAAATTTGGATTGGGAGTCGATGCACGGTATATCCGTAATGATATATCCAAAATGGATAGTTTTTATTTTGTGAATGGAAGTATATCCACTGCCTATAAGAATGACTCGAGATTTGAAAATTACCTTTTCACCTTAGGGCCAACTTATAAATTCACTAAGAATAGGTTTCATGCCGAAGCATATGTCCGAGGCGGGGTGATGATACAGTATTTTCCGGAATATGTACGTACAATGAGCTATTCGGATACTAGGGGGACTTACGACTATCCCATAAAATCTACTGACAACGACTCTACGAACAAGGCAAATAGTTGGGCGGGACTCGGAGGTCTACGATTTAACTACATGCTGGGATCTAATTTTGCGGTGTTTGCGCATGTCGATTATGTCCAGACGTTTGGTGTCAAGTTTGGTAATAAAGCAAGTAAGTTTGCCGTAAAGGAAAGTGTCGAAACAGCCAATCCTATTGAATCCACAACAACGATTAAAGGATACCTAGACCATTATGAGGAGGTGCCGGTGGTACGTAATACATTCCATCAAACGGTACAAGCTGGGATCGGAGTTAAATACCTGTTTGGGAAGTCCAAACGGCCAGAGGCCCCTCTAGTTGCTCCCGATAAGCCTAGATACGACGAAGTTGTCCAATCTAAAACGGAGTCAAAAGACCTACAGATTATGGTACGGGATAAGCAGACCAATTTGGCGTTGAGTGGCGTTGTCGTTTCTATCGATGGACCAGAAACACAGGAGAAATCAACGACAGATGCAAACGGGTTAGCATCTAAGTTGATGGCAGTCAAAAATGGAAGATATGAAGTGGTTGGAGAGAAAAATGGTGTAAAGACGCCATTGCTAATCTTGACGGATGCCGATTTTAATACGAATAGCAAAGTTATTTTCAAGGAAATATTTCACGATGATCCGCGGTTTACGCTGATTGGAGAGACATTTGACTGTACTGTAGAACGTAATTTGCCGAATATTAATACGGTCTTGACCAATAGCGCTAATAGAATCAACTCTAACCAAATATCTGATAGTGAAGGTAAGTTTATTTATCAGTTGGATCCCCAAGCGGATTTTACTGTTGTAGCCAATCAGCAGGGACGATACTCGCAAACTGAGTTGGTGACTACCAAAGGATTAGATCGTAGTCAGACGTTGTATGTAATCTTAAAATTAGGTGTATGTGATCTGGAAAAGGATGGAAGCTGGGTGTTAAAGAATATCTTGTACGATTTTGATAAAAGTAACATCCGTTCTGACGCAGCGTTGGTTTTGGATAATGTAGTCACCATAATGAAGCAGAATCCAAGTCTACGGATAGAACTGTCAAGCCATACCGATAGTCGGGGCGACGGTATTTATAATCAAAAGCTATCTCAACGTCGAGCGGATGCAGCTGTAGCATATTTAGTCTACAATGGAATTGCTAGGGATAGATTAATTGCTAAAGGTTATGGGGAATCAAAATTATTGAATCACTGTGAAAATGGTGTCGAATGTTCTGAAGAAATGCACCAAGAGAATAGAAGGACTGAAATTAAAGTTTTGGCATACGTGAAGTAGCAAAGTTTTGCTGATCAACGTTTATTAAATAATCAATAAACTTAAATGATATGAAATATCTTTTTAGCAATAACTGCGCAAGCACGAATGACCGCGAAGCTGTATGCATACCACTTTGCAGCAAAAACGTGCATAATATAGTCGGATATTCCATAAAGCAGTTGTAAATCAAATCATATACACATGAAAGAAGAGATAGAAGAAGAACTTTGGTATCGTGACGAAGATTATAGGCAGATTACTCTATTTAGTTTTATTGTTGGCTTTTTTGTCTTTATTTTCAAACGTTTTATAAAACCATAGTGTCACAGGGTATTGGAGAGCTAGTACGAGTAGTGCTAGCACTCCAACAGTAAAAAAAGGTAGATTTGATCGTTTTTTCAAACCTATTTTGTTCCCTATACCTGTATAATTGATATTGGCCCAGTACCAAGGATTTTGTTGAACGGGGGGCGCTGATTGTAGGAATGTTCGTTTTGCTTCTGCTAATGCACAAATTGGATCATCGTTTTCAAAGAGTTCTTTGTAGAACGAAGTGGTAATGTTTAGCATGGTTTCGTCATTTGCAAACCAAAATGTCGATATAACTGAAGGAACGTTTTTACTTAAAAATACCCGTTGTATACTTTCGGTACCCTCCGATGGGAGAGGACGACCGTGACCAGTATTGCATGCAGAAAGAAAGACTAGTGGTGCATTCATTTCATAAAACCGGAGCTGGTTGGTAGAAATTGGTTCATTGAGGTATATGACTGGAGCAGTAGTCGTATCCAATATGGTATGTGCTGCGATATGAATTACATTGGGCGTTGCAAATTGTTCTCGTATTATAATATCGTTTTGTTTTCTAGGTCCGATTTTATTTACAGCGTATCGTTTGGCTATATTTTGTACTTCTTGTTTGACAAACTGGAGATTAGGGAGAGGTTCGGGATAAGTGGAGCGGTACATTAATGCTATGGCTGATTTTTTCTGAGGTTTTGCGGTTAAAAGGTCGAATAGTAAAAAGGAATTCAGATAAGCAAAATTATGAGTCTTGATTAAAAAATCATTTTTATACAGGGCGTCAAAAGGGAAGCCGTACAACTGCCCATCCAATGATACGAAAATATTACGCTGCGTATCTTCAATGTTGGGAAGGAGTTCTTCGGCAAGATACTGCGCTTCGAGATTATATTCCTGTGGGTTTTGATTGTAATTGTTGGGGCTGCTGCCAAAGTATTTGTCTTTGAAAGCCATGAGACGTACTAAAGGTTCTGCTGTACTTATTCTTTTGAACTGGAGATCGTGTTTTGATGTATAGATAACACTTATACTGCTATCATTGTGGATAAAATAAGTATAGAAATCACTGTTTGGCTTGTTTAGATGGCTTAGAAACTGTGTTTTTTGCGGTTCAAATCGTATCGCCTCAAAATACTTTTCTGACAATTCGAATTCTATCATAACCTGTTGGATCCGCTTAGATAGTTTTATTTTTTCATTTTGATCCGAGGATGTGTCTATTTGATGGTAGAGCTGGCAAATGGTCTGTATTCCTTTTTTTGTTTTTTCAGAAGCGCCTAGCCACTCTTCGGATCTACTAATTTCATTAATTAATAATCGTGCTTTGCTTAGTTCGATACACCAAAGAAGTTGTTGTACAACCTCTTTTTGCTGACTAAGGCCTGGTTTGTTCTCAATGAGTGTAATTATGCTTTCAATGGTTTCTTTGTTAAGTATATTGTTTCGTAGCTGATCCCTGCTGCTGACGATCAGTTGTTGGGTTCTAAAGTCATTTTCTATAGCCCATTCATAATAGTATAATGCGGAGTCCAGTTGTTCCATGACCACATGTATCTTTGCTTTCCCTAAAAGTGCTTGAGTATACGTATAATCTAGTACATATGATTTGCCTTCCGGTTTGAAGTAGTATAGGGTTTTGTCATAAGCATCGAGTGCATCCCGATAGAAACCTTTGTCCCGTAAGAGGTTTCCTTTCATCAGGGTCAGCTTAGCTTTGAATCTATTTTGTTCGTTAGGAAAATCTTTTTCTACGAGATTGATAGCTCTTGTGACAAGTCTATTATCTTGTACTAAACAACCTTTTAATCCTAGGGCGGAGGCATACCAAAGCTGTGCCTCATCTTTCAGAGGAGTCTTTTCAAATTCTTTTACAGCAAGATTGTTATAAAATTTGCTTTTTTCTTTATTTCGTTCTTCTTCATATACAGAAGCTAATGTATTATACAATAAAGCCTTTGTGATTGAACTTGCCTTGTACTTCATAGCTTGAAATAAGACTGTCTTGGCACTGTCCAATTCGGCATTGTATAAATAAGCGTTTGCCAAGTTGTTGCTTAGTTCCACAATTTCATTTTCATTTTTCATTTTTTGTAGCGTAACTTTTAGCAGTGTGATTGACTTTTGTGTGTCATTGATTTGAATATAGAGATTAGCTAAAGGCTTGACGATTTCTGTATTAATATCTCGTATTTGGACAGGAGTTGATTTTATGTAATTATAGGCTTTCTCATAATATTTGGTACTTCCCAAATTATCCCCATGTTGTAAAAGGCCGTATCCCATAAAAATAAGACCATAGAGGTACATCTCTTTTTGATAGCTGCTTTTGGCGCTAACAGTCAGTTGGTTGAAAAAAGAGTCAGGGTCGTTAACATAAGATGCCGGGTTTTCATAGGCGATACCCTCAAAAACTTCGAAAATAGAATCTAACTGTTCCTCGCTAAAATGTAGTTCATTTTTTTTTAGAGGCTCAGAATTAGGTTTATTACAGGCGACTAGTAGGAGTATGTGTAATGCAAGACATTGTATTCTCATCTGCTAAAAGCGAAATATACCATAGATACCTCCATTCCATTTTTGTTGCTTATCATAGGTGAATCTCAATCCAAGTGCTGGGCCTAGGTTGACACTACCGACGTTTAGATCGAGAAAAGGGTTTATCTTGATAGCACTGTTTGTTTTAGATAAATCTTTTGATTCACTCATCTGTGCGATTTCCATTACCCCATTAGCCCCCATTCGTTCGAGGTAATATGTCGTCTGTCCAGAAGCTTTGATGTTAAAGTCTTTTCGGGCACTTGCACCTGCTCCCATGGAAAAGAAAGGGTTGAAGTTATAACGAATCTGTACGGGTATTTGTAATGTGAGGTATTCCCGTTTTTCGAAATCGCTGACAGCATTGTAGACAAAATAGTTGGTTTTTCCATCGACCAAGTAGGGGTGTTCTCCTTTTTTATCTCCACGAGGAGATTGACTCTCTCTCTTGAAATAACTTGTATATAATTCTATCTGCCAGTATGGTTTACGATAAGGGGCGGTCGGAGCGATACCGAAGCCAATTTGATAACCTGTCTTAAATTTATGACTGAGCTCGTTCTCTTTGGGGGTTCCGAAGGTACTTGTGGCACCTATTGTGATAAATGGAGATAGTGTGCGTAAGAATCGTGTAGTTGCTGTATTGGTTTTGATAGGAGGGTTATTATCAAAATAGATATTAGTGTACGCCTCAAAGGACTTGTTCTTAAGCTTTTTTTGTGTCTCTACTTCAAAGAGAATAAATCCCTTTGTACTATCCATATCTGTAATATCTTTTGCTGCTGTTCCAGGGAGGGATATATCCTTGAAATGAAAGACTAACGTACCATCATCTTTTAGATAGTAGCGATAACAACCACGGCTGCTGCTTGTTTCACAGCTGTCACATTTGGGGTATAATGCTTTTAATTTAAAAGAGTTTTTGATAATTTCATCCGGGATGCGCATCTCTAATCGCACATTCTTGGCATCGCCTTCGCCATCGTTTTGAAATTGAACCTTGTAGGTCAGTGTCTTACGTTTCTTTTGAAAGCGATAGTTCATCCTGGCGGGCTTTATAGACATCTTGTTGGGGTCATGGGATTTTACAACTGGGATATCTACTTGGTGGACATTTGCGAGACCATCCTCTGGTATAAATACACCGGTGATGGTGACAATGGCATTCGTGTCTACCAACATATCTTCGGTTACATCAAGATTAATCAAGGAAAATTGCTGATCTCCGTTCGAAGGGTCGATATCATAGGCCGTTAAAGAATTATAAGCATTATAAAGATGTTTGAAATAGTTGATGGCCTGTTGTTGATCTTGAAACGTGGATACCTCTTTTATACCGTAGTCTGGAGATCCAGTCTTAGTGAATGTAGACTGCTTTACACTGGCCCACATACTGGATAATGCTTCTGCTTTTACCAAGCTATCAATGTTTTCTTTATAATAGGTGCTTTGGTGGGCGAACTGAAACCCGTTAAGCCCAGCAATCTTCTCATTAGAGAGTAGATATACTTTACCTTTCTTACCTTCGGTTTGTACACCGAGAATTAATGAAATATCTTCCCCCGGTTTGGCATCGGACAGCTTAAAAATCTGAAATACACCGTTGGACGCAAAGAAATTTTGCTCAAAGGTATTAGACGAACGATGTGCTAATGCTGATGGCGGAGCTGTATTTTTTATTTTTCGTATTGGTCGTTTCGGCTTGGGACCATTCGAGTAATTATTAACAGCATAAAGAGAGACCTCATACTCACCAGGTTTAGCATACTGATGTATAGGCTCTGCCTGTGTGCTAAAGTGGCCATCCCCAAAATCCCATAAGTATTTGTAATAAGGAGTTCGTCCACCAGGAACCTGTATTAGCGGCCTTAAGATAGGTTTGAAAGATACGCCATTAGGAAGCTGTTGAAAATCTATTTTACTTTCAAAGGTATCTATTGGTATAATAGTGCTGTCTTTTTGTGCAGATGCTGAGTAAATATTCAGTATGAAATATCCATACAAAAGTAGCCGCATAAACACGAATGACCGCGAAGCAGCATGCTCACCAATTACAATACATCGTGCATAATGCGATTTGGATGTTCCATATGGCCATTGAAAATTAATTTTTTTACATATGAAAAGTAGGGTAATAATCCAGTGTATTTTCATAATAGTTTTACCTTAAGGTATATTGGAGCTGTTAATGTTAAATAAACATAATTAAATTTCTTATTAATTGCAATATAAGCCCCTCTTATTACGGTCAAAGTTCTGTGTCTCTGGTTCAAAATCAGGATAATTTTATTATCACCGAAATATTTTTAAATTTACAGTGTAATGGCCAATTAAATGCACATAGACCAAGTATATATTCAGTACCTCAAGGATAACGATAGCAAAGGCATACAGCTTATATATAATAAATATGCAAAGCAAATTGTTACCCTGATTATACAAAATAGTGGAACTGAAGATGACGGATATGATATTTTACAAGAATCTTTGGTGGATATTTATCATATGGCTCGGGACAGGAACTTCGTATTAACAACAAGCTTTTTGGCTTTTTTTAGTCTGGTGTGTAAACGTAAATGGTTGAACGTGTTGAAGAAAAGGCAACGTATGTTGGTAACAAATAGCGAAAATGATTTATTATATGTGGAGGACAAGTCGTATGGGGAATGGGATGAACTGTTCGTGCAAATCGATAGAGAGAATTATGTAATGACAGTTTTGGGCACTATGGGGCAAAGTTGTCAGGATATAATACGACGTTGTCTGGTGGAGAAGCAGCAGGAAAAAATAGCCGAATCCTTGGGGATTAGTTACGCTTACTTGCGTAAGAAAAAAAGTGAATGTATGTCGATCCTGATAAAAAAGGTTAGAGAAAGTAATATTTTCAAAAGTTTAAAGTAATGGAGAACCATTCAGAGAAAATACAGGATTATATTGAGGGACTGCTAGAGGGAGAGGAGTTAATGCGGTTTGAAGCCCGGCTTGCTGTCGACAACGAACTCAGAAATATGGTAGCACTACAACGCGAAGTATATGAGATTCTAAACCGTAGAGTGCCAGCGCAAGACGATTCCTTGAAGACGACGCTGGCTGAAGTGAACGAGCGCTATAGAGAGTCCTCAAAATCAACAACTCCCGGTATCAAGAGATGGTTACCTGTAGTAGCAGCAGCTTGTATTCTTTTGGTGGGATCACTTTTTTTCTTTAAGGGCTCTTATGAGGTATATGAGTTGCCTTTGATGCGTTCAGAAATTGTTCGTGGAGAGTTAGAAAACACTTCCTATGAGAAGGCGGTGACAGCTTTTAATGAGGGACAGTACGCTGTCGCTGAAGAGCTGTTGTCCGTTTTATTGGAAAGTGATCCTGAACAGATACAGTATCAATATTATTTAGCTTTGAGTTATATCGGTACCAAAAAGTGGGTCAGTGCTATTGATTTATTATCCCCAATAGCGAGTGGTCCATCGGTGTTTGCATTAGAATCTAACTACTATTTGGCCATAGCTTATTATGAAAAAGGAGATCTGGATAATGCCAAAATGTGTTTGAATAAAATCCCTGCAGAGGGAGATCTTGGTGAGAAAGCTGCTAAACTACGGAAAAAGATAGATTAGGAATTACGCATGACCTCCAATAGTGTGTCCAGATATTCTCTATTATTCGACAAACGGGGGACTTTATTTTGTCCACCTAATTTACCTCTGGACTTCATCCAGTTGTAGAACGTAAAGGTAGGGGCATTATGAATAATAGGCTGTCTTAACGCCATGTTTTTATAGCGTTTAGCATCATAATCGGAATTGATTTCACGGAGTTTCTGATCTAGAATTTCGCAGAATTTTTGAAAATCAGATGGTTTTTTCTCAAACTCGATAACCCACTCATGTGCCCCGGCCTCATTTTCTTTAAAGTATATTGGCCCTGCGGTATAATCCCTGATGCTAGCATTCGTCTCGCGACAGGCTATTTGGAGAGCTTGTTCGGCGTTGTCCACGATTACCTCTTCTCCAAAAGTATTTATGTATTGCTTGGTTCTTCCTGAAATCTGAAAACGATAGGGAGACAAGGATGTAAAACGGATGGTGTCTCCAATTTTATAGCGCCATAATCCCGCGTTGGTAGATATAATGAGTGCGTAATTTTTACCCAGTTCTACTTCGTCCAGATTTAAAGTTTTTGGATCCTCCTTATCTAGATTTTCCATTGGTAAAAATTCATAATAGATTCCATAGTCCAACATGAGTAATAAGTCCTCAGAATCTGATTGATCCTGTAGTCCGAAATAGCCCTCAGAAGCGTTATAGTTTTCTAAATAGTACATTTCGTCTGATGGAATCAGTTGCTTAAACTGCTCGCGGTAGGGTTTGAAGCTGACACCACCATGTCCATAAAATTCTAGGTTAGGCCATACTTCTAAGAGATTGTCCTTTTTGGTGATTTCCAAAATCCGCTTTGCCATGACGATGTTCCAAGTAGGGACTCCTGCTAAGCTGGTCACATCTTCTTTAATGGTATGTTGTGCTATTTGCTCGATTTTTTCTTCAAAATTTGGATTTAAGGTAACATCTAGGTTGGGGGTGCGTTTAAATTCTGCCCAGAAAGGTAGGTTACGAATTAATATAGATGATAAGTCTCCATAATAGGAGTCCGGACTGAAGTTGTTAATTTGCGACGACCCACCGATAACCACTGACTTACCCGTGAAAAGTTTGTTGTCGGGTTTATTGTGGCAGTAGATAGACAGCATGTCCTTGCCCCCTTGATAATGACATTCCTCCAGCGCTTCCATACTTACAGGGATGAATTTGCTCCGGTCTGAAGTAGTTCCTGATGATTTGGCAAACCATTTTATGTCCGAAGGCCATAGAATATTCTGTTCTCCTTTTATCATACGGTCTATATACCCTTTGATGTCGTCGTAATCGCTAATAGGAACCCTTTTTTTATATTCCTCTGGGGTAAGGATGCTTTTGTAATCGTATTTTTTGCCCCATTCGGTTGCCTCTGCTGCTGATATCAAGTTTTGAAACCATTCTTCCTGTACATCGTGTGGATATTTCATGAACAGCTCGATCTGATGTATACGCTTTTTCATGATCCATGTGAAGATAGAATTCAATAGTTCCATAGTTCTTGTTATTAGAGGTTATAGGTTTTTGCGCCTTAAGACGAAATTTTGGCCCAGATAGAATTTTCGTGCCATTTCGCTGTCTGCTATTTCTTCTGGAGTACCGGTGAGCATGATTTTTCCCTCCGTCAAGAGATAAGCACGGTCTGTGATGGAGAGTGTTTCTTGTACATTATGGTCGGTGATTAACACACCGATATTTTTGGCCTTTAGTTTGGCGACGATAGTTTGGATTTCTTCAACGGCAATAGGATCTACCCCTGCAAACGGTTCGTCCAATAGGATAAAATGTGGATTGGCGGCAAGCGCTCTTGCGATTTCTGTACGTCGACGTTCTCCACCAGAGAGTAGGTCTCCGCGGTTTTTACGGACACGGTGCAGACTGAATTCGGTTAATAATTCTTCTAATCTTGCTTTTCGCTCTTCTTTATTTGGGTGGTGAATTTCTAATACTGCTAGAATATTGTCCTCTACCGATAGCTTTCTAAAGACGGAGGCCTCTTGAGCGAGATATCCGATGCCTTTCTGAGCGCGTTGATACATCGCATCTTTAGTTATCTCTTCATCGTCAAGGAATACATGGCCATCATTGGGTTTGATCAGCCCTACAATCATATAAAATGAAGTTGTCTTTCCGGCGCCATTGGGGCCTAAAAGACCAACAATTTCACCTTGCTCTACGTGGAAAGAAACATCGTTTACCACTGTACGCTGTTTGTATTTCTTGATTAAGTGTTCTGCTCTTAGTATCATCGATTTATTATCCGCTTAATGCAAACCTAAATAAAATGCTTTGTATTCACCAATGTCCACAATTTAAAAAATAGAAGTAATTTAATAACGGATTCCTTTGATGTTTAACTGGAGGTTCTTTTTACCTCTCCAATTGTTTTCTTCTATACTATAGCAAATATCAAAAGGCCTCTTGCTATTGAGGTGATGGATATGTTCGGCCAGTCCAAAGGCAATACAGTCAAAACTAGGAGATCCTTCTTGGAGACTTGTAAATTTTAAATGATTAGATCCGACAATATAAGCACTCCCGTGAATCTGTACATTTCTGGATACAAATATAGGGGCTTCGTTCTGCGGGCCAAAAGGTTCAAATTGCTTAAGAATGCGATAAAATTTGTTGTCGATATCTTTTAGTTCAATTTCTGCATCGATAGAAACTTCTTGTTGCAGCATTTCAGGTTTAATTGATCGTTGCACAACTTCTTCAAAGCGAGCCTGAAAGAGCGCGATGTTTTTCTCCTGCATCGTTAGTCCGGCAGCGTATTTGTGCCCACCAAATTGATCTAGTAAGTCACTACATTCACTAAGTGCTTCGTAAAGGTCAAAACCTACTACAGAGCGTGCAGATCCTGCGATATGGCCATTTGTTTCGGTAAGAATAATGGTGGGACGATAGTATCTTTCTGTCAGTCTCGAAGCAACTATCCCTATCACACCTTTGTGCCAATCCGATTTATAGAGTACTGTTGATTTTTTGAGTTTATCACTTTCACTATTTTCAATAATAGCCAATGCTTCTTCAGTTATTCTCAGGTCAAAATCCTTTCGGAGATTATTCTGATCATCTACCATTGCCGAGTAGTTGGATGCTTCATCTTTTGATTTTGATATCAAAAGGTTTACTGCCCCTTTAGCATGGTCTATTCGGCCAGCAGCGTTTATTCTGGGGCCTATCTGAAACACAATGTCGTTGATCGAAAAAATTCCGGTTCTGTTGGAAGAAAGATCTATAAGCGCTTGCAATCCTACTGAAGGATTGGTGTTTAGTTTTTTTAGCCCAAAGTGTGTTAATATCCTGTTTTCACCGGTAATCGGAACAATATCAGAAGCAATACTTACCGCGACTAGATCGAGGTATTGATAGGCTTCATCCATATTCATTTCATTCTTTTTTATAAATGCTTGGATGATTTTAAAGCCTATTCCACATCCTGATAGTTCTTTATAAGGGTAGGGACAGTCAGCACGCTTTGGGTCCAATACAGCACAGGCATCAGGGATGGTGTCGCCTGGAAGATGGTGGTCTCCAATAATAAAATCCACACCACGCGTATTGGCGTAGTCAACTTTATCCAAAGCCTTGATACCGCAGTCTAAAGCTATAATTAGGGAGAAATCATTGTCGGCAGCGTAATCTATACCTTGCGTAGAAATTCCGTATCCCTCCGCATATCTATCGGGAATATAATACTCAATTCGGGAGTGAAAAGCGCGAAAAAAACTGTAAACGACTGCAACAGCCGTTGTCCCATCGACGTCATAATCTCCGTAGATCAGGATCTTCTCATTGTTGCCTATAGCTCTTTCGATTCGGGAGATCGCAACATCCATATCCTTCATTAAGAAAGGGTCTGGTAACCTCTCCAATGAAGGCCTAAAGAAGGTCTTGGATTGCTCAAAAGTGTCGATGCCCCGATTTACCAATAGCCGAGCAACAATAGGGGTTACCCCCAGTTCTAATTGTAATTTGCTAATTTTGTTGCTGTCATTTTTTGGTTTTAGGACCCACCTTTTTTGCATATCTTTGCACTATATTTTGTATGTAAATATACATTTTCTAGGTGCTTTTACCTAATGTTGGTCATTGTATTTAGTGGTTTGTAGGCCTAACTGTCATATTTACAAGATTATAAAAGATGATACAAGCATATTCCCTTTTTGAAGGTTCATTCTCTGTCGACGGATCAAAGAAATTCATTCCGTTTGATCCATTAAAGGATGATCCGAAGAGCCGTCCGGGTTCTTTATTTGTTCACGTCCATCCCTTCTTGATTGTTGCTCGCTCTGGTTTAATCTTATGTGATGCAGGTTTGGGCTATCGCACTGCCGAAGACGAACTTTTGATCCATTCTAATATCCGTAAGCTTGGGTTTGAACCGGGTGATGTCAAATACGTGCTGATGTCTCATCTCCACAAAGATCATACAGGAGGTATGGTAGATTTCAAACAAGGGGTCGGCCGTATAGCCTTTCCTGATGCAGAATATATCGTACAACGAGGAGAATGGGAAAACGCGTATAGTTCGGAATCGGATTCGTACCGCACCGAGGTATTTGACGTGTTACAGCGTAGTGGCAATTTGACATTAGTCGAAGGAGAGGGAGTTGTTAACAGTGAAATTCGTTATGAGATTAATGGGGGGCATACCGAATTTCATCAGGCTTTTCATATTGAGACTGGAGGCGAGCATTTCTTCTTTGGTGGAGATGTTCTTCCCGAACCTGAAGAGCTTTTTAAAAACTTTATTGCTAAATATGACTATGATGGCCGCGCAGCTCGTGATCGTCGTATGGCGTATTGGGAGCAAGGTGCTCCGGAGGGATGGATTTTTCTGTTCTATCACGGTAAATCTTTGGCTTTAGGAAGGCCTAAGCAGAAAGACGATGGGGCCTATATCCTTTTGGATGCGAGTAAAGAGGGGTAGCCTCTCTGTTACGGGTTGTATACAAAAGTAATTTTCGTTAAGTTTGATTAATATCTAATTTTTAAACTAATAAAACTAATCATGTCGGTAGTTAGAGAAAGTGATCTTATTGGCATTGGGAAGAAGTATCAGATCGAAACTGAAGCTGGGGATAATATGGTTGTAGTCATTCATGATGATGGTAGGCGAGAGCTATACCGCCATGATGAAGAAGATAATGATACGCAGTGTGTCATGACGCTCTCGGATGAGGAGTCGAGGCAGATCGCGGGTATTTTAGGTGGCTTGTCTTATAAACCCAAGGCCTTAGAAACAATTGAGGTGGCTTTAGATGATTTACGTATTGAATGGTACAAAGTAGAAGCTTCTAATGATGGTGCGGATAAAACTATCGGAGAACTCGACGTTCGACAAAAGACAGGAGCGTCTATCATAGCTGCTATTCATGATAATGAAACAGTTATAAATCCCGGGCCTGAGTATATTATAAGGCCTGACGTGACTTTAGTTATTGCCGGTAAAGCAAAAAATATAAAATTATTGAAAGAAATCCTGCTATAAGATTATATGTCGCATATTATAATACTTGAAATAGGAATTGCCGTTTTGTTGGTCGCGTCAGTTGGCTTATTGGCCAATAGGCTGCGCTTTTCGGTCATACCATTTTTTATTATTATAGGAATGCTGTTGGGAAATAAAGAATATCCCAATTTTTTATTACAATTTTTAGAACAGGCAAATAACCCAACACTGACATCGACCGTTGATAAGGTATGGAACTTTTTTACCTTTTCTGAAAGCAAACCCTTTATCGAGTTTATGGGACGATTGGGGGTACTCTTTTTACTTTTTTATCTAGGTCTTGAGTTTTCTGTTGGGCGATTGATCAAATCCGGCAAATCTATAGTGACCGGAGGATCATTGTATGTGCTACTTAACTTTGTGTCGGGCCTGTTTATCGGTTGGTTAATGGACCTTCCCTTTAAAGAAGTTATGGTCTTATGTGGTTTGATGACGAGTTCTTCTACTGCTATAGTAGCTAAAGTGCTTACCGACCTCAAGCGTACTGCTAACCCGGAAACTGAAGTGATAATGGGGATGATTATGTTTGACGATTTATTTATCGCGATGCATATATCTTTCTTGTCAGGTCTTATTTTAACAGGAGGGACGTCAGTTCTTGCCGTATTAGGTACGTCTTTATTAGCACTGGGGTTTATATTAACATTTCTTGTTCTTGGCCGAAAATTAATCCCTTTTATCGATCGCTTACTTCAGGAAAAATCCTCGGAGCTCTTTATTCTGATTATATTTAGTTTATTGTTTGTTATTGCCGGCTTTTCCGAAACCATCCATGTGGCCGAAGCTATTGGAGCACTAATGGCCGGTCTGGTATTTGCGGATTCGAAGTATATCAAGAAAATTGAAGCGATGGTATTACCGTACAAAGATTTCTTTGGAGCTATGTTCTTTTTTAGTTTCGGTTTGTCGATTGATATATATACGTTAAGCGGTGCGATAGGTTGGGCTACGCTTGCTGCTGTAATTACTGTTGTCTGTAATGTAGCTTCGGGCTATTTTGCTGCTCATTTTTCAAAAATGAAGCCTCGTGCTTCATTTGATATTGGACTGACATTATCGGCAAGGGGGGAGTTCTCAATCATTATGGCCAATATCGGTAAAGCAGGTGGCCTGTTACCTATATTGCAATCTTTTGTTGTAGTTTATGTTTTGATCTTATCTGTTGTATCTCCTTTATTGACAAAAGAGTCTAGAAAAATCTGGAACGCTTTGTTTGGTGAAGAGGAGAAGATTACTAAGCCGAAGAAGACACTCGCTGCATTGGAAGCAAGCGTCTCTTCCAAAAAAGATTAAAGAAAGCCCAATTCCAATTTTGCTTCTTCGCTCATCATGTCTCTATTCCAAGGAGGATCAAATGTAAGCTCCACCAGTGCTTCGTTGACCCCTTCAACAGCGGCGACTTTACGTTGTACTTCATCCATTATTTCTCCAGCTACAGGGCAGCCAGGAGCTGTTAATGTCATGACAATCTTCGCTATTCCGCCTTCTTTGGTGATGATCTCGTATATGAGACCTAAATCTACAATATTGGCAGGCTTTAATTCTGGGTCATAAATTGACTCAAGCACCTCCTGAATTTTAGGTGCTATATTTAAGTGGTCTATTATGATGATACTCATTATTTTTAGCATTGTGATCTATCGCTTTTATATATATATCCAACAATAAATCAATGTTTTTAATTGCGGTGTATTTTTCTATATAGATTGCTCTACAGTTTTTACTTATGACTTCTTTATCATGACTACTAAGCTCTATCCATTGGGCTAGAGCCTCTCGAATACTCTGTGATGAATAAGGGTCGAAATGTAGTCCTGTTTGTAAAGGTACGACCATTTCCTGTAAAATACCAATGTTGCTGCTTAGTACAGGGGTGCCTAATCCATATGCTTCTAATATGGTCATCGGCATTCCTTCATAACATACCGATGGTACCACAAGGGCAGTTGCTTTCTCTATATGTTGGCGAAGTATATCCGGAGACTGAAAACCCAAAAATTCGATATGGTGGTTTTTTTGTATGATTTGAACTACCTCTTTTTCTAAAGGTCCAGTGCCGAGTATTTTGAGATTATAGTCTGTCTTTGCGATTGCATTGATCAATTGCAGTATGCCTTTTTCAAGCGACAGTCTTCCTATATAAAGAAAGAAGTCCTTTGGTTTCTTTTCAGGCGTGTAGCTTACATTGGCAAAGTTGGGCTTTATACTGAAGTGATTTTCTGTTAAACCAAGTTTAGATTGGACAAATATATTTTTAGAAAAATCGGAAAGAACCAAAAATTGATCTACTTGTGTCCATGTGCCTATTTTCCTGTGCCACCAATAGACGAAAGCTGTAATGAATGTTTTTACAAGGTTGTTGTCCAGTACTTTCTTTTTAACGGCAGTCCAAGGGAAATCTTCCCTAAGACTATTTGTAAATAGCCGATCCTTGAAAAAAAGTGTTGCTGAGGGACAAATAAGTCGAAAGTTATGCAGTGTCATCACAACGGGTATACCTTTCCTCTTTAATATACGTATGATCCAAGGGCCTAAGGCATAATGAATATTGTGAATATGTACGATGTCGGGTTCGAATGCCAGGACATCCTTTATTATTCTTTTTGCTTTCCAGATATTAAAGGGATAAAGGAAGAATTGGTATAAACCTTTTAGGCCTCTAGTGTTTTTCGTTGTAATGACTTTTATCTGGTTGCTTTTTGAAAGTTGTTCAGCTTCTTGCTGCACGACTATATCTTCTCCTCCCCGGTGCTGATAAAAGTTATGAATAAGAAGAATGCGCATATCCAAGTTGTTGTCGTCTGTAAATGTTAGTACTCAAACTGCTGGAGACCCGAAGCTGTTCACGCTTGTTGTCCAGTTTTTGATGTACGTTAAGAGCTTTTTTACAAACTTAGATAAAATGAATGTATTCATGTGTATTAAAAAGGTTAATTCATGTAGGGTAGACAGAACACAACGGAATTTATTACTTATCTTCGTGGCAGCATTTTTTAGAAGATCGATATGTTTGGAAATCCAATTTTTGCGGAAAAGATTAGCACAGCATTAACTCACGCTGATTTGCCTTCCTCTCCAGAAAACCTGTACCTACCCATAAAATACATACTTTCGTTGGCAGGAAAGCGGATTCGACCTCAATTGGTGATATTGGGAGCAGACCTTTTTGGTTGTTCAAATATGGATGAAGTAGTGCCGGCATCTGTTGCTGTCGAATATTTTCATAATTTCACATTGATTCATGATGATATTATGGATAAGGCGCCATTACGACGTGGACAGGCTACTGTTCATCAAAAATGGAATGAAGATGTCGCTATACTATCTGGAGATGCGTTGTTAATTAAGGCTTATGAACAGTTAGCTAAATGTCCTCCGGTGTTTGTCCCTATCTTATTAAAAGCCTTTAATAAAGTTGCGTTGGAGGTTTGTGAAGGACAGCAGATGGATATGGACTTTGAGAGAAGAGACAATGTTACAGAAGGGGAGTATGTGAATATGATTCGTTTAAAAACCTCTGTCTTATTAGGCGGGGCGTTGGAACTAGGCGCTATTATCTCAAATGCTTCGGACGAAGATCGATTGAAGTTATACAATTTTGGCGAAAATCTAGGTATTGCTTTCCAACTACAGGATGATATCCTAGATGCATTTGGCGATCCAGGGACCTTTGGAAAGCAAGTTGGTGGAGATATAATCGTTAATAAGAAGACTATATTACATATTTTGCTTAAACAGGGATTAGATAACGAGGATCTGGATCTGTTTAATGCTATTTTAGATCTACCATTATCTGAATCGATCGCAAAAATTGAGCAGATGAAAATGTTGTATGACAAATACGGTATTTTGCAGAAAGCGAATGCACTAAAGGAATCTTATACGCAATACGCTTATGCAAGCCTAGATGATATAAACGTAGCGGAGTCTAGAAAAGAAGATCTTAGAAGTCTTGCTGATCGTCTGATGCATAGGGCTAGGTAAGAATTAACTTAGGATTTTTGGTGTAATTTTGTTAAATTGGTTGTTTAGTATAATATAATCGAGTCGTAAACATTTATGGAAAATATAAAGATCACGGTATTTCAGGCGTATTTGTTTTGGGAGAATGCAGAGAAGAACCTGCAAAATTTGGGGTTGCGCTTGTCTTCACTAAAAGGTAAGACGGACCTGATTATACTTCCAGAGATGTTTAATACTGGCTTTACGACGAATGTTGAAAAGTGTGCAGAGCGAATGGATGGAATAACTATGCGCTGGATGTATAATACGGCTAAGTCCTTTGAATGCGTTGTAGCCGGCACGCTTATCATTGAAGAGGAAGGTAGATACTATAATCGTTTTGTGTGGATGTCACCAGATGGCAGTTATGTCCATTATGATAAGCGGCATTTATTTGGTATGGCGAATGAAGATAGCATTTTTACAGCTGGAACGTCACGTGTTATCGTTGAGCTGAAAGGTTGGAGAATATGCCCAATGATTTGTTACGATCTTCGCTTCCCTGTATGGTCCAGAAATCAAGAAAATGGTTATGATTTGTTGGTGTACACGGCGAGTTGGCCAGACAAGCGTTCTGCCCATTGGAGAGCGTTAATTCCTGCCCGTGCTATAGAGAATCAAGCATTTGTGATCGGTGTCAATCGGGTAGGACACGATGGTAATGAGATATATTATTCGGGAGGGTCTATGTGTATTTCTCCTTTAGGAGACGTGGTCTACTACAAACCTGAAGACGAAGATCTGTATACATTTACGCTAAATCCCAAGGATCTTGAAAATGCGCGCCGACAATTCCCATTTTTGCAGGATGGCGATAAATTTTCGCTATTATAGATTACATACAGTTTTATTTATAAGGGCGGTCTAAAATTGCAGCCTGGATTACAGCTTGTCTCAAGTCAAATGAAACAGGTTGCCTCTCGAATTGTCCTTCGTTATCCAATCTATCTTTTCGTTCGATTGGTTTTACTTTTCTATTTTGTTTTGCGCGTTGTACTTCCTCAGGAACATCTTGTATTATATTACTTTTTGTTACAAATGGGTTTGCTACTTGTTGCTTAACAGTCTTCGGGATAGGAGGTCTTGTTGGCGCCTGATTATGGGAAGGCGATAGAGGGGGATTCCCCGTGTTTCGTTGCTGAGATTGCCTTTGGGGATTACGCTTGGCCGATTTTGCCATTTCTTCTTTATAATTTGAATATATTTTATACACGATCGACCCGACGAATACCAATATTATCAGCAAATTTTCCATACGAATAAATATAAGAAATTTTGAAGCAAAGTTAGAATGTTAAAATAAAATTTGGATATTGAATATGGATTTCCTTAATTGCATAAACAACCTATAATTATTACTAACTAATGAATGAATCGACATTAATTTCTGAGGAGTTTTTTTCCTTTTTATCGGGGAAAGCATCTACAGCTATTTCGAGAAGGCTACATCGTAATCTGAAAGAGTTTAAGGTGAACATAACTGCTGAGCAATGGAGTATCTTGTACTATCTTTGGATGGAAGAGGGACTCACTCAGCAAGAGCTCGCAAATTTGACGTTCAGGGACAAACCTAGTATTACCAGACTCATTAATAATCTCGAGAGGGATAGTTTAGTGATACGGGTAAATGATAAACAAGATCGACGTTCCAATCTGATTTATTTGACGAAAGAAGGGCGTAAATTGAAAGAAATAGGAATGAGACAAGCATCTCAGACAATTCGTGAATCTGTCGAGGGGATTGACGAGGAACAATTGAAAATGGCGCAACAAATACTGGAAAAGGTTTTTCAGAACTTGAAATGAACAGCATATCGTGCTGTAATTAAAAAGACCTAATCTCAGGAATTAGGTCTTTTTAATGATGTCATATTATTGATCCAGGAATTCTTCCTTTGCAAAGGAGTTTTCCTTTTTGTTCAATCTTCCGGTTTCTTTAAAGTAAATGTCTTGGAAACTGAGTGTAGTGATGTTGTCTGTCTTTCTGAAAAACTTATCTGCAGTTACATCATCTAATGTTTTAAACCCACATGCTTCCATGATTTCCACTGTAGCACGAAGCGTGTTTCTATGAAACTGTGCCACGCGCACATACTTATCTTCTACATCTAAGCCTTTGTATAGGTGAGGTCGTTGTGTTGCTACTCCAACAGGGCAGATATCTTCGTTGCATTTTAATGCTTGGATGCAACCTAATGCAAACATCATACCTCGCGCACTATAACAAGCATCAGCGCCCAACGCGATAGCTTTTAGGAGATCAAAACCGGTTACAATTCGACTCGAAGCAATAATTTTAATGTGTTTCTTCAAACCAAAGTTGATCAATGTTTTTGTAACGAACGTTAATGCGTCGTATAAAGGCATACCGAGGTTGTCTGTGAATTCTAGGGGTGCAGCACCTGTTCCCCCTTCTGATCCATCTACAGAGATAAAATCTGGGAATATCTGTGTCGTTTGCATAGCATGACAGATCTCGATAAATTCCTGTTTATCTCCAATACAAATCTTAAAACCTACTGGTTTACCGCCAGATAAGTCTCTTAATCTCTGTATAAATCCCATCATTTCTAATGGAGTAGAAAAAGCACTGTGTGCAGGCGGAGACATAACATCCGTTCCTGGAACCACGTGACGGATAGCAGCAACCTCTGGTGTGTTCTTTGCCGCCGGAAGTATTCCTCCGTGACCAGGTTTCGCTCCCTGTGACATTTTTAATTCAATCATTTTTACATAAGGCCTGCTTGCCTTTTCTGCGAAAAGATCATCGTCAAAATAACCATGTTCGTTTCTGCAACCAAAATAGCCTGTACCAACCTGCCAGATGAGGTCCCCGCCGTTTATATGATAATTACTGATACCGCCTTCTCCTGTATTGTGTGCAAAGTTCTGTAAAGCAGCACCCTTATTTAGGGCTGTAATTGCCGTTTTACTAAGCGCACCATAACTCATCGCAGAGATATTATAGATACTTAAACTATAAGGTTTTTTACACTGGCTGTTTCCAACCATCGTACGCAGATCATGATTCTCTATATGTGTAGGAAATATAGAATGTGCAACCCATTCGTTACCGATGGCTTGAGGGTCTGTCTGCATACCAAAAGCTACCGTCTCCCGTTGGTTTTTAGCTCTTTGGTAAACAATAGACCGTTGTCTTCTGTTGAATGGACGACCGTCTGTATCTGATTCCCAAAAGTATTGTCTTAGCTCTGGGCGGATAGATTCGAATATATATCTAAAATAACCAACTAAAGGATAGTTGCGGAGGATTGCGTGACTTGTTTGAACGCTATGGTAGATCGCAATAATGAGTAATGGAATTGGAACGATTAAAAGCCAAAACCAACGTGGTGTAAAGATAATCCCAAAAGAAATGATGATTACATTTAACAGAATAATGGATACAAGAATTAGTTTTCTAACTGCCATGATATATATGAAGTTACTCTATAAACAAACGTTTGTTATTAACGTTTGTTTTAATTTTCAGCAAAATTAGCAAGTAATTTGGGCTTTAGGATGGAGGTTTAAACTTTTATTTTTTTTGTAAACAATGTGCTATTTATGTCTGCTTTTTATAATGAAATCAGACAAATGTTGATAGATTTGAGTTAGCTCATTTGAATAACTTAGGAATTGCAAATGCCTGTTTATCGTGCCGATGTCATTTCTTGCGGCTGGGCCGGTCTGTACGTCTGTAGGGAGGTGATTTTGGACCTTACTTGCTGTTTCTAGAATGATTGGACGCAGGAGATCAAAGTCCATATTTTCGCGTTCTAGGATTTGCTGTGCTATGCTAAATAACGCATTGGGGAAGTTGTTAACAAGGACTGCCGAAACGTGTAGTGCTAATCGTTGTTTGGAGTTGCAAGAGAAGATGCGTACAGCTATAGGGGATAACAAGTTAAATAGTAAGTCTGCGGTCTCGAGCGAATTCGCTTCAATTCCGAATGGTATAAGTGAAATATCGATCTCGAGTTGTTTGCTTATGCTTTGAGCAGGGTATAAGACTCCTGTTTTGTCAAAACGCTGCAAAACTTCGATGGGAGTGGCTCCAGAGCTATGTACTACGATTCCTTTTGTTATTTCTGGCATTTCAGAAATTATTTGGGAAATGGCTGTATCAGAAACTGCTATAAGATAGAGGTCAGCTCTTGGGTCAAGATTTGAAAGCTCTGAGATAGCGTCTGCTTTAACGGCATCAGCCAATGCAAATGCATTGGCTGATTGTTTGCTGAAGACTTGTTTTATCACGTGACCATGTTTATATAACGCTTTTGCAAGGTGCGTTGCAACATTTCCACTGCCCAATACAACAATTTCCATCATTAGTATTTTGTCGGATTATTTTTAGCTTCTTTGATTCGTCTGTATATCGCCATACAGAAACCAACTGTCATTACAATTGTTCCTAGCCAGAAGAAGTTGATGTAAGGAAATTTGATAGCTTTGAAGACAATCCATTTCTTCTCCGGCAGAGGTTTTTGGTAAACCATAATTTCCAACTTGTCTTTTTCAGGCAAGATATTGGTAAATCGAAACTTCAAACCCTGTTCGCTTACGTCTTTATTAAAGTCATAAGCGTTACCTTCTTTCAGCAAGAATGTAGGTTCTACATCGTATGATTTCTGGTCTGCTGCGATGACTTTAATTTTGAGGCCTACTATGACATCATTGGGTTTTAATGGGATGTTTTCTAGTTTAGCATTTTTATTGATGCCTTCTATTACAAAAACACCGTTCCTATAGCGTAAAGTGTCTCCGATATTCACCTGATAGGTGGCCGGTTCATCATAGTCTTCAAATCCGGTTTTCTCTTCTTCTTTAATCTTGCTCATGGGAGCTTGAGAATCCGCGGCGGCGGCCGTAATCAGGGTGTAGACATCGTGAGTCAGGTAGTGTTTGGTTGCAGGAGTACCGATCAACCCGCCCATGTCCGGATTATTCTGTGCAAATGGACTCAAGATGAAATGCTCTTTTACTTTTCCACTCTCTTCGTCCAGACGCTCGTATTTGATGTGATAGTATACGTTGGGTGGAGCAACACTATCGCCTACATATGTGATTTTATAGTCTCCCATTTGAACAGGTTCGCCTTCTGTCAAGAATAGATTTTCTCCAGGATCAGTAAACTTGTCACCTTCTTTTCCGAAATTTTGAACACCGATATAACCACTTTCATTGATCGATATTACCTCATTCGTAGCGGCTGCAATTAATGCACCCAGTACAAGGAGTCCAAATCCGATATGGGATACTGCAGATCCTGTAAGTTTCCATTTGCCTTTGAATGCATCACTCAATATACGAATATTGGCAACGACACAAAATACAGCTGTAAATGTGATAAGCATATACATGACATTGCTGTATACTTTTGTGAAATAGATCACAAGTGCCCCTATTAGGATTGCAACAATTAGTGAAGCCAGGATCGAGGCCCAGAATTTTTTACTATCTGTGCGTTTATATTTCAGGAATTGAGCTACAGCAGTAAGCAATAAGATGACGACCGCGAAGGCACCTTGCCATTTGTTATAGTGTGCAATAGGGTCAATAGGTGGGGCCACTTTTGTGCCAAAAAGAGCATTAAATACAGGGATTGAAGTTGTTGCAATCATTTGTACACATGCTACAGTAAGCACTAGGGCGCCGATAAACAACCAAAACTCGCGGGAATAAATGTCTTCTTCCTTTTGAGAATTAGGAATCTCTTTTCTTCTCCATACCAACAGGCCGATCATAATGAGGAGGAAGGTCAGGTTAAACCAAATTAACTGTCCCGACATACCTAAACTAGTAAACGAGTGTACGGAGGTCTCGCCCAATATGCCTGAACGTGTTAAGTAAGAAGCATAAATTACAAGGACGAAACTAACAAGAGAGAGTAGGGTGGCTGTGAAAAAACCATGTCCTGAATGCTTGTACGCTAGAATTACGTGTACTGCTGCTATAAGGGTAAACCATGGAATAATGGATACGTTTTCTACAGGGTCCCAAGCCCAGAAGCCACCGAAATTTAGCGCTTCATATGCCCAGAATGACCCCATTATAATACCTGCACCTAATATCATTACTGCAAAAAGCGCCCACGGTAGGCCCGGCGTCATCCATTCTTTATACCTTTTTTGCCATAAACCGGATGCGGCGTATGCAAAAGGGACGATCATAGACGCAAAACCCAAGAACAGGGTCGGAGGGTGGATGACCATCCAATAGTTCTGTAACAATGGGTTTAAGCCTCTTCCATCGGCAATCATAGAAAGATAGTTCGGGTCTTTCAAGATCGGGATGTCTAGTGCATCGCGAAGTAGTATAAATGGTGAGCTGCCGATACGACTTCCAAATATTTCTACACCAATCAGCATACTTGCCAAAAATGTCTGACAAAGCATCACGAAGGTCATGACAGGAGTTTCCCAGCTTTTGGCTCTAAAAACAAGAACAGTGCCTAATACAACCTGCCAGAACATCCAAAGCCAGAAACTGCCTTCTTGCCCTTCCCAAAAAGAGGATATAATGTAGTGTGTGGGGAGAGATCTTGAAGAGTGACTCCAAACATAATGATATTCAAAATAGTGACTGTATATTAAGTAAAAAAGAATTGAACCGATGATGACGATTGATAGCGCGTTTAAGAAAAAACCGATACGACCTAATTTTTTCCAATGCCGCTCTTCGGGATTCTTAGTCGCAAAGAAGTAGCTGATAAGTGAAAGTAAGGATGCTCCAAAAGAAAGAATAACAAAAAATTGACCTATCTTTCCTGGCAATAGGTGCTCGCCTACGTAATTAATATCCATTGTTATATGTAAGAAATTAGAAGTAAGAAGTTGGTAAATTATAATGAAGCTGTAGTTGTAGCTTCAATTACTTCAACTTGATCCTTATTGTATTTTGACGGGCATTTCATCAGAATTTTACTTGCATGAAAGGTATCACCTTCCATTTTTCCCGTTAATACGATTTGTTCTGACCGTTCGATATCCTGAGGTTTTGAACCATTGAATACGATTTGGCATTCTGTACTATCTTTATCGTACATGTAGAATGAGAAATGATTGGCATCTTTTACCGGGTCATAATGAAGATCCTTTTCTTTATTCAATACGCCGACCACATAAAGTTCTGTGTTCTTTTCTTTAGCTTCCGCAAAAGTAGAATATGTACTTGAATCTGTGTAGATAACCAAAATCATGGCAATTGCTATTGCGATGATTACAATTAAAATGATCGAACTTTTTTTCATCCGTATATAATTTGTTTTTTAGGGTGATGAAGCTATCAGATTTATTCTCCCGTATGGTCCGCCAACTGACAGATCATAATAGTTTCATCTGTGTATTACTTTTTTTTTTATCTGTCATTAACTTGTCCCGATTGCCTTCAATGCGCTCCTTGTAGTCAGTTCATCGGGATGGATTATTTTTAGAGCGTACCGTTTCATTTTTGTAAATGAGTATGTTGCACTCTGACTGTTTTTGTACAAAAATACGAAATGAGAAATGAAAGGAGGAATTTAGCTAACGGATCATATTATTTAGAGACAATCTAAACAACTGGTCGGCGTTGGTTAACCCCTTTTTGTGAGTTGTTAGGTAGTGTTTTTTTATCCTTTTAACAGACACTAGTTTAGATATGCTATTGCATCATGAATATTACAAATCAGAACTATCCCCTTGGTGCATATTTTAGGATTTACGTCTTGTTATGTTTTTTTTCTGGACGTGTACGTTTTATTGATCGATTTATGTTTTTTAAGGAATCAATGGGTTCATTTCATTAGATTCAGTGTCCATCTAGAGATTGGAGCCAAATTGTAAATTATTCGGACGAAAACTTTTCACCAGAGAATCGGGTAACTAACATGGATGCTACAGTATCGCCCGTTGCATTCAAAATTGTAGCTAAAGGATCGACCAAAGCTCCGATAATCATTATCGCCGGTATCGCTTCATTGGGGATACTGTATACGGAAATCATGAGCATCTCGCCAATAAAGCCACCATTTGGGATTCCTCCGGCGACCATACTGACCAAGAGTGTGATGGCCACGGCCATAAATAGGGTTGATGGTTCGAAAAAATCCCAATCTAAAATAGCAAAGGCTACATAAATTTTTAGGATCGATGAAATTGCTGAGCCATTTTTGTAGAGAGTATTACCAAGTGGTATGACGACATTGGCGACACTATTTGGGATACCTATTTTCTTGGCGGCAAGAAGATTTGTAGGTAAAGTTGCCAAACTACTGCATGTGCTTAAAGCCGTAAGAGAGGGGGTGATGTTATTGTTCCAGAAAAGAGGGACTCCCTTTCTTCCTTTAGCAATAAAAGCATATAACGAGAACACCACAAAGAAAAAGATCGTTCCGAAAATGTAATAAAATGCTAACGGTCTTGCGTAAAAACCGAATAATTCGGGTCCTAAATCATGTACTTGGTAGGCGAAATAGGCTCCTAAGCCAATCGGGCCTAATTTCATGACTAATCCTAACATGTTTTTCATAACTTCATTTCCTGCTATCAAAAAGCGAAGAAAAGGTTGAGCTATTTCACCGCTTTTGCGGACAGAGGTGCCTACCAAAAAGGAGAAGATAACGAAGGCGAGTATATTTTGTCGGGATAGGAGGTTGACGAATTCGGGAACGGTAACAAATCGAACGATTTTATTGCCCCAACTATCATTTGGATCTGCTAGCATGGTATCATCGAGACCTCGGCCATCACTAATTGCGGTGACCGGGAAGATCCACAGGCCCAATATTGTCAGGACGGATGCGATGACTATGGTAATCATAAATACGAATACCATTGTAGTGAGTATCCGGCCTAAACGATTATCCCCTTCGATACTTGCAACAGCAGATGAGATCGCAAAAAAGAGTAATGGTATTACGGCAACAAATAGTAGGTTTAAGAAAATATCACCAAACGGTTTTATATATGGAACAAAATTGGGTAAAAATGCACCGATAAGGCTTCCAATACTGATACCTACCAAAAGGAGAATTATGTTGCTATAATTGTTAACAATGGATTGCATAGTGAATAGTCTTAAGCTAAAATAGTTTTTTTTTATCATTATCCGTATATCGTTATCAATATGGGTAGCAAAAACCCGTTTTTTTGCTTATTTAACCGTTTTGACGCTATCTCTCTCGTTGTGGAAAACCACGAAAGACTCAGCGTAGCTAGATCTAACGAAATAGATTTCACCAGATAGTAAATAGACCTCTGCATGAGGCGGAGGTGACTTAGCGTGTAAAAATGGAAATCTGTCGTGCTCCCGAAGGGAAGGATTGGCTGGTAAGGCATTTGTTTTTGCTAAAATAAGCTTAGATTTGAGATTGATATTCGATTATCTTATCCTTTAGAAAGGTATACCTATTTTAATGATAAAAATACAAATGAGTGTGAGCAGTCAGTTACTTCTATTCTTTAGCAGGAGGTTGCTCCTTATGATGGGGATTTTTTTTTCAGGAGTCATCGCGTTTGCTCAAGCGAAAAGAAGTCATGCCATATGCTTGCAAACCGACAATGACTCCTACCTTCTACAAGGGCAGGATCAATACTATACAAATGGACTTGTGCTTACTTACGACAAGCTGTTACAGTATTCTCCTGCGCATATTGATTTACTGTCGATACAATTCGGACATCAGCTCTTTAACGGTAAATATATAGGTGGGAGAAGCGACTTGAACTGGGATCGGCCATCCACAGGACGTTTTTTCTTTAACGGAAGTTTTCAACGTAGTTATACCAGCGAGTTGGTATGGCGAATTAAGGCAGAGGTCGCTACTGTTGGTGAAGCAGGTAAGGGGCAACAGATACAACGGTTTATACATAAGACGTTCAATATGTATGAGGTAGAAAGTTGGGAGTCTTCCCTTAACAGTGCTGTGGGACTGGATTTAGAAGCTTCAGTTTTGAAAAAACTGTGGCGAAATGAAACAGATCGTTTTGAGCTCGCAGGAGAGACAAGCGGTAGGGCTGGGATGAATTTCTCGAATGTCTCTGCTCAATTCACGATTCGTTTCGGTAAATTGGCACCGTATCGCCATAGTCAGTTCGCTGGAAACGGTGGTTTTTTGTCAAATGATAAGGAGTATTATTTCTTCTATACGCCGAGTTATATGTACCAGTTTTATAATGCGACTATACAAGGAGCTTTGTTTACAAGCCAAGTGGAGGGGCAGTATGCAATATCTAAACATTTATTGGGTCAGAAGTTTGGGGCAGTTTATTCGCGCGGGATATTTTCTATTGAAGCTGCAGTAATTTTTAATACAAAAGAAGGAAAGGAGATGTACCGTAACCACCAATTTGCACGCATCAAGGCTGGCTTCCGGTTTTAAGTTTTTCAAGAGAGCGGTTTTGTAGGTTCTGCTTACGTTGAATTTGCGTAAGTTTGTGAAAAAATAGCTTATTATGGATTTTGTTGTTACAGCCGATGGCTCCAGTACTTTATATCATGCCGAAGTTGGTGAGCATTATCATTCGAAACATGGAGCTTTACAGGAGAGTAAGCATGTATTTGTCCAGTCTGGTTTAGCATATTATATCGAGAAGGAGAATACAAACACAGCTTCCATTCTGGAAATAGGATTCGGTACAGGACTTAATTTTTTGCAGTCAGCTGACTACGCTTCTAGAAATAAACTCAAACTGAATTATTGTGGAATAGAAGCTTATCCTCTGGCGGAGAATATTATATTTGGTACAGGATACGATCGTTATGTTACACCGGTCATCTGGCAGTCTTTTAGCGATAAATATAGTGATGCTTTGCATCAATCGGTCAATCTTAATACGGAGATAGCGTGGGAGGTGGTCCACAGCAAAGTACTGGAATTCGATAGTGATCGATTATTTGATATAATTTATTTTGATGCTTTTGCAGCGATCCATCAACCTGAAATGTGGACTGATGAGACTTTAGCTCACGTCTGTCAATATTTACGTGTGGGAGGCGTATTTGTCACTTACGCTATTACAGGAAATCTGAAACGCTCGATGAAGGCTTTAGGTTTTAAAGTTGAAAAGGCACCGGGAGCCCCAGGGAAAAGAGAAATGTTGCGTGCTGTAAAGCAATAAAAAAAGCTGTCTCAAAGACAGCTTTTTTTATTGCTTTATGGTGGAGTCGGACTAGTGTCCTTCTGTACCGTCTATGCCATGTGAATGACCGTGCGAAAGCTCTTCTTCTGTCGCAGGGCGAACTGCTAGTACTTCAATGTCGAAGTTTAATTTTTTACCAGCCATTGGGTGGTTTAAGTCAGCTACCACAACTTCAGGACTCACTTCTACTACTACAGCTCGGAACTGATTTCCTTGGTTATCTTGTAACGGTAATACTTCACCTACTGGAGGCAGACCAGTTTCGTTAAACATATCAGCCGGTAATTGTGCCATGGCTTTGTCATCTCTTTCTCCGTAAGCATCTTCAGCATCTAGTTCAAAAGATGATTTGTCACCGATTTGAAGACCAGCAATGTTTTCTTCAAATTTTGGTAACATCATTCCCACACCATATAGAAATGTTAGCGGATTTTCAGTTGTTGTTTGTTCTACAAACGTTTTCTCTCCGTTTTCTTCAATTGTGTGAAGAATGTAATTCAACGTTACTACGTTGTTGTTTTCTATTGCCATTTTTTAATTTTTAAAGAGGTTTAAACCTCATTGCTATTTATTAATTCAATCAATTGTGTAATCGACGATTGCGGAAGACTACAGGTTTTGCTTCGACAAAGGTATGCTTTTGATTCCAATTCTTGCTTATTTACTAACAAAGGAAGTGTAGATTTTGTTCCCCCCAAGATTATTTTATTTGGGATATAGCACTTCTGATCCAATTCTTTGCGCCATTTTGTAGCATTTTCTCCTGTTAGTGCAATCTCATAAGTCCCAAAATGAAATTCAAGTAATTGTATTGCCCAATTGGAGTATGCCGATCCATAACTGGCGATATTTTGAAATACATTGGCAAAGACCTGATCAGCTATTGCTGTGTAATTTTCTTCGTCAAAGAGTAAGGCCATTTTGTAGAGTTGGCGTACTATACTGGAGGATGATCCAGGGATCACATTATCCATAACCTCGCTTTTACGAGCGATGAGCTCCTCTCCTTCATTTGAGGTATAATAGAATGTAGCTGTTTTGGACTCATAAAATAGAGAAATCGCGCGATCCGCCAAGTTTTTTGCTTTATGTAGCCAATCTTCTTCAAATGTTGCTTCATATATAGCAATATAAGCTTCTATCGTAAGCGCATAATCGTCGAGAAAGCCAGGGATTTGTCTGTTTTGATCTTTGGGTTGATGTAGTAAAGAATCTTCTATTGTACATTCCTTGACGATAAAGTGGGCAATGCCAATAGCTGTTATCAGGTAAGATGGCGTATCGAAAATTCTATATGCGTCTACTAGTCCTTTTAATAAAAGTGCATTCCAGCTGGTCAGTTGTTTATTGTCCAGACCAGGGCGAATCCTCGTTGCTCTATAAGCTAACATTTTGGTTTTAATTTCGGTCAAATATATAGACCATTCATCTGTTGAAAATCCAGCTTCACGAATGAGGTGCTCATTGTTGCTATCTACGTAAGGGATATTCGTTTGCTCTTCGCTCCAGTTTCCTTCGTTTGTGATGTTAAAATAATTTCGAGCTAGATCGGCATCATCACCCAAAAGATCGAATTCCTCGGACTGGAACGTGTAAAATTTACCTTCTATCCCCTCGCTATCGGCATCTAATGCGCTGTAGAACCCTCCGTTTTCAGCCTTCATTTCGCGAATAGCCCAAGCGATAGTTTCTTCAACGACTTGTTTATATAATAAGGAGGGCGTTTGTTGATAGGCTTCGCTATAAAGGGAGATCAACTGACCATTGTCGTACAGCATTTTTTCAAAATGGGGGACATGCCATCGTTCATCTACGGAGTAACGAGAAAATCCTCCTCCAATCTGATCGTATATTCCACCATTAGCAATCTGTTTTAACGTGAAATGCACATGAGCCAACAGGTCCTGATCTTTGGTCAATACGGCATAACGCAAGAGAAAGACCCAGTTATTAGGTAATGGAAATTTTGGAGCTTGTCGATAGCCACCGTTCTTGAAATCAAATTGTTCCTTCCAGGGGAGTACGATGGTTTTGAGGTCTCGTAAAGTATATTGTTCGGGTATATCAGCTATAGGAAGGCGCTCTGCCTGTTGTATTCCAGTGGTTAGCTTTTCTGCATAATCAATAGCTGTTTGGGGTGATTCTTCCCACATTTGAGCTATTTGCAATAAAATGTTTTGCCAGTCGTGAGGTTTGAAGTAGGTCCCCCCGTAGATGGGACGTCCATCCGGAAGACAGATTGCATTAAGTGGCCATCCGCCCGATTTGGTCATCAATTGTACGGCTATCATATAGATCTGATCGATGTCGGGGCGTTCTTCACGATCTATTTTTATGGAGATATAAAATTTATTCATGGTCTCGGCAATAGCTTCATTTTCGAAACTTTCCCGCTCCATGACATGGCACCAATGGCATGCCGAGTAGCCTATACTGATGATGATTAACTTGTTTTCCTGTTTTGCTTTAGCTAAGGCCTCCGCTCCCCATGGCATCCAATGCACCGGGTTGTGCATGTGCTGCTTGAGGTAGGGAGAGGTTTCGTTTTGAAGTTTGTTTGCCATATAGCGAAGATACGTAAAAGTTAATGATAAGCTCCTTATAGCTGTTGTATTTGGTGGAAATAATATTTCTTGATACGACTTATTTTTATTGTTTAAAATAATACAGGTGTATTTTAAGGAGTTTGTTTAAAAAGACTAGATACTTTTCTTCAACTGTATAGATACTTTTTGTCGACTCTACTTGTTGTCTTCGGAAAAAGGACGGGGTTCTTTTGACTTTTTTCTTGATTAATTTTTTTCGATAAAAATCACTTCGTTTGCAAAGACAAAATTAAGTGATTTGAGCGCTTTTACTTTTTAATTTAAGGGTATAAAAATTCAAACTTGCTTTTAATTGAAGTTAACTTTTGGTTAAGCGCGTTATAGTTGTTCTGTGATGATTTGGTTTAATGAACCCGTTCCTCCCGATAGGCTACCAAAATCGATTCCTTCTTCCAGCGTTACGACAGCGCAATGCGATGTTTTGAGTTGAATATAGCTATTGCAGATGTAGTTGGTTAAGTCAGATAAGCCAGGGTTATGGCCAAATATCAGCAGTGTGTCTACAGCGCTGGGGATTTGGTTGATAATTTTTAATATATCGAGATAATACGCTTCATATATGGATTCCGTCTGGAATATACGCTGAAGAGGGAACTCTAATGTGGTACAGAAGATATGAGCCGTCTGTATTGCCCTATTAGCAGTCGAAGAAAATACAGCTGTATTGTCATCAATCGTGAGTATGTCTTTTAGTTTGTTGGCTATATGTTGGGCTCGAGCACCCCCCTTGTCCATAATATTCCTTCCAAAGTCTTTCTCTCTCCAAGTTGGTAATTCTGCTTTTGCGTGGCGGATTATATAGAGTGTTTTCGTGTTCATTTTGATGTTGTACTTATTAAAATAAACCTACAAAAAGTCGTCTTTATACGCAATATAATTGCGCTGAAATATAAAAACAAGTTTTGTAGCTCTCCTCCTCCTCCTCCATTTTAATTTTTATTATTGAGGAAATATACATAATTTTTGTTATAAATTAGCGTCCGCTCAGCGTTGTCTCTTGACAATAGTTTGGTAAGACGAATATTATTAACCTAGGTAAGATGCATTTAAGGAAGTATGCTTATTTTTTGATGCTTTGCGTATTTTGGACAGCTTGTTCAAAAGATGAGGCATCAGATATACCGCCAATGGGCGAAGAGGGGGGAGAAGAGGATATCGTTTCTTCGCATATCTTTAAGGATTTGGGAAGTATGGATATTGCTGTTGAGGCCAACGGTAATTATTGGGGCGGCAGTGACTTGGCACTTATTAAGGATATATCGGGCAAGCGGTATAGCTACTGCCATCCCGATGTGGAATATTTTGCAGATGGATTATATGGCTATAAATATTGGATGGTCTTTACGCCTTACTTTGGTCAGGTCGGGAGTAGTGGTAATGCTATTTTGTATGAAAATCCCACAGTGGTAGTCTCTAATGACGCGCTTCGCTGGACTGTTCCTTTTGGTTTGGTAAATCCGATACAACGGCCTCCTATGAAAGAGGACGGCGAGCTTGACGATGCTCAGAATCGGCGTCAAGGGTATTGGTCTGACGTAGATTGGATGTATCATAACGGGACCTTTGAGCTTTATTACCGTGGTAATGGAGTGTCTCAAAAGAGTCTTGAGCGTATTTGTAGTAATAGTGCTAATAACACTAGAAAATTAAGTGAAAAAAGTGCTGGACGTAATATTGTACGGCAGACCTCTGTAGACGGGGTAAAGTGGAGTTCTGTAGAGATTGCTTTTACAAGTAATTACCCGGCAACTCTGTTTGATAATCACGTTTTGTCTCCTTCTTTTGTGCGTGTAGGAGATGATATCGTTTCCTATGAAGTAGGTTTTAATACGGGTAAGGAAGGATATAAAGAAAATGATCCCTCCTTTGTATTGCAGCGGGTCTCTAAAAATGGATTAGACTTTACAGATTTTGACAAAAGTAAAATTATACACTTTGTTAATAAGCCTTGGAGTTCTGGAAATAAGAATTATTCGCCATGGCACCTGCACGCCTGTTACCGAGAGGGGTATTATTTTCTTACCTTGGCCGTTGGAGATGTGAAAAGATATACCTCCGAAGAATTATATCTTGCTTTCTCTAGGGATGGGGTTAATTTTAACGTTTTTCCAAAAGCTATTGTAACGTCCAATGTCTATAGATCCTGCATATTCCCAATGGGAGAGAGTAATGATAAAATAGAATTTGGAGCCGTCATCGGTTTACGCACTGGTGAATTTAAATATCGAAAATTCTCTATTAAGAAGCAGTTACTAAGAAAACTGGTGGGTTAATTCCGCCGGATTTTACTTTAGATAATTACCTTTTGTCTTAAATCGAATAAAGCCATCTTTTATACGGTACGATGCTCCCTTCTCATTGTACACATTCAATTCGAATCGGGCCTCAATACACAATACATCATGTTGCAAAGTGTCGATTTTTATAATATGAAAGTAAGAGTCGTCTTGTAGTTGATTGTCCAGCTTCGAGCGCAGTAATACCGAATAAGCAGGTATAGATGTGGTCAATACTTTTCCCGTTTGCAGTGGGTATAGTTCGAGGCTGACTCCTTCTGCCGTATTTTCAAGATTATTGTCGGTCGCAAATTGAGCAGGACCTACCAAAAATGTGGAATCGTTGCTCTTTGGAGCCAGTACAGCCGTTTTTTGAAGAAGTTTGTTTTTCTCATACTTTTTGCTAAAGCCAAATGAGATGCTTGAAAATTCGGGCGACTTGAATGAAAATGTTTGTTCGAATAATAAAGAATCACTTTCTCCATACCACCAATATCCGCCTGTGGCATAAGCAATCTCCCTGTTTTTGATTGCAGAAGAATAAGGTTTGATATTAATCTGTTTGTTTGAAAAACCAAAGCCATTCATTTCATTGGAGCTATAGGTCTTATCGTTTAACGTAAATGAGATACTGTCTCTATTTGTAGGATCTGTATTCCATTCTTGCTCGTCAACCGATATTTCTTCCCCGTCCTTCTGACAAGATACCAGCGATATCATGAAAAAAAGTAGTATGACTGGTACTGGTAATTTCATGGTTTATAGTTATTCTATCAAATATAGTTATTATTCGGTGAGTTTTTGTTTCTTTTTCGAGTTTTTTTGTAATCTATATTCGTTACCTTAATAGGCTTTGTATCAAATGACAAAAGTGACCTCATCTTAAAGCTCCCTCGTGTAAATCTACATTAACATGATTTTTTGTAGTATTACTTAAGAATATTACGAAGTTGTTCATATGCTTTAAATAATCCGATCTTGTACCCCAGCTTAGCCCATTTTGATTTTAAAGGTCTTCGAAGTTTTTCCTTTAATACATTTTTTGAGATGAAATTATCGACGAAAAGGGTCTCTATATTTGTATTAGTTCTTTCTGCCATCTTTATTAGAGCGACCCAGTGCCAAAAAAGAGCTTTGTTGGAGTTATCGTGGGATGAAATACTTTGATTGTGTACCCTATATAAGTATAGGGTATCGTCTATATATTTAACAGGGGCAACTTCACACATCTTCATGTATATGTCCTTATCTTCTGCGCGTTTAATAAAGATGTCTATACCGGTTGTCTGTTCGTATATTTCTTTTTTAAAGCTAGCAAAGTGTGAGATTTCTGCATTAAAATTCAAATAGTCTTCATTGAGATCATCGACCTGTTTGGCATGGCTTATATTTAAACGATTTAGGCTATGATCGCAATACGTGAAATTTGAATAAACGAGTCCTGCTTGTGGAAATAATTCATGGGTCTCAATTGATTTTGCTATGGCATGGGTCTCAAGAGCATCATCTGGATCGAGCCGTGCAAATAAAGGAGACTTCGAAAGTTCAATTCCTTTTATTAACGTTTTTTGATAACCTAAGTTTTCACTGTTTTGGTAGAATCTAAACCTTGGGTCTTCTTTTATTAGTTCATTGATGATAGCAGAAGAATCATCCGTTGATTTGTCATCAATTACAATGGCCTCCCAATCCTGTGAAGTCTGGTTTACCAGACTTCTGAAACAGTCATTAAAGAAATGACCGTTGTTGTAATTGGCTATTATTATGCTGATTTTTTTAGTGCTCATAACTCATATTTTGATCCAAGAACTAGGGATAATATCATCTATGTTGTAATCTACAACCTCGTTATTAAACCAATTTTTTGGAGCTATTTTAATTCCGTTTGAATATTGCGATAGCCAGGCTCCCCACCAGCTAAAGGAACTATTAGCAATAATATGATGTTGGCAAGCGCTCATTAAGGACATGTCTTTCCAACTTGCTCCTTCATTTCCGCTAACAATGTAAACGTTGTTGTATTTTTCAAAATGTAATCTGCAAAATTGAGGATCATCCGAAAATATAACTAAGTCTAGCCCCACGAGTCGATGTTGCAGATATGAAATAGCTTGCTCATAATAACTCAATGGTAGTATACCATGGTATTGTGCAACTGTTGGCTTTAAATAATCTCCCCTTCTTACATGTATTGCTACACTGTTTGGTGTCGCGAGAATCTTTTCCTTTAGAGATTGGTTTTGCTGGTCTAGTTTGGGAAATTGAAATTGCTGTAGTATTTCATTTCTTTTACTAACAAAATATTGTTCAGATTGAAAATAGCCATCTAGATAGATGTTATTAGCTGCAGGGATTTGAACAATTTGGTTATCTTTTTGAGTAACTGTTGTTATTTGACTTAGTTTTCTTAAGTATTTGTAAATTGCAGCATTAGAGAGAAATATTTTTCGTTTAAAGTTTGACAATTCTCTGTAACGAAGATTTGGAAAAAGTTCAAGTGCAAAGTTTCTTTGTGTAAAGCTCTGTGTACTCTCCGTTTTTTTGTTAATGAACTCTAAATCCAAATATACGGTCGGGTCTATTGTAAAAGCTGTTGCAAATTGAAACATCTGATTCCCTAATCCACCCTGTATTTTGCTCACTATCATTTCTTGAATAGATTTCTGAAAAATGTACTCACGCTATTTATAAAATTAGGTTTATCTAACGGTGATGGTAAAATAAACGGATTTGCATATTCTTTGTTAAAATAGTCTCCATAGTGTTTTGCTTTATTTAGAAGGACAACCTTTGGAGAAAATGGATGGGGTTGATCTTCTGGAAAACCATACAAAGCAGGAAGTACAAGAATGGGTTTTCCTAAAAAATAGGCGTTGATGTGAGATTCGTCATGAAAACAAGCCATTATGCCTTTATTTTTGTCCTCTAGAATATTGTTTCTGCATACCTCACACAGTTCTAAGAATTCTTGCGTCTTTCCTCCATTAAATCCGCCCATAAAATAATGATACTTTATCCCCTTAATAAATGGGATATAAGCCATGGATTTTGGATTGCGTTCATAAGGTAGTTCATTTTTCTTAGAATTGTAATATCCAGGATGAAGAACTCCAGTTAGTCCAGAGGGACTTGATATTGGTAGTATTTCCTTTCCAACGAAGTCGATAAATAGCGTGTTTGCATTCAAGAAGAATACATAGTCCATATTCAACAAATCTTTTTTTATAGACAGGAGCATATCGAATCGTTTAAAGGAGTCCGCCGGAAAGCCTTCGGGTTCTTTGTAATATATATGAACGTCGTCACTGGGTTTAATAGAGGTGTCATCAGTAAACACGAAATAGTGTTTTTCGATGTCGGTTTCTTTTAATAGAAATTGCTCGGATGATTCGAAGAAGTTTTTCCAAAACACCGAGTAACGGCCTGTGCATATATATAATATTCCTACTTTGGTTTTATTCATAAGACACTTTCAATAGGATTATCTAAATTTAAAGAGATGCTTAAAAAATCTTTTAATTCTGTTGCTTAATTTTCTTTCTCTTTTAAGTTCTTGGTTTCTTCGAATATCTGTTAGCTCAGCCCTTAAATCAAGGGTTTCGGACGAAAAGCGTTCAAAAAATAATTGTCTATTTTCTTGACTCAGACTGTTGTATATTTTTAAGTGACAGATTTGTTTATGAGTAGTCATATGACTGGTATCTTGCGTAATGCTTTTTTCATGAAGCCTATAACAAACAAGTGTTTCATCAAGAAAATATGTAGTAGGATTTTGTTGATAAATAGCAAGCCAAAATAACCAATCCTCACCTGCTCTCACATCTATATCGAATTGAAATCCTTTGAGTAATTTACGTTTGAATAAACCACAGTGTATAGGGATTGAGAAGGCTTTGTCCCACTTTAAAAGAATAGATTCGTAATTAAAATATTCTCTTTGAAATGTGCAGAAGGGGGATAAATGTTTGTCTTTTTTTAAGTGATCAAAGGAAGTGATGATGATTTCGCTTTGTCCTGCGCATTCTAACGAACGATTTAACTTATCTTCATATAGTAAGTCATCACCATCTAAAAACTGGATGTAATCTCCTTGAGCCTGAGTAAGGCCATAATTTCTGGCTGAACTAAGCCCTCCATTGACTTTTTGTAAAACTTTGAAGCGTTTATCTAGCTTACCCCATCTATTCGCAATAGAAGCTGAATCGTCACTGGAACCGTCATCGATAATAAGACATTCCCAGTTCCTGTATGTTTGATCAGCAACCGATTTTAATGTCTCATTCAAGAATTGGTCTTGATTGTAACAGGGGATTATTATAGAAACTTTTGGGCTCATTATTACGTTTTTTCAAATTAAACGTAGCGCATCGTAAATCTTTCACGTTATGCTACTATGAAAGACTAAGAGATGTTAATAATTGCACCCAAATTTAGCTACAATTTTAGATATAATTGTCATATTTTTGGTTTTTTAGATTTCTAAATTTCAAACATGTTAAAAAAAAAGTTTTTATTGCTGGCTCCGAATACATTTAATTTATATGAGCTAATTGTTGAAAATTTAGAGTTTTTGGGTTATGAGGTTACTCATATAGAGAATGAGGGATATTTATTTAGGTATCGTTCATTATGGCAAAGATTCTGTAATCTAGTGCATAAAACCTTCTACAATAATGGAGAATATAAAGCTAGATTGAGGGAAGAATATGTGTTGAACCAACAAATTGAAATTCTCGATAAAGTAGAAAAATATGATTATTCACTTGTAATAAGAGCTGATTTATTCGATAAGGAATTGATAAAAAAGGTAAGGGCTAAAACTGATAAGTTATTAAGTTTTCATTTTGATGGTATTTCTAGGGATCGCTCTATTTTAGAATATATTCCTCTATTTGATCAATTTTATGTTTTTGATCCAGCTGATGTTCTTTCATTTCCTAATCATAATTTATTCTATTCACCCAATTTTTATTTTGATTATCCAGAACTTTTGATAGATATCGAGACGGAGACGAAGGTGAGCCATGTATATTACGTCAGTTCTCACCATCTTAGTCGTGAACAACATTTGATTGATGTTCATAAATATTTGTCAAATAAATTTAAGTCTGTGAATTTTATTGTGGTATGTCAAGAGAAGAATCTAGGATTTGTATCTGCTTACATTAAAAAGCACATGACAATACTACATGAACATGTAAATTTTGAAGAGCAGATCAGGCAGATTAGGAGATCAGATATCATTATTGATTTAGTGATTTCAGATCATAAAGGTTATTCCTTCCGTATATTTGAGGGAATTAAGTATGGGAAGAAAGTAGTTACTACTAATCCCACCGTAGTAGAGGCGGATTTTTATCACCCTAACAATTTCTTTGTATTAACAAATGATAATTGGGAAGAATTAGACAGATTTCTTGACAGTCCGTTGGTTCAACTTGATGAAGGTGTTAGAGCTAAGTACGCTTTTTCGGATTGGCTTAACTCTAAATTGGAGGCGGCATTGCTATTAGCTAAGTAATCACAGATTTCTAATGTCCTATGAAAAAGCAAATGACAAAATCTGGATGATAATGATAGCTGACTTTATATCCGGTAGGCTTTTTTCTAGCAGAGGTTGGTTTTCTTAGCAAAAGCCGTCTGCTTTAACAAAAAAACTATAAATTTGCCTCCAAATACAGGGTGTTGTTTTGTGTTTTATGTGGTTGTTGGTGAGGGTTTTACGGTTTGAGTTTTTTTGGCAAAAATATTTGTCGATTTTAGGTCATAAAGAGTATTCATCTTTATTCAAAGGATATCTTCTTAAGATGGGCATATCGTAAACTGTCTAAAGAAGAAGTTAATAAATAAAGTTTTGAGAATTGGTTAAATACGAAATTAGTGTAAAATATTAGGAAATGGGGAATTTGGTGAGTGTGATAATACCAACTTTTAATAATGTCGATACGATTATTGATACTTTACAATCCGTTTTTGGTCAAACATATGAGTGCATTGAAGTCATTATTGTAAATGATGGTTCAACGGACGGAACTTTGGAAAAGGTAGAATATTTCATTAAAGATAAAGACAACTTTTATCTTTTTAGTACCGATAACAGAGGCGTTTCGGCGGCTAGAAATTACGGTTTCGAAAATTCGAAAGGGGAATTAGTCGTTTTTTTGGATGCGGATGATCTTCTTGATGCTAATTATATTAAGCTCTGCGTTGATCAATTTGATACAGATCCGTCAATACATTTGGTATATACTAAAGCTGTTTTTTTTGAACGAATTGAGGGCGTTTTCAAGTTGCCAGATTTTTCTATGCAGCGTCTACTTTTTCAAAATTGTTTCACCGTTACTTCGATGCTTAAAAGCAATGATTTTAGGGAAGTGGGTATGTTTGATGTAAATCTTAGTTATGCTGAAGATTGGGAATTTTGGATTCGTTTGGTAAGTAAGTACCCAAAAGTTGTAAAAATAGAAAAGCCACTTTTTTTTTATCGTCGGAGAAACTCTTTGAATTCCGCAACAGATTTACGTGATATTAAAAATGTTGCTGAGTCATCTATGTTTTATATCTATAAGAAGCATCATGAGCTATATCTGAAACATGGCTTAGGTATTGATTCTCTATTGAAAAGTAAAGCTGATGCCATTAAGTATAAGCAGAAATACTATAATATCTGGTATAAAAAGGTGTTTTATTTTTTCAAAAGAGAGAAGTAACTGTAGCATTTTGTAGATTTAGCACGATTTATGTGTGAGTTGTATATCAAGGAATTATTAAAGTGAAGAAAAAAAGTATTATATTAGTTGTTCCATTTCATTTTGAGTTGTATAAAGAATTAATTTTGTCTTTACAAAGAGAAGGTTTGGAAATTATATTCTTATTTGTAACCGATCAACCATTTAATTATAGAAACCTGTTGCAAAGAGTACATAGTTTTCTGCAGAAAAATTTGTTTTCAAATAAGGATTTTAAAAAGCAACTAGTTTTTGCTAGAGAAAACCATAGGTTAATTTCTCAATTGGAGCAGATTGATACGGATGTAGACTATGCGCTGATTATTAGAGCTGATTTACTGGGATTGGATACTCTATCTATTATAAAGAATAGGGTCTCTAAGTTCGTTGCTTATCAATGGGATGGTCTCGATAGGTTCCCCGCTATATTTGATAGAATTAGTTATTTTGATAAGTTTTTTGTTTTTGACAAAGGGGACTATGAAACTTATACTGCTAAATATCTCAATTTACACTATACCACAAATTTTTATTTTGAAATACCAAAAATTGAGAATATTGTTGTTAAGCCTAAGAGTGTCTGTTTTGTAGGGAGTTATCTTGAGGGACGGATGAATCGTATTCAGCAGTTAACTGAGTTTTTACAGGGTGAGGGGATAGATATAGATGTAAAACTATTGTGTTCAAGTACGAGTACGATTGATAAATATAAGGATTCAGGTATTGATTTTATTACCAAGCCTTTTACATATAATCAAATGGTGGAACATGTTCAAAAATACGAAGTTCTATTGGATTTTGATAATTCATTAATTCATAGAGGCTTGTCATTTCGCTTTTTTGAAGCTCTTTTTTATAAGAAGAAAGTGATAACAAATAATTCATTAGTTAAAAGTTTTGATTTCTATCATCCGAATAATGTTTTTATATGGAATAGTAATAATTTGTTATCGCTGAAGGAATTTCTTGAGGTGCCCATGGTAAAAATAGATCAAAGTATTGTTGAGAAATATTCTTTTGGAAATTGGATACGACGAGTTTTAGATTAGTATTAACACATAAAAAGAGCTATTTTTGTTTATTACTACTATGAGGAAATCTAGAATTGTCTTTGATGCAGAACGTATGAAGTATCAACATACTGGTCTGTATTACTTTTGTTTGCATTTAGGGAAAGCAGTGTTAGATCTCTGTCCAGAAGACAAGGAATTTCAGTTTTATTTAAATAGGAAGCTCTCTATCCCTTTCGGTAGCCAAGCACAATATATTAATCAGAGGTCTTTACATAAGTTTCTAAAGCCAAGGTATGAAGGTGTAGATCTATGGCATTCAACATTTCAGCTTTCATCTTATATACCTTCAGATAAGAAAATCAAAGTAGTCTCAACTATTCATGATTTAAACTTTTTGAAAGAAGACAAATCTTCTCAAAAGAGAGCTAAGTATTTGAAAAAAATTCAATCACTCATAGATAGATCTTCTTCAATAATAGCTATTTCAAACTATGTAAAACAAGACCTGTTGGAACATTGTGAATTAGGGGAGAAGACTATTCAAGTTATTTATAATGGTTGTAATATTGATGAAAATATTCATTTAAGATATGAGAATGATATTCCACTAATCCCTGGGGAGTACATTTATTCTTTAGGTACAATTGCTAGAAAGAAAAATATACATACTCTTCCTTACCTTTTAAAGGGTAATAACTTAAAGCTTGTGATTAGTGGTATTGTTCAAGAACCAGATTATCTAGAATATATTAAACGTATCGCAAGTAGTATAGGAGTTGCAGGACGAGTTTTTTATACAGGCCCCGTTACTGAAAGAGAAAAATTGAATTACCTAAAACACTGTTCCATTTTTGCATTTCCGTCTATTGCTGAAGGTTTTGGTTTGCCAGTGATTGAAGCTATGTCGTTGGGAAGAAAAGTTTTATTGTCTACTTACACATCCTTACCTGAGGTGGGAGGTCCCGAGGCTTTTTATCTCGAAGAAACATCAATAGAGTATATGGAGAGTTTTGGAAAATTACATTTAGAGGATATTTTAAATGGGCCTAACCGTGAGGAGGAAATTAAAGGGTGGACATCTCAGTTCTCATGGAAAGAAGCCGCAAAAAAATATTGGACTTTGTATGAGCGACTATTGTAAGTAGAAAAATATTTCAAAAGGGCTAATTTATAACTTCCCCATTAAAAAAGAGGTATACAAAGTATTCCATTTTTCAGCAATCACTTCGTCATTAAATCTTTGTACATATTTCAAACCATTTTCAATCATTTCATTACGTATCTGTTGATTGTCTAATATTGAGTTTATTGCATGTTGCATTTCCTCAATATTTTTTGGGTCTATATAATAGGAGAAAGGTCCTCCTGCTTCTGGAAATACGCCAGAGTTGGTCGCAATGACAGGAACGCCTGAATATAAAGCTTCGATAATAGGAATTCCAAAACCTTCATATATGGAAGGGTATATGAAGATATCTGCCATGGTGTATATTATTGAGAGCTCTTCCATAGATAGACCCTGTAAAAACAGTACTTTTTTATTCAATCCCTTTTCCGATACATATTTTTTGATTTCATCAGCGTATTTGGTGCCTTTTCCCACCAGAACTAATGGAATATCGAGGTGTTCTATCGCTTTAACAATACTAAAAGCATTCTTTCGAGGTTCTATGGAACCTACATTTAATAGAAAGCGCTCTGGAAGGTCAAGCTTGTTTCTAATTTCTTCCTTTTGGACTGCGGTCTTCGGAATCTTAAATGCCGGATGGCAACCTTGATAGATGACATCTATTTTCTCTGCCGAAATTCCGTAGTATGCTACTATATCATTTTTCGTCTGTTCACTGATTGCAATGATCTTGTCGGCATGGTTAACAGCATACTTAAACTTTTTATTATAAATGTACCGATCAATGTGACTGTAAAGTTTGGGGAATTTTAAAAAAATAAGATCATGAATTGTTACAACAGATTTAATTTTTGCTTGTCGCAAGCCCACGGGAATCTCTCCTGAAAGACCATGAAATATTTCAATCTTGTCGCACTTAAGGTCCTCGATGATTCTCCGATTCCTCCAAAGACTTGGGAATAGTTTATTGAAAGTTCCGGTAGGTAATTTTGTTGTTATCCTGAGTGCTTTCGTATAAAGATTGCCTTCGTCAATCTTTGGCGTATATTTAATATAGTTATTTTCAGGATAATATTGCTCAAGTATACGAATAAGGTCTCGGCTGTAATTGCCTAATCCAGTCCTATTCAAAAAATAACGTTTTGCGTCAAATCCTATCCGCATATTTCCTTAATACGATTTATTACCATTTGCGAAGATACTAAATCTATGGCTTCCATACCATCACAGTCACAAGGCTTATTCCCGTATACCGAACTGGGGCGATTTGGATGCTCTACCTGTATGACATCCGAAGTACTTTGGCCATAACCTAGAAATCCAGCAAAGGGATGCGTGGCTCCCCAGAGAGAGAGGCATCTGGTGCCAGCCAAAGATGCCATGTGCATTCCCGAGCTATCCATGCTAATCATCAGATCAAGATGAGAAATGATATCCAGCTCTTGTTTTACAGCGAATTGACCTATAGTATTTCTTATCCCTGGATAATTCCTAGACCAGGTTTCAGCAACTTCTTGTTCTTGTTCTCCTCCGCCAAATATGTAGACGCTATAGTTGTTCTTCGACAGGTATTGAATGAGCGATTCCATTTTTGGTAGCGGAAATACTTTATAGCTATGTTGTGCAAATGGAGCAATGCCTATTTTTGTTGTAGGCTTTGAAAAACTGTCTACGAGAGACACCGGAAGGGGGCGATCCATCTTCTGTCTTTGATGACTCAATGTGAGGCCAAATCCTAAATTTCTAAAAACATCCGCATAACGCTCTGTTGTGAACCTCAACTGACGCTTTATTTTATGGTGTTTGCGTGTTAAGGCTTTCTTTTCCGAACGTCCCTTATCCAAGGTTCCCACTTTATAGCCTGTAAAACGGAATAGCATACCCAATATTCGAGATCGAATATTGTTATGCAAGTCAGCTACAAAGTCAGGATTATATTTTTTTAGTTCTCTAGATAGTCGAAATAATCCTCTTATCCCTTTATGCTGGGTCTTAGGATCAATCGGATGAAAGATTAATCTAGGGATATGTTCGAAAAAGGCCGCGAATAATTTTCGCGACACCATTACGATTTCAGTGTCTGTATGCTGTGCTTGAAACTCGGCGATAACTGAAGCGACCATAGCCACATCACCCATTGCTGAAAAACGAGTAACTATAATACGCTTCATGTTAAATCTTATTTTTGAGTTCCGTATAGCACAGGATTTAATGAAGGATCGTTGTACATCTTCATTTGTTTGTAGGCTTTCATGTATTTCTGTCCGGCCTCAATATCTTCCAATAGCTCATCAATACTTTTTGATAAGTCGGTGCGTTGTTCCACAAGTACGTTAAGCTTTTGTTGGCAGGTATCAATATGATCTTGTCCGACGTCAGTACGAAATGTTTCTTGCTGCATGTGAAATATTTTCAATGCCAAGATAGATAGTCTATCAATTGCCCAGGCCGGACTTTCGGTATTAATACGCGCATTGACCGCGGGTTTTGTATTCGCATATTTTGTTAAGTAGTAGCTGTCAATATACTCGACGGTATCTGTACGTACCTGATTTTGCTTGTCAATTCGTCTTTTCCAATACAAACCTTCTTTGGGATCGATCTCTGGATTTCGTACCACGTCTTCCATATGCCATTGAGCTGTATCTATCCAACATTTCAAATACAGTAGGTGTTCCAAAGAGCTAGACTCGTAAGGGTTTTCAATAGGATGGTCAATCTCATCATGAACGTGATAATCATTGATTACACGTTGGAAAATAGCATTTGCAATTGCAGTGATCATAATGCAAACTTAGATAAAATGCTTTGTATTCGCCAGTCCCTAATGCAAAATTCTTCTTCTAGATCCTTTCTCCAATAGCTTTTTTAAGAAGGTATAAGATCGTTGTTTAGGCAAATAAGCTGGATAGCAAATCTGGGAATATCCCAAAGAGTATGGTCGCTACCCCCATTAGGATGATTATCCCGTATACAAGTGCGGATCCTGATACAGCCTGCACAGCAGTCTCTTCTTTGCGAAGGAAAGCATATAGTGGCACTTTGAAATAGTAAAATAAGGAAATTACCGAGGTGAGGGCGCCTGTTATTAGAAGAAGAAGAATTGGAATATCTTTATTGCTCTGGTAAAGATCAAAAGTAGATGTAAAAACCAAAAGTTTGCCTATAAAACCCGCTGTAGGAGGCAGGCCTACTAGCGAGATTCCTAGTATAGTAAAGAATGTAAACAATAGCGGGAACTTTTTGCCGAACCCGCTGTAGGACGACAGTTCGGTGGAGCTGATTGACTGTTCCAGTGACTGTATAACTGCAAATACCCCTATGTTCATAATGGTATACACCGTTAGGTAGAAGAGTAAGACATTATGATCAGAGCTAGGAGCTGTGATGATAGCCATGAGTAGAAAGCCGGTATGACCTATCGATGAGTAAGCCATCATTCGTTTTACATTGGATTGACGTAGAGCAATTAAATTACCGATCAACATCGTAACGATAGCCACTACAACAACGAAAAGGAGGGTAAGCTCACTAAAGTAAAATAGTGTAGAAGCCCATGCCTGAAATAGGCGCTCAAATAATATCAAAGTTCCGATTTTAGGAATTGTCGAAAGAAAAGCTGTAATAGGAGTCGGCGCTCCTTCATAAACATCGGGCGTCCATAGGTGGAAAGGTACGAAGCCTAATTTAAAACCTATACCTACAAAAACAAAAAGTAAGGCTATACTGCACATCACTTGCGGTGCAGCGATTAATCCTTGGATGTGCGCTGTACTGTTAAAATCCAGATTCCCCGTGAAACCGTAGATTAACGAAAGCCCATACAGCATGACCGCAGCTGATACTGATCCGAAAAGTACATATTTCATGGTGGCTTCCGATTGCACCTTACTTTCCGATAGGTAACCTACCAAAATATAGGAGCTTATGGAGACGGTCTCTATGGCGATGAATACCATCAGCCAATTCGTACTGATCGTCAATAAGTTCATGCCTATAGCTGCAGCAAGCAGTACAGAATATATGTCTCCTAAGTTTTTTACCCCTCTAACTCGGGCATATTGTTGAAGCAAAATTAAGATCGGTAACAAGGCTAGTAGCATAATTAACCTTGAATAGACTGCTAGAGAGTCGATCGTTAGCATACCAAAGAAACCGGTATCAGGTCTGCCTAGTTGTAGGAAAACGAAGTAAGCAGAAAGTAATATGCCAAACACGGTAATACTAAGGGAACCGTATTTCCAGCGTTGATCCAAAAATAGGCTGGATAGAATACTTCCAAGGAAAGCGAAGATAAGTACCAGCTCCGGTTTGAATACCGGAATGGATACCATAATCTGATCTAGAAGAGAGGTGAGCTGCGTGGTAGATCCTTCCATAATTGCTACAAATAAGGAGACAATAACGAGATTAGATGGAGTACACTGCTGTTAACAGTGTCAAAGATTATAGCCGGCATTACACCCAATGCGAGTGCTAGTGCTAAAGCAGGGAATACGACGATACGTTCTCGCCAGGATACATCTGTTAGAGAAGTAGCCCAAGGCTCTCCACCCTTCAGCCTTGTCGTTCCAAAGAACATTCGTTGTAGTGTCCACAAGAAATAGACTGCACTGAGGAGTATTCCGACAGAGCCTGCGATAGCCATCCATCTGGGGATACCAGTTCCTACACTTTCGGCATTGAACGTGCCAATGATTACGAAAGCTTCGCCGATAAAGGCAGAAAACCCCGGTAATCCTAACGAGGCAAAAAAAGCGACGGCCACAAATCCCGTATAGGCAGGCATTAACCCTGCCAGACCTCTAAAATTATATATGTTGCGATCATGTACACGATCATAGATAACCCCCACCAAGAAAAAGAGCGCAGCCGAAAGGAAACCGTGGCTGACCATCTGGAACATAGCTCCAGAGACACCCTCTGCTGTCATCGAGGCTAGTCCAAGTAGAACAAAACCCATGTGAGATATCGAAGAGTATGCGATCAGACGTTTTAAATCGGTTTGTGCCAAAGCATTTAATGCCCCATATAAAATAGACACGACGCCGATAAGACCCAGCCACCAGTTGGCATCAACGGCAGCATCTGGGAATATACTAAAGCAGACGCGTATGATACCGTATCCTCCAATTTTTAGTAAGATACCGGCCAGAATAATCGATACAGGTGTTGGTGCTTCGACGTGTGCGTCTGGCAACCACGTATGTAGGGGTACGATAGGTACTTTGATAGCAAAGGCGATGAACAGTACAATAAAGCCGAGCATCCGTGCTGGAATGCCCAACACTTCGTTGTAGTTATTGAGATATGCAAAAAAGGATCCGTCGACATAGTTGTCCGGATTCATCATATATAGCATATTGAAGGTATGCGCTCCTGTAGCTGGATTGATAACAGAAAAATAGAGACCTACAATGATGAGTAACATAAATACCGATCCAAAAAGGGTATATATGAAGAACTTCATTGCTGCATACTCCCGGTTAGCACCACCCCATATTCCGATCAAGAAATAGAGTGGGAGCAACATAATTTCATAGAAGATATAGAACAAAAAGAAGTCTAAAGCGGTGAAAATTCCGATTACAGCCATATTGAGCAGCATCAATAGTGCAAAGTATCCTTTGGGACTTTTACTCGTATTCCAAGATGCACCGATAGCCATTAACATGACAAAGGTACTTAAAGCGAGAAGAGGTAGGGATATGCCATCTACACCTAAGAAGTAGTCGATTTCTAATTGCCCAAGGTCGCCCAATGCGAGTCGTATCCAAGGTATTTGTTCAACAAACTGATAGCCTTCTACCGTATTGATTCCTACGGCTGCTTTGTCAAACTGTAGATAAAGGATACCCGCTAAGACAAACTGTACAAGGGTGATGCCTAATGCAATGTACTTGTAAGCCTGTTTCAGGTTGGATGGTAGCACCAAAATTAATAGTGTGGCTACTAGCGGTAAAAATACGAGTAATGATAGTAATCCCATGCTATCGTAATATCAAATAAAGTATTCCAATTAAAACAACGGTAAATGCAAATCCCAGATAGTTTTGTATGCGTCCATTCTGAACCCAGCGAAGCAGATGGCCTAAATAATAAGCTGTTCCGGCTATGCTGTTGACGATACCGTCTACGATGTGCCTATCCCACCAGGCTGCTATCTTGCTCAGACTAATAACAATATTGCGGACTACGTTTATGACGCCATCAACAAGAGTTTTGTCTACCCAAAAACTTATTTTACTCAGAGTTAAAGTGCTTTTTACAATCTTGTTGTTTATAAATTCATTCATGCCTAATTGGTTTGTAGCTGCTCGGATCCATCTACTTTCTGCATTTAAGGGATATCTATCCAATACATACCATCTGTAACCAATGATCCAGCTCAGGAGGGCTGTCAGCGTAAGTACGACGGGTATAAATACATGTAAACTATGTATCTCAGCGAATGTATAATTAACTGAAAAACCTGCTAATATTCCAGATTGATGGTAGGAAATCGGATTGATCGAGAAAACAAAAAACAAAGAGCAGATCGCTAAGAAGTACATGGGGTATAGCATAGTGGTGGAAACCTCATGTATATGCTTATTTAGTCCCTGTGGCAAACGCGATGGACCTAAGAAGGTTTTGAAAATTAAACGTCCGATATAGAATGCGGTAAGAATGCTTACCAATACCAACAGTATTGGAATCGCAATAGCGCCGCCCCCTTGGTCCAGCGCCCATTCAAAAGAGGCAATTACGATAGCGTCCTTTGATAAAAAACCGGAGGTCAAAGGAAAACCTGCTAACGCTAAGGAAGCGATGGTCATCAAGACAAATGTTTTTGGCATCGGCATACGGAGTCCACCCATATTGCGTAAATCCTGTGGGTCAAAATCTTGCCCCGATTCTGCTTTAGCATGTGCCACTTCATGGATAACAGCCCCAGCACATAAGAAAAGAAGACATTTAAAAAAAGCATGCGTAGCCAAGTGGAATAAGGCCGCATCCCAAGCGCCAATACCGACCGCAACCATCATATAACCGAGCTGAGATATCGTGGAGAAGGCCAGTACTTTCTTGATGTCGTATTGCCCTAGTGCAAAATAAGCCGCTGAAACAGCAGTAACGGTACCGACAATCGTAATGATCAACAGGACATTTTCATTGAATAATGGGAATATCGTGCACAGTAAAAATACGCCGGCAGCCACCATGGTAGCGGCATGTATCAGCGAAGATACCGAGGTCGGTCCCTCCATGGCATCGGGTAACCAGAGGTGCAATGGAAATTGAGCTGATTTGGCCATGGCTCCAAGAAAGAAACCAAGACCTGCTAGCGTCATTAACCCTGTGTTTTTATCGATAGCTGTATATAAAAGTCCTTGTTTACCAAATAGCTCCACCAGATCTAATGTGCCAAATGATGTAAATACAGCCGCTATACCGATCAGGAATCCCAAATCTCCAATCCGATTGATGAGAAAAGCCTTTTTGTTCGCTGCGACAGCCGCATCTTTGGTAAACCAGAAGCCAATCAGCAGATAAGAAGCAAAGCCGACAAGCTCCCAGAAAATATAAGATACCAGTAGATTTCTAGAAATACATAGTCCCAACATGGCAAAACAGAAAAGACTAAGATACATCCAGTAGCGATGTATCCCAGGATCTCCCTTCATATACACTTTGGAGTAGATATGGACAGGTAATGCTACAATACAGACGATAAATAGCATCAATACCGAGAGGTTGTTGAGTAGGATCCCTATATTAAACGTTTTATTGCCTATACGAAACCAGTCGTAACTGACATGTTGTGGTATGTTGTTCCAGATTTCGGTAAATACAAACCATCCGGAAAGTACAGTGCTTAATGTAATAGCAATGATGGAGAGTAGTCCCGAGGTGGATTTCTTTCCTTGTATTGCCTGAATAAAGAAGGCAAGAAGAGGAAATAGCACAACGAGTATACTGGCATTAATTGGCGATATATTTAATAACTCCTTCATCAGTCGCGCAGATCAGTGATATTATCTGGATTAATAGTTTTGTAGTGTCTGTATACGTTGAGAATAATAGCTAGGGCAACAGCTACCGAAGCGGCTGCCAAGACAATTGCGAACAGAGCAAACACCTGACCTGAGTAGTTTATTTTGTCATAACGGCCGAATGCTACAAAATTGAGTATAGCTGCGTTAATCATAAGTTCGATACCGACCAATATCATTATAGCATTTCTTTTAGCTAGTACGGTATACAGTCCGATGCAAAAAATACAGGCACTGACGACTAGAAAGTGAGTTAACGTAATCATTTTTGTTCCTCCTTCCTAGATAGATGTGCTGCACCTATTAGCGCCATCAGAAGAAATACCGAAATTACCTCAAAGGGTAATACGTATTGGGTCATGAATTTTAAGCCTAATTGTTGGATATTGTTGTCTGTTGGTTGGATGATATCTCCTTGTTTTATATTCTGGATAATCCAATCTGGGGTTTGCTCTTGCCACTCCATTACCCCCCAAAGCATAACTACAAGAAAGCCTAGTGCTAGGAGTAAAGATTGCCAGTTGGGCAAGGACAGAAATCTTCCAGACATATTTTGGAGATCCTTTAATAATTCCTTGTTGGATAGCATAAATGCAAATATCATTAATATCAATACCCCGCCTACGTAAACCATTACCTGCGTTATGGCAACAAAATCCGCTAAAGCGAAGATAAATAGGCCTGCCATAGCAAATAAAGTGACGAAAAATAGAAACAAGGCACGAGCTGTGTTTTTTAAGTTGACCACAAGAAGAGCCGAGATGATGGCCAGAACTGCGAAAGCATAAAATATAAATTCTTCCATATCTTTTACTTTTTCTTCGCTGCCTCCTTTTCAGCTTGAAATCTAGTCCATTCTGCTTTACGTTGTGCTATCTCATTATCCGACATTTCTCCAAATCCATAAATCAGATCCGTAAGTTGTGTCGTGCTGCGGTCGTATTGATTGGTCATGGTGATACATTCGGTGGGACATACCACAGTACATAGCCCACAGTACATGCATTTGGCCATATCAATATCGAATTGTGCGGCATATAGTCTTTTTACCGACCCATCTGAAGTTTTGCCAATGGCTTCTGGCGATTTGATCGATTCAATAGTGATACAATCTACAGGACAAGCCTTTGCGCATAGGTCGCACACAATACAGTCATCAATGTCGACCTCCAATTGATAACGCGCCACCTCGGGGATGGGCATTTTTTCTTTTGGAAATTGTACTGTGGTAACCCCTTGTTGCTTTTCAAAGTAGTCTTCTTGGCGAATATCTAAGGATTGCCGTGCCTTCCGCGCACCAAAAAGGTGCCGGATCGTCAAAAGTAATCCTTTGACAGCCGTAGTAAATCCTTGTATCGTTGTTTTTAAAATCAATTTTTTATTGTTATTCAGTTATCCAGTTATCTTGTTCACTTGATAACTCGTTTACTTGATAACTTGTTCACTATACCATCACCAAAATACGCCATAACCCTGATATTGCCATGCATACGAATGCAATAGGAATCATTATTTTCCAGCATAGGTTCATCAGCTGGTCAGCCCTAAAACGCGGCAATGTCCAGCGTATCCATATCTGTATCCCGACAATAGTGAGTGATTTAATTAAAGTCCAAAAGATACCCCATCCCAGGCCTGTCGTCCAGTCTGCAAGTTTTGCAGCTCCCAGATTGGGAAGAGGCGTGTTCCATCCACCCAAAAAGAGGACGACACCTAGTACTGCTACTAAAAACATCATAGCGTACTCTGCCAAGAAAATGAATGCAAAGCGTATTCCTCCATACTCTGTATGAAAGCCACCGATCAATTCGGATTCTGCTTCCGGAATATCAAATGGGGCGCGGTTACACTCCGCCAATGATGCGATAAAGAATATGAGATATACGACGATAAGGTGTGGCGCCTGAAATATATTCCAGGCCAGAATTCCGCCGATATCATTGACATTCCAAATACCCAGAAAGAAAATATCCTGATTAGCCATTATACCTTGCTGCATCGCAATATCATTAAGGTTTAAGGTCTGGGTAATCATGACTGCGGCAATTAAGGATAACCCAACAGGGATTTCATAAGATACCATTTGTGCAATAGCGCGTATAGAGCCCAATATCGAGTATTTGTTGTTCGATCCCCAGCCAGCCATTAAGATCCCTATGGCATCAATGGATACTACTGCCATAATAAAGAATAGTCCGGTATGTGTATTTGCAGGCAAAAAGTCAGGAGCCCATGGGATAACAGCATAGCCTACATATACAGCTCCAAATATGACAATAGGCGCTAGCGCAAATAAAAGACGATCGGCAGCCTTCGGTGTAATGAATTCTTTCTGTAAAAGTTTGAGTATATCGGCTACTGTCTGAAGAAGACCATATTTTCCAGTTTCCATCGGTCCTAGACGATCCTGTACAAAGCCGGCAATCTTGCGTTCGGCATATACCGCGAACAGCGTGAATAACGCAATAAAGCCAAAGATGGCAACAGGTACTATGATATGGATTAAAAGCTGGGTCACTAATCTCTTTAGAATAATTCTTAATTACGTGCAAACATACATAAAAGGTAGCAAAAGAACCATAGGAAAACTATCATGAAGATGTCATACGTATCAACAATCTTTATCTTGTTTACATCTGTCCCAAAAATAAGCTATTTCCTTGAAACCATTATTCAATTCAGGTCTGTTTACCACCCGAAATGAGTAAAATTTCGCAATATTCGCATCAATACGTAAAAGTATATTATTTTTCTGAGAAAATATACTAGAATGGTAGACTATTGTTGGTTAACTAAACTGTTGTGTATGTTTTAGGTGTCAGTTTTTCGGATTTCCCCATTGCATTGAGGTCATGGATTAGTAATTCAATATTGTCGAGTCGTTCTAAAAGGGCTTTATCATTTTCATAGGCTATTGATTTGGTGATACTAACTGATACTCCGACCAAAAGTGCATTTATACGATAGGCCAGCGTTTGAAAAGAAGCAATATCACTCCAATCTTGCTTCTTGTAACGCGGCTCTTTTTGAAATTGATCCAGGTTATCGTAAAGCTGCGCCAGTGAAGTCTGGGCATGCTTTCGAACCAATCTCAGTTCCTGAAAGTCTACGGTATTTTCGCAAAGTCGGGAGCGTAGCTTATGATAGTAGTTTTGGTAATTGTCGATAAGCGTGTCAGATAGGTTTTTCATCGCGCTACGGTGGTTTACTGGAAATGCAAAACATCCTATGATTGCGAAAATCGAACCCAATAAAGTGAAAGCTAAGCGGCTACTAAGCAAGTCCCCGATGTTGCCCTCGTATAGATGGAGAGATAAGATGGCGGCAATGGTGATGAATATGACGCAGATCAAATAATTTGGTTTGTTGAATAGGAAAAATCCATAGAGTGTTATTGCGGCAATTAGTAGTACTGATAGGGAATCGTGTATGACGAGCGTAATAAGTAGACTGGCTGCAATACCAATTAATGAACCGACAATACGCTGATAGTTTCTTTTTTGCGTATTAGCATAGCTAGGTCTTGCGACAAGAATGATTGTCAGTATGATCCAGGAAGCATAGCGGTATTCAGGTAAGGTATAGCCGACCAGGCCTGATAGTATAAGTAACGTCGCCATGCGTATCGCATAGATAAATACAGGAGATTTGGTTTTTATATGTTTTGCAATTACCTGCCCTTTATGGGTAGACGGGACAAAGTTTTTATAGGCAGCAGTGCTTACCCAGGTCGGGTCTTGTACTACGGTTGATTTTTGAATTTGTTGAACAATAGATAAAATATGTTTGATGTGGATCAGAATAGGATTGACCAGTGATCTACTTTCGAGATCTGTTTTCATTTGTATCTGCTCCAACTTGAATATGTCTGCAGTGATTTGCTTCTCGTTGTCCAATATATGTGAGCTATTTCTTGACTTTTCTAAAACCCTTATCTCGTCGGAGAGTAGTAAAAGGATATGCCTGATTATAGGAAGAGCTTCCGAATGTTTTAGTTTTTCTCGGATAGTTTCATAATCTGTATCTATTCCCATGAGTAGTTCATAAAGGTCAATCAAACGATAGATTTTGTTTAACCATATCAGTTCGGAGTTTTGACAGGATGAGATTAGCGTCTTTTCGCGAAGCAACAAGGAACGTATACTTTCCAGTTGTTCAGAGATTTTAATATGTAGTAAGCTCAATTCTCTATACACCTGTTCCAATGGTGTTTTTTCGTCATAGCACTTTATTTTTACCTCCAACAGAATAGCCATCTGTTCAAAACCTTCCTTCATGGCATATTTCAAAGAGCGGTAAGGTGATACATAAGCTTGGATTAGACTCACGGTAAAGAAGCTTAATGTTCCAAGTGTAAAGTATAAGGAAAAACTTAACGGATCAAGCGGCTTAAGACCTATTGTGAAGCTGATAACAATAAGCGTCAGATTGCCAATAACGCCCCACCTCGGGCCTAAAACTATTAGCATGGTACATATGAATCCCCAAACAGCTAAAATCGGTAGTATACTCCACGATAGATAGTGAAGAGCTGCGGCTGTGGAAAAGGCCGTAAGGGCAAATAGTGGGGTACACCATATTGCAGTCATTGTTTTGTCCTGCCTGTTTCCAGGAAGGTCGGTCAATGATGACAATATGACACCAACGGCGAAAGCTATTGCAGCATGTAGACCGATGGTGTAGAAAAGAAGTATGGAAGGGAGTAGGATCACCAGGATGTTTCTTAATGCATCCTTGGCAAACTCTTTTCCGAAAAAATGATTGATCTTACGAATCATAAAGCCTATTTACAATTGATCTTTTTAATCGATTGCAAAAGTACTAAAAAAACATATTTATAGAATATGTTTTTGGTAACTGATTTTAACTCGAAATATTATTTTGTTATTCTTGACAAAAAGACCTTTCCGAGAAATCGGAAAGGTCTGACAGAAAAAACTTTCATGTGATGAAAGTTCTTGATGTCCATTAAAAACAGACACTTTCAGAAAAAATATAGATTGATGATTAGAAACAAGGGTTAGGCATATTGCTGTACAGCTTCTTTGCTTTCAAGTTCGGTTGTGCCCATTAAAAATTCATCTACCTTTCGTGCACATTCTCTTCCTTCGGATATGGCCCATACCACCAATGATTGGCCACGGCGCATGTCACCTGCCGCAAAATATTTATCCGTATTAGTACGATAACTGCCTTCAGTAGCTTTTACGTTGCCACGCTCATCTAGTGCTATGCCCAGTTGCTGCAGCAAACCTTCTTTCTGCGGATGAAGGAAGCCCATAGCGAGCGTAACCAGTTCGCAAGGGATTTCCCTTTCAGAGCCTTCAACCTCTTTAAATTTTGTCGGTCTTCCCAAAGTATCGGTTTCCCACTCCAAGTCTACTACGAGGGCAGCTCGTAAATTTCCAGCCTCATCGCCAAGGAATTCTTTGGTACTGATGCTCCAATGGCGTTGACACCCCTCTTCGTGTGAGGTTGTTGTTTTTAATAACATTGGATAACTAGGCCAAGGCATCGCTTCGGTACGACTTTGAGGTGGCTGGGGCATCAGTTCAAATTGCGTCACCGATTTGGCGCCATGTCGGTTGGATGTGCCTACGCAGTCTGATCCGGTGTCTCCACCTCCGATGACCAGCACATTTTTACCCCGTGCATGGATTTCCGGTACGGCGATAGTAGAGTTGCCGACACGCTTGTTCTGTTGTTTTAAAAACTCCATGGCATAGTGGACACCTGTCAGGTTCCGACCGGGAATGTTTAGGTCACGGGGGATTGTCGATCCGCCGGATAGGACTACAGCATCATATTGATCCAGTTCTGTTGCAGGGATATTACCGCCTACTTCGGCATTGGTACGGAATACTATGCCAGATTCTTTCATGATATTGACCCGACGGTCGATGACTGATTTATCTAATTTAAAATCAGGGATGCCATAGCGAAGTAGTCCACCCACTTTATCATCACGTTCGTAGACTACAACATCGTGGCCTGCTTTATTTAACTGAGCTGCTGCTGCTAGCCCGGCAGGACCTGATCCTATGACAGCGACTTTCTTGCCTGTCTTGATGTAGGACTTGTTGGGTTTTACATAGCCCTTTTTGTAGGCTATTTCGATGATATGCTTTTCGATCTCCTCGATAGCTACAGGATTCTTGTTGATGCCCAGTACACATGCCGATTCACATGGAGCGGGACATATACGGCCGGTAAACTCCGGAAAGTTATTTGTAGAAGCTAAGATGTTGTAAGCCTCTTCCCATTTGCCGTCATATACCGCATCGTTAAATTCTGGAATGACATTACCTAGGGGGCAGCCTGAATGGCAGAACGGAATTCCGCAATTCATGCAGCGTGCCGCCTGTCCATTAAGTTGTTCTTCCGAATAAGGGTGAACAAATTCCTGATAATTTTGTTTTCTGTTCTCTATAGACTCTTTCTGAGGAGCCAATCTATCAAATTCTAAAAATCCTGTTGCTTTTCCCATGATATAATTCCTCTTCTATATTAAGCGACTACTAATTTTTTAAGTATTACATTTTTGTATTCCCGCGGGAATACTTTGATGAACCGACTCTTTTCTGTAGCCCAGTTGTTAAGAATGTAAGATGCTCTTTCGCTACGCGTTAGGTGTATATGTCGTTTCAGTAATGCAATGATTGCTGATTCATCTTCGGTTTCCAAAGGATCCAGGTCGACCATCTCTTGGTTGCAGTTACTACGGAATGTTCCTTGGATATCATATACCCAAGCGATACCTCCACTCATACCAGCCGCAAAATTGCGTCCTGTCTCTCCCAGAATAAGTGCTCGGCCGCCTGTCATATATTCACAGCCGTGATCTCCGATACCTTCAACAACAGCTGTGGCACCGGAATTACGTACCGCAAATCGTTCGCCTGCCATACCATTGATAAAGAGGTGCCCAGAGGTAGCTCCATATAGCGCCACATTGCCGATAATTATATTTTCGTGCGGTATTAGACCACTTTCTTTAGCCGGATAAATGGCCAATTGTGCTCCAGATAGCCCTTTACCTACATAGTCATTGGCTTCACCTTCGAGTTCAAATGATATTCCTTTGGTATTGAATGCCCCAAAGGATTGTCCTGCAGACCCCTCGAATTTGAAATTGATGGTGTTATCTGGTAGTCCTTCTGAACCGTATGCTTTTGAGATCTCGTTTGAAAGCATTGTGCCTATAGTGCGATCCGTGTTCTTGACTCGGAAAGTTCCGAAGACAGGTGTTTTGCTTTCTAGCGCCGGTTTTGCTTGCTTCAATAGGCCCCAATCCAAAATCATTGCTATACCGTGATCTTGCTCTTCCGTGTTATATAAAGGAGAGCCAGATTCGTTGCGTGCGACATACAGTAGATCGTTGAAGTCTACTTTGCTGGCTTTCCAGTGTGCAATAGTTTCTCTTTTTTTCAAGAATTGTGCCCGTCCTACCATTTCGTTAATGGTACGGAATCCTAGTTGCGCCATTATTTCGCGCATTTCCTCAGCCAAAAATTGAAACAGATGAACGATATCCTCTGGTTTTCCTGAGAATAGCTTGCGTAGTTCGGGATCTTGAGTTGCGACACCAACTGGACAGGTGTTGAGATGGCATTTACGCATCATAATACAACCGCCAGCGACAAGGGCGGCAGTAGCTACCCCCCATTCTTCGGCTCCCAATAGCGTTGCTATGACAAGATCACGCCCGGTTTTCATCTGTCCGTCCGCCTGTAGTACGACGCGGCTTCTTAATTTGTTTTGTACCAATGTCTGATGCGCTTCGGCCAATCCCAGCTCCCAAGGTAGTCCGGCATGTTTGATAGAACTGATAGGAGATGCGCCTGTACCACCGTCGTATCCAGCGATCAAGATGACATCGGAGTGTGCCTTTGCAACACCTGTAGCTATTGTACCTACTCCAGCCTTGGAGACAAGCTTGACATTGATTCGTGCTTCTCTGTTTGCATTTTTAAGGTCGAAGATAAGTTGTGCCAGATCTTCGATCGAATAGATGTCATGGTGTGGAGGCGGAGATATAAGGCCTACACCTGGTGTAGCATGCCGTACTTTAGCGATCCATTCATCGACTTTATGGCCTGGTAGCTGCCCTCCTTCGCCCGGTTTGGCCCCTTGCGCCATTTTGATTTGTATTTCATCTGCTTGGGTGAGGTAGTTGGAGGTTACCCCAAAACGAGCAGAAGCTACTTGTTTGATGGCTGAGCGCATAGAGTCCCCATTGGGCAGTTTTTCATAACGTATCTCGTCTTCACCACCCTCTCCTGTATTCGATTTTCCACCGATACGATTCATGGCAATAGCAAGGGTGCTATGCGCCTCATGCGATATGGAACCGAAAGACATGGCTCCGGTGGCAAAGCGCTTCATAATTTCGCTTGCTGGCTCCACCTTGTCAATGGATATTGGCGTGCGGTGTTTGGCAAAATCAAGTAGCCCTCTCAAGGTAAACATATGTTCCTCTTGGTTATTGATCAGTGCCGAATATTTTTTATACGTGTCAAAGTCGCCTGTGCGACAAGCTTGTTGTAGTAAGTGAACGGTCTGTGGATTCCAGAGATGTCCTTCTCCGCGCCTCTTCCATTGGTAGATACCACCTTCTGGTAGGAGGTTTTTTGGTGTGCGTGAGCTTTCGAAGCTACGCCAATGTTTGGCTAAGGCTTCTTTGGCAATATCGTCTAGGTTGAGTCCTCCGATACGGGACACAGCACCACAGAAATAAGCATCTACGACTGATTTATCAATACCGAGTACTTCGAATATCTGGGCGCCGTGGTACGATTGTAGCGTAGAGATCCCCATTTTGGAGAATATTTTCAATAAGCCATTGCATATCGCTTTAACGTAATTTTTCCTCAATTCTTCCCAAGTAAGGTCCGTGTCCAATAGGTTTTCTGCTTTTAGCGTTCTTATACTCGCTAGAGCCAGATAGGGGTTGATAGCTGTTGCCCCAAAGGCCAGTAGACAGGCGAAATGATGGACTTCTATGGCATCTCCAGCTTCAACGACTAGACCTACCGCTCCTCGGTTTCCTGTTTTTATCAAGTGGTGGTGTACAGCAGATACAGCAAGGATTGAAGGTATAGCAGCATGTTGTGAATCTATTGCTCGATCCGATAAGATAATGACCTCAAAGCCGTCTCGTACAGCATCGTCAGCGTAGCGGCAGAGACGTTCTATGCCCGCTTCAAGTGATCCTGGTTTACCATCAGCCCGGAAATAACATTGCAGTGTTTTTGCTTGAAACACCCCGGTGTCGATAGAGCGTAGTTTTTCCAACTCACTGGATGTTAATATTGGATGCTCTAGTGTGACGCAGTGACAGAATTTTTTGTCCTCAATCAATATATTTCCGGCGTTACCGATAAAGGTGGCCAAGCTCATTACCAAACGTTCGCGTATAGGGTCAATCGGAGGATTCGTTACCTGCGCAAAGAATTGTTTGAAGTAAGAGGCCAGGTGTTGAGGTTGATCCGATAACACCGCTAACGGCACATCGGTACCCATAGACCCTATAGGCTCATAGCCCGTCAACGCCATGGGAGTCAATATGGTCTCCAGATCTTCGCGCGAATAGCCAAATGCTTGTTGGTATTTAAAGACCGATTCCTTAGAAAGGTAGGTAAACGTGACACGCGGTTCCGCAAGTTCTTCCAATTTGATCTTGTATTGGTTGATCCAGTCTCCATAGGGTTGTTGACGGATTAATTCTCCTTTCACTTCTTCATCCGAGCGAATCAGGCCTTGTTCCATGTCGACTACGAATATTTTGCCCGGTTGTTGACGGCCTTTTTTAATAATCGTAGATTCATCGAGTGGTAAGGCTCCGGCTTCCGAAGCTACAATGACACGATCATCGGAGGTGATGGCGTACCGCAAAGGACGTAGGCCGTTGCGGTCTAATGTAGCGCCGATGATCTTGCCGTCTGTAAAACAGAGGGCAGCGGGACCATCCCAAGGTTCCATTAAGGTGGCGTGATATTCGTAGAATGCCCTTTTTAGGGGGTCCATTTGTGTGTTGCCATCCCAGGCTTCGGGTACTAGCATCAACATCACATGTGGTAGACTACGGCCCGAATGTAATAGTAACTCAACGACATTGTCTAAGCATGCAGAATCGGACTGTCCTTTGTCTACTACAGGAAGTAAGATCTCCATCTCTTCTTTCGTAAAATAGGGAGAAGACAGTGCGCGTACGCCTGCATAGAACCAATTTAAGTTGCCTGTCAACGTATTGATTTCTCCATTATGTGCTATCATACGGAAGGGTTGTGCCAGCGACCATGATGGAAAAGTGTTTGTCGAAAAGCGGGAGTGAACTAAGCCAAAGGCAGATACTACTCTGCTATCTTTAAGGTCTTTAAAGTACGAGCCTACCTGATAGGTTGTCAGTTGTCCTTTGTAAATTATGGTTTTGCAAGAAAGTGATGCGATATAAAGTGGTAGGGGGTAGGTTTGGTGTGTTTTTATTTTTTGAATAATCCGTCTCCGCAGTACATACAATTTACGTTCAAAATCTTCGGTGCTAGCCACTCCGTCTGGTCTTGATACGAAGAACTGTACTATTTCAGGTTCGGCACTCAAAGCTGTAGGGCCTATTCCTTCGCGATTCACCGGGACAGTTCGAAAACCGAGAAACTCCATGTTACGGTCTGCAGTAGCCTCCTGGATCACGGTACGACAGATCTGGTTTAGCTTTTCCTCTTTTGGTAAAAATACCATTCCTACACCATAATAGCCGGGCTCTTGAAGTTGTATCCCTAACTGTATACATTCCTCCCACAAAAACTCGTGCGGTAGTTGGATCATAATACCAGCACCATCACCACTTTCTGGATCACAGCCACAAGCTCCGCGGTGCTCCATGTTTTCTAGCATGGTCAACGCATCTTTGACCTGTGCATGTGATTTTTGTCCCTTGATGTGAGCTACAAATCCGACGCCACAGGCATCATGTTCAAATTCGGGGTTGTAGAGTCCTTCTTGCTGCATTGTTTGTTGGTATTTGGATTGAATGTATTTTTCTTCAATAGTTGGAAAGAAACCTGCTGAGCTTCGTAGCTATAGATGATTGCAGGTTTTTGAAGTATCAACTATCGAGTTTGCTAATATAGAAACAAAAATACTTATATTTTGCAAATAATGAAATTAAAATTTGATTTTATTATGTATTCGTTAATTGTTTTGTGTTTTTATGGGCGTTTTTGTATTATTTTTGGTTTTTATTGCAGATTTGGAAACTTCATTCTGAATAGTGATACGATTAAAGAATTTACATTGTATTGCTTGAAAAAAACTAATGTAACAGGTGTTAAATGGGTTTTCTCTCTATCATAGTTGTGAAAAAGGGTATCTTCGGGGAATTTGACATGAAATAAGAATTGAATTAATCAAATAATTAATTTACAGTATGGCTGATAAAGGTTGGGATTTTTGGTTTGATCATGGGCAGCTTTTCTCGGAAAGACCTGTTGTGAAGACTGAGGTGGTTAGTCTAAAGCGCTATCATTTTATTATGAACTGTTTTGGTAATAACTTTGAATTTGTAAGTTCATCATTAAAATCTATTTTAGGCTACGAAACTGCTGAGTTTACATCTGAATTTTTGATGTCTATTATTCATCCGGATGATGTTTCATACTGTATGGAATCTGAGAGAAAGGCTATCGAGCTTATGGATAAGCTATATTTTGAAGATCATTATCGTTTTTATTTCAAATATTCCTACAGAGTCCGTAAAAAAACAGGCGATTATATATTTATTAAACAATCTTATCAAGCAATCGAAATTGACGAACGGGGACATATGAAGCGTTCTTTAGTTTTTCATGACGTTGCAGAGGACGGCTTTCAAAGGAAGGAAAATGATTTTTTAATGATCGATCGTATGAAGAACAGGCCCGTCCACGTAGAAAATCACTATGATCTTTCTAAACGGGAAATTGAAGTCTTAGACTTAATTCTCCAAGGGAAGAGTAGTAAGGATATCGCTGCTTTGATCTTTATAAGTGAACATACTGTAAATACACATAGAAGAAAAATATTGGCCAAGACTAATGCAGAGAACTTTTTGGAGCTAAGGCAACGGTTAAATATGATTTAAATTAAATCCCCTCTGTAAGTATAGAAGAGGAGATCTAATTAGATTGACTAGCTTTAAAATCGATAACCAATGGATAGTCCTGTACGTATTCCCGCCCATGGGCTACGTTTTATATGGATATCTGTGCCATTTTCATGAATATCATATTCCATCTTAATGCCACCTAAAGGCAAATCACCCAAGTCTGTCTTTAGGTCTTCCATACTCTCTCGTAGGGCCTGTTGTTCGTCTGGGTTTAGTACCATCGTTCCAGAGGCTTTACCATTAGCGCTCCCATAGCCTGGGCCTATCAGACGCCAGTCTAAATGAAGTTGACGAGACAGCTTGAAATTGAATCCCAAAGAGAAGCCGCCTGTGAAAGAATTGATAGTTCCCTCCAAAGGGATAGTTTCTGTACGACTGAAGATTTCAGTTCCGCTCTCTTCTACCGCAACATCAAAATCAAAAGGAACAGAAGCTTTATAATTTGCGTATTTTACATACGGTGCCATATAAAAACCTCTAAATAGACCTCGTTTTGAAAGGTAAAACCTGACCTCGGGCGTAATAGAGAAGTTCGAGCTTTTAAAATCGCTTATCAATTTGTTTAAGTCCTCATCGTCAACAAAATCCTGTACGGTGGATTGAAAAGGCAGTTTTTTTTCTGGACGAAAACTTATTGCAGCACCTGCGCTGATGCGGTCTGTTATGGAGCGTTCGTATTCAAAAGCGAACTTTCCTCCCAATAGGGGGAGCACATTAAATTTAACCATGTTATTGCCCGATGGTTCTGCCGTCGGTTCAGTCTGAGACCAACTGGTAAAGGGTAGCATTGCAAGTACAAGCGTTGCGAGGATAAGTAAATTTTTATTCATAGCTAATAATTTTATAGCAGCGAAAATAGAGGATATTTTTGTGAGTTTACATACCTAAAAAGGGGTATTTTATTAATATGGAGGTGTGTTAAGGCGTAGCAAAATACCTAGCCCTAGGTATTTACCAATACAGGGAGGCGAGCTTTCTTTGTAAAAGATTATTACTGATAATTAGGTGCCCTAAATTATAGATATGAAGAAAGCAGTTGATTTTTTTATTAGTTTATTTGGAATCGTCTGTGTGTGCATTGCTACTGCGGTGCAGGCTCAGAGTCCTAACGAGGTGTATCGCAACGAGCAGATAGGCATTTTCATTCGCGCAGAAGGTTCTGAAGGAGGAGGAGACTGGATGTTTGTGAAAGCTACTATGTTTAAAGCAGTGGTGTCGTTTAGTTATAAAGGCACTACTGTAACTATGACCGGTTATAATAGTCAACGTTTCCTACGAAAAGATTATCCTTTTCCAGCAGGATTAAAATTGAATGATAGTCAGGTGATGATTGACGGCTATCCTGCCACCAATTATGTGGAGTATCTGAAATACTATGATGCAATGAGCAAGAGAGTAGATGCAATAGGGAAGAACACTAATTATGATAACAAGCAAAGTCTAGAGGAATCGATTACGACAATTGACAATATGATTGCTGAAATAAAAAGCAAGGAATCCATTTCCCAAATCTCTGATCACTTTAAAAAGCAGCAAAATCTGAGATATTTTATCCAAAAACTGGAAGAAAAGCGTCAGTCTTTGAAAAGCGCTATCACAGCGTTGGAGAAGAAGAGTCAAGCTTCAACGATTATTGTCACAGGCACAGCAAGAGGTGTCGACAAAAGTAATTCTTCCGATAAGGGGAATACTGGAATGCGCAATGAAGACTTTTGGCATGGGGGTGCAAATAAAAGCAGTTCTTCTGGCAAGGAGAATAGTGGAGGTGCCAAAGACGACTTTTGGAGTGGGAGTACGGAAAAAAGTACGGGTTCTAAAGACAAGGATGATTTTTGGAATGGAGTTGAAGAAAAATCGAAAATTACAGCAACGAAGCTGAATAGTGCCAATACTCCTCCTGACAAAAAAGCAGAATTAGTTAAATACATCAATGATGTATACCTTAAAACTTACAAATATGTATATAGTGACTATACAGTAGAAAAAATGGAATCAGTAACACTTGATGGAAAGGTGTTGATTATTTGTCATGGTGGATATCATGTCGAAAAAAAAGAAATAATGAAGTTCAAAAGAATTACCATAGACAAAACTCTTAATGATAAGAATGGTCAATATTTTCTAAGATGGAGGGGGGAACATTCTGGAGGTAACCTGTTTGTATTCGTGTCCACAGAAGAAGATGCTAAGGGTTTAAAAGCTGCTGTAGAAGAGTTGGTAGAAATCTTAAAATTAGAAAACTAATCAATATAGAAATTATGAAAACAATAATAGTAGCACTTTTAGCCCTGTTGATTTCGGGTGTGGTATGTGGGCAAACAGTAGATTCTCTTATTGAGATAAATCCATTTGGGATAAATAAATACCCAAAAGGTTTTAAAGTTAGATATAACTCCACTATCAAAATTAAGATTAACAATATTAACCCTTTTATGGGAAAAGGATATGTAGATGTAGCTAATTCTAATAATGATTTTAATGATTTAAAAAACACTATTGATGCTCTTAAAGGAAATTTAGAAGATTTAAAGGCTGAAATGTATCTAGGAGAATCCGAAAAAGGGAATTTTCCTCCTAAAGCTCCCATAGATAAGAATTTTCCATACTACTATAACGATTTTTTTGCTGCTTATTCTAACCTTACTAATTTACTTTTACTAAAAGAACAGCAAGCTAATTATGTAAACAGTATCCTTATTATAAAAGATACTGCTAGCTTTAAAAGTCAAGTTATTCAATTTACTGAGCCAATTAAAAATATTAAATCTTATTATCTAGAATTAGAAGACAAATATAGTTTTTTAAGAGATGCTAATGGCACAACTAAAGAATACTATGCTAAAGAATGGAAAGATGCTCAATCAAAAAAGGAAAAAGTGTATTGTGAGGAATTTGTCAAAAATATAAACGATGTTAAACAATATTTGGAACAACGATCGGATTTTGTCCAAAATGCATCGTTTTTTTATCTTGATGATGCAAGGCAAATTCGAGATGACAAAGTTGTTATAACCCCTAAAATTTATGATAAAACAGGAGAGAAAGTATTACATACATTTCCTGACTTCACAATTATCCCAACCAACAAGCTTCGTGTGAATTTTAGTGCAGGTTATCTACTGTCGTTTATTGGAAATGAAGAATATGGAATCCGCTATGAAAATGATGCAGTGATTGGTGTAACAAAGTTAGAAGATGAGAACTTTTCTCATGCTTTGGGTGGTTTAACTCATGCTTTTTACGATTTCGGAACAGCCTTAGATTATGGAATATCTGCAGGAATAAGTCTCAATGCAGAAACGAAATTGAATTTTTACGGAGGATTGTCCATAGCGTTTATGCAAGAAAATAGATTGGTTTTAACAAGTGGGGTATCTTTTGTCAACATGAAGCGAATTAATCCGTCCAATTTAGACAATGACCTTAATTTTACGTCATCCAGTGTAGAAATAAAATATATAGAACGATATAAACCTGCATTTTTTATTGGACTTACCTACAATTTAAAGAAGTAAAATCTACATCAAATAACATGAAAAAATTACTATACATATTTATATTATTTTTTGCCTTTACGCTGGTACAAGCACAGACTGCCGATGATAAAGCAAAGGCTTATTATCAGCAAGCTTTAAAAGCTTTTGAAATTAAAAATTATCTACAAGCGCTAGATTACTGTCGACAAGTAACCGATTTGTTAAAAACTACAAATGCGCGCATTGAGCATTTGCGTATCAAAAGTTATTACGAATTAGGTGAATATGATAAAGTGAAAAGCTCTGTAGAAATCTTTAGTAACCTCCCCGCACAGCCTGAACTTAAAGAAGAAGCCTTTGAATATTTGGTAAAAATAGAAGAAAAAGAAAAAGCTGCCGAAGAGAAACGTCTAGCCGATAACCGCAGGTTGCAAGAAGAACTACTGGCCATAGAACAAAGGCTTGCCAACGAGAAGATTAAACAAGAACAAGCTGAAGCCAAAAGCTATGCTGATGCTATGAGCGGTGATGTCAGCGCAATCAGAAGATTTTTAAAAAGCTATCCTAATCATCAAGGAGAGCAAAATGCGTTAAATTTGTTGGAAAGCCAAGAAGAGCGAGCGTATAATAATGCCCTTGTAAAAGACGATATTGGAGTATATGAAGACTATTTGAAAACGTTTTATGATGGTAAACACAAAAATCTTATAACAGATGGGTTGAGTAAAGCAAAAGAGAAAAAGGCCTATGAGAAGGTTGTTCGCGCGAATTCTGTAGTCGAATGTGAAACGTATTTAAATACTTATCCGAGTGGGGCAAATAAAGCAGAGGTGATGACAGTTTATGAGAAAACGCTGTATGCAGAGGGGCAGCAGGCCCTACTTTTAAAAGACTATGAGAGAGCAGAGACGCTGTATGAGAAGTATAAAACCATTTTTCCTCAAGGTAGTCAGATCAAAATGGTGCAAGCTAAGCTCCATCAGGCTCAGTCCGGATTAAAACGTAAAGCGGCTATAGCTGCTAGACGCAATAAAACATACTATATGTTGAGTTATGGGACAAACAAAAGTTTTGGTGTAGAGGTGGGTGGGCTAAAGGTATCCCATGCTTTGTCTGTTTATTGGGGGTTGAATTATAGTTTTCCTTTGCCAGGTTTTTCTTCTCCAATCGAATTGGAGTCTCTTGATGCCTATAGCGGAGATGAGGATCTGAAGAAATCTTTTGCTGCCTCCAGTTTTGGGTTCACTATGAAAGTTGCCTATCCGCTATGGGCTTATGCTGGTGCTGGTGTCAGATACCAAACCTATGAAGACGGCACAGACTCTTATAAGCTTACTGGCGAAAAAACATGGCAAGTTTATCCAGAGGTTGGTTTGAAGGGTATGATAGGTAAGGGGTTAGTGTTGAAAGCAGGAGTTCAATTGTTTAAAGAAAAGCCTGTTGTGCAATTCGGGGTGGGATTTTAATTAAAATAGAACAGTTGGAATATTATGAAACAGGTTGTTCAAAGAACGCTTTCAACAGTTGTATTAATAGGTGTGTTGTTGTTAGGGTTACGTGCGCAGACTGTGGATCTTCGAGAAAGCGAGATTGTCCTCGATCTATATACAAGTATAACCATGCTGGAAACCATTATCGAAAGAGGGAAATACCAACTACTGATCAAGCATAATAAGGACATAGTACAATTTGCTGTTTGGAAAAATGGTAGACCGATAAAGCATATGGAATGGAAAGACAACAAGGCCTATGCGTTGTACAAAGGAATACGAAGCAGCGTAAACAAGCCGATGTTACGATTTGGCAGAAGTACAATGTATAGGATACAGATACAGTTGGAAGGAGAGGCGTATCCGCGGGTATTTTGTATCCGTACCCGCCACCCAGATACACCAAAGCCTACTAAAGAAGAGCTGGGGTTTCCGATATGAAAACACTGAATCCCTATATCGTCCGTAATGAGGACTTTACCGACCGTATCGACGTCGTATGCCCACGCTGCGAAAAGAAGGCGCTGGTCATCGGGGCTGGTCTGTATGTACCTATGGCCGAGCACGAAGAAAAGGTGCGTTTTTCTTGTGTATCCTGTGGTTATGCTATTAAATACGAGAATACGCCTAAAACGCCGGTATATGTCAATAGTCGTGGACTAACTAAGTATAGCCGGCTATTGTATCCGAATGCGCCGATAGATCCGTTCTTCGGATTTGCGTTGTGGTATTGTATCGAGGTCAATGAAGGAACACTCTGGGCTTATAATCTCGAACATCTGTCGGTTATCGAGGCTTATTTGAAAGATTCTTTGCGAGAGCGAAACGGGTTACCTTATCAGAACAATAGCATCGCGAGCCGATTGCCTAAATGGGTAAGTGCAGCCAAAAATCGGGAATACCTGTTGCGGTTAATTGCTTGGGTAAAATTAAGGTAATTCTATATCCAGCCTTCCCGTAAGGCTTTCGAACCTAACTCAATAAAAGATTTACAGTTGGATTTTCGAAGAATGTTTTTACGGTGTACACTCACTGTATGTGTGGATATATAGAGTGACGATGCGATTTCGGACGTGGTTTTTCCCATAAGAGCTAATTGGATTATTTCTTTTTCTCGCGCTGTAAATAAAGAAGGTGGAGGTGTATTCCGTTTTCCTGAAGGAGTTAGTACACTGTAGTATGAAGGTTCGCCGTCTAGTCCTATAAAAGAGAGGTTAATGCCTTTGTTCTCCGTTTTAAGGTGGGAGATATCGGTATGGACGCCGAGCACCCTGACGACTGCTCCATCTTCATTGGTTTGTATAGTGCTTATTTGCTGTAATAGCCATTTGTAAGAACCATCAGCGCAGCGTAAACGATAATCGTAACTGACCTTGTATTTCAAGACTTGATCTGGTGTGAGTTTTGAAAAGAAAGCAGTAACCTCTTGTTCGTACATGATGAAGCGGGACTTATCATCAGGATGTATATTATTCACGAGGTATTCAGCAGAAAAGCCATCGACTGACCAACCCAAAATGGAGTTTAGACTTTCACTTACAAATTCCATTTCTATATTACCTACATTGAATATATAGTAGTAATAGGAGTCAAGATGAAATCTGGCCAATAGCTTTTTATAGATTTCGAGCTGAAATGAATAAGGTAAATCAGCTTCCGGCGCATATTTTGCAATTTCTTGCCAAGTTTGTTTGGCCTGGTTATACCTCGATACATCCATGTGTTAACGTGTTAAATGAAATAAGATGCTATCATTAATTTAGTATTCTTTTGCCGTAGTAGACAGAATAATACCAAACATAATTAAAAAATAAATAAAATGCAATGTGGCCTTGTATTTAAATACCTATACCTAGGTATTTACATGTAAAAGGTTCCGGTATATCTTTGCCATATAATCTTATTACTGGTATATAAGTTAATTTCTAAAAAAGCAATGATGAAGAAAAAACACACAATTATGGGCATTTTGATGCTGGCTATGATTTTTGGTTTGAATGGCTGTAAAGAAGAGAAAAATGGGGTAGAACCAGAAGCAACCCTCGCAGGAAGTTGGGTATTTCAGTCTTCTATCTTTGATGGAGTCAAAGAAAATTATGGACACTCCTGCAGTTCTAAAAAGGATTATGTCGAATTTAAGTCGGGAGGAGAATTAAATAATGTAATATACGAAGAAGATTGCTCAGAGGATGTGGATAAGGGCACTTATTCAATCGACGGAGATAAAGTTACACTCCGTAGTGCAGATATCGGAACGGAGACTTACACGTTCAAGATCAGCGGAAAGACATTAACCATGGAACAACCGGGTGAAGTGACTACTTTAGTAAGGAAGTAAATTATAATTGTTGATCGCATCATAATACGGAAGCATAAAAGTAGATACGAGTTTTTATTATGTATCATACTTTTGTGCTACCGGTTTGAATTATTTCATGTCACTTAGCCGCTCATTCACGACCTCGGCTCTTCTATAACTCTCCTCTGCCCGCTTATGTAATTCGTTATAGGCAGCCAATATGCTGTCGCCATATTCCATATAGACGTCCTGATAATCAAAAACCTCGGATAGTGCACCTCTAAATTCCTCTTGGTCACGGTCTAATGTTACGATATCGACCTGTGCCTGTAAGTAGTTTCGATAGATCTCATGCACGTCATCCCAAAGCGCTGCGTCTATCCAGCTTTCTTTTTCATAAATCATGTCAAAGTGGTTCTTAAACCATAGATACTCGCTGTCTACAGCAGCATGCATGTCCTGCAGGCGCTGGTTGTGATATACGACACCTTGAAAAAAATCGCCCAGATCAATGGTGATATCTGTTTCATCGTCTTTGCCGTCAAAGGGGAGTACGGAAGGATCTTTGATTTTAAGAAAGACCTCAAAGATGTCCAGATCCTGCTCGATGGGTAATAAGAGGTATTCGAGTTCGGCAATTTCGATGTCTAGTTGTTCAAATGCGGCATAGTGCGTTTTCAGATTTTGTAAGGTCTCCCAGGTGAGGTCGTGCATCAGGTAATGCGAGGCTAGTCCCTTTTTTTCAAACGCTAATATAGGTTTGTCCAAATCAAAACGAAGGATGATCGGTCTTAGGGGATGTTCTTTTACAATTTCTTTCATCTGGGTATAAGTTTGGTTTTAAGGATTGAGAAGTAAAAAACAACTGCCATTCCGATCGAGTGTTCTATAATTTTTCATCAAGATACGGAATGACAGTGTTATTTTCAATTTTATTCATCTGTTTAGCATATTGCTGACGCCTTGCTGAGGCCTTTTTTTAATACTTCCCTACCAAGGGGCGAGTTCGATGTTATTTCAGGAAAATTGCAGGCCAAAGCGGCACAGCTAGACTACGTAGCTGCTCGTGCTATCGCTATAATTGGGCGTTGGATCGATGCCAATATAGGTCACACGGAATTCGTATTCTTTAAACTGTTCTAGTCCTTCAATTATACAACTGCTCTTGGAGCTTAGTTTTGAGTTCCATTCCCCTGTACTTCCCTTTAGGCGACACTGAAAATCATACATGCGTGCGCCGGCCCATGACGTGGTTTTTAGCCTTATACGTCCACTGCCAATTTCACCGGGAGTCGCCACTGGTGTCTTGGCTTTGGGAGCTAATCCATCATAGGAACCATTCGGTTTACGGAGACTAAACCCAGCGGCCAAGACAATGCTGTCGTCGCCTTTTGCCACCGTATCCACGTACTTGCTAAGTTCCTTAAGCACATAGGCTAGGTCTCCACGTTTCTGATTGCGGATCATGATAGCTCGTGTATCACGATAGGCGGCCTCTGTAGCCGACAGGCGGAACGCGATTAATGCCGTATCTAAGGTTGAAAGTGAAGGTACGGGCGTCGCGAATAGTGTTGTTTCTGCTGTCATCTTGGTGTAGATCTGTTCAGCCGTCTGCATTAATTGAACATCCGTTTGTTGAAGTTCTTTGATTGTTAATTTACTCATGTCTTTTCATTTAATTTGTTTATAAAATTTTTATTGTGCTAGCAACGATACAAACATACGACAGGAGATATGACGTGGAGGGGGTAAAATTCCGCCAAAATTCGACAAGTTTAAAAAACTTTTTGGCGGAATTTTACCCCTAGTAAAAATGAAATAATACCCTTTTTAAGTCTTTTTTTGCTGTTTGATACGGTTTGAAGGCGGTTTTTAAGTGTGGGATGGAGCGGTTTTAACCAAAAAGAAGTTCGTTAAGTTTTCCGAATAGTCTGCGAAGAATTTGAAAAATTGCGTAATGTTTTCCAGAAAGTTCACGAAGAATTTGGAAAACACTATAAAGGTTAGAGATTTTGTTACGAAGTTTTTTGCTACCGTCGCGAAAGGACGGCAACTCTCTACGATGGTTGGGATATCCGTTACGAATGGTGATAAAGACTTTGCACTCTTTTGGTAACTCTTTCCGATAGATTGGTTTTCCACCGCGAGGGATTCGGTTGAGTTTACGATAGAAAAGTAAAACATTACAATGTTTTCAAATAGTGACGCGAAAGGTGACCGATCTTGTGCAAAGAGTTTTAGATAGTTTACGCAGTTTTCTTTTTAGTTCGCGACAGATTTAGGTTTTGTCATTAAGTTTCTGCAAACTAGTCTGAAGAATTATCTTTTGTGCTCACCTTATTTATAGGTTGACCGTTTTGAAAGAGAGGGACGTTGTTTTAATTGCCGCTCCATATTCGGAGTATGTCCGAAATACTTCACATATTGCTTGATAAAATATTTAGCGCTAGCAAACTGGAGGTGAAACGCAATCATATCGACAGATTGTTCGGTTCGTCTAAGCATTTCCCTGCCTTTGTAGATGCGTATAGCCTGAATGGCAGAGTTGACCGTAAGTCCATTTTCTTTAAAAACACGATACAGCGTGCGATCGCTGGTCATTAGCTCTTTTGCCATTTTATAAATATCAATTTCTTCATCCATATAATGCGCTATGATGTACTCCTTTGCGCGGTGGAAAAGCGACACATCAGCCTGCTGCAGGGATTTTGATTGTTCGATTAGATCACCGTGAAAGGTCTCTATGAGTTGGATTACAAAAGGCGAAAGCTTGTACCTGAGCGAGAAATAGGAATTTCGGGTGCGCTGTATCTTAGCCAGAATGCTTCTTATTCTATAGCCTATATTTACTTTTGGAAATAACTTAAACTTGGTGTCGTATGAAAGCTGAAAAGACCGCCATTCCATAGCGAAAGGTTCGATGTCATCTATTTTTAATCCTATCAGCAATAGCCATGTTTTTCCCTTTTTGATTTCAAACGACGTCTTTTTTTTAATGTTATAAAAAGCAGAATATTGTTGTTGTTCAATTTTGCTGCCGCTTTCTGTGGATATACTTGATTCGCCCAGTAATTGAAACGCGATCCAGAATGTAGTCCGTTTGTGCTGGAGGGTGAAATTCCAGTCTTCAGTGCTATTGCATTTGATCTCGATAAACGTAGTTTTACCGATTTTCCTTTGTGAAAGGTAATTGTTTTTGGAATTAAGGATCGTGTCTAATTCACCGAGGAAAGGAAAATACCTTACCGTAGGAAGGACTCCTTGGTTATCATTTGGGTCAATAGGAAGGCTATGGCTTATGCTCATAATCTTAAGGCAGCATGGTTATCTGCCTTAAGATAAGTATTTATTTTTTAATCAGCTAATACTGCCCATCCGCTCATCATGATCTGTAAGGCTTTAAATGCCCATTCTGCACTTAACTCCGTATATATAGGCTGAGCCGTACGGCTTTGTAATTCATCGTTTTTAATAATCCGCTGTTCAATATTTTTGGGTTTCATGACCAGTGTAGGGGTTTTATCATCAATGAAATAGATGTCTAAGCGCAGAATGCCGTTTTCTTCTTGTAGATAAAATGGATGCGTAAAATTAATGGTTTTATTAAATAGAGGAGAGGTGTAAACCAATAGTTTGCGCATGTTCATGGGGGCGTCTGGGTCTATGGTTTTTGGTGTGAGTTGAGTGACGTCACATAGGTAGCCATTAATAATCTCTTGTTTATTAAGTGCGACTCTATTAAAGTTGCTGAGTTCGATAGCATTGCTAGCTCCTGCACCTGGGTTGGCACTAGGTGTATATTGAGCATATATTTTTTGTCAGTTTCAGCAATCTCATCCGTTCTGGTCAATGTTTCTAGATAGAGACTTCCTTTATCCTGTTGTTGGTCGTGGAAGTTGTCCATCTCCCAACCAAAACCTTTTACCTTACCCAATACAACATCGCCTTTGATGTAATATGTACAGGCTGTTGCATTCATGGATAGCGCTAACCCTGCGATAGGGTTTTGAGCAGCGATCTGTTCTACAACATTTGTAATGGCTTGAACCTCTTTGTCGTTTTTTAGGAGAGTTTGATATTGCGACTTGGGGTCGGTATGCGAGAAATCTAGCTTACCGACGAGCTTGCTCAGATCTACGCCTTGTGAAAAGACACCCATTTCTATTGTCCCCTGGTCAAACTTCTCTGTTTTAATTTCGCCATCTATGTCATCTTCATGTGTTTCTTTACTACAGCTTGTACAAAAAATAAAAATGGCAATTAATAAACTATTCTGTATGATGTTTATGAATCTCATGGCTTTTTATTTTACGGTGTAACTTACTAAACCGTAGCTATCGCTGTATGAATCGTCATAAGTTGTTTTTTCGAAAATGATACCGATACCTTTGGCAAGCCAGGTTTCATAGGTGATTTTTTGGGTGTAGCCGGTTATACTGTTGTAAATTGTTTTTTTGAGTTCCGATTTTACAACATCTTTATACGTTTTTCCGTTGATGGTTGCGTTAGCGGCTTTTTCTAATATCCGGCCTTCATTATGGTGTGTGATTGTCCCGGAAGCTTGCCCGGTGATTTGGAGCGTTACTTCTTCTTTCCATACCTCGCCTACTTTCAGGTTGGTATTGATATAGGTTGCGGTCCCTGCTGAGGTGTTTATCCCCATTTGCGAAGTCGCGCCATGGAGTGAGATGAATACGCCATTATCTTCCCGGAAACCGTCATTTAACTCTACTTCGACAGTTGTTCCGACGGGTTTGAACTGGAAGTATGTTTTGCCTTCGTAGGTTAATGATTTGTGGATGATGTAGTCGGATTTGTCTTCAGGATCTTCGGGATTGACCAAATACCAAGCGTTTCCAACAGCATAAGGCCAGTAAGTCCCACTGACATAGCCCCCTTCGCCAGGAGTAGGTTCGGTATCGTAATTAGATTTACTGCAGGAACTGAATACAAATAGAAGTGCTGCTAGTGCGTAAAAGAGAGTGTTTTTCATCATGATTTTTAAAAATAGGTATATCTACCCACCTAGTTTAAATAGATAGAGATACGGATGTGCAAACGGAAAATGTTATTTGTTATCTAGTTCGTCTTTATGAGTTCGACGCGTCTATTTTTTGCTTTATTCTCTTCAGAATCATTGGCAACTAAAGGACGTTCTGCGCCAAAACCTTTTGCTAACAGTCGTGACTTATCAATACCATCTGCAACTAGTGTTTTTACTACAGATTCGGCTCGTGTTTGGGATAGCTTTTTATTATGTGTAGCATCACCGGTATTATCAGTATGACCCTCAACAGTGATTTTTAACGCTGCGTCTTTTTTTAACGCTGCGGCAATTTGATCTGTTACCTCTTTTCCATCTGTGGTGAGGTCTGCTTTATCTATATCAAAATTGATATAAAGAATGGATTTCCCTTTTTCGTTTAGATCTTTGGCAATTTCATCGGCCGTGACTTTGGTGATGGTTTGCTGAAATGCTTCTTCTTGTAAAACGTTGAGCGACGCCCCAGCGTTGTTTGACAGGTACTGTATGTAGATGTTTCCTTTGTCTTTTGTACGAAGCGCCCAGAACTTTATGTTTTGCCCTGCATAGCCTATATCACCTTCACCACCTTTATGTGGGTCTTGCTTGTTGTATCGGTCGTATTCTTCTTTGGTGATTTCGCCGTCAAATATCTTTACCGCCCCTACTGATTGCAGGTATTCCGCCATGCTCTTTTCGAAGAAGTGTTGCGAAAATTCTTCCCCACGTATAGGGGATACAAAGGTTTTATAAAGCTTGCCCTCAAAAGGGGTCATGACGCCATCTATAGGGAAGAAACAAACATCGAAAGGGCGTACTAAAGGCTTGTTCAATTCTTCTAATCCCTTTGGGAGATTGATGAATGGGAAGTCTCCGATAGCTGTTGTGGTGACTGGGATATTCGAAATATCGAAAGCTGTGGCCGCTTTTTCGTTGTTCGCGGGTTCGCTACTTGTTGCTGTATTGTTCAGACTGTCTTGGTTATTGTCTTGTTCCCCTTGTTTGGGCGAATTGTTACACGCAATCATCAATGCAGCTGAAGCGAATAATAATGTCGTCTTTTTCATTGATCTTTGTTTTTAAATACTGACTGATCTTTGTGGATTAATCATGTTAAAATACATAGAATTATCTTCTTTTACAAAAATAGTTTACCATGCAATGATTTGAAATACCTATAATCAGGGGTTTTTATCCTCCTGATTATAGGAGGGTCACAGCAGGTCTTCTTTTACGATAAGCATAAGCAGTTCAGATGTGTTTTTGACTTTAAACTTCTGAAGTAGGTTTTTTCTATAGGTATCGACGGTGAATTTACTCAAGAAAAGTTCCTCAGCAATAGATACTGTAGTCTTACCTTGCGCGAGTAACATAATTAGCTGTTTTTCTCTTTTGGTGAGGGCGGGCAATGTTTTTGTCTGCACGGGGGTGGTGAGTATGCGCATGACCTCCGGATCCATAACGACCTGTCCTTGTAGAGCATCCTGTATGCTGGATATTATTTTTTCGGAAGCGGCGCTTTTTAACAGAAAGCCGGAGGCGCCGTTATCAAACATCTTCCGTATGATGCTTTGCTCGACCTGGTTACTAAGTGCTATAATCTTGATGGTGGGATATTTCGCATGAATCTTTTTACAAATATCGAGTCCGTCAGCATCTGGCAGACTGATATCTAATAGGATGATATCAATGTCTTTTTTTTCTTCCATAAAGGAATAAAAAGCTGTCACATTGTTAAAAGCGGTTACTTTTATTTGTTCATTGTGATTTATGAGAAGGGATTTTATCCCTTCTAGAACTATGGGGTGGTCATCCAAAAGGACGATATTGATGCGCTTAACTGACATGTATTTGGATATTAATAGTAGTGCCCTGTCCTGGTTGACTGTCGATGTGATATTCACCTTGCATATAATTTACCCTATGTTGGATATTTGTAAGTCCTAGGCCGGGTGTCTTTAGTGTTTTTTGTAGTGCAAATCCTTGCCCATCATCTTCGACTGTAAGTAATATGGTTTTACCATTTTGAAGACATTGTACAATGATGTTTTTGGCTTTTCCGTGCCTTTGTGCATTGACTAAGAGTTCTTGTACGATGCGATAAATGTTGGTTTGTATCGCCTTGGAGATAGAAACTGACAAATCTGAAGATTGATATTCAATGGATGTCTCTTTCGATGAGAAGGCAACACAAAGATCTCGTAATGCATTGTCTAATCCATTGCAAAGTAAGCTTTCGGGAACCATATTGCGCGCTATATGACGTACCTCGGCAATGGTTTCTCCTAATTGAAGTATAGCTCGATTTACTATTGGGTCGGTGGATTGTGCTTTTGATTGAGAAAGCTGTATTCGGATGCCTGCTAATGTACCACCTAGACTATCATGTAGATCGCGCCCTATGCGTTGACGTTCTGTTTCTTCACCTTCTAACAGAGCTTTCGTGATTTCTAATTTGTTGTCGGTTTCTAATTGTTGTATACGATTTGCATTGATTTTTTGCTTGCTCTTGTAAATATATACGATGAATCCCAATAGTGTCAATAGCAGAACGGCCGCCGCAGTAAAGAGCCCGGTTAAGATACGCTGGTTTTTTAGACGTAATCTGGTTTCGTTTTGCTCAGCCTTCAAATGTTGAATAGCGGCGTCTTTCTCTTGTGTGCGGAGTTGGACTTCTAGGTTAGAAGTCTGTGTCGCTATCTGGTCTTTACTGACGGAGTCTCGGTGCTTGATATAGCGCTTCCAGTAGTGTGTGGCTTGTTTGTGGTCACCTATTTGTTCATAAGCCAATGCATAGGTCGGTAGTAGTTCGCTTAGGTCTACAGCTCCGAATTTGTCCGGATTGATGTGTATACTGTCTATAGGGTGGCTTTTTTTTAGCAGTTTTAAAGCACCTTGTTTGTCGCCCATGCCTGCACGGGCTTTGTATCGTTGAAAGTGAAGGTTGAGTAGATAACGTGGCGGTACCCCCTTGGTGTTAGATAGGGTGTGATTGATCAACTTTTCTGCCTTTTGATAGTTCCCGTTTTGTATGAGATGCATGGCCTCGAATGAGGTGATGCGTAGTTTCTGGGCCAAATCGGGCTGTATAAGTAATAGCTCTTTGGCTCTACGGATGCTAGAATCTGCCTTTGGACTTCTCTCTAATATATTATAGACATTGGCCAAGGAACCTAAGGTATGAATGTGGTTGTACAACAGGTTTTGCTCTTTGGGCTGGATAGATTCGTATAGTGCTACGGCCTTTTCTAGGTAGGGGACAGCTTCGTTGTACATGTTTTGATTGAAAAAGGAGCGTCCCATCTCCAGGGCAATCTCTGCGTCATATGTTGGGTTCTTGAGTTTCTGGGCGAGTGGTATGATATCTCTTTGCAGCATCGCTATCGCTTTGTCCGCGTGGGGTTGATTGATAAGCCACCTAACCCGATTTATAGCTACCCGATAGGTATAATCCCAGCTATCTGGATTGTTATGTTTACGAAATAGGGCAAGGATAGCATTTACTTCTTGTTCATCTTTGTAAGATGGGATAGACTGATAGCGGTATATGGCGTTTAAGTATTCGTTGCCTCTGGATAGGGTATTGCCTTGTTGGAGGTACTTTAAACCACGTGTTGAGTCTATGTTTATCCATATTTTGGATAGGCGAAAAGCTGCTCTTGCTCGTATGCTATCTGTTTTTCCTTCCTTTAGAATGATTAATAAGCTGTCATTCTTCGATTGATCAGGAGATTGAATCTGGGGTAAAACCTTGATGCTGAGTATAGTGAGAAATAGAAAATAAAATAATCTTTTCATGTTTTACGCTAGGTGCTTGGACGAGATGTCAAAGATGCATAATAAATAGGTAAATCGGAAGATCCTATATTCAGGGGGGCTTTTAAATTTTTGATATCGAGGATTAGTGGTAAATAAGTTGTATATTAGGTAGGTAACCTTAGATTTTCCTAAAGTATATAGATATGAGGAGAATACACTTCCTATTTTTTTTGCTACTGATTAGTACCTCGATTTTGCTTTCCGCTTGTAAATATGGCCGTTTTGTATGGCACAATTTTGCAGATCTAAACGATTATAAAATTTTCCCGAACCGGGAATTAAAAGCTTCAGCGACTCCATTTGTATTCCATCGTGCCGTTGTGGAGGTGCATCCTGCAAATACCAAATATCAGGATGTGGAGATGTCTTTTGATAATTTTTTAAAGGAGACTAAATCCGTTGCTTTCTTAATTATCCGTAACGATAGCATTCTGTACGAGCGATATTTCGATAAGTATGAGGAAACGTCCATAGTACCGTCATTTTCGATGGCCAAATCAGTTACTTCTATGCTTGTCGGATGTGCTATCCAAGATGGCTTGATAAGTTCTGTGCAGGATCCTGTCAGTAAATATGTGCCGGAGATGGCCAAGAATGGATTTGATAAGGTGACGATAGCGCACGTCCTACAGATGACCTCAGGTATCAAATTTAACGAAGGGTATTACAATCCGTTTGGTGAGGTAGCTTCATTTTATTATGGTACAAACCTGCGTAAAGATACGGAAAAGCTGAAGGTTGAAACTGAACCGGGGACACACTTTGCTTATGCAAGTGGCAATACACAGATATTGGGCTTGGTGTTGGAGCGCGTGCTTAATGGTAAGACGATCACGGAATATCTGAATGAGAAGATCTGGATACCTATCGGAATGGAATATGATGCTTCGTGGAGTATTGACAGAAGAGAGAATGGGATCGAGAAGACATTTTGTTGCCTGAATGCTCGCGCACGAGATTTTGCTAAGTTGGGACGCCTGTATCTTCACAAAGGGAATTGGGAAGGCCAACAGCTGGTACCTGAAAACTGGGTAAGAGAGTCAACCAAAGTGGACAGCACTGCAGGTAGCTACAAACGGTATCAATATCAGTGGTGGTTACCTACGGAAGACGGTGATTTTGCCGCGAAAGGTATCTTAGGGCAGTATATTTATGTGAATCCCGATAAAAACCTAGTTATTGTACGTTTGGGGCATAAAGTGAGTACGAATTGGTTTAGGGAGTTTGTCCGATTGGCCAAAGCGTATTAAATGTTGTAGCTTTCTAATCTGAGTTCAATTAATGCAGAAGCTGTCCATCTTCTAAAAGTCGCTTTAGCAGATTGGCAATAGTATTTGGAGGCACTTCCGTTATATCGATACGGTACATCGACGAGTTTAACTTCGCTTAACTCTACTTTGTTTCGGTTTTTGCGTACTTTTTTTGGAAAAAAGTATGAGCCCGTCCGGCTTGAGGGTAAATAATAAAATGCCGTTGATAATCATTGAAATAATTAATAATCGAGCTGTGGTTTCTAATCTTTTGTTATTGTATTCCGAATGTTTAGGAATGTGCAGCTATTGGCTATAGTTAGCGCCCGCAAATAGAAGGATACTAACTATAGCTGTAATATCTTTCTTTATTAAGCTTCGTCGCCTGTATAAAATAGAATAATCTCCTCTATTGCACGACTACAAACCGGACAAAAGTCTTTGGGTTTATTGGCCTTCATTCTGCAATCGTGTGATGGAATGTACAATCCATTTCCTTTTAAACCTTCGAAAGCGCCTATTTCAACGGTTCCTAACAAACTTTCAGGGGTAGGGATTGGTGTGTTTTTAGAAATCATATCAGCCCATTTGCTCTGGAAGTCAGCTAATGAAGTGTTGTTCTTTTCCCAAGGTTCTATCTTTTCAACGGCCTTGTTTTCAAATACATCTACTGCATAGAAATATTCATCGGCCAATCCTGCAAAGCTATGACCAAATTCGTGAACGACCACTGGTGCGAATTGTTCATTTTTAGTTGTGGTAAGAGCGTAAGAATTCAATATTCCACCACCACCATATACGTCAGTATTTGCCAGAATGATAATGTGTTGGTAAGGTATGTTTTCTAATAAGTTATGTAATAGTTTGGTGTGCGAAGTCGTCAGGTATCTTTCTGCGTAAAAAGTGTCAAAATTAGATTGGACAGCGGTAGACCGCCATAAACCTTTTGAAGGTACACTCACGTTGGAGTCTTTGGAAGGCGATTTTACAGCAACAATTTCGAATGAATTTTTGTATTTCTTAAAGATTTTATGCTGGAATAAGCTTTGAACAGTTTTATGTGCATAATCCATGAATTCGCTCATCTCTGCTTCCTGATAGCCTTCTGCTACTATGGCAATTTTTATCGGGTTAGCAACGGATGCGCTATGGATTACTTCATAAGGCGTGTCATTTTTGGAGGCTTTCTTAATTAGAATGTCGGTCGGATCTATATGATGTGTCGAGAGGATAGTTTCTTTGTGCTGCGCGTCAAAGAAGGAGACCTGAACCTTGGCTTTTGCTTTTGGATAAGGAATTAAATAAGAGTTTTCAAAACTTTTAGTCGTTTGGTTGGATTCCTCTTGGGTCAGCCATTCCTGGAACAGGCTGCTGAAGGGCAGGACGTAAATCAGTTTGTCCGTTGCTGCATCGTATACTTTTATCTGACCATTGCCCTGAATGGGTGTTGTACTGAGGTTGCCTTTTCTACCGTCCCATCGGTTCAATTGTACCAAATCAGCTAAATATACATGTTGGTCGGTGCTATTTCCTGCGAAAATATAATCTAATCTTAATGTTTTTTCGATGAAATAATCATCAAATTGTTGAGCCTTTGCCGAAATATAGGATAGAGAAATAGTACATACGAGTACGAGCTTAATTACTGCTTTATGTAAAGTCATTCTGATATATTGATTGTTTATTTACGCTTAATCTGTTCTGCTTTGGACAAAAATAGGGGTTTACTTTTGTTTCTTGCTTATTGTTTCAAAAGTCTTTAACTTTCGTCGATAAAATAAAACAGCATTTAATAACCTAAGCAGTACATCGATGATTATTACTAAAATAGAAATATACAGGTTAAACATTCCTATGGAGCCTTTTGTTATTGCAACAGGTACGATGGATTATGCCCAAAATACTTTTGTACGGGTCTATACCGATGCCGGCATCTACGGAGTCGGCGAATGTTCGGCATTTCCGATGATTGTTGGAGAAACACAGAATACCTGTATTGCGGTAGCGCAGGATTTTGCTAAGATTTGGAAAGGAAAAGATGCGTTGGCTTTGGAGGACCGTCTGGCGGAGCTGCATCTGTATATCGCAGGTAATGCTACGATAAAATCTGCTTTTGACATGGCGCTGTATGATATCGCTGCTAAGCATGCTGGGCTACCTCTATATCGTTTTTTGGGAGGGGAGAAACGTGAAATCACTACGGATATCACGCTGGGGATAGCGTCGGCAGAGGAGATGGGAGAGAAGGCATTAAAACTAAAAGAAGGCGGGGCTTTTGCGCTGAAGATAAAACTGGGTAAGAAACCTGTTGATGATATCGCTCGGATTAAGGCTATCCGCAAGGCGGTGGGTTTTGATTTGCCGATCCGTATTGATGCTAATCAAGGTTGGTCTTATGAGGGAGCTGTGGAGGCATTGCAGGGATTGGAAGCGTACAAAATCCAATTCTGTGAGCAACCAATGCGCACGTATAATGATCACTTGTTGCCTGAATTGCGTACCCAAACTATTGTCCCTGTAATGGCCGATGAGTCGGTGTACACACATCGTGATGCCGAACGCTTATGTAAAGCGGATGCCTGTGATTATATTAATATCAAATTTTCAAAGTCTTCGGGTATATACGAAGCGCTTAAAATACAGGCGGTGGCCGCAGAATATGAAGTGCCTTGTATGATCGGTGGTATGTTGGAGTCGAGGCTCGCCTTGGCTGCTAAGGTTCATTTTGCTTATGCAGCACCGAATGTGAAGTTTTATGATCTGGACACCTGTATGGTTGGACATCTCGAAGATCCTGTGGAAGGAGGTGTCCAATACAAAGGCTACCATATAGCAGTTTCAGAAGAGGCTGGTATCGGAGCAGATATCAAGCAGGAGTTTTTGGATAAATGTGAAAAGTGGGTGATTTGAGGTGAAGAAAGTTAACAAGTGAACAGGTTATCGAGTTAACAAGCCAACTGGATAACAAGATAACTAGGTAACTCGATAACAATAAAACATGAACAATACAACTTGGAGTATAGGAATGTCAGAGATTGTAATTCTCCTGATTATGGTGCTTATCTTGATAGGGGCATTTTTCTTTGTGATGAAACTTATCCGAAGGAAATAGCTTTTTTATCATTTGTTAAAAAATAGTTTCCCTCCACGGCTTTGCAGGTACTGGAGGGGCTAAAATAAATTATATTCAGTACCTTTGCTGGACTTGTTAAAACACGATAAAAGATGAGTACACAAAAAGGGCCTATCAGCCAATTTATTGAGCACAATTACCGTCATTTCAATGCAGCAGCTTTAGTAGATGCAGCAAAAGGTTATGAAACACACCTATTAGAAGGAGGAAAGATGTTGGTCTCCTTGGGAGGTGCAATGTCAACTGCAGAGTTAGGTGTATCCCTAGCCGAGATGATTCGTCAAGATAAAGTACATATTATCTCTTGTACAGGTGCCAACCTGGAAGAGGATGTCATGAACTTGGTGGCACACTCGCACTACAAGCGTATTCCCAATTGGAGAGATTTGACTCCAGAGCAAGAACGCGAATTGTTGGATACACACTTCAACCGTGTTACGGATACTTGTATCCCTGAAGAAGAGGCTTTCCGTCGTCTTCAAAAGCACTTGGAAGATGTATGGCATGCTGCTGAAGATAAAGGCGAGCGCTACCTGCCGCACGAATTCTTGTACCAAGTGGTAAATTCGGGCGTATTGGAGCAATATTATGAAATTGACCCTAAAGATTCTTGGATTGTTGCAGCTGCTGAAAAGAATTTACCAATCGTATGTCCAGGATGGGAAGACTCTACTACGGGTAATATCTTTGCATCTAATGTAATCAAAGGTAACTTGAAAGCTTCTACCGTAAAATCGGGTATCGAGTATATGATTTACCTGACCGAATGGTACCGTGCTAATTCGGAGGGCAAAGGTGTAGGTTTCTTCCAGATCGCTGGTGGTATCTCTGGTGACTTCCCTATCTGTGTCGTACCGATGATGTATCAGGATTTAGAATGGACTGATGTTCCTTTCTGGTCGTACTTCTGTCAGATTTCAGATTCTACTACGTCTTATGGTTCATATTCTGGTGCTGTTCCAAATGAGAAAATCACTTGGGGTAAGCTTGATGTCGATACCCCTAAGTATATGATCGAGTCGGATGCAACTATCGTGGCGCCATTGATTTTTGCTTATATTTTAGGACAATAGAATTGAGGGGCTAGTTGCCGTCATTCCGACCGGAGCGGAGGAATCTATGGACTTGATGTCTGTTGGATATACATATAAGTCGTTAGATCCCTCTGTTCCGCTTCGCTACAATCGGGATGACGCCGCTATCTCTTTTATCTCTCATCTCATATTTATAAAATGAACAACCTCCTTACAGATAGCCCAGTCGCACTACAGGCTTTAATGTCGGAAACAATATTTTCGACAGGTTTTTCTGTAGATAGTGTGTTATCAGCGCGACAAGCAGAGACTGAAATGGTCGCTTTTGATAGTTCATCTGAAGAGTTCGTCTTTCAGGGTGATAAAAGCACAGGTGTACTATTTATACTTCGTTATCCAGAATTTCCTTATTTTTCACCTCAGGCCGAAGAGGCTTTTGTAAAGACGATAGGAGCTTTGCAACTGACACCGAATAATGTTGCGGTAGTAAATTTGGCTAATCCCCAAAATCCGAATGAGTTCAAGAAGATTATGGAGTTCTTTAAGCCTACTAAGATTACCCTCTTGGGCGTAGAACCTGCTTCTTTGAAATTACCGGAAATAGCGCACAACTCATACATGCGCGGTAAGATTGCTACGGTTTTCAATACATTCTCTTTTGAGGAGATGTTTGCTGATATCGAGAAGAAAAAGCTCTTTTGGGGAGAGTTTAAGACCTTTATTAATGGTTAATTGTTATCCAGTTAACGAGTTATCCTGTTAACTAGATCACATGTTCATAAGATCACATCATAAAAATATGTTAGAATTAGTTTTTGCTACGAATAATACCCACAAGCTTGAAGAAGTACAGGCGATGGTTGGGAGTAAGTTTTTGTTGAGATCGTTGTCTGATATTGGTTGTGTGGATGATATTCCTGAAACAGGTATAACGTTCCAAGAGAATGCGCAGCAAAAGACGGATTACTTGGTACAGCGTTTTAATGTAAGCTGTTTCGGCGATGATTCTGGATTAGAAATAGACGCGTTTGATGGCGAACCAGGCGTATATTCGGCGCGTTATTCGGGGACTCGCGATATGGAGCAGAATATAGATCTAGTGCTGGAACGTTTGAAAGGAACTAAGTCTAGAACGGCTAGATTCAGAACCGTCATTTCGCTTTTCTTAGCGGGAAAACAATACTTTTTTGAAGGTGCTATCGAAGGACGTATCATCGAAGAGCGTCGGGGAGATGGCGGATTTGGTTACGATCCTATATTTATACCAAATGGTTACTCACGTACGTTTGCCGAAATGTCGGCTGCCGAAAAGAACTTAATCAGTCATCGTTCGATAGCGGTGTCCGAAATGGTCGAGTTTTTAAAAGGGTTTTAACATAAAACAAGGCTGTCTAAAGAAACAAAAACTACTGTCATTTGGACTGTGTTGTAGCGGAATGAGTCATTAATTTGAATGCTTTCTGAGAAAAGTAAATTTTAAGCAAAAGCCGTACACTTTAAAACATGTCGCCTAAGAAGTTTTTGGCGATTGCAGGTGGATGCACTATCATACTGCCAAAAGGTTCAAGCGACGATTTTTGGTTACTTTTGTGTAAAAGTAACATGCTCTGCGCCGGCATAGAGGCGCAAAGAACTAGTCTCCTTCTTTTTTCGATTCTTCTTTTTCGGGCACATCTTCTAAATCCTCTTTGATACTTTCCTTGGATTTTTCTTTACCCTTTGTGTCCTCTTCTTTACCCTCCTCAGCTTTTGGTAACTCTCTTTTTCTGTTTAAAAGATCTTCTTTTGAGGTAGGCCTATCCTGTGGTCGCCAGATGAAGCCGGGTAATATTTCATTCTCTTGGGTTACTAGTTTGAATGGATATACTTTTTGGTCTACTTTATGAATAGTTTTATAATCGATAAGTTTCTTGTTCTCCATCTTGACTTTAATCCGTCCCCCGCGATCGTGGAACATTTCTGTGATCGTTTTCGTTTTGTCGTTTTCGGAAAAAACTAGGTTTTCTGCATTTCCATCCACAAACAATTGATCTATGCTGTTATTTGCAAAGAAAGCTGTGATTTTACGGCCTTTCAATTGGTTGAATTTGACAGAGTCCAATACAGCGTTAACCATAAAAGCATTGTCTTTTAAGAGGGCATTGTCCAGCTGTTGATTGACAATCTGCATAAATATGGTGTCTGCAGAGATTTGGGATCCTTGTGACCAAATCATTGGTCTCCCCATAAACCGGAACATCGAGTCTTGCATACCGTAGTAAACGGAATCGGCCACAGCCTGCAAGTCGGATTTAAATAACCTGACGTTGTAATATGCCCGTACTATTCGGGTTTTCGCAGTGTCGCTTTGAGCTTTGGGTAGGCTGTCTGTCTTGTTGATTACGGTATCGGGACTTTGAGCGATTCGCAGTGCGTTGTTGATCAGTGTGTCAGCCTGATTGGCTATAGGTACCACAGCCTTTTGTCGTAATACGGAATCTGCTTTGAGTGTACTGCCTATATTTTGTCGGTCGCCAATTCGATTTGGAATTCCCTGAGCAGGTTTGTTTTTTGCAGGAGCGGTCGTTTTGACGGTATCCTTTTTTATTAATGGTTTACTGGAAGCAATCTCTTTTTCTACGATTGGCTTTAACGTGTTTTCAATATCACTTTGTACACTATCCTTTTGATTAGTTAGCGTAGAATCCGATACTCCGTCATTTTCATCACCATAGTCTATCTCTTCATCCACCTCCATTTTACCGCCATCACGACTTAGGTTGAGCTCTAAAGGTTTATAGTCTTTTACAAGAATCATTTGGGAGAAAAGCGTGTCAGCTGTCATGTATACCGAGTCCATCTTGGACTCTCGTGTGCTACTATCTCGAACGGAACGCACAGGAGGTAATTCCGTATTCTTATTGTCTTTTTCTTCTGTATTAGAAATTTCCGTCTTTGTTTCTGTCTTGCTTTCCTTCGTCGTTTTTTCTTTTTCAACTACCTTCGGTTCAGTTGATGTCGCGGTACTATCCGATTCGGGTGTAGGACTATCTTCTTTAACGACGGTGATGATATAAGGCTTGTCCGTCATTCGAATAGATTCTTCAGATTGGGTATACAGCCCCTGTCCACCGAAAGCATAGAATTTGTCTGTGGTATCTACAAATACAACGTTTCTGAAAGCTTCGCCGACTCCTTTTGCGCGTTCGTAATGTAAACTGTCACCTTTGAGAAATTTAGATCCCTCCGTGTAAAGGTTATTTTTATTGAAATCAGCGATACCTGTCCCCGTATTGTAAGTGCCACGTTCGGTATACAGGTTTTCATTATTGCCTTTTTGGCTACTAACTGGTTTAATATTGGTAGGGCCAAAAAAGTACGTCATCTTACTTTGTGAATTGTAACGCATGGTGTCGGTATATACCTTCACGTTCTGACTGCGTACAACTACTTTGTGCCTGAAATAGGCATCCGATGTGAGTTCAAAGTAATAGGCGTTTTTTGAGGTTATGGTGTCTCCTTGAGAGATGATCCGTCCACCGCCGGTATAAGTGCCCACTTTTGAGCGCATGTTGTAGGTAAGATGGTTGGTCGTTAATGTCGATCCTTTGTCTACCATCTTGACATTGCCGGTCAGTAGGGCATGTTGTGCTGCTGCGTCGTAATGTAGGTAATCGGAGTAAATAACAGTGCCCGATGGTTGTGTAATGACTACGTTGCCAAAAGCTTCAAAGAACTGTCTTTTTATTTCATCCTCATAGATGTAACCACTGTCTGCGGATAGGGTATTGCCCTTATGCTCGTAAACCGGGATGTAGAATACCATGTGTCCCGTCTTAGCATTGATTCGCCCGCTATTGGACGATACAAGATTCAGACGATCGTTTCCTCCCTGTTGAGTCTTCGTGCCACCAATAGGTGTTTGCCCAAATGCGGATGCAATGGTTAGGATAAAAGTTAAAGTTAGAAGCCAATTTCTCACGAAGGCAAAAATATGGATTTTAATAGCAAAAAAATGTTAATTGAGTGAAATTTAATGCTAAATAAAATTAAAGATTTTTGGTTAAGTTTGGGGTATGGATATCGATGCTTGTTTTAGTGCGTATGTGGAAGATTATAAGTTGTTTACAAGAGCGGATAAAGTGCTTGTGGCGGTGAGCGGCGGGCGGGATTCTATGTTATTGTTGACGCTGCTTCACCGGTATGGGGTAGAGATGGAACTGGTACATTGTAATTTTCAATTACGTAATGAGGAATCAGACGGAGACGAAGCATTGGTCCTTAAATACGCTGCCCAGCTTGGGATCAAAACACATGTTCGACGTTTTGATACGATAGCTTATGCCAAAAAGCATAAGATGTCGATACAAATGGCCGCACGGGAGCTTCGTTACGATTGGTTCGAGAAGGTAAGGGAGGAACGGGCATGCAAGTATATTGCTATAGCTCAACACAAAAATGATCACGTAGAAACCGTGTTGTTGAATCTGTCTCGTGGCACTGGATTGTTGGGGATGCAGGGGATACTACCAAAGCGAGGTAGACTATTGCGCCCCTTGTTATTTATGACGAGCAAGGAGGTATTGGAGGCTGTCAACATATTGGAAATCCCTTACCGGGATGATTCTTCCAATTTTTCTAATAAATACGCCCGAAATAAGATACGTCTCGATATTATCCCGCAGTTTGAACAGTTAAGCCCTGACTTTATCCAGGTTATGGAAGATAATATCGTGCGGTTTCAGGAATCACAACGCGTCCTGCAGTATTTTGTAGAGCAGAAAAGGAAAGAGCTTTTGGTGAAAGTCGGGCCTAATGAATGGGAGATTGCAAAAGAATCAATCCGAGGACAGGATCTAGCGCTGTTGTACTTTCTTCTTGAACCGTTTGGTTTCTCAAAAAATGTCCTAGTCGACCTTGTACAGTCTTTAGATAAGGAGTCAGGACGTATTTTCGAATCGGATAGTTATCAATTGCTCTTGGACAGAACTAAACTGAGACTTCGATATAACCGCTATGAAGAAGAGGTGGCGCAGCTAAATGCAGATCAAGAGAATTTGATCTGGCGAAATTACAGTTTTATGGTGTCTACTTCTCAAGATCTGTCCATTGATAGGGATGCTTCGGTAGCGTTATTAGATTATGATAAGTTGGTCTTTCCGTTAAAAGTCAGATCTTGGCAGGAAGGTGATATTTTTCAGCCATTGGGGATGGAAGGAAAAAAGAAGGTGTCAGATTTTTTAATACAAAAAAAGATTAATTTATTTGATAAAAGAGAGGTTCCTATCTGGTTCAACGGTAATGGAGAATTGATATGGATTGCTAATTATCAAATAGACAATCGCTATAAGATTACCGAAAATACGCAAAAAGTCCTTAAATTAGTTTGCAATATTAGTAGATATGAAATATCCATGTAGCGCAGACTGCACAAACACGAATGAATATAGTTTGGATATTCCATATGACAGATGAAAATCAAACCGAGCTTGCGAGCTCACGAAGTAATTATATACATATGAATACAAATAGTTTATTTGTTGAACGTCAGTACCTGGGTAGAGATATGACATGGATTAGTGTTCGGATGGTATTAGCTTTGTTTTGTTTTATAGTATATTACTTGAATATGGATCACTTGGCTTCACGGCAGTTGTTCTTTATCGTAGGTAGTTGCATTATTGTGGTGTCCATAATCATGATGTACCTCGTGCACTATAAAACTGCAGTGACAACGAATAATATTACACTGAGCGGGTTGTGGACAACAAGTCTGGTGAAGATTGATCTCTCTTCGCTGGTTAATGTTGAAAAGAAACCGTATAGCAATTTTGTTTTCAATAATCCCGTGTACAATTTGCACAAGAATGGGAAGATACGGTTTTATGCCGGAGGGAAGGATGCTGTGTGGCTTACAGACAGGGATGGACTTGTTTATATAATTGGTACGCACAAGCAAGAGGAACTCTATAATGCAATCGTCAAAGCCAAAAAGGAATCTTAATAAATGTTAAGATTTTCAGTCTGACACTTCTTTGACCTTCTCTGGAACTGAATTTGTTATTTTTACGCTATTAAAAGTTATAATTGGTGGAGTAGAGCTACAGGATTACAGTTATGGGCGCAATGATATTGCGCGTGATGGCAAATTTATGTAGGTTTGAATAAATAGAATTAGAAAGAAATGGGTTTATTATATTTTATATTATTTGTTGTTGCTTTTTATTACATCTTTAAGTTTTCGATGCGTTTGTTATTGCCGTTTGCAATGCGCAAGTTGACCGAACGAATGATGAAGAAAGCTCAACAACAGGGACAAGGACAATATAATTACGGAGGTGCAGGTAATCCCTTTGGTTCAGGTAATCCTTTTGGCAATACTGATCAACAGCAATCCTATAAAAAGCAGGGTGCAAAGGATGGGAAGGTAACTGTCGATTATGTTCCTGCTCAAGATCCGAAACGTAAAGGCACGGCTACAGCAGGCGAGTTTATCGATTTTGAAGAAGTGAAGTAGATGTGGCTAAAGCAAATTTCGCTGTTAAATTTTAAGAATTATACGGAATCCACATTAAACTTTCTACCTGAAGTAAATGCCTTTACTGGAAAAAATGGTGCAGGTAAGACTAATTTATTAGACGCCATACATTATCTTTCTTTATGTAAGTCCTATTTCAATCCTATAGATTCGCAGCATATAAAGAAAGGGGAAGACTGGTTTATTGTGCAAGGGGAGTTCGAGCGGGATGAAAGAACCGACGCTATTTCGTGTAGTCTGAAGCGTAACCAAAAAAAGCAATTCAAAAAGAATAAAAAGGACTATCCAAGACTTGCCGATCATATCGGCCAGTTCCCGTTAGTGATGATATCACCTAGCGATAGCGAGATCATTACCGAGGGTAGTGAAGAGCGAAGAAAATTCGTGGATAATGTTATTTCTCAAACTGACAATCGTTATTTGGATACGTTGATATTGTACAATAAAGTGCTTCTTCAAAGGAATATGTTATTGAAGAGTATCAAAGAACGTGGTGTTTTTGATGTAGGACTTCTCGAAGTGCTCAATATGCAACTGGTTGAGGTTGGAGAAAGAATATATGCGCGTAGAAAACGCTTTATGGAAGAGTTTAGCCCAGCTTTTCAACGCCATTATACCTATCTCACGGATGAAGCCGAAGAGGTTGCATTGGTTTATGAATCTCCATTGCATGAGAAGGACTTTCTGACACTGTTAAATTCTAGTTTAGAAAAAGATAGGGTATTAGAGCGTACTACACAAGGTGTACATAAAGACGATTTACTCTTTACTATACATGGAGAAATGTCTCTTAAGAAATTCGGGTCACAAGGGCAGCAGAAATCTTTTCTCATAGCCCTTAAACTGGCCCAATATAGCTTTCTTCAAGAACAGAAACAGTTCTGCCCTTTATTATTGCTGGATGATATTTTTGATAAGCTAGACGATAAACGTACTAAGAAGCTTATGCAGATGGTTTCGAATGATGAATTTGGACAGATTTTTATCACGGATACCAACGCTGTCAGAATTCGTGAAATATTTGATGAAATCGCTCAGCCAATACGTATCTTTGATATAGAAGGAGGACAGGTTCATGTATAAGAAGAAATTTGACGAAATACCGACGCGTGACGATATTAGTATGAAGCAGGCGGTTGAAAAATGGTTAGAAGTATACCGTTTGCGTCGAAAATTTGATGAATCATCTGTAGCTTCCTTTTGGGGAGAGATAATAGGCCCCTATATAGAAAAACGTACTCAAAAGATCTTTGTTAAGGATAAGAAGTTGTTTGTTAAGGTAGAATCTGCTGTCGTAAAGCATGAACTGACATTGATGCGGAGACAGGTTATTGGTCGTATCAATGAACACGCGGGTCAGGTTCTTATCGAGGAGCTAGTTATTTTGTAAGAATGGTTATCAAGTGGCCAGGGGCACTCGATAACTACATAACCCGATAACATGTTTACAACCTAATAATGCAATTTAAGTATTACGCTGCGGCACTTTTTTCATTTATCGTTTGGGGAATGTTTAGTTTAGTGCTACGTCCATTAAGTGCCTATGCCTCGTTAGATATTCTATTGTATCGTATTCTTTTTGCCACCGGAGCAATTCTTCTGATTAGTTTTTTGTTTCGACCGAAGGTTACGAAAGAAAATATAAAGATTATTCGCGCATTATCACATCGCGAAAGAAGGTCGGTGTTTTTGCACGTATTTTGTAGCGCAGTGATGCTGTCGCTCAATTGGTTTTTGTTTATCTATGTGATGAATAATGTCAGTGTGAATGCTACTTCATTGGCCTATCTCATTTGTCCTATTATTACGACGGTGTTGGCTAGTGTGTTTTTAAAAGAACAATTGAATCGCGGACAATGGTTAGCAGTGGGACTTAGTGTGTTAGCTTGTCTGATGTTGGCCTATGGAAATTTTATGGATATGATTTATAGTGTCGTTATCGCATTCACCTATGCCACATACCTCGTTTTGCAAAAGCGGAATAATAGGCTGGACAAATTTTTCACGTTGAACTTACACATTATTGTAACATCTATTTTGTTGACTCCGATGCTTTATATTTTGCCAGAAGGTGTTACGTACGGAATGGATTTTTATGGGTACGTATTGTTGATAGCCTTGTTATTTACGATTATCCCTTTGTTTCTGAATATGTATGCATTGAAAGGTTTAGATTCATCTGTAGTTGGGATACTGCTCTATATAAACCCTACGATAGCGTTTCTATTGGCTATTTTTTATTTTAAGGAGGAAATTAATCTCGTTCAGATTATGGCTTATGGTTTGATTTTTCTTGCGGTAATCATCTTTAATGTAGCTTATCTCCGGCAGTATCATCGGTCGAGAAAACAAGAGATCTTAGCTGCTGGATGATGAAAATAGAAAGCCGATTACGGGAAATTTTTGATCTTCCCTCCAAGCAGATTCAGGAGATTAGTCGGTATTTTGTAGAAGAACGTTTCGAAAAAGGACAGATTTTTCTTGATCAGGGACAGCGTGCAGAGCGATTGAGTTTTATAGCATCAGGGATATTTAGAGTATTTGCCCAGACAGAGGCGAGAGAGGTGACACAATGGATTGGAGGGGAAGGATACTTTATTACAGATTTATCCTCCTTTCTGTTTGATCAATCCTCGCGTTGGCAGATTCAGGCATTAACCGATGCCCGTGTGTTTTCTCTTCGAAAGAGTGATTATAGACGTTTTGAAGTATTGGTGCCTCATTGGAACATCCTGGAAAAGCGTTTTATCGCAAAATGCTTCATGGTGCTTGAGAACCGTGTATTTGACTTTATATCACTTTCAGCCGAAGATCGCTATATGCAATATTTTGAACAACATAAAGAGTTTTTCAACCAAGTCCCATTGCAATATATTGCTTCTGTATTGGGGATGACCCCAGAAACTCTTAGCCGTATTCGAGCCAAGCTGGCTGTAGGTAATTCTTGATAAATGTCAAGAGCATTGTTACTATCCCATGGTAACTTTGTACAATGAAACGAAAGCTAGAAACTACAATTTTAATTAATGCCCCCATAACAGCAGTGTGGTTGGTTCTGTCCGATTTCGCTAAATATCCAAGTTGGAGTCCTACGGTACAGTACTTCGAAGGGAAGCCTAAAGTAGGGGAACGCACTAAAGTTCTGTTGAAACAACCTAACGGTATGCAGATCAAAATGAACCCTATATTCTTAAGTATAGATCAAGATCGAGAGTTGCGTTGGAAAGGTAGACTTTGGATGAACGGAATCTTTGATGGCGAGCATTATTTTCTTTTAAAATCTTTACCGAATGGACAGACCAAGTTGATCCAAGGTGAGTTGTTTTCGGGAATTTTAATTCCGTTCTTAAAAAAAATGATTGATGGGGAGACTAAAAATGGATTTACACTGTTTAATCAAGCGTTGAAAGATCGAGTTGAGAAGTTTGTATCGGAGATTTAGGGCGGATACCTATAGGTACAGCTCTAGGTCTCCTTTGCCCTCACGTATGACTTCAAACTCGCCTTCGGTCAAGTCGACTACGGTAGAAGCTACATTGTCTCCATAGCCGCCGTCGATTACTAAATCAACGAGGTCTTGGTATTTTTCATAGATCAATTCTGGATCTGTAGAATATTCGATTATATCGTCTTCATCGTGGATGGAAGCTGTTACTATTGGATTTCCCAGCTGTTTTACGATCTCGCGGACAATATTATTGTCTGGTACGCGGATACCCACTGTCTTTTTCTTTGAACTCAATAGCTTAGGGACCTGTCCACTCGCATTGAATATGAACGTAAAGGGGCCAGGTAGTGCTTTTTTGAGCACACGGAAGACTGTCGTATCGAAGGGTTTAGTATATTGCGAGATATCGGTAAGGTCGTAACAGATAAAAGACAGGTTGGCCTTGTCGGTTTTTAGCCCCCGTATTTGACAAACGCGCTCGATTGCCTTTTGATTCGTAATATCACAACCTATACCATACACCGTATCTGTCGGGTAGATGATTACACCTCCTTTTTTCAAGATATCGACCGCCTGATCTATATATTTAGTATTGGGTTTGTCTTCGTATATTTTTAATAGCATTTTTCGTTCGTTAGTATATTGCGTTTTTGGATAGTTTGACGTATCGCCTCTCTTTTAAAATAACAACAGCCAAAATAATTTGTTTTGGCTGTTGTTATTTTATTAAAACTCCGCGTTCTTCGGTGTGCGGGGAAATGGAATTACATCTCTTATGTTTGTCATTCCTGTGGTAAATAAGACTAGACGCTCAAAACCGACACCGAAGCCTGAGTGAGGGACTGATCCGAAGCGACGTGTATCCAAAAACCATTCCATCTCTTCCGCTTCGATGCCGACTTCGGACATACGCGTTAAAAGTTTCTCTAGGTTTTCCTCACGTTGCGATCCTCCAACCATCTCTCCGATACCGGGGAAAAGGATATCCATAGCACGTACGGTGTGACGACCTTCAGCATCCGGTTGGTTTTGCTTCATGTAGAAAGACTTGATTTCTCTAGGGTAGTCCGTGAGAATCACAGGTTTCTTAAAATGCTTTTCTACGAGGTAACGTTCGTGTTCCGATTGAAGATCAGCTCCCCAACCTTCAATAAGATACTTAAACTGTTTCTTTTGGTTGGGTTTGCTGCGCTGCAATATTTCTACGGCTTCTGTATAAGTTAGACGTTCAAATTTATTTTCCAAGACGAAATTTAACTTTTCAACAAGATTTAATTCAGAACGTTCTGCTTGTGGTTTGGACTTCTCCTCTTCCAACAATCTGTTCTTTAAAAATTCGATCTCGTCAGGACATTGTTCTAACGCATGTTTGATTACATATTTCAATAGATCCTCAGCGAGGTCCATATTGTCTTCCAATTCATAGAAAGCCATTTCAGGCTCAATCATCCAAAACTCGGCTAAATGCCGGGTTGTATTGGAGTTCTCTGCACGGAAAGTCGGTCCGAAAGTATAGATATTTCCAAATGCTAAAGCTGCAAGCTCTCCTTCCAACTGACCGGATACAGTTAGGTTTGTAGCTTTACCAAAAAAGTCCTCTTTGAAATCGACCTTGCCATCTTCCGTCAACGGAGGGTTGGTAGGATCTAAGGTAGTCACTCTAAACATATCACCGGCTCCTTCTGCATCCGATCCCGTAATAATAGGGGAGTGGAAGTATACAAAATCGCGTTCTTGAAAGAACTTATGGACCGCGAAAGATAGCGCATTACGAACTTTGAAGATTGCGTTGAATGTACCTGTACGTACACGTAAATGTGCGATTTCGCGAAGAAACTCTAAACTATGCTTTTTAGGTTGTAACGGATACTTCTCCGGATCAGATTCTCCGATTACCGAAACTTCTGTCGCTTTAACTTCTACACGTTGTCCCTTTCCTTGAGATTCAATAAGATTACCTTTCACACGAACAGCAGCACCAGTATTGATTTTCTTGAGAATCTCATCTGCTGTGTTTTCGAAATCAACTACGGCTTGGATATTATTTATGGATGAACCGTCGTTAATGGCTATAAATTGGTTGTTACGAAATGTTCTAACCCAGCCTTTGACAATAACTTCTTTTCCAAAATCTTCCGATTGTAATAATTCTTTAATTCGTGTGTGTTCCATTTTTTTTAAGGAAATTTTTTCTTTTTATTCTAGTGCAAAAATAGAATATATTATTGGCTAATTGTTAACAAAAGCGCAAAATGTTAATGCTTCTGACTTTTATCAACGTAGGCTCTGTATAAATTCAGGGATTTTTTTCAAATAATCTTTATCAGCTAACAATTTGACAAAAGCGGTACCTACTATTGCGCCATTGGCGTAGGTGGTAGCTTTTCTGAAGGTCTCCTGATTAGAAATCCCGAAACCGATGATAAAGGGATTGTCCAGATCCATATCCTTGATGCGTTTGAAGTAGCTCTCGGCTTGATCTTTTACTTCAAGGTTTTTACCGGTTGTCGAGTTGGAGGACAAGAGATAGATGAAGCTACTGGACAATTTGTCTATTTTACGGATGCGTTGTTCCGAAGTCTGTGGAGTCACTAAAAAGATGTTACTGATACCATTTTCTTCAAATGTACTTTTGTACAGTTCCTCATATTCATACATAGGAAGGTCCGGTATGATCGTCCCATTGACGCCCACTTCTTTACATGCTCTGCAGAAATTCTCTACCCCAAATTGAATCACAGGGTTGACGTAGCCCATGAGAAAAACGGGGATGGATACGTGTTTGCGTAGATCTTTTAGCTGGTCGAAGAGTACATGTAAATTCATGCCATTTTTTAAGGCCTCTTCTGAACTATGTTGTATGGTAGGACCATCGGCGACAGGGTCGGAGTAGGGAAAGCCTATCTCTAGAAAATCGACTCCAGCCTCTTCGAGTGCTTTGGCGATCTGTACTGTACTATCTAATGTGGGATAACCAGCTGTAAAATATATAGATAATAGTCCGTTTGCGTGTTTGTTGAGTTGCATGTTGTTATAGTTTGTTAACATGTTATCTTGTGATCTTGTTATCGAGGAGTCTTCGTAACTTGTTAACTCGATAATTTGTTCACAGGATAACTAATACTACAAATTAAAATACTTCATATAGTTGTCTAAATCTTTATCTCCTCGGCCTGATAGACAGATGACGACCGTTTCATCCCCCTTGAATGTCATCTTTTCAAGATAGGCTAGGGCATGCGAGCTTTCAATCGCAGGTATAATTCCTTCTAGTTGGGTTAAACGTAAACCTGCTTGCATAGCCTCGTCATCGGTGATGGAGACATATTCGCCGCGACCTGACTTAAACAACCAAGCATGTTGAGGACCAATGCCCGGATAGTCAAGCCCTGCCGAGATGGAATAAGGTTCTACCACCTGTCCGTCTGCAGTTTGCATCAGGATAGAGCGACTCCCGTGGAGTACACCTTCTTTTCCTAGAGCTGTGGTGGCAGCTGTCTCGCCCGAATTGACACCATGACCGGCTGCTTCTACCGCGATAAGACGAACAGCCTCTTCATCCACAAAATTATAAAACATACCAGCCGCATTAGAACCGCCTCCCACGCATGCCATTACGATATCAGGGGTTTCTTGTCCTGTTTTTTCCAAGAGCTGTTTTCTTGTCTCGGCGGATATAATCGACTGAAAACGTGCCACCATATCAGGATAAGGGTGCGGACCAACTACAGAACCGATAATATAATGTGTATCTACGGGATTATTTATCCAGTCTCGCAATGCCTCATTCGTCGCGTCTTTAAGCGTTTGGCTGCCAGAGGTAGCAGCCACCACCGTAGCTCCCATCATTTTCATCCGTGCTACGTTGGGGGCTTGGCGTTCAATATCTATTGCTCCCATATAAACCACACACTCTAGCCCTTTTAATGCACATACCGTCGCTGTTGCTACTCCATGTTGTCCAGCGCCTGTTTCTGCGATAATTCTTTTTTTTCCCAGTCGTTGTGCCAATAAGATCTGACCGATGGTATTGTTTATTTTGTGCGCTCCCGTGTGATTTAGATCTTCTCTTTTTAAAAAGATTGTTGTACCATAACGGTCTGATAATCGTTTGGCGTGGTAAAGCGGAGAGGGCCGGCCCACATAATCTTTTAACAGCTGCTCAAATTCAGCTTTAAATGAAGGGTCGTTCATAATCTGTAAATATTGCTGCTCCAGTTCCTCTACATTTGGATACAGCATCTCCGGAATATATGCTCCGCCAAATGGTCCGTAATATCCCCTATTGTCTACCTGATATTTGCTCATGATGTATAATTGATAATGCTTGTGTTACTGTTTTTATGTCTTTTAAACCAGGCTCCAATTCAAATTTAGAGTTTAAATCTAACGCATACAGCCTGTCGTCTTCTATTGTTATTGCTTGTTCTAGATTGTCCAATCCCAGACCTCCACTCAAAAAGTAAGGCTTGGAATAAGGATAATTCATTAACTGCTGCCAGCTAAAAGTCTGCCCCGTACCTCCATGTTGGGTGCTCTTGGTATCGAATAGAAAAAAATCCACATGGTCAAGGTATCTTTCTAAAACAGACCAGTCGAATGCATCGTCGATCCCGAAGGCCTTGATAATCTCTAGTCCGGCTTGTTTTAAAGACGCACAGAGTTCAGCTGTCTCGTTACCATGCAGCTGTATACAGGTAATGCCATATGTGTCGACCTTATCTATTATCACAGGGTATGTATCATTGACAAATACTCCTACTTTTTTTATATTTTCTGGAATAGCCTTCCGGATACCATCCTGAACAAATCGCGGTGATTTTGCGTAAAAGATAAAACCGATATAGTCTATAGGCAGACGGACGAGCTGCTGTATATTATCCAGATCCCGCATTCCGCAAACTTTTATTTTAACGTTGTTCATGTTTGTTATCTTGTTAACCTGTTATCTAGTGCCTGGTTTACTCGTTCACGTCCTATCCTGTTATCCAGTACCTAGTTAGCTTCTTAACTCGTTCACTAGATAACTTATTCACCTCTTAACTTCCTACTAACTTCTTCAGGCTATTCAATGCCTTTAACCCCAATAGAGAGCTTTCTGCTTCGTAATAGCAATCTGCAAAGCTCTTCTCTGGATGGAAGGTTTTTATGGCAAAAGCAGCATTTGTTAACACCACACTGTTCTGTTCGTTGTTACCCTCTCCGTGGATGATTGTGTTGAAAATCCCGGCAGCTTCTTGAATACTGTCCCCTCCTGTTATAGCTGTGGCTAATACAGGGGTAAATCCCAACTCTTCTACTGTATAGCGACTCTCTCCTTTATTATTTATTAGCTTAAAGTCACCGGTTAGAGATATCTCGTCGTAGCCATCCAAAGCATGGATAATACTATATTGTTTATCCGAACTTTGGTATAAATAGGTATACAAACGAGCTAATTCAAGACTAAATACACCTACGGATTGATATTTTGGATTAGCAGGGTTTGTAAGGGGGCCAAGCATATTGAAAAAAGTTTTGACACCAAGTGCTTTACGAATAGGCGCTACAGTTTTCATCGCTGGGTGGAACAGCGGAGCATGGAGAAAACAAATGTATGCATTGTCGAGTTGACGCTGGAGCGTATCCTTGTCATTGGTGAATTGATAACCCAAGTACTCCATTACGTTTGATGAACCGCACCCTGAAGAGACTCCTACATTACCATGTTTGGCAACGTGATATCCTGCGCCAGCAACAACAAATGAGGCTAAGGTCGATATGTTGAAGGTGTTTTTACCATCACCACCGGTACCACACATGTCGATGAGGTCATAGTCCGTAAAGTCTACCTTTAGACAGAGGTCGTACATCGCATCGCGAAAACCGGCTAGTTCCTCCACACGAATGCTGCGCATACCATAGGTGGTCATGAATGCCGCAATCTGATGCGTATCATACTTGCCAGTAGTAATATGCGTTAAAATATCGTAAGCTTCCTTACGACTGAAGGTTTTATATTCGAATAGGTGTCTTAATATCTCTTTCATCTGTTAAAGTAAAAAGTTAATAATACAAAGGACTAATTGGCCAAAATTTTATAAATAAAAAAGGGGCTCGCCGATATGGCAAGCCCCACTATTTTTTGATTGTATCAATTTTAAGCGATAGACATCTGCCACAACATTATCTGTTGTGCCACCACCAGGCATTATTGATTACAAAATTGTTCATTTCTTAATTGTTACTAACAAATATCAAATAAGTTTTTAAAAATGTCAAGTTTTTTTTGATTTTTTAATAAAGAACAAAATGCGCTTTGTTATTTCCTTTTGAAACTAAAGTAAAAGAAGCGATCTTCCCATTCTCTATATACACGGCCAACATCTGTCGTTTTCTGTAGTTTAGGAAGTACATTTGCTCTGTATTTAGGTCTTCGGGATCAATATCCTTGATATCCTTTGTTGGCATTTGACTGTAAGGAATATAGTTAATTTCCCTTATGTCTTTGGATAATAAGTTAATACGAACTTCCTCTAAGGACACCTCAAGATAATCGTAAATTTCATCAGATGGGTTTTCTATAATGAGATATTTACTTAGCACAATGTCTACTGCCTTATTCTCATCCGCTAGATCCTTGATAAAAGACTGAATAGTACCTATATTTTTCGGATGATCTGTAGGTTGCTCTTTCTGTGCCCACAGATTTGATGTAAATAAAATTAGTAAAAAAGTGAATACTACTCTCATAAATGAAGTTTTTATTGTTTGACGAAAGTAATTGAATAAGGATTAATCAAAAGAAATACTCATGTTTAGCGAAGCACAAACACCCATGAGTATTCCATATGGCTGTTAAAAAACAAAATGCGAAGCATTCATGAATACCAATGAAAGCAAACATAAATAAATAATTATACACATATGAAAACGTACATAAATAAAAATCGCACTTCTGAAAGTGCGATTTTTATAATGGATTAATATTCGTCTTCATTGAAAAAGAAGTCATCTTTTGTTGGATAATCCGGCCAGATTTCTTCAATGTTTTCGTAGGGTTCGCCGTCATCTTCCAAAGCTTGAAGGTTCTCGATTACTTCTACTGGAGCTCCAGAACGAATTGCGTAATCAATTAATTCATCTTTAGTCGCAGGCCATGGTGCATCTTCTAAGTGTGATGCTAATTCTAGGGTCCAATACATAGTATTACAATTTAAGTTCTACCTTTTTCCGCAAAAATAGTATAATATTTTAAATAAGCAAGTTAATTATGCGTTAAATGATTTTTTGTTTGTTATCTTGCTTAATATCAATTATATGTTTTTATTTGTCGGTGTTTTTTTTACATCTATAAAGCTATTGAATTTATTCCAATGGGTACTCATCTTGTCGTAAACGAGCGACTGGATTTCATCCGCTTGCACGGATGTTATATTCTTGGTGTCGATTGGTGCGAGCACCTGAATATGTATAATTCCAGGTTTGGAGCCAAACTTCTCCCCATTATCCCATAGGGTTTGCCAAGCATCTTGGATGACTACCGGTAAGATTTGTACCTGATTATCTACGGCTAGTTTGAACGATCCGGACTTAAACTCGTGAAGGCGGGGCGGATATTCATCGTCAATTTTCCCTTCTGGAAATATGACGATTGATTTGCCTGTTTTTATCAAATAGTCTGCTTTTTTGAAAGCTTTGTAAGCTGATATTTTACTTTTTCTATCCACCACGATATCTATACTTCTGAAAAAAATGCGAGTGACCGGATTACGCAGCAATTCAATTTTTCCCATAAAGGAAAATGATTGGGGACACATAAATGTTATTCCTGTAATATCTAGGATAGAAGTATGATTCGGGCAGATAACATAAGGCTTGGACCAATCTATACACGACTCATATTCAATTTTGAAAAATATACCGGAAAATGTTGTGCCGAGAACCGATATTATGCGTCTTAAGCTTGCAATAGTTGAATAGTACCTGTCAGGATTTCTAGTTAATATGTATAAAAGAGGGAATAGTAAGATAAAAAAGAATAAAACACATAGTAGATACCATATTCTATGAAGCTTTTTTAGGATTATCAGCATACGATTCACATTAATGAAAATCGAAATTAAAAAGAAAAAAGGATACCTAGGTATCCTTTTTTATAAATATCTATGTAGCAGAACTAGATAAGCAATCATGAGTCTGTTAGCTTGCTGATGACAGATAAAAACAAATTATACATCTATGAAAGTTTTATTTTATACTGAAACCGTATTTCAGATAAATTTGTTTTGCGGTATCTGTTGCCATAAAGTTCATGAAATCCTCCGCGGCTTTTGGATGAGGAGCCTTTTTTAATTGAGCCGCCATATAGGTCGCTGTAGAATTGAGGGCTTCAGGAATTTCCACAACATCAATGGGGTGGCTGATCATTTTTTGATATACAACTTCGGATCTCCATACCGGAGCGACATCGGCATCACCATATAAAACGCGCATTGGACTCTCTCGGTGATGTATCCGAGTCAAGTAGGTTTTGCCTGTAGTTACTTTGTCTTTCATGATTTTATTGACCAATTCATCTCCGCCAGCTTTTTTATAAGAGGCCTGTATTTGTTCTCCGATCCCTTCCCATAATGGATTTGGCATTGCGATACGTACATGGTCCTGTGCTAGGTCATTGAGAGAGGTGATTTTTGCAGGGTTATTTTTAGGAACCATAAGACAGATATTGTTGTAGCAATAAATCTGCGTACGGCTGAAGTAATCTTTCATGTCTTCAATGGTTCTTTTGCCTGCTGTGTATACATCCGGTATATGCGTAATTCGAAGGTTACCCAATGTCAAAGAACCTCCTTGGATTTGCTTAGCTAATATTCCAGGGGGAAGTGTTTCTACGAATATTCTTTCGTATTGTGGATAATCCTTTTTGAATGCTGCCAAAAGGTCATCTACAACCATAAACTGGTTCCCGGCGAAGAAAATTGTCAGCTGTGGATCTACGATGTCTCCATATAAGTCGGGCACGTTGTTTATTCCAGGCACCGTAAAATTAACTGCAGAAGAAGGAGGCGTATTCCATGGCGGGTCAAAATGGTGGTCTTGTGCCTTTGCTACTGTAGCGACGGCTAATAATAGAAATATTGATAGATTTTTATACTTCATCGGAACTTAATTTATGGTTTTATAATGATCCATCCTTCACTGGCACGTAGAATTAATTCGCCATTACCGCTCGGTACAAACGCTAGAAAATCATAGAGTTCACTTTTAGCGATCTTGCGCTCTTCTAAGGTATTAAGACATTGGACGACATGTACCCCCTTTTCGATCAGATCCTTTAGCGCTGCTTCGTATTGACTGTTTGATTTTTTAAAAGCCTCTGTTCCTCCAGAGAAAGCGATTAGTTCGATCTCTAGCCTGCCTTGAAGACGAGGATCCTTTAGTGCATTATTGATATTTCTAAGTGCTTTAGCAATAATTTTAGGGTCGTCGCTGTCCAGTTGATAAATTGCTTTGTAACTCTTCTTTTTGGCGATAGCGCCTTGAAAGCTTTTGTTTTTGGTCAAAAGATGATTTTCCTGAGCGAATGTTTGTGTCTGCAATGCAACAGCAAATAGAAACAAACAAGTGATGATGATGTTTTTCATGTTAAATTAAAAATTAAAAGGTCCATATTTATGCTGTAGTGCACTAATTTTGTCCGGATAAGGTGGATACGCACAGTCTTTCGGCTTTTTAGCGAGGTTAGGATAGTCGTTTTCTTTGTGGGCTTTTTGAGGACGATCAAACGAATTGATATAGGCTGCTACATCAAAAGCCTCTGCATCACTCAATACAGGCTGATCATAGGTGGCTCCAAGAGGCATATTTGCTTTAATAAAGCGTGCTGCTGTAAGAATACGTGCCATTCCGGCCCCATCATTATAGCTGTCGGGTCCCCACAAAGGAGGGTAGAGGTAACCTCCGGCATCTTGATTTTTCTGTCCCTGTCCTTGTTGACCGTGACAGCTTAGGCATTTGTTGCTATAGATGAGCTGCCCCTGTTTGAGATCTGCGGCTCGATCAGGAATTTCTATCTTCACAAAGCCTTGGCCCTCTAGGCGTTTGTCACTTATGATATGACTGCTTATCTGCTTAATGTATGTAATAATAGCACGCATTTCTTTGCTATTCTCAGGGATAGCTCGACCATTCATACTGCGCTCAAAGCAGCCGTTGATACGTTCTTCAAGCGATTCTATTTTGTCTTCTCGACCGATATAGGTAGGAAAGACTTGGTGAAGACCTACATAGGGAGCCGCAAATGCTTTGGTGCCGCTGTTTAGGTGGCAATTACTGCAGGCTAAGTTGTTCCCTATTTTTTTTCCATCTTCATAAAAATAATCGTATGTATTTTTAATTAACTTTTCGCCATAACGGGCTAGTTTTCCTTCAGTATCCTCCTTGAAAGTTATTGGGACATAATTTGCCACATGTGTAATAACACTATCTGTTTTTGTTGTGCTTAAAGCCTTAGGCTGTCGTTTATAAGCAAATAAGAATACACAGACACATAGGATTAAAAGTAATAATGATACCCCTCCAAGAGCCTTTACATAATTGGTTAGTTTCTTATACTCCATGATTTTATCATAATAAAATGTTTTAGCAAAGAAACCTTATTTTTAAATCTTCAAAAAGAAAGGAAATATTATAAGGTATAACCAAAAGTTATTTGCAAATGTTAATTATCTCATACAGAATTGTAAAAATTGGTTGGGTACGCCAGTTAAGCCTCCATATATATGCGTAAAATGGAAATAACGTTCGATCTGTAAATCAGGTATGTCTACGATTGTAAGTCGATCTTCCAATATTTCTTTTTGTACAGAGTGGATGGAAAGAAAGGCGAAACAGTCACGTTCTTGGATATAACGCTTTATACTCTCTGTTGAAGCCAAAACCATCTCGATGTTTAATTTTGAAAAATCAATCCCAAGACACCGAACTTTGTTTTCGATAATCGAACGTGTACCTGAACCAAGTTCGCGAACGACTAAGGAAATTTTGTATAAATCCAGTACCTCAGGTTTTTTTAGTTGTTTTAACATAGGGTTTCGACTATTCGTGACTAAAACAAGTTCGTCTTTCATAAAGGGAATATATTTTAAGGCCCTGTTGTCTGTTGCTCCTTCAGTGATGCCCAGGTCGATTTTCTGTTCAATCAATAGTTCTTCTATCGCACGGCTGTTGTATTGTGATACTTCGATGTGACTGTTGGGATGTTCATTCAAAAACTTGGCTAATAAGGAGGGAATGATATATTGAGAGATGGTCGTGCTTGCACCTAGGATCAGGTGGCCCTTCATATTGGATTGTAGATCAAAAATTTCTTGGTCTGCCTTGTTGTAAAGTTGGATGATTTGACCGGCATACCGAAATAGAATTTCTCCTGATTTAGTGAGGATTAAATTGTTGCCTTTTCTTTCAAAAAGCGAAACACCAAGTTTTTTTTCCAACTCAAGGATATTCTTGCTTACTGCTGGCTGGGAAATATAAAGAACAGCAGCTGTTTTAGTAAAGTTGAGCTGTTGCGCTGCAGTGTGGAATACCTTAAGTCGAAAATCAAAATCCATAGAAAAAGGGTTATTTTTTTAAAAATAACCCTTTTATTCGTTTTATAGTAAATTACTTACTTAATTCAGCATAATATTTGTGAAACAAAGGGATAGTTTCGATACCTTTTAAGTAGTTCTCAATGCCATATTTCTCGTTAGGCGAATGCAAGTTGTCACTGTCTAATCCGAATCCGAGCAATACTGTTTTGATTCCTAATTCTTTTTCAAACAAAGCAACAATTGGAATAGAACCACCGCCTCTTGTAGGGATTGGTTTCTTGTTGAATGTGTCTTCCAAAGCTTTTTCAGCAGCCTTGTAAGCGATGCTATCTGTAGGAGTGACCACAGGTTCGCCGCCGTGATGCGGTTTTACTTCTACTTTGACCGATTTTGGTGCTATTCTTTCAAAGTGGTCTTTGAATAATTTGGTGATCCGTTCTGAATTTTGGTTTGGTACCAAACGCATAGAGATTTTTGCATAAGCTTTCGATGGTAAAACCGTTTTTGCCCCTTCACCGATATAGCCGCCCCAAATACCATTCACTTCAAGAGTCGGACGAATTCCTGTGTGTTCGATCGCTGTAAAGCCTTTTTCGCCCCAAAGTTCGTCTACACCTAGGTCCGTTTTATACTCCTCAATATCAAAAGGTGCTTCATTTAAAGCTTTTCTTTCTTCAGTTGTCAGTTCAACGACATCGTCATAAAATCCTGGGATAGCGATATGATTGTTTTCGTCATGTAATGAAGCAATCATTTTAGATAAAATAGTAGCCGGATTGCCTACTGCCCCACCATATACACCAGAGTGCAAATCACGATTTGGTCCAGTGACTTCTACTTCTACATAAGAAAGACCACGAAGACCGGTCTCGATAGACGGATTTTCTAAGCTGATCATCGATGTGTCGGAGATAACGATTACGTCTGCTTTCAAACGTTCCTTATTTGCAGCAACGAATATACCTAGATTTGCAGACCCCACTTCTTCTTCTCCCTCAATCATAAACTTGATGTTACAAGCCAATTGATTGTTTTCCATCATGTATTCAAATGCCTTTACGTGCATATAGAATTGGCCTTTGTCATCAGCAGCTCCACGGGCGTATATTTTTCCGTCACGCACAGTTGGTTCAAATGGAGGAGTATCCCATAATTCTAACGGATCGGCCGGCTGTACATCATAGTGACCATAAACCAATACTGTAGGTAATGAAGGGTCAAATATTTTTTCACCATATACGATAGGATATCCCGCCGTAGGACAGATTTCTACATTGTCAGCACCTGCATCTTGAAGTTTTTTAGCTACGAATTCAGCGGTATTCAATACGCCCTCTTTGTACTGAGGGTCAGCACTTACAGAAGGGAAGCGCAATAGTTCAAATAGTTCGTTTAAGAAGCGCTCTTTATTAGCTTCTACATAATCTTTGATGTTTTGCATGTCAAAAAATGATTTAACACAAAGGTAAGTATTTTGAAACGGTATTTCTGATTTTTTGAATCAGTCTTTGGATTGTGGGGATATGTATGCTTAAAGAACTTTTTTTTGAATAATCTGTAACGTTCTCATGAGTCGAGCAACTAATACGGAAGAAGATTTAACATATATTATTATTCGATCCTTTTATGAGAGGTATATTTTTGTTTTTTATGTTACTATTTGCGGGGTATATGGAAGGTTACTCCCAAAGTTTGATCACGGGTAGGGTGGTTGATGCCACAGACAAATCAAAGCTTGAAAATGCTACGATAATGCTTTTACAAGCGCAAGATTCAGCATTAATTGCGTACGACCGGGCGGATGTGACGGGGCAATTTCAATTAAAGAAGCCGTTATCCGGCGATTATTTCATCGTGATATCCTATCCAAAGTACGCCGATTTTTATGAAGAGTTAAAAGGTGGAACTGCGGTTTCTGACTTAGGGGACTTGGGATTAACCAGTGTTGCGCATCTTATTGAAGAGGTTGTTGTCAAGAGAAGAGCGGCGATTACCATCAAAGGTGATACGACCGAGTACGATGCATCACAGTTTAAGATGGAAAAAAATGCTAAAGTTGAAGATCTGCTAAAGGCGCTGCCAGGGATCACGGTTGATGCGTCTGGTAAGATTACTGCACAAGGTAAGACTGTGAAGAAAGTATTGGTGGATGGCGAAGAGTTCTTTGGGAATGACCCTACTTTAGTGACACGCAATTTACGTTCGGACATGGTTGATAAGGTACAGGTCTACGAGAAGAAATCGGATCAGGCCGAACGAACAGGTGTAGATGACGGTGTACGTGAGCAGACCATTAACGTACAACTTAAAGACGATGCTAAAAATGGGATTTTTGGCAAGGCATTAGCAGGCGGGGGGACAGACAAATATTATATGGGACAGCTGATGATCAATAAATTTAAGGGCTCGCAAAAGATATCTGCATACGGACTATTTGGAAATAATGGGACTACTAGTATGAACTGGGATGATGCGCAGAAATATGGGATAGAGGTGGACGCTTCTTTTGATGGCGGAACTATGGTCGTGAATGATCCTTTTTCAGGTAAGGGTGTCGTGGGGATACCGAGAGCGATTAACACAGGTGTTAACTTTACCGATAGGTGGAAGAAGGATAAGTATCAAATAAACTTAAATTATAAATACGGAAAGATCTCTTCGGATGGTACAGAAGAGACGATGATGTCTGGTGTTGTGAATAGTAAAACAAAGAGGACCGTCGATACGGATAATGATCAACATCGCATCAATTTGAGATTGAATGCAAAAATAGATTCTTTAAATGAAGTCTTAATCAAAGCTTCGGCAACCAAGAAGAAGCTGTGGAGTAATACAATTACAGAATCGAAGAATTTCACAGATGGCGTAACCGCTAATAACAGTAATGAATATGTAGACAATAATGTTAATAATTATGACTTTGATGTGTTGTATACAAAGAGATTCCTGAAGAAAGGACGATCATTATCTTTTAATGCAGTCGGAAGTAAAAGTGAGACCGAAGGGACGGGTACGCTACGTTCAACACTGAGTACAAAAACTACAGGGGCTGAATTTCAAACAGACCAGTCTAAAAACACCCAGCAAGATGTGAATAAATGGCAAGGGCAGGTGACCTATACAGAACCTCTCTCAAAGCTCTTGAACCTGTCATTAGGTTATCAAATCGTGAATGTAACCAATAGTTCTTTGCTGGAATCTCGGAATAAAGATGCTGCTGGAGGGTACAATATTCTAGATGAAAAGTATAGTAGTAGTTATGATTTCAATAGGTTGAGCAATAATTACGATGTCGCGCTGGGCTATAATAGCGAAAAGCTAAAAGCTAATCTGACGAATACATTCAATGATGATCGTCTAAACCAAATCAATAACTATAACGGTAAATCGTTGAAAAGAGACTTCTTTACCTATAATCCTAGACTGACAATGACTTATAACTTTTCAATGGCTAAGGCATTGCGGTTGACCTACTCTGGAAGTAATCAATTACCATCGTTGAACCAAATTCAACCGATAATGAATAATTCTGATCCATTGAATCAGTATGAGGGAAATGAGAATTTGAATCCTTCATTTATAAATACGCTGGAGGGCTTTTACCACAGTTTCAATTTATTGTCCAATCAGTTTAAGTACATAGGTGGTACGATTGCGCTTACGAAAGATCCTATTTCACAGAATATTACGACGATAAAAGATAGCCTCGGCAACTTGATTAATTATTATCGCTGGAATAATATGAATGGGAAGAAGGATTTTAATGCAGCGATGTATGGAGGTTATCATTTCAGGTTAAACAAGGCACTGGTATTGGACAATTCTCTCAGCATAGTTTTTAATGTGGGGGAGAACAATAACTTCTTTAACAGCGAGGCCAACCTTATCAAATCTCAGAGTTATACGTTCAGCTACGAAATAAAGAGGGAGACGAAAACAGGTTTGAATTTTCAGACGAAGTTGAGTCCTCAATATAGACAGATGAAATCCAATTTAAGTCCTGATCAGGATAATAATGGTTTTGTGATGGGGGTGTCGGGTGGATTAGAGTATTTCTTTTCGAGTTCGTTTAAAATATATACGAACTATGATTATTCGTATGAGGCGCCAACAGCAGCATTTGATCAAAAATTAGAGCGGTTCCTTGTTCATCCAGGTATTAGCAAAAAATTCCTGAAGAATGAGTCTTTAATGTTGGATTTTACAGTCAATGATGTGTTTAATAAAAATATAGGGTACTCCAGATCGCAGTCTAATTCGGTGTTTACACAGCGCAGATATGATACCATCCGACGTTATTATATGTTGAAGGTATCATGGGATTTCACTAAAATGTTTGTAAAGTAATGGTTAGTATGAAGAATATAATAATAATGTTAGTTGGGCTATCGATATTGGGATATAAAGCTAACGCACAGTTTGCGATGTTTGGAAAATCAGGGGTAGTAAGCTATGACAAGACTATGTATATCAAGAATATCATGCGTAAGCAATATATAGAGAAAGCGGATGAACGGTCTAAAACTCAATTTGAATCCATGTTGCCTACTATACCTGAAAATATGGTGTTGAAGAAAACGCTTAAATTTAAAGGGAATGAAGTTGTGTTTGAGCCGGTGAAGCAAGAAATAGATGTAAAGACGAAACAGATTATTATGATGTTAGCTTTAGATTTCGATGCGGTTACATTGTCTGATTTAAAGACGAAGGAGTACAATCGATTTAACGACATCATTGGACAAAAAATAATTATTCAGGATACCGTTAAAAAAATTAATTGGCGTATTACGGATGAATATCGCGAAATTGCAGGCTACAATTGTCGAAGAGCAAATGGCATAACGTCAGATTCAACTTACGTGATAGGCTATTATAGTAATGAAATACCTATCGATGGAGGACCGGAATCCATTAATGGTTTACCTGGGCTAATCTTAGGATTGGTAGTACCGAGTCAGCACGTTTCTTATTTTGCAACCAAGGTGGATATTATGGATAATGTGGCTTTGGATAAGAAGGTATTTGAAAATACCAAGACTAAACGTATGACAAGGTCAGAAATCGCGGCGATGATGACAGAAACATTTAGTAACTTCTTAAATAAGGCGACTATTGAGTATGTGGTAAAACTGGCACTGATGTAAGCGAGCAAGATGTCACAAAAAAACCGTTTTGGATATCCAAAACGGTTTTTTTATTTTATAACCTTTAACGATTATTTTTTATCAACGTTTTTCTTAGCTGTTACTTCGTTACGGATGTCTTGAGCTAAAGTCTTGATGTCTTGTAATCCCTTACGTACGCGAGTACCTGCAGCAGAATTACCATTGTTGAAAAATTTTTCAGCATCAGCTTCGATTGAAGCAACCAGTTCTTTTAATTTAGTGTAGTTTTCCATTTTAATTAATATAATTTAGTTTCTAAATATTTGCACTAAGATGTAATAAATATACAAAAACAACAAATACAAAAGTAATTAAATCCTATTTTTTTGTTGAAAAAAGCAATTTAATAGCTATTATTCTACAATAGTCAGTTCATCTATGATGTTTTTAGCCCCAGCAAATTTGTCAATGACAAATAGAACATATCTGATATCTACTGAAATTGTGCGTTGTAATTTCGGATCAAAGATGACATCACCCGCCATAGCTTCTATATTTCCATCAAAAGCCAAGCCAATTAATTCACCTTTCGCATTTAATACTGGAGAGCCGGAGTTTCCTCCCGTTATATCTTGATCACTTAAGAAGTTAACAGGCATGTGACCATCTTTGTCTGCGTAGCGACCATAGTCTTTTTGTTCGTACAATTCAATAAGTCGTTTCGGAAGATCAAATTCCTCGTCATTAGGTTTATACTTTGCGATAGTCCCTTTCAATGTGGTGTAATTATTTACTTTAGCATCGTTTCTTGGGTCTGCAGGTAATGCTCTAACCGTACCGTAGGTAAGACGTAATGTGCTGTTTGCGTCAGGGTAGTACTTGCCTTTGGGGTTCATCTCCAAGAATCCAGCAATATATTTGCGGAATGCTGTCTGAAAATTGTCTTCACGCAATTCCTGTTCTGGTGTACGCTCACGATATTTTGTCATTAAAGCCGCTGATATTTTATACAATGGATCTTGAGCCACTGTCCCCGCAGTTGGATTTGCTAGATAGGCTTCCAATTTTTCTCTAGATCCAAATATGCTGTTTTCAAAAGCAGACTTTACTACACTGTTAAAATTACCGTTATTTTGTTTGGCAAGTTCAGCAATATAGGGCGCTATCTGTCCTCCTTTGGCACTATACAGGTTTAATTCGTCTGCAAGTACATCGATTTCAAGAGGAATATAAGCTTTTTCGTAGCTCTCCTGTATCCCGGCTTCAAATCTTGGTCGCATGTTTGCGCGAGCTGCTTCATTTGCTTCTGCATATTGACTCAAGGCGCCACCTAGACTAAAAGGAAGAGCTGCAAATGTAGAAGAACGGATCATTCCGATCAGGTAATTATCGTGACGGGATTTTTCATTAGTAGCAGCGTAATAATCATTAATTGTTTTTATTACGTCCCCATATTTTGCTTTATTTTCTTTTTTACTGGCCCATTTTTGAAAGTTGTTTTCCAATTTACGTTTGGCTGCTGCTGTCCGGTGTTTGGATAGGGCATCAATCATACCTTGACGGTTTTTCCAGTAGTTTGCCACACCCGAGTATTGTGAAGCATAGTTGATATTTACTGCTTGATCTTTGTCCATGTGTTTTTTCATGGCATCCATACCCGTTTTAGAAGCTTCTACCCAAGCTGGATAGGCATACTTTACGTTTTGGTCGATTCCAGCAGCAGGCATCCAACGGTTTGTACGTCCTGGATAACCTAAAATCATGGAGAAATCACCTTCTTTTATTCCCTTTAAGCTAACAGGTAGGTGGTATTTAGGTTTTAATGGGATATTTTCTTTAGCGTATGGCGCTGGGTTTCCGTTTTTGTCTGCATAAACGCGGAAAAGAGAGAAATCCCCGGTATGACGTGGCCATTCCCAGTTGTCTGTATCGCCACCAAATTTGCCAATGCTGTTTGGAGGTGTACCTACCAGACGTACGTCCTCATAATCTTGATACACGAAGTAGTAGTACTCATTGCCATTGTAGAAAGACTTAACAGAAACAACGTATTTCCCATTGTCACTATTTTCTTTTTCAATTTTTGCAATCTCTTGATTAATGATTTTTTGTCTTTCTTTCTCGGACATGTTATCATTAACTAAACCCAAAATGCGCTTTGAAACATCGTCCATACGTACAAAGAAGCGTACGGATAGAGATTTTGGTTTTAGCTCCTCGCTATAGTTTTTTGCCCAAAAACCATTCGTTAGGTAGTCATGTTCAGGTGAAGATAACTCCGCTATCGCGCCATAGCCACAGTGATGGTTGGTCAGCACAAGTCCAGAACCGGATACAATCTCTGCAGTACAGCCGCCACCAAATTGGACGATTGCATCTTTAAGACTGGAGTTATTAATGCTGTAGATTTCTTCGGCGGTCAGTTTAAGACCCTTTTTTTGCATATCTGCCTCGTTGAGACGCTTTAAATGCATGAGGAACCACATGCCCTCATCTGCCATCGTAGTCAAACTGACTACGCAGAGGATTAATAATGATACTATTTTCTTCATTCTATTCATTTTTTCTAAAACAAAATTGCTGTAAATCGCTGGTAAAACAAAATTTTTGTATGTGATATACGCAAATTCACAATACGCATTACTTAATACTCACTACTATTTTCCCTATCTTTGTAAGATGCAGGTATCGTTCGAAGATTTTAAACTCAATAAGCAAATACTAAATGCAATCACGGATGCTGGTTATGATAAACCTACCGAGATTCAGCAGAAAGCCATAACGCCTATTCTGGCAGGACAAGATGTGATGGGGATAGCGCAGACAGGAACAGGAAAAACAGCTGCTTTTGTATTGCCTATGTTGATGAATCTGAAGTATGCTCAGGGTACCGATCCTCGAGCGCTAATACTTAGTCCGACGAGAGAACTTGCTATCCAGATCGAAGAGCACATCCGTCTTCTTTCCATCAATTTAGATTTGCGTACCGTACTTCTTTATGGTGGACTTGGACCTAAGACACAAAAGGAACTATTGGAGAAAGGCTGTGATATTATTGTAGCAACACCAGGACGTTTTCTGGACCTTTACCTTGAGGGACATATAAATACAAAGTCCTTAAAGTTATTGGTCATGGATGAGGCCGACAAGATGATGGACATGGGATTCATCGGTAAGATCCACCGTATATTGGAAGTTGTTCCCCGTAAACGCCAAAATTTACTTTTCTCTGCTACGATGAGCGAGTTGGTACGTAAGATCGCGGGTGATTTTCTGGCTTTTCCTACCGTCATTGAGGTTACTGAACAGGCCACGCCGGCTATAACCGTTTCCCAAGCGTTGTATGCCGTGCCGAATCTTAAGACCAAAATTAACTTGCTGCAACATTTGTTTAAAGATGATGAGGCTTTTCATCGTGTTATAGTCTTCTGTAAGACAAAGGAAGTGGCTGATAATGTTTTCGGTTACTTAGAGCGCAAATACGGTGAGGATAATGTTCGGGTAATTCATGCAAATAAAGGACAGAATACACGTATAAATTCTATTAATGCGTTTAAGGCCGGTGAGGTACGATTCCTTGTGGCTACAGATGTCGCTGCTAGAGGGCTAGATGTGTCCAATGTAAGTCATGTAATCAATTTCGATGTCCCTATTGTAATCGAGGATTATGTCCATCGTATAGGTCGTACAGGCCGGGCTTTTAGCAAGGGAGATGCTATTACTTTTGCTAATCCAGCGGAAGAATATTATGTGTCAAAAATAGAAAAGTTGATTCGTCAATCTATCCCGGTGTTCGAGCTGCCAGAAGAGGTTTTTATCGAGAAGACCCCGTATGAGGAGAAACAAGCCATTGCACGGGAAATAGACAATCAGAAAAAGAAGGATAATCCTGATTTTAAAGGGGCTTTTCACGAAAAGAAATTTGTGATTAAGCAGAAGGAAGCAGCTAGGTCAGGTTATAAACCTAAGAAAGCGGCAAGCAAGTCTTCGACAAAATCTTCCGGGTTTAAGAAAAAAGGAAAGAAGTTTAAGAACAGTTAGGGTGAAACTGACACCACTTAATATCGCTTTAGCCTGCATCTTGGTTTGGATGATATCCGAATGGGGAAGTGAACAGGAGCAGATCATGTCTTGGGGCTGGTTGTTGGCACTAGCTATCGTTATTTCTTTGGTTGATTTAGGCTTTAGACTGTTATTTAAAGATATAAAACGAGTTTGGTTTTTACAGATCGGTTTTATATTGGTGGTCGGTATATTAATGGTGATATTAAAATTGCAGTAGAGAATCTAACTACAAAAGAATAGATTCGTACTTATCATAGAATAGAGAATAAATAGATGAAAACAGCGGAGATAAAACTAAACGTCGAGCTTGACGAAAATAATGTTCCAGAAATAATTCAATGGTCTTCAACTGATGGTGAGACTTCAGACACACTTCCTGCAAAGGCTATGTTTTTAGCGTTATGGGATGCGCAGTATAAAAACTCGTTACGAATTGATTTGTGGACAAAAGATATGCCTTACGATGAAATGAAACGCTTTTTTTACGAAACTATGCAAACTATGGGGGACTCATTTTTGAGAGCCTCAGGAGGAGATCCTATGGCCGAGAAAGTAATAGGTGATCTTCGTGATTATTGTGCACATTTTGCAGAAAAAATGGAGGTATTAGAACAACAAGGTTAACATGAATTATTTTTTAGTAAAATCTGAACCGTTTAAATATAGCTGGGAGCAGTTTAATAAGGATGGCGAGACCTTTTGGGACGGCGTTCGGAATTATCAAGCCCGAAACAATCTCAAGGCAATGAAAAAGGGAGATTTAGTACTCTTTTATCACAGTAATGAAGGAAAGGAAGTAGTTGGTGTGGCCAAGGTAGTTAATGAGTTTTATCAAGACCCAACGACAGAGGATACCAAATGGGTAGTGGTCGATTTATCACCAGTTGAAACCTTAAAGAGACCGGTAACACTGGAAACCATAAAAGCAGATGAATTTTTGCAGAATATCGCTTTGGTAAAGCAGGGACGTCTTTCTGTTATGCCACTTAAAGAAGAAGAATTTGACCGGATTTTGGAGTTGGGGAATGGGTAATTATAGTATAAAAAAGGTTCAGCGATAAGCTGGACCTTTTTCTGTGTCAATGGCTTTTAGCAAAGGTTATTAACTTTTTTAAGCTTTTTGTATCTTTCATCGCCATTTTTCCTGCCAGTATAAGACGTAGTTCCCTGCGTTGTAAAGCTTCTTCGTAGAGGTTTATTTCTTCCTCGCTTTCAGGAATTAAGTCAGCGACCTTTCGTGGTTTATTGTTTTCGTCTATCGCGACAAAAGTGTAATAAGCTTCGTTGCTTTTGACTTTTGTACCCTCGGGTAGGTTATGTGCGAATATCTCCATGCGGACTTCCATCGATGAACTGAATGCACGAGAAACTTGCGCCTGTATGGTTACCACCTCTCCGAGTTTAATAGGTCTTTTGAAAGAGACATTATCCACAGAAACCGTTACGACAGGGCTATTAGAATGTTTCTGTGCAGCCATCGCTGAACATATATCCATCCAGTAAAGTAACCTTCCTCCCATGAGGTTTCCGAATGTATTGGTGTCATTTGGAAGTACCAACTCATTCATCTCTGTATACGAATCTTTCGCTTTTTTCCCGTCCATCTATCTGTTGTATTGTTTTAATTGTTCTTCAATTTTTTGCAAAGATACTATAAAAGGAGTAGGGGTAAACCCTAAAATAGTCTTGGCTTTGTCAAGAATAAATCCTGTCCGTTGGGGTCTGTTTCGATCTTGACCAATTTCTTTAGCAGCTATAGGCTGTATTAAAGACTCGTCTAATTGCCAGTAGTCTGCAACATGCCTTACCGCAGATTCGATACTCAATTGCTCTCCTCCGGATATATGGAAAATACCTTTGGCAGTTTTTTCCATACTGAGGAAACAAGCTCGCGCCAAGTCGTCTACCCATGTTGGCATGCGCCATTGATTATTGACTACTTTGATGGATTTTCTTGCTTCTAGTTGCTGCTTAGCCCATAGAACGAGATTAGTACGTGTAGTATCTGCTATACAGCCATAAACTAGTATAGTCCGGAGGATCACTATATTACCGTTTAAATCAAGCAAATGATGTTCGGCTTCGACTTTAGTCTGTCCATACGCATTGACGGGAGCCGTCGTATCGGTCTCCCTGTAAGACTCCTGTCGACGACCGTCAAAAACAAAATCGGTAGATAAAAACGTAAGGTGAACGTTGTGATTCGTAGCATACTCACCGAGGAATTTCGTTAATTCTACATTGACAGCTTTGGCTAATCCTGGATTTTCTACACAGGCTTCCACACTGCTGATCGCCGCTGTATGTAGAATATGTGTAGGGCGAAATTCAGATAATATGACGCCTAGTTTTTCTAAATCAGTGAGATCGCATTGAACGAAGCATTCGGAAGAGAGGAATTTATTCCTATTAGGGGATTTTGAAACGCCTAAAAATGGATTGTTTTCCGTCGTTTGACAATATAATTCGCAAAATTTTTGAGCGACAAAACCGTTAGATCCAGTAATAAGTATACGCATCATTCTAGTTGGTCCAGGTAAAATCCATTTTGGGATGTTTCATCGAGTTATTTATTGCGTCGATTTCAATTTTCAATATTTTCTTTAATGCAGTATAGTCTATTTTCTCAGCATCATCACCTGTTTTGTGATAGTCTGGATGGCCACCAGTATGAAAGAATAGGACAGGAATGTTTTTTCTATAAAATGAGGTTTGGTCGGATCCTCCATTGCCATCTTTACTGAGGTTGAATTTGATATCGCTACGTATGTCTTTAAATATGGTCGTGAATTGAGGGCTAGTGCCATAGCCTATAATAGCAAGCCCATTATCTGGGTTGTATCTTCCAATCATATCCATGTTCAACATCCAGTGGATTTGAGCTAGAGGAACTGTAGGGTTTTCTGTCCAGTGTTTAGAGCCTAGCAGTCCCAATTCTTCTGCGCTGAAAGCTATAAACAGAATGTTAAAGTTTTCTCTGACAGAATTGCTGGAATAGTGGCGGGCTAATTCAAGCAAGCCCGCAACTCCAGAAGCATTATCGTCTGCTCCGTTATGTATTTTACCTATGTTAAGCGTATCTCTTGATCCACCGAAATTTCCAAGACCTAAATGGTCATAATGAGCCCCTATGACAATCGTTTTGGATGCGCCATTATCTAAAAAACCGATGATGTTTTCTGCCCCACGTATACTGTCTGGAACAACAACCCGACGCACTTTGGCATCAAATTGTTGCCTATAACCTTTAGTGCCTTTTGGCGATAGTTTGTATTTCTTGAATTCCTTTTCAATGTAGTTCGCTGCTTTTTGTAATTGCTTGCTCCCCGTTGCCCGTCCTTGCATATTGTCGGAGGAAAAATAGTATACATGTTTTTTTAACTTGTTTATATCTACTTCTTGAGCAAAGGATGCCCCAGTGTATAGACAAAAGACGAATAGAAGAAGGAGGTTTAGTTGTTTCATGTTGCTATGGATAATGCTAGTTACAAACCTACATAAATTCGTATTTACACGCAATATAATTGCGTTGTATTGTAAAAGCGAATTTTGTAACTCTGCTCATACATTTAGAATTTTTTATAGTACATTAAACTGAACGAAGAGAGCTCAATGATGCCTTGAAATATAATGTTGAATCAATAATACGGATACTTTCAGAAAAAAATTTCATGATTCCATTGAATCACCAATAGAGATGAAAGTTCTTGATGGCCTCTGAAAACATACACTTTCAGAAAAAAAGTAGAGCGGAAATATCCCGCTCTACTTTTTTTCTAGTCTTCTAATACTTCACTGTGAACACTGTCCTTTTCCTGATGTTCTTCCTTAAAATATCGCTTTTGGAAAATTAATATTAGGAAGACACCTACAGAAATTGCGGAATCTGCAATGTTAAAGACAGGTCGGAAAAATAGGAAATGCTCACCTCCCCATATCGGAAGCCATTCCGGAAAATTTCCTTCAATTAATGGAAAGTACAGCATATCTACCACTTTTCCGTGGAGAAAGGATGCATAACCACCTCCTTCAGGAAAGAGCGTAGCCTTTTCGTAGAAAGTGCTTTCACTAAAAATTAGGCCGTAAAATGCCGAATCGATAATATTACCTAATGCACCCGCGAAAATCAAAGCAACATTAAGAATAAAGCCTCTATTGTATTTGTTTTTTACCATGTAGTAAAGACCATAACCGATGCCCGATACTGCAATTATCCTAAAGACGCTCAAAAATAGTTTGCCGTATTCGCCACCAAACTCCATCCCATAAGCCATTCCTGGATTTTCGATGAAATGAATAAGGAATTTATCACCAAGAACTTTAAAGTCTTGGCCAATAGTCATATTCAGTTTAATCCAAAATTTTGAAATTTGGTCTATTAATAAAACGATGATAATTAATGTAATAGGTCTCGTATAGCCTTTCATAGTTGATTCATAAAATGGGGCTGACTAAAAAGAAAACGTCGAAGTGACGATAGTTTATCTTTTTAGACAGCCCCATCTGTCATTTTTTTTAGTATTGTTTGTTTTTCGCTTCGATGCTTAAAGTCGTATGTGGGACTGCTTTAAGGCGTTCCTTTTGTATCAATTTACCGGTCTCCCTGCAGATTCCATATGTTTTGTTCTCAATGCGGACTAAAGCAGCCTCAAGATTGTCGATAAACTTTTTCTGACGTGCAGCCAGTTGATTAGTTTGCTCTTTTTCGAGGGTGGCAGATCCGTCTTCAAGTGTCTTATAAGTACCAGCTGTATCGTCCGTTCCATTTGCGTTACCTCCACTTAATGTTTTTGTTAAGGCTAGGAGCTCCTCCTTTGCGATTCTTAACTTGTCCAATATAATGGTTTTGAATTCTAATAATTCAGCGTCACTATAGCGGGTTTTTTCTGTGTTCTCTCCCATACTTTAATTTTTTTCGATTAATACCTCAAGTTTACTTTCATTGATTTCAATACTATCACCACCCGTGATTTTATCTTCAAAATCAAATGAATCAGCTAATATTTCCGTGCAAATATACGATAAATTATTCGTGGCAGCTTCCTTAATCTCATTATTTTGAGACAATCGAACTCGTATTCTGTCAGTTACCTCAAACCCCTTCTCTTTGCGAAGATTTTGTACGCGGTTTATCAGTTCTCTAGCCATCCCTTCCTGTCTCAATTCGTCACTGATTTGTATATCTAATGCTACCGTTAGATTGCCTAAATTGGCAACTTGCCAACCTGCTACATCTTCAGCAATAATTTCTACATCTTCAAGACCGATAGTATAAGGCGTACCCTCTAATTGTAACGAACCCGTCTTTTCCAATTGACTGATCTGCTCCAAAGTAAATGCCTGAATTGCAGTGCTAACTGTCTTCATATCTTTACCTACTTTAGCTCCCAGTGCTTTAAAGTTAGGTTTTATCTTTTTCTTGATAATACCAGCAGTATCAGTAATAAACTCGATATCTTTGATATTCGTCTCCGATAATATTAAGTCTTTTACTTTCTCCACTTTAGTTTGGAAAGAAGCATCGAGTACAGGGATTAAGATTTTACGCAAGGGTTGACGTACATTGATACTCGTTTTCTTACGTAGAGATAATGTCAATGAAGAAATGTCTTGTGCCAAAGCCATACGTTCTTCTAGTTCTTTATCTACTAAATCTGCGTGATAAACAGGGAAGTCTGCTAAATGTACAGATTCGAAAGCTTGTTTGTTCGTTGCTGCATTTAAATCGAGATAAAGTTGATCCGCAAAGAACGGAGATATTGGCGACATTAATTTGGCGATTGTATCCAGGCAAGTATACAACGTTTGATAGGCCGAGATTTTATCTTCGGTATAATCACCTTTCCAGAAGCGACGACGACATAGACGAACATACCAGTTGCTTAAATGCTCATCTACGAAATTTTGGATAGCACGGGCTGCTTTGGTTGGTTCGTAATCGCTGTAATACCCATCCACTTCCTGTGTAAGGCTATTTAGCAAAGACAATATCCATCTATCGATCTCAGGTCTGTTTGCTAAAGTGATCTCAGGCTCTGCGTAGTTGAAATTGTCAATGTTTGCATATAATGCAAAAAAGGCATAGGTGTTATAGAGTGTCCCGAAAAATTTTCTACGTACCTCATCCAGTCCCTCTTCATTAAATTTTAAATTGTCCCAAGGAGCAGCATTGCTGATCATATACCAACGGGTAGCATCAGCGCTATATTTCTCAATAGTAGCAAAAGGATCAACACCATTTCCTAGACGTTTCGACATCTTGTTGCCATTTTTGTCCAATACAAGGCCATTGGATACGACGTTTTTAAAGGCAATAGAACCTGTAACCATCGTCGAAATAGCATGTAATGTGAAGAACCATCCGCGAGTTTGGTCAACACCTTCCGCTATGAAATCTGCCGGGAATGCGTTATCATACTCCGATTTGAAAGGTAGTGCATCTCCTTTAGCCAGCTTGTCATAATCCAGTCCCCATTGAGCATAAGGCATAGCTCCCGAATCAAACCACACATCGATTAGATCGAGCTCACGGTAGAGCTTTTGACCAGCATCCGAAACTAATACCACATGATCCACGTACGGACGATGAAGGTCAAGTTTGTCGGTTCCGAATTTTTCTAAATATTCTTTATTGATAGCTTTTTCGGCGTCTGTCAAAACGGGAGACGCTAAAGAAGCTTCTAAGTAAGATTTCAATTCGGACATAGAGCCAATACAGATCTCCTCGTTTTCATCCTCAGAACGCCATATGGGTAATGGAGTACCCCAATATCTCGATCTGGAAAGATTCCAGTCTACCAGGTTCTCCAACCAGTTCCCAAAACGTCCTGTTCCGGTAGCTTCCGGTTTCCAGTTAATTGTTTTGTTTAAAGCAACTAACTTATCTTTGACAGCTGTAGTTTTGATAAACCAGCTATCTAAAGGGTAATATAAAACAGGCTTGTCCGTACGCCAACAGTGTGGGTAGGTATGCTCATATTTTTTAACATCAAATGCCTTGTTGTCTTCTTTTAGTTTGATGGCTATTAATACATCCGTCGGACGGAAATCTTTGTCTGCACGTTCTTCTGCTGAATAATATTCTTCTTTGACAAACCGGCCTGCAAAATCAGTAACTTCTTTGACAAAACGACCTGTACGATCTACAGTAGGTACATCTTTGCCATTTTCATCTTTCACTAAAATGGCAGGAACCCCATTCTCTTTCGCTACTCTAAAGTCATCTGCGCCATATGTAGGGGCAGCGTGAACGATACCTGTACCATCTTCGGTCGTTACAAAATCTCCTGGAATAACACGAAAAGCCTTCTCGACCAATTCTTCTGACGTGATGTAGGGTAACAGCTGATGGTATCTGATACCTACTAATTCTTCTCCTTTAAATTCTGCGGCTTTTTCCCAAGGAACGATTTTATCTCCTGTTTTATAATCTTGGAAAGAGGCATTCTCGCCTTCAGCTTTAAAGTGTTTACTGATTAGGTTTTTGGCCAAGATAACAGAAACAGGCTCGCCAGTATACTGGTTGAACGTTTTGACTTTAACATAGTCAATGTTTTTGCCTACGACCAACGCTGTATTACTTGGTAAAGTCCAAGGTGTAGTGGTCCACGCGATAAAAGCTACATCTTCATCCGTAGTCTCTACCAACGTAGACATCATCGGATGTAGTTGGGTTTTGTCTAGGCGGAACTGTGCGACAATAGTGGTGTCTTTTACATCTTTATAGGTTCCTGGTTGATTTAGTTCATGTGAACTCAATCCTGTCCCTGCAGCTGGAGAATATGGTTGTATCGTATAGCCTTTATATAAAAGCCCTTTCTTATACAGATCTTTTAATAGGAACCATAATGTCTCGATATATTCGTTTTGATAAGTGATATATGGGTTTTCTAAATCTACCCAATATCCCATTTTTTCGGTCAGATCATTCCACAGGTCAGTGTATTTCATAACCTCTTTACGACAGGCATCATTATATGCTTCTACCGTGATCTTGACACCGATATCTTCTTTGGTGATCCCCAAAGACTTTTCTACGGCCAGTTCTATTGGCAGACCGTGAGTGTCCCACCCGCCTTTACGCTTTACTTGGAATCCTTTTAAGGTTTTGTAACGACAAAAAATATCTTTAATAGCGCGCGCCATCACGTGGTGAATCCCTGGGGTACCATTTGCTGAAGGCGGGCCTTCATAAAAAGTGTAAGGTTTGCTAGAAGGACGATTGGAAATACTCTTTTCAAATATATTTTCCGTTTCCCAACGCTTTAATACTTCTTTGCCGATTTCCGGTAAATTTAACTGCTTATACTCCTTGTACATCACGTATTTATAAATCAAATTTTAAAGGTCGCTAATTTAATCAATTAACTTGAAAAAAGGAAGGTCGTTTGTGTAGAAATGATTGCCATTGGGCGATGGAGAATAATTTTATTAGCTTTATGGAATTATAAGTAAAGCTACATCCTTTGTGAAATTATAAACTATGAAAGCTACTATTTATTGTTTGATCGTTGTTGTTTTTCTGCATTTGGACTGTCCTTTTTCGGCTGTTGGACAGGTGCAAGAAAAACATTCTCTTAGGAAAGTACTCATTAAAGCCAGCGATATCTCTACTGCGGGGGACACGATTACTTTGCACGCCTCTAGTACCCGGTATATGATCAATGATACCTTGCTGAAGCCTTCGAATGCTTTGCGACGGGTTTCTAAGCAAGCGCTGATGGATCAGTTATCTACTGAAGAAGTAGAATATTTTTCCATTGGCCCCGATAGTTTGGTGCTATTCGGTGCGCACCCGTTTTTGGCTGGTGCATTCAAAGCTTATCAAGAACATCGCCCTATTATTATCTCTCCCGATATTATATGGACATTAATAGAACAAGGTTTCGCCAGACACATTGCGCTGTATGCCGAAAAATTTCGTGACCGATTGGTGGACTTTCAGGGAAAAAGGGAGATCACGATCGTAGCGAATAAAGATGATATACAATTGGGTAATCCAAATAGTAAATGGGGGTCGGTATTGCCACAGTTTACCGAACAGATTGAAAAATTTACAGGCAAGGCGTATACCAGCAATTTGCGGGCAGATTTCTCTACAACAAATACGGATAGTAGGATTGCATCCGAGATTATTTTGATGGAGTCTGTCAAGTCTTTTTTTGATTATCGAATGATGGTTATGGGCTGTGGTATTTCTGCTGTTACGCTCGAGGGTTCTGTTGCTGACTGGGAACATGTGTTGAAAAAAATGGATTATATCGAAACATTTGACCTGTCCTGGTGGACTAATGAGCTGCGTCCTATCGTCCAACAGATCGTTCAAACTAAAAAGGGAGACCTAGACAAAGGCTTTTGGAGCGATATGCTTCAGTTGCGGAATAAGCAGGCATATGCTCCACATGAAACGATCGATGGGTGGATTGTTAAGTTTTACCCTTTTAATGATAAAGGGGAGCAAAGGGAGCTAGAACCGATAGGTAATATAAGCACGATTGCCGCTGAATATGTCAAGGTACCGTTTGTATTAGAGGATAAAGAAAAGGATATGCAATACACTATGGAGATTTGGGCAGGCTTGTTTGGTATGGAGCAGGATCAAAAAAGCTTTAGCCTCAAACCCGCTATTGGCTGGTCTATTGTGCACCGTGGTGGGGTAGTTTCGAATGATCTTCCTCAGAAGGAATCGTATGACATCGTGAGTCTGAAAAATATCAAAGAACTGCCGGAAAGTATTTATAGTATTAAAAGTATAAAGTCGCTAGAACTTGGTTTTATCGGTAAGGTTAATGTAGCTGATAAGATAAAGTCGATCAATATCAAAAGGCTAACAATCAAAGGTGATATCGATGCAGATGGCATCAAGCGTTTAAAAGAGCTTATGCCGAAAGCATGGGTTATTGTTAATGATAAAAAGATTTAATCTGTTCTAGATTTGCGCCGTTGGAAGTAGATCTAGCGCAGTGATTCATTTGTCATTTTCCACAACGCAAAGCGGATTAACAAAGCCTTAAAAAAGAATTGTTATTTATTGTAATCGGTTTATAGGTAGCCGTTTGGAAAGAAATGACCAAACGGCTTTTTTATCTTTTTAAGCAGAGAAGCTTGATCCGCAACCACAAGTACTGGTTGCATTAGGATTATTGAACGTAAAGCCGCGTGCATCTAAACCATTTCTAAAATCAACTTCCATTCCCGCAAGGTACATTCCGTGCGCTTTGTTCATAAAGACACGGATGCCTTCTATTTCGTATTCGGCATCACCTTCTTTCTTTTGGTCAAATCCGAGGATATAATTCATACCTGAGCAGCCGCCGCCCTCTACTCCTAGACGAAGTCCAAAGTCAGAACTGATCTCTTGTTGGCTTATTAATTTTTTTAATTCTTGGACAGCACCAACGGTTAGTTTAACCGGTGCTGCATCTGTTGTATGTTCGATACTCATTTTGTCTTGCCTTTCCCTATTGTTGATAGTTAAACAAAAATACATATTTTTAGCCGAAATAAATATGTGCAGATTATTTTGACACTATATAAACAAGATTGTAAAATGGAATATGTTGATTTTTTTAAAGAGCTTTTTGTTTTGGCTTTTGGCGTTTTTGTCGCGTTAGTACTTGCTTTCTATATCATTTGGCCGAAAATTGAAAATCTTTTGCTAACAATGAGTAATATAAATGAGAACAAAGCGCTGCTCAGAGATAAAATGCAATTGCGATTTACCGCTTACGAACGCTTGGTTTTATTTGTACATCGGATGTCTCCAGATCAATTGATGATAAGGCATCATGCGAAGGGAATGTCTGTCAGCCAATTTAAGCAGGCAATAATTGCTGATATTGAATCGGAGTTTCAACATAATTTTACGCAACAGCTTTATGTCTCGGACGCAGCATGGACTATTGTGAAGGATCTGAAAGTAAATACCGTAGACCTCTTGCGCAATGCTGATAGAGGATTGTCTAATGATGTGTCTTTGGACGGATACGTAGAAATAGTCATAAAGCATTTGAAAGGGCTTGAGCTTAATCCTTATGATGCTGCGCAAGTTTTGTTGAAAAAAGAGCTTTCGATCTGATGAGGAGCGAACTTGCATGAAAGAAGGATGCCTTTGATTGTTAAATATTTAAAATAGGAAGTGTTTTTCAAAAGATGCACTAAAGAATTCCTTTAAAAGATAAGATAGTCGTATATTTGCGGCAAAATAAATTATTCTCAATACCCAATAATAATTACACAGGAATGGAAAGAGATCAAGCTATCTTTAATCTAATCGCAGATGAGCTAAAGCGCCAAGAAGAAGGCATTGAATTAATCGCGTCAGAAAACTTCGTGAGCAAACAAGTAATGGAGGCCGCAGGTTCTGTATTGACCAATAAATACGCTGAAGGGCTCCCAGGAAAGCGTTATTATGGAGGTTGTGAAGTGGTCGATGAAATCGAGACAATCGCTATCGAGCGTGCTAAAAAACTTTTTGGTGCAGAGTGGGTGAATGTTCAGCCGCATTCAGGAGCTCAGGCTAATGCAGCGGTGTTCTTAGCTACAATTAAACCTGGAGATAAAATTTTAGGCCTTGATCTATCTCATGGTGGACACTTAACACATGGGTCGCCTGCGAATCTATCAGGTAAAATTTATCAACCATTATTCTACGGGGTAAAAGAGGATACAGGTCTGATCGATTACGAGCAACTGGAAGAGACCGCACTTCGTGAGAAGCCTAAGATGATCATCTGTGGTGCCTCTGCGTATTCACGTGATTGGGACTATGCTCGCATACGAAAAGTAGCTGATGAAATCGGAGCCTTACTATTGGCGGATATTTCGCATCCGGCAGGTTTAATTGCTAAAGGTTTATTAAATGATCCATTGCCTCACTGTCATATCGTTACTACTACGACTCATAAAACATTACGTGGGCCTCGTGGTGGGATGATCATGGTGGGTAAGGATTTTGAGAATACTTGGGGAGTGAAAACACCAAAAGGAGAGACGCGTACCATCACGCAGTTATTGGATTTGGCTGTGTTCCCTGGTACACAAGGTGGACCATTGGAACATACTATTGCTGCAAAAGCTATTGCGTATGGCGAAGCTTTGAGTGATGAGTATTTAACCTATGTCAAACAAGTGCAAAGTAATGCGCAGGCATTAGCGCAGTTCTTTGTAGATCGCAATTATAAGATTATTTCTGGGGGTACGGACAACCACTTGATGTTGGTAGACTTGCGTAACAAAGATGTTTCTGGTAAAGAAGCAGAAGCAATATTGGGTATGGCCGGTATTACTACAAATAAAAACATGGTTCCATTTGATACCCGTTCACCTTTTGTTACTTCTGGTGTTCGTTTCGGTACAGCTGCGATTACCACACGCGGGGTGAAAGAAGCAGAAATGGTTCAGATCGGTGAGTTGATCGATGAGGCATTAAAAAGCCGCAGTGATGAAGCTCAGTTAGCAAAAATAGAAGGTAAAGTGAAGGCGATGATGGCTCAATTTCCTTTATATAGTTAAGAAAATATTAGATACTATAAAAAGTGCCGCGGATTTTGCTCCGTGGCACTTTTTGTTTAAAGTTGTCCCGAAGAAATGTGGTCTAATTATTGCTTTTGATAATTGTGAATTTATGTTAAAAGTCTCTTGTTAAATTTGAAAGATCATTTTTTTTCATCTACTTTGGAAGAGATAACGGTATTTAAACATTAAAAAATAGAAGCCTATCGAAACACGCTTACTCATTAAAAATGAATTGCTTACATGCTCTATACTTAAAATTTTAGGGGAATTATTATGAAACTACTGAAAAGCAAAACCGACCAGGAGTTAATCCGAGCCTACATAGATGGCGATGAAAATGGATTAAGCGTGCTAATAGATCGTTACAAGAGTAAGATATACACTTCTATCTATGTCCGTGTCAAGGATGAGTTCCTTGCGGAGGATATTTTTCAAGAAACCTTTATCAAGGTAATCAATACATTTAAAACGGGACGTTATAATGAAGAGGGGAAGTTTTTGCCTTGGGTGATCCGTATTGCACATAATATGGTTATTGATCATTTTAGGAAAGAAAAGAGAGGCCCTTCTGTTGTTAATGGAGATGGTTACGATATTTTTGAAGTACTTAATTTTGCGGACGAAGATGCAGAACACAAGTTGATGCGTCATCAGGTCGACGTCGATCTTAAGAAATTAATTCAGTTACTTCCAGACGACCAGAAAGAGGTATTGATTATGCGCCATTTTTGTGACATGAGTTTCAGGGATATAGCCGAGATTACAGATGTTAGTATCAATACGGCATTGGGCCGTATGCGTTACGCGTTGAGTAACCTTAGAAAGATGATCGAGGATCATAATATGACATTTCAGTTTAACTAGCATTTATCATTATTGGCTAAGGAAAGGCTTTCGGGGACAGACCGGGAGCTTTTTTATATTTAGGTTCATAAGGTGAATCGATTGTTACAGCATGTGGATTTTTTGACTGTTTTCTGAAAATTATGGAGCTTTATTTGTCAAAATGACAGAAAATTTATGTTTATTTGTTGTTTTTCAGGTTTTGGAATCTGTTTTGATGGTATAAAAGAGTAAAGATTTGATTTTAGTTTTATAATAGAAAAAATATGGGAATTTGGATTTTATTAATTGTTATCGGCATCGTTAGTATGATCGTCCAGACAAGGTTTAAAAATAAGTTTAAAAAGTATTCGGAAATGCCGTTGACTTCAGGGTTGTCCGGTGCGGAGATTGCACAAAAGATGTTGCATGATAGTAATATTTATGATGTCAATATTGTTTCGGTAGATGGGCAATTGACCGACCATTATAACCCTGCTAATAGAACTGTAAACTTGAGTCCAGAAGTATATCATGGGCGAAGTGTTGCTGCTGCGGCTGTAGCGGCCCACGAATGTGGGCATGCTGTGCAGCATGCGACGGCGTACTCTTGGTTGCAGTTCCGTTCTTCGATGGTTCCTATTGTTAACTTTTCCTCAAAGATCGTGTCTTTTACCTTAATGATAGGGGTGATGTTGGCTATATTCTCTAACAATTATCTTTTATTGCAGATTGGGGTAGCAGCGTTAGCCGTTACTACTGTTTTTAGCTTTATAACTTTGCCTGTAGAGTTTGATGCATCTAAGCGCGCATTGGCATGGCTGGATGCAGCAAATGTTACGCACAGTAGAGAGGAGCATGATGGTGCAAAAGATGCCTTAAAATGGGCCGCTATGACTTATGTTATTGCTGCTTTATCTGCACTTGTTACCTTATTGTATTATGCCTCTATTCTTTTGGGAAGAAGAGATTAAGAAAAGATATATAATATCATTGATAAAAAAGCCGAAGCAATATTGCTTCGGCTTTTTTATCAATGTGTTGCGCTGTTTTTGTATACAATGAAAATAAAAGTTCTTCTTGCTAAAGAAGGATCAGGTAGGAGGCTATTAACTTAAACATGTTTTAGAAGAATAATAAAGGTATTTAAACAAATGTCCATTGCTAGTCCACTGGTGAATAGGGGAAGCTGATCGACCGATCTTACATAAAAGAAGTCGAAATCGGTAGGTCACAGAAGTTGAGAAAAAGCAAAATATTATTAACTTTGCAACTTAGCATAAGAGTTTCAAAAAATTAACTATGTTTTCAAATCTTCAGGATAAGTTAGATAGAGCCTTTAAGGTATTAAAAGGTCAAGGGAATATTACCGAAATCAATGTCGCTGAGACGATGAAGGAAATTCGCAAAGCGTTGTTGGACGCCGATGTGAATTACAAAACAGCCAAGACTTTTACGGATGACGTTAAACAAAAGGCTCTTGGTGAAAATGTATTGAGCAGCATTTCTCCTGGACAATTGTTGACAAAGATCATGAATGATGAACTGACCAGTTTAATGGGAGGTGAAGTTAATGAGTTAGATCTATCTAAAAACCCTACGGTAATTTTGATAGCGGGTTTGAATGGTGCAGGTAAGACAACTTTTACAGGTAAGCTTGCTAACTTTTTAAAAGATAAAAAAGGTAAGAAGCCTCTTTTGGTAGCAGGTGACGTATATCGTCCTGCTGCGATAGACCAATTGGAAGTATTGGGAAGTCAGGTAGGAGTGCCCGTTTATACAGATAGAAATTCAACTGATCCTATCGCAATAGCAAAAGCTGGAGTAGAGGAAGGTAAGCGTAATGGACATAACGTAATCATCATCGATACTGCAGGTCGTCTGGCTATTGATGAGGCATTAATGAATGAAATAACAGCAGTTAAAGAAGCAACGCAACCACATGAAATTTTGTTTGTTGTAGATGCTATGACTGGACAGGATGCGGTTAATACTGCAAAAGCCTTTAATGATAGACTGGATTTTACTGGAGTAGTTCTGACCAAGTTGGATGGTGATACACGTGGTGGTGCGGCATTGTCGATCAAGTCTGTGGTGAACAAGCCAATCAAGTTTATCGGTACGGGAGAGAAGATGGAGGCATTGGATGTATTTTATCCAGATCGTATGGCTTCCCGCATCTTGGGGATGGGTGATGTTGTATCTTTGGTTGAGCGAGCGCAACAGCAATTTGATGAAAAGCAGGCTGCAGAACTTCAAAAGAAAATCCGTAAAAATAAATTTGATTTTAACGACTTCAGGTCTCAGATTCAACAGATCAAGAAAATGGGTAATATGAAAGATTTGATCGGTATGATTCCTGGAGCAGGTAAGGCTCTTAAAGACGTGGAGATCGAAGACGATGCTTTCAAACCGATTGAAGCTATTATTGATTCAATGACTCCTTTTGAGAGGGAAAATCCCGATGCTATTGATCAGAAAAGAAGAGGTAGGATTGCGAAAGGATCAGGTACGAATCTTGATGAGGTAAACAAGCTCTTGAAGCAATTTATGGATATGCGGAAGGTGATGAAGCAGATGTCTAATCCGGCTATGGCAGCAAAGATGATGCGGAATATGCCAAAAATGCCAGGTAAGCCTTTTTAATAAAAACTATAAAGTAAGTAATAAGATAAAGGGCCAAGGTGAAATCATCCTTGGCCCTTGTTTGTTTTAGACCTAAATTTGACGGTTATTTTTAGAAAGAATAGAATTAATTATTAATTTTGTGATTATGGACGACCATCCCACGCAACTTTCAGCTTATGGATCTATTCTCCTTATGGGGATTATCGGTATTTTATTAGTATGCGTTACGATTTTTTTAGCCAAACTGATCGCTCCGAAGAAACCTAACCCCACCAAAGAAAGCACATACGAATGTGGCGAGGAAACTGTCGGCTCTGCTTGGGTCCAATTTAATCCCCGGTTTTATGTTATTGCACTGATTTTCTTGCTTTTTGACGTAGAACTTATCTTTATATTTCCTTGGTCTGTAGTTTTTGGAAATGATTCGTTGATTTCGGCCGATAATCGATGGGGATGGTTTACATTGGCTGAGATGGGGATTTTCTTGTCTGTATTGATCATTGGATTAATATATGTCTGGCGTAAGGGAGATCTTAACTGGATTAAGGCGACCTATAAGATACCGTCTGTCAACGTTAATATCCCGTCGAGTGCCTATACAGCATTGAATAATAAGGAATATGAAATCAGAGATTTCAGACCTGTGGAAAGTACTGTTGAAACGATGGACAATTCCCTTAAAGGGAATAATTTGGCTAAGCCCTCTGTTGGTTTTAAACCAAGATTTAAAAAGCCAGGATTATGAGCAGTATAGACCAACAATTGCGATCAGATGGTGTGATCGTCGCTAAAATAGACGATTTGCTAAATTGGGCACGGTTGTCCTCCATGTGGCCAGTGAGCTTCGGTATTGCATGCTGTGCCATAGAAATGATGGGTGCTATGGCCTCGACATATGATTTAGATCGATTAGGGGTCTTTCCTAGACCATCACCAAGGCAGTCCGATGTGATGATTATAGCCGGGACAGTCACTTTTAAGATGGCCGATCGGATCAAACGCCTATACGAGCAGATGCCCGAGCCTCGTTATGTGATTTCTATGGGATCCTGTTCCAACTGTGGTGGACCCTATTGGCAACACGGGTATCATGTGGTAAAGGGCGTAGATAAAATTATTCCGGTGGATGTCTATGTGCAAGGCTGTCCACCGAGACCAGAGGCGCTGATCGGTGCATTTTTAGAGTTACAAAAAAAGATAGAGAAAGAGCAGATTTTTCAGGATAAGTATTTTGAAGAACAAGCCTAAGTATATAAGTTAATTATGGGAAAAGATTTTTATGGTGAGTTGCAGTTGGGTATTCTTGGCGGAGGTCAATTGGGCCGAATGCTGATTCAAGAAGCAATAAATTATAATGTAAATGTACACGTATTAGACCCTGACAAAAACGCACCTTGTCGTAAGCTTTGCAATCACTTCGAATGTGGATCGCTTAGTGATTATGATACGGTTTATAATTTTGGTAAGGATCTGGATATGGTCACTATTGAAATAGAAAAAGTGAATGTCGACGCACTTGAAGCATTGGAGGACAAAGGGGTAGTGGTATATCCACAGTCGCGTGTCATTCGGTTGATTCAAGACAAAGGATTACAGAAGCAGTTTTTTAAGCAGAATGATATACCTACCGCTGCCTTTCAATTGATTTCCAATAAAGAGTCTCTTCGTAACGCAAATCTATCGTTACCGTACGTACAAAAGATGAGGAAAGATGGATATGATGGAAAGGGAGTGAAGATGTTACGTACAGAAGATGATCTGGCGAACGCATTTGAAGAACCTAGTATCATCGAAGAAATTATACCATTTCAAAAGGAAATAGCTGTCATTGTGGCTCGTAATGATCGAGGAGATATGAAGACATTTCCAATGGTAGAGATGGAATTCAACCCGCAAGCTAATCTGGTTGAGTTTTTGATTTCACCGTCTACTTATAGCTTTGAAATACAGCAGCAAGCAGAAGAATTGGCAAAAAAGGTAGCTAATGACCTCCAGATAGTAGGTCTGTTGGCTGTAGAGATGTTCTTGACAGAGGATGGCGAGATTTTAGTCAATGAGTTGGCTCCGAGGCCACATAATTCGGGGCATCAAACGATAGAGGGCAACTTTACCTCGCAGTTTGGACAACATCTTCGTGCTATTTTTAATTTACCATTGGGCAATACTGAAGCTAGATCAAACGCAGTTATGATAAACCTATTAGGCGAGCCTGGATATGAAGGATTAGCAACGTATGAAGGTATAGAAGATATTCTAGCCATGGATGGTGTTTATCTGCATTTGTACGGGAAAAAATATACGAAGCCATTTCGTAAAATGGGACATGTGTGTATTGTCAATGCGGATAGGGAGGTTGCAATTAGCAATGCACGTAAAGTACAGGAAATATTGAAAGTAATAGCATAAATAATGAGTGCACAATCAGTTCAAGTAGGAATTATTATGGGGAGTAAATCGGATCTCCCTGTCATGCAAGACGCGGTGGAAGTTTTAAAGGAATTAGGAGTAGGGTTTGAAGTCACTATCGTATCTGCACACCGTACACCACACCGTATGTTTTCGTATGCAGAAGAAGCTGCCTCGAGAGGTATTAAAGTGATTATTGCAGGAGCCGGAGGAGCGGCGCATTTGCCAGGTATGGTTGCATCTATAACGCATCTTCCTGTAATCGGAGTGCCTGTGAAATCATCTAATTCAATTGATGGATGGGATTCGGTGCTTTCGATTTTACAGATGCCTAATGGCATTCCTGTAGCAACTGTCGCTTTGAATGCCGCTAAGAATGCGGGCATTTTGGCTGCACAGATCATCGGAACAAACAATGATGAAGTAGCAGGGAATTTAATAGCCTTCAAAAAAGGCTTGAAAGAAAAAGTTGAAGAAACAGCCCTAGAAGTCGAAAATATGAAATTTTAAAAGTAAAAAAGGCTGTAATTTACAGCCTTTTTTACTTATTTAAGAAGCGTTGAACATAGTCATAGCTACTTTTAATGCTTTCAAATTTGTTCGGGAGATAAATATCATCCTGCTCTATAAAAGCATATTCTAAGCCGGATTGTTTCGCACCTTGAGCGATGTTAATATAGTCAATCTGTCCTGTTCCTACTTCCGTAAATCGTATCTGCTTTTGGATAGAGTCGAAAGGTAGTTTATCAAACTTTTCGCCAACGATTGGTTCTGCGTAATTCTTGTCCATATCTTTTATATGCCACATGGCAAAGCGGCCTGGATATTTTTGAAAATAGGATTGGGCACTAAACCCTGCTTTTTCAATCCAATAGATGTCTAATTCAAAGCTTACCAGATCGGGCTCGGTGAAGGCAATTAAGATGTCTAATCCCTTGGTTCCATTGGCAAAATCCCGAAACTCCCAGAAATGGTTATGATAAGCTATTTTTACCCCTGCTTTTTTTGCTAATTCTCCGGCCTTATTGAGTTGTTCTGCAGCGTATTGATAATCTTCAGGCTTTAAATTATTTAGATCATCCATTGGCGTTACCGGAGCTATCACATACTTTTGCCCCAGTTCGACAGCAGTTTCAATATACTTTTCTATATTCTCCTTGTCCGTGTGGTGTCGGCTTAGATATTTACTAAGGTCGTAGTGACCACTATGGCTTTTTAGATCAATGTCGGCCATTATCTTTTTTAATTCAGACACTTTCAATCCCCAAAATGAATTGTCGGCGATATTCAGGCCAAATGTCTCAATGTGGCTATATCCGATACGTGCGACAGTTTCTAAGGTGAGTTTAGGATCTTGTACTATAAGATCCCGGAGAGAATAGATCTGTAAGCCGATGTTTGCAAAAGGGCCTTCTTTTTTTAGTGATTTTTGAGCGCATGCACTTAAAACAGAAGATCCAAAGTAGGCACTTGCTAATCCTAGGCCAGTCTTTATTATAAAATTACGTCTTGTGGTCATTATTTGTTGTTTGAAGGAATACTAAAATTAGTAAATGATAATCAGAAATCCCAGCAATAAAACTTTCATGATCCGCCAGCTAGCGGACTACCAAGACACATGACCGATCCCGATCTTATCGGGAGAGCTTTTGAATCCTAATGCAAAAGAAAACATCATGAAAAAAGTTCATGATGTCCATTGAACCGCATGAAGTAAGCTCATTGATTCCATAAAGAATTAAAACGAATTTATTATACGAACAATAAAAAAGCTATCCCTAGGGATAGCTTTTTTATTGTTCGTATAATAAGTTTATACAGTCATGATATCTTTTTCTTTCAACTCAGCTAGCTGATCTACTTTTGCGATATAACTATCTGTTAGTTTTTGAACTTCAGCTTCGCCAAGCTTTATTTCATCCTCAGAAGCACCATCATTTTTTAGTTTTTTGATGGATTCGTTAGTGTCTTTACGGATATTACGAACACCGACACGTCCTTTTTCTGCTTCTTCTTTTGCTTTTTTTACTAAATCCCGTCTTCTTTCTTCTGTAAGAGGAGGAACAACCAAACGTATTACAGAACCATCATTTTGTGGATTTAATCCTATGTTGGATTCCATGATCGCTTTTTCAATGGTAGTAAGAAGATTCTTTTCCCAAGGTTGAATGACGATTGTACGTGCATCAGTAGTATTGATGTTACTGACCTGAGATAGGGCAGTAGCAGAGCCATAATAGTCAACATGGATACCATCTAACATAGACGGGGTAGCCTTTCCAGCACGAATTTTAGTAAGTTCTGATTCGGTATGCTGCACTGCTTTTGTCATTTTCTCTTTGCAGTCATCCAATTCTATTGATATCAGTTCGTTCATATGTTTGTAGTTTTATTTCTTTAGCTAACAACAGTTCCGATATGCTCTCCCTCAGCAAGCTTTCTCAAGTTGCCCGGCTTATTCATGTCAAAAACAATAATTGGCAGGTTGTTTTCCTGACATAATGTAAAAGCAGTCATATCCATAACATTTAACCCTTTTTGGTATACCTCGGTAAAGGAAATATTATCAAAGCGGGTTGCGGTAGGATCTTTTTCAGGATCTGCAGAGTAGATTCCATCCACGCGTGTACCTTTTAATACGGCATCTGCATTGATTTCAATAGCTCTCAAAGACGCTGCTGTATCGGTTGTAAAGTAAGGGTTTCCGGTTCCGGCTCCGAAAATTACTATTCTCCCTTTCTCTAAATGTCTCACAGCCCTTCTACGAATAAATGGTTCACAGATTTGTTCCATTTTGATAGCTGTAAGTAATCTTGTTTTAAGACCTACTTTTTCTAGAGCATCCTGTAAAGCCATACTGTTGATTACTGTTGCCAGCATTCCCATGTAATCTGCCTGCACTCTATCCATTCCTGCTTTTTCTGCACTCAGACCTCTGTAGATGTTTCCTCCTCCGATGACGATTGCAATTTCTAAACCTTGTTCGTGAATTTCTTTAATGTCTTTAGCATATTGAGCAACTCTATTGATGTCAATACCATAATTATGCTCTCCCATTAGAGCTTCACCGCTGAGTTTTAGTAGGATACGTTTATATTTCATGCTTGATTTTTTTGGAATATTTCCAAAAGCCAAAGATATAATTTTTTTTTTGCCTATAGCGTGGTTAATGTTATTTGTTTTACTTTTTCACGCTTTCAATCGCTTTATGATAGTACCCCTCGTACAGCGGAAGTATTTGTTTGATATCAAAGTCCTTTGCCCGAGCATAAGCTGCTTTTTTAAAGCTTTCTAGCCGCTCACAGTCTTCCAAAATATAGATGGCATTTTTAGCCATATCGTCTACATCGGCAATGTCACTAAGGAAGCCGGTAATCCCGTTGACGTTTAGTTCGGGCAATCCCCCTGTATTGGACGAGACAACAGGGACACTACAGGCCATAGCCTCTAACGCGGCTAACCCGAAGCTCTCCGAGGAAGAAGGCATAAGGAAAAGGTCCGAAACAGATAAAATCTCCTCTATAGCGTCTTGTTTTCCAAGAAAACGTACGCAATTGGATATTCCCAGTTGTCTAGAAAGTTCTTCGGCGTTTGTTCTTTCAGGACCATCGCCAACCATTAACAATTTACTCGGTATCTTTTGGTTTACCTGGTGAAATATCCGTACAACATCACTTGTGTTTTTTACCTTTCTGAAGTTGGATGTATGTACCATGATGCGCTCATTGTCCGGCGCTATAGCTCGTTTGAAATGTTCTCTTTTTTTGTTTACGAATCTGTTTAGATCGATAAAGTTGGGAATGACTTCAATATCCCGGGTTATGTCAAAAAATTCTAAGGTCTGCTTTTTTAAGCTTTCTGATACTGTTGTTACTCCATCCGATTCGTTTATCGAAAAGGTAACTACGGGTTTAAAATTTTTGTCTTTTCCTACCAACGTGATATCGGTGCCGTGCAGCGTGGTGACTACGGGGATATCAATACCGAAGCTCCGCAGTATCTGCTTCGCGAGGTAAGCCGCAGATGCGTGGGGAATGGCATAGTGTACGTGTAGTACGTCGAGTTTTTCAAAGCGTACAACATCAACTAACTTGCTGGCTAATGCGGATTCATAAGGAGGGAAATCAAATAGGGGATATTGAGATACCGCTACCTCATGATAGAATAAGTTTTCGGAGAAAAAGTCCAATCGTGCAGGTTGGCTATAGGTGATGAAATGTACTTGATGTCCTTCTGAAGCCAATCCTTTCCCTAACTCTGTCGCTACTACTCCCGAACCACCAAATGTGGGGTAACAAACTATTCCTATTTTCATGAAGTTTTGTTTATATATTTATAACATTCAAATTTAAGTAAGGTTTTACAATGATTTTGCAATAAAATCGTAAAGTTTATCCGATGAACATTAATTTAGAAGCATTAAAAAAAGAAGTCGTATTTAAGACATCTCGTTCGGGGGGGGCTGGTGGGCAAAATGTGAATAAGGTAGAAACCAAAGTGACTTTATTGTGGGATGTCATAAACTCTAAAATATTTTCCTCCGTACAGAAAGACATCATTCAATTCAAGTTAGCCCATCGTATATATGCTGATGGATTATTGCAGTTGGACGTTTCTAAAAGTAGGAGTCAACTGGCAAATAAGGAAATAGCAGTTGAGCGGTTGTTTGATTTGCTTGTAAAGGCACTGATGCCTACAAAAAAGCGTATTCCTACGAAGATACCACGAGCGAAAGTTCTGGCTCGTTTAGATCGGAAGACAAAGCAATCCGATAAGAAATCCAGCCGAAGATGGCGTATGGATTGATTTCGATAGATATGCGGTAACTTTTCTCTTCCTTAAACTAAAAAAATAGTTGTAAAACTAAAAATTTAGTTTTAACTTAGATTCATAATCGATTATAGACAGACGTGTCTTTATTAATAAATAGTATTATGGACGAGATTAAAGAACTTACTAAAGCAGAGGAACAAATCATGCAGGAGCTCTGGGAGATGGAGGGTGGATTTGTGAAGGAAATAATCGATCGATTACCTGAACCTAAGCCTGCATACAATACAGTTTCTACTATTATCAGGATCTTAGAGACCAAGGGTTTTGTGGATCATCAAGCGTTTGGCAAAAGCCATCGCTATATTCCGGTTGTTCAAAAAGAAGATTATAAAAGGATTGTTGCGGGCAAGTTGTTGAATGGATATTTCGATAACTCTCCCAAAAGTATGCTTTCTTATTTCTTGGAAGAGAACAAGTTGAATGTAAAAGAATTAGATGAAATATTGACGTTGATCAATAAGCACAGGTAGTAATCCTATTGCTGCTTGACTATAAACTTAAAGATTTATGATTTACTTACTCCTAGTAAACATCGCGATGGGTATCGGGTTTGGATTATACCATCTTTGTTTCCGTAAATTAACTTTTTTCCAATGGAATCGTGTGTATCTATTGGGCATTGTTATGGTGCCCTTATTGATCCCAATAGGACTCTTTGTTGATCTTTCTGGGTTTTCTGTAGAGGAACAGATACTCCCCGTTGTGAATCTAGAAGAGGTTATAGATGTGGACTATATCCCTTATGCTTCCGACGAGCGGTCGTATCGTTTGTTGGATATGTTATCGATCTTCTATTGGGTAGGTGTTTTCGTTGGCGTATTACTATTAACTTGGCGTTTAAGAAAAGTCAGAAAGGCCTTTCATTTTCGAAACGAGTACACCAGTTTTTCTTTTTTTCGGAAAGTATTTCTGGGAAGTAAGGTTCAGAATGAAAAGATGATAGGCGATCATGAACAGGTTCACGTAGATCAAGGACACTCCTATGATATCCTTTTGGTAGAAATTGTTAGTGTTTTAAATTGGTTCAGCCCCATAGTTTATCTAATTCGTAAAGAGTTAAAGTTTCAGCATGAGTGCATTGCTGATGAAATTTGTTCGCAAGACAAAGTAGCCTATGCAGAGTTATTAGTTGCGCATGCAATGCGTACTAATCCAAGTCATCTGGTACATGGTTTTTCGAATCATTCATTTTTAAAAAAGAGAATTATGATGTTGTTTAAAAATAAATCATCAAATAAGAATAAGTTGTTTTATCTGGCAGGGATCCCAGTTTTACTTATTGTAGTGTGTTCAACACTGATATTCAATACGAGTAGAGCCCGAGCTGTGGTGGCGGATATTGAATCTAAAATAGTCGATGCTGATTTTCTTTCTGCTCCCCAAAAGCAGCAGAATTCAACGCCCCGAAAGCGGAGTAAAAAGAAAACTGGAGTTGGGATTAGTAGTTCGGATAAAACTCTTCTCTCCCCGGAGATTTCTCCTGTTCCAAAGGGAGGAATGAAAAAAATGTATAATAAAATATATGCTAATCTAGAAACCGAACTCGAAAGAGCGGGGATGAAAGGTAGTAACATTATTATGGAGGTTCATTTTGTAGTAAAAAAAGATGGAAGTATTAATAATATTAGAATAAATAGCAAAGCTGCACCTCGTTATACAAATGTTGTAAAGACCACGATAGAAGGAACTCCATGGTCACCAGCTATCCATAATGGATTAATTGTTAATGCAGATTATTCCATGAAGATTGGTACTGGAAGATTCGGAGAGTGAGCATTATTGTTTCCAATGGTTAGACTATAAACTTAAAGATTTATGATTTACTTACTCCTAGTAAACATCGCGATGGGTATCGGGTTTGGATTATACCATCTTTGTTTCCGTAAATTAACTTTTTTCCAATGGAATCGTGTGTATCTATTGGGCATTGTTATGGTGCCCTTATTGATCCCAATAGGACTCTTTGTTGATCTTTCTGGGTTTTCTGTAGAGGAACAGATACTCCCCGTTGTGAATCTAGAAGAGGTTATAGATGTGGACTATATCCCTTATGCTTCCGACGAGCGGTCGTATCGTTTGTTGGATATGTTATCGATCTTCTATTGGGTAGGTGTTTTCGTTGGCGTATTACTATTAACTTGGCGTTTAAGAAAAGTCAGAAAGGCCTTTCATTTTCGAAACGAGTACACCAGTTTTTCTTTTTTTCGGAAAGTATTTCTGGGAAGTAAGGTTCAGAATGAAAAGATGATAGGCGATCATGAACAGGTTCACGTAGATCAAGGACACTCCTATGATATCCTTTTGGTAGAAATTGTTAGTGTTTTAAATTGGTTCAGCCCCATAGTTTATCTAATTCGTAAAGAGTTAAAGTTTCAGCATGAGTGCATTGCTGATGAAATTTGTTCGCAAGACAAAGTAGCCTATGCAGAGTTATTAGTTGCGCATGCAATGCGTACTAATCCAAGTCATCTGGTACATGGTTTTTCGAATCATTCATTTTTAAAAAAGAGAATTATGATGTTGTTTAAAAATAAATCATCAAATAAGAATAAGTTGTTTTATCTGGCAGGGATCCCAGTTTTACTTATTGTAGTGTGTTCAACACTGATATTCAATACGAGTAGAGCCCGAGCTGTGGTGGCGGATATTGAATCTAAAATAGTCGATGCTGATTTTCTGATAGGCGAACAAAAATCCGGAACCATTTTCAATGGGAAAAGCGAAGTATTTGTAATACAGGATACTTTAAAAAAGGGTGGAAAAATCCGAGAAGTAGAAAATAGTCAGGAGAAAGCTGCTGTGATTCTGGAAGGCAGTACTGAGCTGTTTGAATCTGTTGAGATCCAACCTGAACCTCCAGGGGGAATGGTAGCTTTCCGTAGATGGATCGCTGAGAATTATCAATACCCAAAATCTGCCTTAGATGCTGCAGTAAAAGGGATCGTTTTGGTGTCTTTTATTGTTGAGAAGGACGGTGCACTAAGCGATCTTAAAATTACAAAAGATATAGGTCACGACACAGGTGATGCTGCTGTGCGCTTATTGAGTAAGTCTGCCAGATGGTCTCCGGGAGTTCAGAATGGAACAGCGGTTAGAGTAGCGTATGTCTTACCTATACGTCTAGATTTAACCGCCATGGGGCAACAAAAGAAGATTTATCGAGCAAAGCCAGAAATAGGATATGACAGACTTCAGGATTGGTTGGTAGTCGCGTATAAATCGCCAAGAAAATTGACCTCTGATGATTTAGATCCTTATATGTCCGCGACCTTTGATGTTGCTTCAGATGGTTCCCTTTCTAATTTTGCTGTTAGGTCTGAGCTTGATGAAGACTTTAAGTCTCGCTTTGTCAATTTGTTGAAGAATACAAAGTGGATTCCTGAAGAAGAAGATGGTATCAAGCAGAAATCTAGGGCTTGGGTTGGTTTAAATTTAGCCGGTAATGGGGCCGTTCGTTCAAATAATGAACGTGTAGAGGTATCACCAGAACCAAAAGGAGGGATGAAGCAGTTTATGACGAGTGTTGCTAATAAAATTAATTTTCCTGCTGTATTAAAGAGCTTGAAGCACGAGAGTACCTTGGTCGAGTTGGGCTTTGACGTATTGCCAAGCGGAGAATTGGGTAATTTTAAGGTTCTTATAGAAGCACATGCAGGTATTGCAAATGATGTTATCTCCGCTGCTAAAAGTTATGGACTATGGAATCCTGGTATAATAGATGGGAAAAGGACGGTTACGTCTTATATTTTACCTGTTCAATATTCGATTGTAGATGGGGAGGGGCATGTGAGAATTTCGGGATTAAGAGGGGGAAATATGAGAGTGAGTAGAACAAATTAGGATAGGAAAATTTATGATTCGATTTGGGATACTATTATTTTTTTTTCTGATTCTTTTATCGGGTTGCAGATCTCCTCATTTTGCAAAAGGTGGAGTGTTTGTTGAAGATGTAGACCGATACTTTAATACTCATTTGCAGAATTCGAATGTCTGGTTGTACATGGATTTGAAGCCATTTAATGGCGGAAAATCTGGATTGAAAATAGCTGGAACCTACGAAGAAGACATGAGGATTTTGAAATCTGTCGATGTAGATCTGAAAGGTACCCGACTGTTGTTTTCTGCGGTACCAGAGTCTAGTCCGAGATATCATCTTATTGCCTTATACCACAAGAATGGTGTGAAAAAGTTGGATGGATATGAAAAAAAGGATTATCAAAATGCTCATTATTTTCAGAAGGACCTGGAGAGCGGAAGATTAGATGTCCGTCATGTTTATATTCCTTATAAAGACCAGGCTGGTCTGAGTTTGATCTATTACATAAGTACCGAGCAACATCTAAATTGTCGCTTTTGCAAAATAGACTATTTGGCCCGTATTAATGCACAACGGTTACAGGAAAAAAATACTGATAGCTTGAAGTGGCAGATATCGAACTGTGAGGACGACGTGAAAAGGAAAAATGTAAGTATCGAACCTAAATTGGATTTCAGAACAATCGATCAGATTAACTATGTTAAAGTCTATATCGATTTCTTAAATGGAAATACAGGAATCCAGTATTTTCAAATTTTTAAGTCTGGTGAAGCGAAGAAACTGCAATTGGAATTATGCCCTGGCAAGTATTACGTCGAATATCAAGATGCTAAATTTAATGTACTGTACCGCGATACATTGCATTTTGATAATTGATCTAATCCTACACGTATAGACAAAAAATAAGAGCTGGTTTTATTAAAACCAGCTCTTATTTTTTTAAGATAAAAACTCTTTTTCTAATGCTAAGGGGGCAATGTAAGTGCCGTTTTTATAAACGCGCATGTTGCCTCCAGATATTTCATCGATTAGAATAATTTGTTTGTTTGTCTTATCGTACCCAAATTCTAGCTTTATGTCGTACAGCTCCAACCCTTTCTTTGCAAGTTCTGTCTTCACGATATCACATATTTTGACCGTCAAGGCTTTCAGCTCTTGGTATAGTTCTTTACTTAGGATTCCAAGGTTTTCTAAAGCATCTTCCGAAATAACCGGATCTCCACGCTCATCGTCCTTGATTGTAACCTCTACAAATCCATTTAGGTCTTGACCTTCGGTACAATATGCTGCATAGCGTCTGTAGAAACTACCTACTGCTTTGTAACGGCAAATCACTTCTAATCCCTTACCCAAGACTTGTGCTTCTTTGACGATCATGCTTACCTCATCCAGATCAACAGCTATTAAATGAGTAGGAATCTGAAGACCATTTAATAATTCATAAAAGTACTTGGTCATTTTTAAACCAGATTTTCCAGCACCATCAATAGTTAATCCTACTGTGTTAGCTCCTGGGTCAAAGACACCGTTTTCACCAGTGACATCATCTTTGAATTTTAATAGATATTGGCTGTTACCCAAATCGTAGACATCTTTCGTCTTACCTTTATAGATTAATTGCATGACAGGTTAAGTTTTAAGCGCGCAATTTAGTACTATTTTGCCAAATATCCTCCATCAACCGGATAATAGGAAGCTGTTACGAAAGAAGATTTATCTGTAGCAAGCCATAATGCAAGTTCAGCGACTTCTTCGGGCTTACCTAAGCGTTGAAAGGCATGTTGGCTTGCCAAGTATGTTTTTGTGGCATTATCGAGTGCATTTTCGATTAACGGTGTTTCAATAAACCCAGGTCCTATAGCATTGACACGCACACCTTTTGTGGCGTATTCCCAACCAGCTGTTTTAGTTAAGCCCAGCACACCATGCTTGGCAGCAACATAAGCCGCTGCATTCATAAATCCAACGGAGCTTAGTATAGATGCGATGTTAATGATACTACCACCCACTTTTGCAATCTCTGGCAATTGATAATGCATACCATAGAATACACCATTTAAGTTAATATTAATAACCTTATTCCAGCCATCAATAGAAAGATCACCCACGGGATTGGATTCTCCGCCAATACCGGCATTGTTAACAGCAATGTGTAATGCCCCAAAATTAGCGATAGCAGCTTCTACAATCTTCTCATTATCTTTTGGTGAAGAAGAATCAGCTTTGACAAAAATAGTATGGTTGCCGCCACAATTATTTATAAATTCATTCCCAGCCTTTTCATTTAAATCAGAGACTACCACTTTAGCTCCCTCTTTGATAAAGATCTCGACAATAGCTTTACCTATTCCCGAGGCACCACCGGTGACGATGGCTACCTTGTTTTCTAATTGTTTCATATGTGTTTAATTCAATTTTCATCTGCCATATGGAATATCCAAACCGAGTGTAACGAGTTCACGAAGTAATTACATTCATTTGTGTTTGTTCAGAACTGCTACATGGATAGTTCATGGTTTTTCTTTGTTTATGTATATATACAATTTAAGAAATATATACTTGATAAGATACTCGGATCTCGGTTTGATGGTTGATTATGACGCTAATAGGAAAAAAAGAACAAAGATTTACAGTACTGTGAAGACGCTAGTGTGATCGTTTTAGAAGTTTTATTTCGTGCTGAAGAAATTCAATCTTCTGTAAGAGATGCTGTACGACTTCTATTCCTTGGACGTTGAGTTCTAAATTGTAATACCAATTATAATATCTTTCAATCTGGGCAACTTGATCTTCCGGAACAAACTCTTGACTCTCAATCACGGTAATATCTATTAGGCCGCTTTGCTGTAGTTCTTTGATAAAGGTTATCTCGATATTATTAGATCGACATATATCAACAATTTTGAATAAAGTAACTTCCATATTATTTTTTATTTAAAGCGGCTGCTTGTTCAAATAGTTTCCGCTGTTCATCATTTAAATCAGTTGGTATTTTTACATTTATTTCGGCGTAGAAGTCGCCAAATTTGCCTTCCTCTTTATAAACCGGGAATCCCTTGTCCTTTAGTCTTATTTTTGACCCGTTTTGTGTGCCGGCTTTTATATTAACTTTTGCTTTTCCATTCCAAGTATTTATAATTGCTTCTCCGCCAAGTAAAGCGGTAAAAAGATCAATTTCCAATTTACTGTATAGATCATTCCCTTTTCGGGTCAGCTGTGGATCTTGAGCAACGTGGAAAGTGATATAAAGATCTCCTTTCGGACCACCATTTAGACCAGCAGCACCTTGCCCTTTCAGGCGGATCTTTTGACCATCTTGAACCCCAGCGGGAATAGTGAAGCGAATATTTTTTCCATTAACGGTAAATGTTTGTTGATGTGTAGTACCTGCCTGCTGAAGCGTTAATTCCACCTCGGCATTATAGTCTTGTCCTTTGTAAGAACTTTTTCGTCCTCCTCCAAACCTAGAACCAAATAGTTGTTCGAAGAAGTCCGAGTATTCACCAGTATCATAGTTTCCATTATAATCAAAGCCTTCAAATGGATTTTGTTGTCCAGAACCTCTCGATGTATATCCTTGCTGTTGCTGTGCGCGCTCATATTCATCACCGTGTTTCCAATGCTCGCCGTACTGATCATATTTTTTCCTTTTTTCAGGATCTGTCAGAACTTCATTAGCTTCGTTGATCTCTTGAAATTTCTTTTTTGCAGCCTCATCATCCGGATTCAGGTCGGGATGATACTTTCTCGCGAGTTTTCGATAAGCTTTCTTAATATCCTCTTGACTTGCCGATCTGTCAATTCCTAAGGTGCTATAATAGTCTACAAATGCCATTTGATTATGTTAATTAATTCTATAACGAAGTAGAAGTGTTTTTGTTTGTAAAATATCCAAACTAAAGGAGGATATTGGCGTTATTTGAAAACAAAGAAGCCCGATTGGAATTCCAATCGGGCTTCTTTGTTTTATCTTAATCTTTTATTTTTTATTACTATCTACGACAAGTCTTTTTGCTCTATTTGCTATTTCCCAAGTGGTATGGAAGATTAGCTTTTCACGTTTTACCATCATCAGGAAATCAATTTTGTCGACTGTGTCTTCCGGTGTGTGGTAATGGGGGTGAAGACCTGAAAAGAAAAATGCCGAAGGTATTCCTTTTTCTGCGAAGTTGTAGTGGTCAGATCGGTAATAAAGTCGCATAGGCTCATTAGGATCATTATAAGAGTAATCTAATTCGATTCCGACAAAATCTTTATTCGCTTTTTCAGTTACACTTTGGAGCTCCGAGCTTAGTTTATCTAGCCCTATCGCATGTAGATAGTTGTGGTTGCCGTTTAGGTGCTTGTCATCTATTCGTCCGATCATGTCAATATTGATACAGGCTACTGTGTTTTGAAGGGGTAATATTGGGTTTTCTACGTAGAATTTTGACCCCAAAAGCCCTTTCTCTTCTGCCGCCAACCCCATAAAAAGAATACTTCTACGAGGCCCCTTACCCTCTTTTTTAGCAGCTGCAAAAGCGCGTGCTAGCTCTAGAATGGCCACTGTCCCGCTACCGTTATCATCAGCACCAGGAAAGAAAGTGCCGTCAGGTAAAATGCCATCATGGTCGTAGTGTCCACAGAGCACTATAACCTCCTCTTTTAAGTCTGATCCTTCGAGAAGCCCTAATACATTAGGGTCGTCCAGTTTGTCTTTAGTTACGCCCATCTCGGCCTTTAACTTATTATTTATAACTAAAGATTTTTGGACCTGTGAAGATGCTTGGGCTTTAAATTTAGTAATCGAGCTATTGGCCTTACTTAAAATCTGATCAGCAATTTTTTCGCTAACATTAACCACAGGGATGGGTTGCGTAAGCATACGGTTATTATTGCCATTATCTAATGCAATACGTCCGGAAGTCAATCGGCCTTTCATCCTATCCATCATATCGGAAACTTGAGAATTGGTCGCCAGTATAAGCTTAGGTTGTAATTTGATAAGTTCCTGTATTCTTTTGAATCGGCTGCTAGACCAGTCTGACTTCGACTTTGTGCCCGTTAGGAGTGAGTTTCCTGCTTTATCAAATGGCTCTCCTTCATTAATGACTAGTACCACCTTGCCTTTGATATCTGTGCCTTGGAGTTCGTTATAATTTTCGTGTTGTAAGCCGTAACCTATAAAAACAATTTCCTGAGATTCGAATTTGGAAAAATCATTGTCGCCCTGTACGAAAAAGTCTTTTCCATTTTCCAAAGCAGTTTGATCCAATACAAAACTAGTTACATTATAGCCTATCTTTAATAAGGATACTGGTTGAAAGTAGGAGTTGCCATTTACTATAGGAGTTAATCCATAGGACTTGAAATGGTCCGCTATATAATTAGCTGCTTTCCGACCACCTTCTTGTCCTGTGCCTCTTCCCTCGAATTCTTTACTTGCTAATATGGTCAGATGTTTTCTGGAACTTTCTTCCGTTATTAATTCTGCGTATTTTTTTTGTACTTGCGCTAAACTACAACTGTACAATGCAGGTATAATGAATAAAATTGAAAATAATCTTTTCATATGTGTATAACTATCTTTGATGACTGTTATTAAAACGGGTTTAGCAACAAGCAATCTTATCTACGCGATTAGCGTGACGACCGCCTTCAAACGGTGTTGTTAAGAAGGTATGTGCTATTTTTTTTGCCAGAGCAAGGTCTATAAATCGTGCAGGAATACATATAACATTAGCATTGTTGTGTTGACGGGCTAGTGCTGCAATTTCATTTTGCCAAGCTATAGCCGCGCGGATTCCTTGATGTTTATTAGCTGTTATGGCTACACCATTGGCACTTCCACAGATCAAAATGCCTAACTCATTTTCTTGAGTTTCTACAGACGTTGCGACAGGGTGTGCAAAGTCAGGGTAGTCTACAGAATCAGCCGTCGTAGGTCCAAAATCTTGTACTTCGTAACCTAAGGCGGTTAAGTAGGGGATAATCTCCGTTTTATAATCAAATCCAGCGTGGTCGCTTCCTATCGCTATTTTCATAAGTGTATTATATTGTTCAACATTAACTGTTATAAAATTCTTTTTCCTTTAGGTCTTTTTGCTTTTTAACATTGGCCGATACCATGATACTCAACTCATATAGGATAAACATCGGCGCACTAACTGTCAGCAATGTAATAATGTCGGCAGTAGGTGTTATGATAGCACCGATAATTAAGATGATGACGGCAGCATAACGACGGCTAGCTCGCATAAACTGTGGAGTCATTAATCCCAGTTTAGAAAGAATGAAAATTAGGATAGGTAGTAAGAATACGATACCACAGCCTAGTGTCAAAGTAGCTATCGTCGATAAGTAAGAATCTATCGTGATTTGATTGGTGATTTCTTGACTTAGTGATACATTTGCAAGAAAATTTACCGATAAAGGTACTACTATATAATAGCCAAACAGAGCACCTATTACGAAGAGCATTGTTGCATAAAAGACAAAACCTCGTGCAGACTGTTGTTCTACATCTGTTAGGGCAGGCTTTACAAATAACCAGACTTCAAACAAGAGATAAGGAAACCCTAATGCTAAAGCCATCAGTAAGCAGGAGTTTATTTGTAGCATAAATTGTCCAGCTAACTCTGTATTGATAATATTAAAAGGGATACGTTCTACACAGAAGCCATCTAAATTCATCAAATCTCCAACTTTACACATCATACGATAGGTCCAAAAGTCAAGGTTTTTTGGCCCCATAATGATTTGATTGAATACAAAATCGTAGAAAGTAAACGATAGGATGGCAAATAGGGCGATAGCAATCACAGAACGGATGATATGCCACCGTAAAACTTCCAAATGTTCAAAGAATGACATTTCGGCTTCTATATTCTTTCCTTTTTCTTTAATAGCGTCGATTAGTTTTTTACTGGACATATGTGTACTTATATGAAAACAAAAATACCATTCTTTGGGATAAGAATGGTATCTTTTAATATAAAACAAAAATTTTACGTTTAATCTTCGTCTGGATATTCCGTTAAGTCGAAAGTTTCCATGAATTTGGTGGTAAAATTACCTGCTCTGAAATTAGGATCACGCATTAACCGTAGGTGCAATGGGATGGTAGTCTTAACTCCTTCGATGACAAACTCACTCAGAGCGCGTTCCATCGTACTTATGGCTTCTTCTCTTGTTTGAGCTACACATATTAACTTAGCAATCATTGAGTCATAGTTAGAAGGGATCGTATATCCTGCATAGACGTGTGTATCTACACGTACACCATGACCTCCTGGAGAGTGAAAGTTTGTGATCTTACCCGGAGAAGGACGGAAGTTATTAAATGGATCTTCGGCGTTTATACGACATTCTATAGCATGCATCGTAGGCTCATAGCTTTTTCCCGAAATAGGGATACCTGCAGCTACTTTTATTTGTTCTTTGATTAAATCAAAGTTTATAACTTCTTCAGTAACCGGATGCTCTACTTGAATACGTGTATTCATCTCCATAAAATAGAAGTTACGGTGTTTGTCCACTAAGAATTCTATAGTACCTGCCCCTTCATATTTAACGGCCTGTGCTCCTTTGATTGCCGCTTCACCCATTTGAGCACGTAACTCAGGTGTGATGAAAGGGGAGGGAGCTTCCTCAACTAATTTTTGATGACGGCGTTGGATAGAACAATCTCTTTCAGAAAGGTGACATACGGTGCCGTATTGATCCCCAATTACCTGAATTTCAATATGACGTGGTTCTTCAACAAATTTCTCTAAATAGATACCATCGTTACCAAAAGCAGCTGCAGCTTCCTGACGTGCGGAATCCCAGTTAGGTTCAAATTCTTCGTCTTTCCAAATAATACGCATACCACGGCCACCGCCTCCAGCAGTTGCTTTGATAATAACAGGATAACCGATTTCTGTGGCTAACGCAATACCCGTTTTTACATCGGGTATAAGCCCCTCTGAACCGGGTACCGTAGGTACACCAGCTTTTTTCATCGTATCTTTTGCGGAAGCTTTATCGCCCATCTTTTCAATCTGATCCGCTGTAGCACCAATAAATTTAATGCCATATTCAGCACAGATAGCTGAGAATTTTGCGTTTTCAGATAAAAATCCATAACCAGGGTGTATTGCGTCTGCATTGGTTAACTCTGCCGCTGCAATAATATTTGGTATATTTAAATAAGAGTCTTTACTCGCTGGAGGTCCAATACAAACTGCCTCATCAGCAAATCTTACGTGAAGACTGTCTCTGTCTGCGGTTGAATATACAGCTACACTCTTTATTCCCATCTCGCGACAAGTGCGGATGATACGTAATGCGATTTCGCCCCTATTTGCTATTAATATTTTTTTGAACATAGTGAATAACTTGATGAACAATTAACTGTGTATTATTACGCAGTTTCGTAGAAGTTTTTATTTAGAAAAAACGGAATAAATCCCTAATGTTAGGGGAGATATTCCAGTTGTTTTTAAATTTAAAAAGCTGCTTAATTAAGCAGCTGGAGATTATCTTGGATCAACTAAGAAAAGAGGCTGATCATACTCGACGGGTTGAGCGTCGTTCACTAATATTTTTACAATTTTACCCGATACTTCTGACTCGATTTCATTGAACAATTTCATTGCTTCAACAATACAAGTTACTTTTCCAGGTGTGATATCATCGCCTACATTAACAAATGGGGCCTTATCTGGACCTGAGGAACGATAAAAAGTACCTATCATTGGCGATTTTACGGTAATGAAATGAGATTCATCGTCAGCTGCAGGAGTCGTAGCAACTACCGCTGCCGGTGTCGCTGTTGGAGCTGCGGCTGCAGGTGCGCCTTGAACAATAGCGGGAGCCACAGCAGCAGGTAAAGATGCTGTAACATAAGTTGGTTCTTGATTCGTTTTTATTGTGATCTTGAAATCCTTTTCTTCAATCGATACTTCATTCACTCCTGATTTAGAAACAAATTTGATCAGGTCTTGAATTTGTTTGATATCCATACTCATACTTCAGTAGGTTTTATTTTTAAATAATTTTTAAAATAGCGTATAAAGATACATAAAAACTTTTATGATTCTATTGAATTGCCAACAGTCGTGAAAGTTGTTATGACTTTTGTAATAGTAATATTTTTAGCAAAATGGGTAACTTTTAATAGGCCCATTTTAAATATACAGAGCCCCATGTGAACCCTCCACCAAATGCCGCAAGAATTAAGTTGTCTCCTTTTTTTAATTGACTTTCCCATTCCCACAAACAAAGTGGAATGGTGCCACTGGTTGTATTACCATATTTATGGATATTTACCATTACCTTATCTTCCGGAAGCCCCGCTCGTTCAGCTGTAGCATCGATAATGCGTTTATTTGCTTGATGCGGTACTAGCCAAGCGATATCATCGGCAGTAAGCTGATTACGTACCATGATTTCGTGAGCTACATCGGCCATGTTTGTAACAGCAAATTTAAATACTGTCTTTCCCTCTTGATAAGCGTAGTGCAAACCTGCTTCAACAGTTTCATGCGATGCCGGATTTAGTGAGCCTCCTCCTTTTATATTTAAGTACTGACCGCCTGAACCATCTGTTTTTAAGATCGTGTCTTGTATGCCATTACCTTCTGTATTGGGCTCTAATAGTACTGCACCGCAACCGTCTCCAAAAAGAATACAGGTATTACGATCACTATAGTTTACCACTGAGGACATTTTATCTGCCCCAACGACCAAAACTTTTTGATGTTTGCCCGATTCAATAAATTGTGATCCAGTCGTTAATCCAAATAAAAAACCTGAACAAGCGGCTTGTAAATCGTAACCCCAAGCGTTCTTAGCTCCAATTTTATCAGCTAGAATATTAGCCGTAGCTGGAAACAACATGTCAGGGGTACTTGTACAGAAAATAATTAAGTCGATATCCTCAGCTGTGATTCCTCTTTTTTCAAGCAATCCTTTGACAGCAGGGACTGCTAAATCGGAGGTTGCAAGTCCTTCACCCTTTAGAATACGACGTTCTTTGATACCAGTCCGTGATACAATCCACTCGTCATTGGTATCAACCATTGTTTCTAGTTCCTTGTTTGTTAATATATATTCCGGAACATACCCATTTACCGCCGTAATAGCTGCATGAATTTTAGACATATTATCTTAGTTAAAAGCAGATTTAATCTTGTCAATGAATTTTGATTCGATCATATCTTTGGATAGTAATACCATGTTTTTTATTGCTTCAGGTGTAGAGATACCATGACCAATAATGACTGGAGCATTGACACCTAATATTGGACTTCCACCGTATCGTTCATAATTGAACCTGTCAAAAAAGTCATCTTTAAAGCCCTTTTTCAATGTGACTACATAGAAAGATTCGGCTAATTTTAGAACAACATTGCCCGTATATCCATCACATACATATACATCAGCCTGATCTGTAAACAAATCACGTCCTTCTGCGTTACCTATGAAATTGATTTTGGGGTTTGATTTTAGTAGGGGATAGGTCGATATTGTTAGAATGTTTCCTTTTTCTTCTTCTTCTCCAATGTTCAAGAGGCCAACCTTTGGATTTTGTACGCCGTATACATGTTCAGAATACAAGCTGCCTAGTAAGGCAAACTGATTTAACATTTCGGGTTTACAATCTGCATTGGCTCCAACGTCAAGAAGAATTCCATAACCATTTTTGAGTTTAGGAACATTTGTTGCTATTGCTGGTCTTAATACTCCAGGGATAGTTTTTACACTGAACATAGCTCCGACAAGCATAGCACCAGTATTTCCCGCAGAAGAGAAAGAATCAATCTCCCCATTTTTTAATAACTCGAAGCCTTTAGCTACGCTCGAGTTAGGCTTTTGGGTGATAGCTTTAGTAGGATGTTCATGCATAGAAATGTTTTCCGGAGCATGCACGTAATCAAATAGTAGTGGATCTACTCCAGCTTCTATTATCCGATTTCTGCTATCTTCTTCGTCTCCGAACAACACGATACGTTGATCGTTTTTAAGAACTTTTTGTGCTTCTATAGCACCAAGAATTGTGGAATTGGGAGCATAATCTCCACCTAAGACGTCTAATCCAATCTTCATCCGTTATTATTTTTCTAAATCAATAATACGCAAAAAACATCCCAAATTAAAGCAAATTGTTAAATAATTAAGCTTTTTTGGGATGTTTTTTAAAAGATATTTTTTAGACAGCAGCAGTGTTCTCGATAATCAATTTACCGTTGTAGTATAAATTGCCATCTACTTCATATGCTTTATGAGGTACGTGTACTGCACCTGTTTCTTTACATACTGTCAATGTAGGTTTTTCAGCCTTATAATGTGTTCTTCTTTTGTCTCTTCTTGATTTCGAAGTCTTACGTTTTGGATGTGCCATCTCGTATTATGTTTTTTTAATTGTTTTTAATATTCTTTAATGCGGCCCAACGGGGGTCAATACTTTCATTTTCTGTCACGGATTCTTCTTCTGCGTCTACTGTTCCACTGATTTTTGATAACATTTCAGGATCACATATCGCATCTTCGCCTTGTTCGCTACATTTAGCATAGTAAGGAACCTGGACGTTGATGTATTCATATAGTAGTGTAGCGATGTCTAATTCATGATCCGTCTTGTTTAAGACAATGACCTCTTCCGTGTCATCAGCCCACTCTTCATTGATAAATTTCACAATTACTCGTTCCGAAAAATGAACTGGAGATAGAATCTCCGCTAAACAAACATCGCATATTAGCGAGATCTTTCCGCTAATATCGAAATTGACGATTAGCATGCTCTCTTGCTTCTGTAGTGATACTTTAGCAATAAGATCTCCTTTTTTTACTAATGAATGCTCAAAGCAGTCAAAGAACTTGTTGTCAATCTCAAAGTCAAAATCATGTTTCCCTGCAGCAAGCCCTGAAAAGGGTATTCTATATTGTTTTAGATACTTCAAAATCTTGTATTTGAGCCTGCAAAATTAATGTTTTAAAATCAAGGATGCAATTATTTTGTGAAATAAATTTTATTCCTCATCTCCGTAGTATTTTGTGCCTAGTTCTATCTTTTCACGATTGTTGGCCATGCGCCATTTATTGGTGTCACGAAGTGAATACGCGCAGCCACAGTATTCTTGCATGTAGAATTTCTCACGTTTACTGATTTCTAACATACGGGCTGACCCCCCCTTTTTGCGCCAATTGAATGTCCAGTATTCCATATCGGGATGGCGTGAAGCAGCGCGTAAACCACAGTCATTAATCTGTTCCATGTTTTTCCAACGGGATATTCCAAGAGAACTTGATATGACATCGAACCCATTTGCCGCCGCATATTCCGCAGTTTTTTCAAAGCGCATGTCAAAGCACATTGTACATCGGATACCTTTTTCAGGCTCATGTTCCATGCCCTTGGCTAATTCAAACCAATGATCTACATCATAATCGGCGTCTATAAATGGAATATTGTGTTTCTCTGCGAACCGAATGTTCTCGTCCTTACGGATGTCGTATTCCTTCCTTGGGTGAATATTGGGGTTATAAAAATAAATAGTGAAGTCAATATCGGAGGAAATTAATGCCTCCATGACCTCACCAGAACAAGGTGCACAGCAAGAGTGTAATAACAGCTTCTTGCCGTCTTTGGGTAACGTTAGTTTTTCCCTGTTGAATTCTTTAGTACTCTCCATGATTATTTTCTTCCCGATTGCAATTTTACGGAAAACTCTCTACATTATAAAGTTTATTGTTGTTGTGGCGATTGCTCTTTCGTTTTCGTTAGGTAATTGGGAAAGCTGTTTCCTGCCAAATTTTCGAACAGGAGTTCGTGAATATAAAGCATTTTATATAAGTTTGCATATTAAGAATTAATCCATAGCATGAAGAATTATCTCTTTTCTATAGTTGCAGTATTTATAGTAGTTTCGATTGTAGCCTGTAAGCGCGACGATGATGAACCAGAGCGTGTGCGAAAGTCTATATCTAGATTGTATATTTCTACGGAGGATTATGCGAGTGGCTCAGCGGCAGCTGACCTGTATAATGTGTGGGCTTTGGATAGCGTTGATGGTGAGAAACTGCCTAAGACTTTCTCTTTCAAGATAGCATCCGGTGCAAAGGGAGGAAATATGATTCACTTTAGTCCGTTTTCTGGTGGATCACTCTTTCATGGGAGCTTAAATAGCAAGTCCAATCTCGACACTGCGGTACATGTATTGGAGGTTAGTAAGACAGGAGTGATTAGTAATGGAACAAGTATAAGAAATCGAATTTATGATAAAGTGAGAGGATTATATTATACCGTAGTCAATGATGACAAGTTCTCGGAAGACTTTCTCCTCTTTGCAAATGCTTCAGATACGACCAAAGGAACCCCCGCTACTGAAACAGCAGTACCAGACTATACTTTGTTTGCGATTGATAGGCCACGTAACAAAGGAAACTTTACAAGACCACGGTATCGTATGAAACTTGACCATAATCCATGGGGAGTTATAGCCATTAAAAATGATTTAGTTATTTCTAATGCAACAGAGAAAGATGGTGGAGTAGTCGTTTACAAGAACTTTATACCTCAGTTATTAAATAAAGGGGATACGCTTATGAAAGCCCCCGAAAAATATGTTTTGAAAGTTGCCGATGCACAGAATATCAGAGGATTGTCCTATTCTGCCAGTGCTGATATTTTATTGTTGACAGACTACGTTCAAGACCAGGCAAATTCTGGAAAGATTTTGGTTTTCGAGAAGTTTTCACAATATCAGTCTTCACAAACGATAACACCGACACGGATTGTAACGGGTGCTCTTACGCTGCTGCAAGAACCCATAGATGTGGCTATCGATACCAAAGAAGATGGGAAATACTTCTTTGTGGCCGACCCTGTTGCGCGGAGAGTTTTTCGTTTTCTCATTAGTGATACAGGAAACGTCGCTCCCAATGATGAAATTACGATTGAAAACAACAGACGTCCTCGGTCAATCTCTTTAGACTCTCGTTAATTCAAATCGGATAGTAGGAGTAGAAGGGTATTCACTTCTTCTCTTTTTTCGATATTCCCCAAATTGTCGTAAGCAGTCATTAAATTGCGTAATACACGCTTGATGATAGCAATGTTTGTACAGGGCAGCGTGTAGTCTTCTTTGGGAGGAAGATTCAGTTGCTTAAGAAAAGAATAGATATCATCGTGTTTCATGACTTGTCCCCGATTGAATACATTAATATAAAATAAAGGACTTTCGTGTTCTTCCTCAATGTAAGCAACTATGAAATGTTTTGGAAGGTTAATACCATAAATCGGAATATCAAGACTTTGAGCGATAATGCTGTAAATGCAAGCAAGGGAGATAGGGTTCCCTTTTTTTGATTCGAGGACTTTATGCAGGAAAGAATTTTGAGGATCGTGATAGTTTGTTGTATTACCCGAAAGTCCAAATTCCCGAAAAATGATATTGTTTAAAAGTTTAACCTTTTCTAATGGGCTCATTTCGTACATAAGTTGGAACCAGGCATTTCTTCGTAGCTCCGCTAGTTGGAAATGGACCGCATTCTCATCTAGATTTGGGTATTGATACCTGTTGATCGTCAATAAACCATCTAAAAGATCCTCATTGTTCTGTAAGGCCCAGATTTGAAGATCATTTTGAACCTGATCGAATTGGATTTTATGGATTATATTTTCAATGCGGGTCTGGGACAAAGGATCAAACGAAGACTCCCAGCTCGCTTCGAGTTGGGGTATCACCTCTGGTCCGCAAGTGATCAACTGCCGCTCCACTTGATTGAAAATCTCCGTGTCTGGATCATCCAATAAAGAGATAAGCGCTTTCAGTTCCTTTTCCTCCATATATACTAATTTAGGAAAAAGAAAGCGCTTGTACAATATTCTGCTCTTTATTTGTCTTTTAATTGACCATCTAGCATGTTGATGATACGGTGGCCGTACTCCGCATTTTTTTCGGAGTGGGTTACCTGTATGATTGTAACTCCTTCCTCATTCAGCTGTTTAAATAATGTCATGATATCTTCTCCTTGCTTGGAATTGAGATTACCTGTAGGTTCATCTGCCAATAATAATTTAGGCGATGATGCCAATGCCCTAGCAATGCCTACAACCTGTTGTTGTCCGCCAGAGAGTTGAGATGGAAAGAGGTCTTTTTTACCTACAATACCGAATCTGTCTAACATATCAGCGACAATCGCTTTTCGCTCTTTACCTGATAGATCTTTGTAGATAAGTGGAGTCTCTATATTTTCATAAACAGTAAGCTCGTCAATCAAATGGTAAGATTGAAAGACATAGCCCATATGTGATTGAAATAAGGCAGCCCTTTTTTTCGCTTTCAGTGCAAGCACATCTTCCTCCATAAAATAGTAGTTCCCTTCATTGGGATCATCAAGTAACCCGATTACATTCAGTAAAGTGGATTTTCCAGATCCGGAAGGCCCCATTATAGAGACAAAATCCCCTTGATCGATATTCAAATTAATGTCCTTTAGTACAAATGATCGCGCACCACCCACGTTGTACCATTTAAATATGTTTTCTAGTTTTATCATTTTTAGATATTAGATTTGAGTACTAAGAGCGCGATTTTTAGGTCTAGCTCTTTTATTCTTTGTTTTTTATTCATCTCTAAGTGCATCGATAGGGTTACTTCTAGCAGCTTTAAGGGATTGAAAACTGACTATTATTGTTAATATAAAAGCTATAACACCAATGCTTAGGATAAATATCCAAGGCGTAATACTCACCTTATAAGCAAAGTTATTTAGCCAGTCCTTCATCAGAAAATAGGCTATTGGTATTCCTAGCACACTAGCCGTTACCAATATGTAAATATATGTTTTATTGAGATGGAATAAAATATCCTTTGTGGTAGCACCTAAGATCTTACGAATTGAAATTTCCTTGTTACGGACGACAATATCGTAAGCCGAGACACTGAATATTCCGAGCATAGCGATAAAAAGAGAAAGCATCGTGAATCCATTCAAGAGTATTTCTAGCTGGCTCTGTTTTGCATGCAATTGGGCGTAAGCTAAATCTAAAAATTCATAATCCAGCGGCAGAGATTCTGCAGAAGGATTTTTAATCCATTCCTCTTTTACCGCCTGTATGGCTTCTTTCGTTTTTCCTGCCTTTGTTTTTACGATTACGGAAGTTTTGTATCGTCCTGGGCCACATTCATTTTTATAGGAATAAACGGTAGGAGCAATTTTATTCTCAAACCCGTAAGCAATTATGTCTTTGACGATGGCTGTGACGGTAAAATCTGTTTCACAACCGGTTATTTTTACTCCAAAGGGACTTCTAATGCCCAATTCTTTGGCCGCAGTTTCATTGATTACCGCATAGTTTTCCGTACTGTCTTTTAGAAGTTGGTCTAGGGATATTTCGCCTGCTCCGGCTACATCTGCTATATCTAAAGTCTCGAAATAACCGATATCAATACCTATATGATCGAGCTCTATGGTTTGATTTTGATAGGTGAAATGTTTTTTTGGGGGGGCATCAGCGCCCGCAGGAATATTTGTTGCCGAGGATACGGATACTATATTTGGGCTTTGGGTCAATCTTCTTTTGAAATCATAAAAGGTTCCATCAGGTTTCATATCATAGTACAGACCTACACCTTTGAAGTTAATGACCTGATCGGTGCTGAATCCTTTATCTGTTTCTTTGACAAATTGCATTTGTTGATATACCAAGAGAGCTCCACAGATAAATGAAAACGCTATAAAAAACTGAAACGCTAAGAGTGAGTTACGGAGGTATACACGTTTCGGATTCGTTTGTAGTTTTCCTTTGATGGTAGTACCGATTTTATAGCCAGCTAAAATTACGGCAGGATAAAATCCAGCAATGATGCTGGTGACACAAATGGCCGATAACAATTGAAGTAGGGTCGTCGTATGAAATAAATAGTCTATTAGATCTTCGTTCAGCCAGGTCTTCAACATATTTCCGGTCAAGAGCAGTACAAGACCAGCTACACAGGCCGCTAGCAAACACTGCGTAAGGATCTCTCCCAGTAGTTGTAATGTGATCGACGATCTTGAACTACCGAACATTTTTTTTATACCTATTTCTTTTGCACGACTATCAGCTTGCGCCATGGTGAGATTAGCAAAATTGATTGCGGACAAAACTAAGGTCAGTGCGGATAAAATTCCCAATATCCAGAGCGTAAGATAAGGGCCGTTTGATCCATCTTTGGGCCGTAGATGTAGATTGGATAACGGATCCAGATAGATCTTGCCTTTGGCAAAGGAGGAATGTTTGATCAGGCCTTCTTGTGCTGTTTGCTCCTGATATATTTTAGTTATTTTGTCCGCTAGCAAGGAAATGTTTGTACCAGGCTTTGCTTGAATATAGGTGTGGTAATTGTATGGGTTTCCTTGTTGCTCACTGTCGATCTCTTTTATAAGGAGTAAGTCGTAGTCAATAAGTGACAAAGCTCTATCTTTACCTATACCATAAATTTTTTCTTTAAAACCATGGTGAATACTTAGAACCGAAACGTTCTTTGGTGCCGAAAAATCTAAATATTCTTTTCCGAAAAGGCGTTTTCCTAACTCTTCACTCACCAAAGAGGCTTCCTGTTGACCCGTGGATTTGTAAAGCGGACCTGTCATCGATTCAATCTGAAAGATTTTCGCAGCGCCCGAGTCTATCAGCAATGTTTTTCTGACGTTGACAGATTCTTTACCAAACATGGGGTAATTACTGTATGAATAGGCTAAGATTAAGCCTGCTTGTTCAATCTCTGGCAATTGACTTTTAATCGTCTTAGCCAATGACGGCGGGGTGATCGGAGAGTAATTGCCCTGATATGTTAGTCCTATGCGGTAAATGTACTCGTAATTCGGGTTCCATTGATCGTAGCTTCTTTCGCGGTTGATATATTGATAAGCTAATATAAAGCCTGCAAAACCCAGTGCCAATCCAGTGATATTTATAAGTGCAAAAAACTTGTTGTTTAACAAGCTTCTAAATAGGAAGGTAAAGAAGTATTTTGTCATTATTGTTTCTTTATATTAATTGCTATTCATCTCTAAGTGAGTTTACCGGATTTACACTTGCTGCTTTGATCGTATGTATACATATGGTGAGGCAAGCCAAAGCCATCATGGCTAATGCGCACAATAGCAGTATTCCTGGATGAAAGTGAAAGCGGTAGGAGAAGGTGTTGAGCCATTCGTTGGAAATATACCATGCAATAGGTAGCCCCAAGATCAGGGATAAAGCTACAATTCGTAGAAAATCTTGCGATAGTAATAAGACCAGTTTCCAGATTGTACTTCCCAATACTTTTCGGATACCGATTTCCTTTACACGCGTACTGATAGCCACGAGAGCAGCGGCAAAAAGCCCCATACAGGCTATTATAACTGCAATGATCCCACCTGCGCTTATAATTTTCATCATCTGCTGCTCTTGCTGGTACATACGGTCCGTATTTTCGTCGAGATAAGACGCGTCATTTTTGTAATCCGAATAGATGTTTTTCCATATGCTTTCCACCTCTTTTAAGGATTGTACTAGGTTGTTGGATTTGATACGAACTAAGATGTATTTGATGTTAAATCCCAAACCCGGATCGATAAATAGGGATAAAGGCTCTATACCTTGTCTCAGGTCTTTGAAATTATAATCTTTAACGACACCAATAACCGTCATTTGCTTATCAAATAAAGGAAGAGGCTTGTTGAGTATATTTTCCACTCCGCCTAGTTGAGCAGCCATTTTTTCATTAATGACCAAGGCTGTTGAATCTGCTGGTCTTTCTGGAGAAAACTCCCGGCCTGCAATCAATGGAATATCTAGGGTACTGAAATAATCAAAATCTACACGTTGCCAGTTCGTGGTAATTCCCTTGTCTTGATAATCAAAACCTAGCTGTGAAGTGGATTGGCTACCGTCCCGACCGAGCCCGAGGTTGATGTCGGAGGCTGTAACTCCGGTTACCAGGGGATTAGAGGAGACTGCTAAGCGCATTTTTTGTAGGGCTTGACTTGCATCTATCTTCGGACCAATTGGAATGCTGATGACTTGTTCTTTTTCAAATCCCAAAGGCATTTCTTTAATATGGTTGATTTGCAAAACAACTACAACACTACAGACCATGAGCACGATAGCAATTGTAAATTGAACGAGTGGCAATATCTTTTGCATGCTCCAACGGCTCTGGATACCCGATTTGCCTTTTACGAGTGTAGAAATGCTTTGTCTCGTGATACGTAAGGCAGGATAGCCACCGGCAATAATACTGATGATCAGGAATGAAAGACAGGTTATTATGAGGTGTGTCCAGGAAAACAAGTCTTCCAACTTTATCCGGTAATGGGTATTCGCGTTATAAAAAGGTAGGAGTATCCAAGCTAATAAAAAACCTAAGGCTAGTGATACTATGCAACAAATTAGTGTCTCTAGCCACAACTGTATACTAATCTGTACGGAGCTACCGCCCAATGTTTTTTTTATAGCTACCTCTTGGCTACGTGAAATGGATGTGACTAATTGGATATTTACAAAATTACTGACTGATATTATTAATATCAGCAGGGCCAATCCTAGCAAGAGTTTAGGAAGGGTGGGGCTAGTGGTATTTCCTATTTGTAAATCATTGAGGTGATAGTCTTGAAAGGGGATGAGTGATAGTGCCAAGTAACTTCCATCTTTGTTGGGACTAGCTCCATCTCGTTTTAGCTTGTTGATGTCTTCAGCAAAATACTTCTCTGTAAATGGTTTTACGGCGTTAGCAAAAAAATGAGCATTGATGGGTGATTCTTTGCTGAGAACAAATACATTGTGATTTTTATTAGACCAGCTGCTTTTATCAAAAGAATTAGGAAATTTTTCGAACCGGAGTAAAGATTGGAAGGTTAAACTAGAATTTGAAGGGGCATCTTTTATAATAGCAGAAATCTGCATGTTCTGCCATTGTCCATTGATATTGACTTCGATTTGACGTCCGACAATGGTTTGATCTATATTTCCGAAAAGATTCTCGGCAGTAGATTGTGAAAGGACAATATTGTCAAGGTCATCTAATGCATGGCTATTTCCAGTTGCCATTTCAAAGCTGAAGATGGAGAAAAAATCAGGATCTACATATTTAGTGCCTATGCTGATCTCTTTCTGTTGTGTTTTTAAAACTAATCCGCCATTGCCCACACGTGTAGCTTTCTCAACATAGGGGAGTTCTTGCTTCAGGGCTGTGGCAAGTGGAACAGGCATAGAATTGTTGGCTGTACTTTTATGGTTCTCTTGCGATTCGAAGTATAAAGCTCCTATACGAGCGCTATTTTGATGAAAATTATCAAATGATAGTTCAAAGCTAGCGGATAAGAAAAGGATTACACCTACGGCAAAAGCCAACGTGAGGCTACTGATTTGGATAAAGGTCTGTAGTTTACGTTTTCTTATATTTCTCCAGGTGCTGTAAAGGGCATTTTTCATTGCGACATAATTGTTTGTTTGAACCGTTTAGTGATTCTTTCAAATCGCAAGCCGTTTGTCTAAAGTGTTGTTTATTAGTGTTTTATTATTTTTAGTTAATGTTTCATTGTTCGATTTCGGACAGTGGCTGTACATTTATGGACAATAATACTCTCAGGAAATAAAATTGCTTAGTCATCACATATGCAACTATCTTTTTTTTTGGTCTTTAAGTAGCCCGAACAACATGTCACAAATCTCTAACAGGTGACAGTAAAGAGACTGGTTATTTACAAGTCCTATCTTGCTTATATGATAACAGATAGTAACTCGTATCTTAATAGAGATATTACAGATGGTTTCTAGTGTTTTACCTCTATGAACCCTCTATAAAACCTCTATTATAACTCTATAATATCACTATAAATATATAATCAATAATATAGGTGTTTAGAACTTGTCATAAAGGAGATAAAAACGTTAGGAAACAAATTCGTAATCAAATTCAAGAACCTCTGACTAGGTGGTAAATGTGTGGATAAAACAATACTTGTAAAAACAACTAAATGATTGTTCCAACTTAATTCGGAGCGAGTATTTGAACGAATGTATCCGTGCCTGGAGAAAGCTAAAAATTTTTGCTATCAGTGGCTTTACGAGGTGATATTGAAAGATTTTAAATGCAATAGACTAACGCTTAGATACTCAGGTCAAACTCTTAGTTCAGCTGTACTTCTGCGACTCAATTAATCAGAGCGTAGAAGCACAGCGACAAAGGATTTTTTAGAGAGCTCTTTTTTGTGACTTTGGTCAGGTTTGATATTTGAAAAGAAGCCTATTTCTCCTCTTGTAGAGCCAGATCCTTACAAAGTGTGTTCATCATTTCACACGGATTGGTATCGATAGCTAGGGCAATTAGATACATTTCGTCGAGGCGTAGTTTGGAGGTATCCGTCATTGTTAGTTCATTAATTCTCGCTTTACTGAGTCCAGTTTTACGGGCGATCATTGATTTATTTACCGATTTTTTGGCTAAGTATTCTCCAAGTCTAGTCATGTTCGTGTGTTCATCTATTTGTATGTATAGATAAATGTATAAAATGTATGGATTAGTTTAATGAATATTTTAATGTTAATTGTTTTTCTATTGTGTTGTACTGATAAACTATATAAATATCATCTTTGCAAATTTTTATTCAGCAACCTACGGCTTGTTTTTATGATGATAGCCTACTTAAACTCAAGTGATATGGATCCACCTGAAGTACTTCCGCTAATTTTTTTACCACCGCCATTGATTGTTCCTTTTGCAAACGTTTTTTTAGAAATACCACTGAAGTTGGCGGAAGAGGGTAGGCTAACACGTGATCCGTTGAGGTCTATAATATAGCTTCCTTGTGGAACATGGATTCTTATACTTCCACCAGCAGTGGAGAATGCGATATTATCCGACACATTTAGCATATCCATGGTAATACTGCCACCGCTCGTTTGTCCTTGGATAGTGCCCGATAGTTTTTTTCCATTAATAGAGCCTCCACTGGTTGAAACAGTAATTTTGCCCGTAACCTGATCCAGATTGATGGAACCGCCCGAAGTTGTTAATTGGATAGTTCCGTCGCAGTCCACAGCGTTGATACTTCCCCCAGCAGTCTGTCCACTGATCTGTCCAGATATTGTTTTTAAATTTAGACTGCCTCCTGAGGTTTGAAAATTTTGTAGTCCGCTAAGCGTATTCAAATTGATGCTTCCGCCAGCGGTTTGAAGGTTGGTATTGATCTTTTGAGGGACGATAACATGGAAAGCCACGGATAGCGGATTGTTACCGCGCTTTCCATTTTTGCGTTTAGCAGTGGCGCTAAGTTTTCCTCCTTGCAATTCAATACTTACATCGAAATGTTCTCGAAATAAAGCCTCTAGATTGTCCGAAGAGCTAAGACGGGATCCATTTCGGGATACCCAGACTTCTATCGAGGCAGGCCCGGTTTTCGTTCCGTCAACTTTAATTTGCCCGCCAGAGGTATGGACTACCAGCTCCTTTATTTTGTTTAGGTCAAAGGTTTCCTTTTTTACCATTTGTTGACCTATAGCGTGATTGGCTATGAGCAGTAATACAATTGTCTTAATTAGGTTATTCATGTTTTTATGTTTAAGGTTTCAAATATGTTTATTCATTTCTTAAGCTATCAACAGGGTTGGCCTTAGCAGCAAGGAGTGTTTTGGATAAAAGGACAGCCATAGCAACTGTTATAAGGCCAAATGTTGAAATTACGAATATCCACCAATTTATATCGGTTTTGTATGCAAAATTATCTAACCACTTATTCATAAGGTACCATGCTATTGGAAAGGCTATTAAGCAAGCTACTAAAACCAGGCCAAGCAGATTTTTTAACAGTAAGAACACAATTTGTCCAACGGAAGCACCTAGTACCTTGCGGATACCGATTTCTTTTGTACGTTGGTTGGCTGTAAATATGGCAAGTCCAAAGAGCCCTAGCCCTGCTATGATTACAGATAGGATTACTGACCATCCTAATAGTTGGGACAATTGTTGTTCCGCCTTATAGAAGTCTTCCACAGTCTGGTCGAGGAAGGTGTAGTCAAATTCGTCATCGGGAAAAATGGATTTAAATGCAGCCTTCATTTTGTCCAAAGCGATTTTCCAATTTTCTGGATGCATCGGATCTAGCGCAACATGCATAACATACCCATCTTTGGTGCCCCAATACATCATTGGAGCTATTTCGGTACGAACAGACGCGATGTTAAAATCTTGTAGTACACCGACAATTTTTTTATCTCCATTATTAAAAGTCTTACCGATTGCTTCTTCGGGAGATTGAACATGGAGTAGTGCTAGTGCTTTTTCGTTGATTAGCATTTCGCTGGTTGAATCTAACAAGCGGATATTGCGACCTGCTATGAGCTTTAGATTGTATACATCGATATAATTTTCGTCACCATTACGGGCGTCCATAGTTATGTTTTCGGAACCATTCACTCCGTCATACCCTAGCGTGGAGGTCATCGTTCCTAAAAATGCCGGAGATTGGTTCCCAAAACTTACCGCTTTTATTTCATGAATGTTGCTCAGTTTAGTTTTTAATAATTGGCCTTGCGCTGAGTTTCGAAAACTGCCGGGGATGTAGAAGTTGACAATAGCTTCTTTTTTAAAACCCATATCTTTGTTTGTAGCAAAATTGATTTGCTTTACGACGATAAGTACGCAGATTAAGAACAGTTGTGCTAGCACAAACTGAAATACAGTAAGACTTTTACGCACCCACACACTTCGGGATAGATTGGTGTTTTTAGAGACTTGATTTTTTAGGGCTAATGCAGGCGAATAGCCCGTTAATATCCATGCTGGGTAAAAACCGGCTAAGAAGGTCACTATGAGAAGTTGAACTACGAGGAAAATACCCATGTCCAACTTGGGCATATCCGTCCATTTCAACCCTTGCGGAATAAAGCCCTCGAAGGCATGTAGTAGGAGCGGTAGCAGCAGTAGAGCAAATACACTAGCTGTAAGTGCGATAACTGAGGTTTCTGTTAAGAACTGTAATGCCAGTCTTTGTTTTGAACTACCTAAGGTTTTGCGTATTCCCACCTCTTTGGCGCGTTCGATAGATTGTGCTGTCGATAAATTGACAAAATTTATAATACCCAAAGTAAGAAGAAATAGGGCTAATAATATAAGATTGCGGGTAGTGTCCGATTTAACAGCGTTGTAATTAAAATCGCTATTAAAGTGGATATCGGACAGTGGTTGCAGTGTAAAAGTGCCGGCTTTCCAACCATTTTCCTCTTTGGGCTTGTGTTGTTTGAGGATCTGTTTGATTTCGGATTCTATTTTTGATGGAGTCGTTCCGGCGGTTACTAAGGCGAGGCATTGGTATGCGTCTGTATAGTTATTCCATGCATCCCAGCTGAATATCTGTTTAAGGGACGGATATACAGGGATAGTTGCGGTTGAAATAAAGCTGTTAAACTTAAAATCAGAATTTTGAGCCATCTCCTGGACGACACCTGTCAGGGTAAGAATAACAGAATCTGCAAAAATCAGTGTTTTTCCAATCGCTTCTGTAGGGCGCTTTTGAGGGAAATAGCGCCTAAAATCCTTTTGTGTCAGTACAATGTTGTTTGGTGTATTTAACGATTCAGCGTTACCGACTAACCATTGATGTGGATATAGACTGAAATAGTTGCTGTTGGTAAAGACTACTCCTGACTCTTTAGGAAAGACCTGGTATTCGGCTGTACTGTCCTTATATATTTTTAGTTTACTCTTATGGCTGCGATATAAGGGGACAATTGTTTCGATACTGGTGGACTCATTCTCTAATGCACGTACTAAGGGAACGAGTACACCAGGGTTTTTAAACTCCCCATCACTTACGATCCGATATATTCGATCGCTATTCTCTACTTTTTTATCAAAACTGTAGTCGTATTGAATTAATAGAAATATGACTAAAGTAGCACTAATGCCAATGGCTAAGCTCATAACATTGATTGCGGTAATCAATTTATGTTTACGGATATGTCTTAATGCGGCGTTTAAAAATTCCATTGTCTTATTTTTTTATTCGTCTCTAAGGGTACTAACTGGATTGCTTAGTGCAGCTTTGATGGCTAAAGTACTAATGGTGATAAGTGCAAGAACAACAGCTAAGGCTCCTGCCAGAAGAAATGTGCCTGGTGTAATATCGATTCGATGTGCAAAGCTGTCTAACCATTTATTCATAATCCACCAAGCTATCGGAGAAGCTATTAGTATGGCGAGGATCACTAGCTTTAGAAAGTCTTTTGATAACATCGAGACGATACTAGCTACCGATGCGCCTAATACTTTACGTATACCTACCTCTTTTTGTCGTTGGATGGTGGAGAAGGATACTAATCCGAAAAGACCTAAACAAGCAATAAAAATGGCTAATCCGGAGAATAGGCCTGTGAGTCTGGCCGTACGTTTTTGATTAGCAAATTTTTGAGTATATTCTTCATCCACAAAATGCAGATCAGTTGGGAAATCTGGATTGAATTTTTTCAATAAAAGTTCAATGTTGGCGATGTTAGACGCTAAGCTTTTTGATGGATTCAGGCGGATGTGTATATAATCCGACCAGTTCGGACCTTGGATCAGCATAGGTTCGATATCGTCGTAAGGAGACTGCCATACAAAATCCTGAATAATGCCAACGACATTCAACGTCCGTTCGTAAGGTGTACCTTTTGCTGCTATTATCTGAGCACCAATTGGATCTGAAAGTCTCATGCGCTTTATCGCTGTTTCGTTTAATAATACCGCTGTAGAGTCGGAAGGGTGTTTATCAATATCGATATCTCGTCCTTCCAGTAGACGGATTCCCATTGTTTTGATAAAATCCCGATCTGCATTCATATTATTGAATACAATATCGTAATCTTCAGGCTTTGAATTAGGCCAGGTATACCCCCAACTATTACTGCCGTAACGGCTGATACGTCCCCATGATTTCGTAATACTGCTTGCAATATCCTGCTGAATTAGCTCATTTCTTAAGGCTTCGTAATTGTCGTTCAGTCTCCCCTCCAGCGGGAGGTACACCAAATTGCTTTGATCGTAGCCACTGTCTCGATCCTGACCGTAGCGTATTTGCTGACTAATAATAAAAGTGCAGATCCCTAAGCATATCGATATGACAAATTGTAGGATAACCAGAATTTGTCGGGGTTTTAGGCCTGATCTTAAAACTGGTAAATTACCTTTTAAGGTTTTTGTCGGTTCGAAAGAAGACAAAATAAATGCGGGATATATGCCTGCACCAATAGCAGATATAATTAAAATTAAAACAAACAGGCTCCAAAAAAAGAGAGATTGATCGTTGACGGAGATGTTTCCTTTAATAATGCCATTGAATATCGGTAGAGCCAATATAAGAAGTGCAAGCGCAACAATACCGGCAAGAATTGTCAGAATGAACGACTCTAATAGAAATTGTTTAACCAATGATCTTTTTGACGCGCCGACGACTTTGCGGACGCCAACTTCTTTTGCACTTCGCTCTGCGCCTGCTGTGCTTAGGTTTATAAAATTGATACAGGCGATCAAAAGAATGAATAATCCGATGAGTGCAAACATCCGTAAGGTGACCATATTACCTTCTACCATCTGTCCGTTGACTGATTTATTGTAGAGGTGCCAACGGCTTGCTGGATATAGATAGATACTGGCTTTGGTGTCCCCATTGGTATGGTTTGCAACAAGTTTTTCAATTTTACTATCGACCGCGGTTAGATCTATTCCTTCTTTTATAGAGACGTAGGTCTGATGGTTATAGGCTGTCCATGAATCGGTAAATTTGTGGCCTGTTTTGGAAAGATAGTTCCATGAACAGAAGAAATCAACTCCTTCAAACTTGGAATTGTGCGGGATATCCTCGATAACGGCCTCTACGGTAAGAGAGGTCACTGTATCCAAATCTAGATATCTGCCAACGACATCTAGAGAACCAAATAGTTTCTTCGCCATAGACGCTGTGAGTACGATAGCATCTGGACGATCAATGGGTGTTTGTGAATTTCCGTTAATAAATTGAAAATCAAAAAGATTAAAGAATGCAGCGTCGCTAGCAATACCTGTTGCTTTGAAACCAGATGTGCCTTCTGAATGAATACGATGATCTATATTCCATACTCGGGCCATGTACTCAATTTCTGGATGTTCTGATTTTAGAATAGGCCCCAGTACAGCAGGTGTACCTCCCCAGGTATGCTGTTGACCATCAAATGCGTCCCGGGTGTAGACTTGGTAGAGCCTGTCTGTTAGGGTATAAAAGCGGTCGTACTTTAATTCGGAATTGACCCATAATGCAATGATTAAGGTTACACTGATCCCTAATGCCAAACCCAATATATTGATGACGGAATAGACTTTGTTTTTCCAAAGTTTTCGCCAGGCGATTTTGATATAGTTTTTGATCATGTCTTTAGTATTAAGATGTGAGTATTGTGTACGGAGACATTCGTGTGGTCTTTACATGTTACTCATTAATCATTTAACATTAATAATCATTCCTTATTCGTCCTTCAAACTCTCTATAGGATTGCGTCTAGCTGCCTTTAGTGTTTGGTAGCTTACAGATAATAGAGCAATAAAAAGTGTACTACATCCTGCTAAATCTCTAAACAGTTTGAGTTTCCAATATCACTTGTCCGTCCAGCATTCTTATTACACGGTCTGCAAATTTTGCATCGTGTTCGGAGTGTGTCACCATTACGATGGTTGTTCCAGATTCGTTGAGCTCAGTAAGTAATTGCATCACTTCGTTACCATTGGTCGAATCCAGATTACCAGTGGGCTCATCCGCAAGAATTAACTTAGGGTTGTTCACCACAGCTCTTGCTACGGCGACACGCTGTTGCTGACCTCCTGAAAGTTGTTGTGGAAAGTGGTTACGTCGGTGCATAATCTGTACTTTTTCGAGAACTTCTTCGACACGTCGTTTGCGCTCAGCTGCAGGAATGTTGGTGTACACTAGGGGGAGCTCTACGTTTTCAAATACAGTAAGCTCATCGATGAGATTGAAACTTTGAAATACAAAACCAATATTGTGTTTTCGAAGATTGGAGCGGTTGCCCTCTTTGAACTTAGCAACCTCGGTGCCGTTAAAGAGATAACTACCTTCATCCAAATCGTCAAGAAGTCCAACAATGTTGAGTAGAGTTGATTTGCCGCAACCTGATGGCCCCATAACAGCGACAAATTCGCCTTCTTTTATGTGGATGTTTACGTTGTTCAATGCAACTGTTTCAACTTCCTCGGTGCGGTAGTACTTTTGCAGGTTAGTTATTTTTATCATTGTTGTTAAGTTATCTTATTATCAAGTTATACCGTTATGAAGTCCTAGATTATAGAGAACGTATCTCAATACCCACTACTTATTTAATATTTAACTCCTGTATCTTATCATAAGTCTCATAGCTAGACACAATTACTTCGTCACCCGGCTTCAGTCCGCTGATTACTTCATAAAAATCTGGGTTTTGTCTGCCCAATTGTATGTCTACACGATAAGCTGTAGATCCAGATTTGTCCAATTTGAATACCCAATTGCCTCCGGTTTGTTGATAAAAACCGCCTTTGGCCAGTAATAATGCTTTTGTTTCGTCACTCAATGATAAACGTATTTGCAGTGTCTGTCCTCTTCTAATTGTTTTTGGAGCTTCTCCTAAAAATTCCATGTCGACCTGAAAGCGACCATTGGTTACTTGTGTATAAACCTTTTTGATTTTTAATTTGTAAGGTGTTCCACTTAATACGAACTCCCCAATTTGATCAGTAAAGATTCTGTTGATATAGTGCTCATCTATTTCTGCGCGTACCTTAAAGCCGGTCAGTACATCAATCTGACCAAGACGTTCTCCCGCATTTTTGTTTTGCCCGATTTCTGCATCGAAGGATGTTAGTTGACCGTCAACTGGTGCTCTTAGTATAAGATCGCCTACTTTACGACGCATAAGTTCCAAGGCGCTTTGTGTACGTTGATAAGTCTCTTGATCTTGTCTGCTTTTTTGGTTTGTTGAGATCGAGTCTTGACGTAAGATCTGTTTAGTTAAAGCTACTCTTTCCTTTTGATAGTTGTATTCATTTTTTGATTTTTCGAACTCTTGCGATCCTATCGCTTTTTCAGCAAATAGTTTTTTGTTAAGGTTGTAGACTCTGGCAGATTCACGGAAGGCTTGTTCAACATCGGCCATTTGGTTTCGATTGTTTATCGATACCTGTTCGGCGTTGGTGCGAGCGATCTGTCCTTGGGTAAGTAGATTTAATACTTGTGTTTCTTGCTGAACTAAGCTAAGCTCTTGATCGGTATTTGATAACTTCATGATAGCATCTCCTTTTTTCAGGATCGCACCATCTTCAACATATTTTTCTTCTACGCGTCCTCCCACAGATGCATCTAAATAGATGCTGCTGATAGGCAATACTGTGCCGTTGATAGGGATGAACTCCTGAAAGGTCCCCTCTTTTACTTCAACAATGCTGATGCGGTCGGCTTCTACATTGAGACGGCTATTTCCACTGGTGAAATAATAACTGGCGCCTATTAGGGCGATAACACTTGCAATTCCGGCGAAAGTGAGAATACGCTTGGTGTTCCATTTCTTTTGTTGTATTGGTCTGTCCATTAAATAAAGTAAAAATCTATTTTTTGATGTTCTATTTTGTCGTAGGGACATCATGATATATGTTTATTCAATCTTGTGCCATTTTTGTAAAACGCTGTTTTGTAGTTGTTTATTTGTTTTTGGTGTTTTCCTGTGTCCGTATTCGAACACTTGTTGTCCGTCAGTGGACACTTGTGCCCAATTTTCGTTTATACGATATTGGTTTATAGTTGTTTATGTTTTTGGCACGTGCTGTGGATGGCTTATTGTAATTTTAATTATTGAAAATGAAGTCTATTGTTGGAGTTATTGTTTTGTGTTTATTTACTGTTTGTTTTATGTTAGCCAAAGGACAAACGGGCAGTTTGTCCCTTGCCGACTGTATTGATTTAGCATTGAAGCGGAATCCCAGATTGCAACAATCTGAATTAAACCTGTCGAAAAATGAAATCGCGCTTAAGCAGGCTAAAAATAATAGGTTGCCCAGCCTGAATGCGGAATTAGGACATGGCTATAACGAAGGTAGAAGTGTAAACCCGACTACGAACCAATTTGTTGAACAGAACTACTTTTCGGGAAATCAGTCTCTAAATTTGAATGTTCCCATATTCAACGGTTTTCAGGTGTTGCATACAGTACGCATGCGTGCGAATGCAAAGGAGGCGGGTAAGCTTGAGTTTGACCATGCGATTAATGAACTCAAGCTCGATGTTTTAGAAGCTTATGTTCAAGTCCTGACCGCAAAAGATATATTGGCACAAACGGAGGGGCAAATGAAAGTTACGGCAGAAAATGCAAACCGTACTGCGGTATTGCATATAGAAGGAGCGGTAAACCCTGGAGATTACCATGACCTGCAAGGACAACTTCGAGCGGATCATAATGCTGTACAGGAGAGCAAGCGTCTGTTAAATATCAACAGACTGAGGCTGGCATCTCTTCTGGATATGCCATTGGATAGTATAAGTGATCTCGAACCTCTTGGATTATCTGTAGAGGCAGCTGTTAGATCTGGAGAGGATCTATATACGAGAGCTTTGCATACCTTGCCTCAGTACAAGGCTTTTGATTGGCGTATAAAGGAAGCTGAGAATGGAATAAAAGTGGAAAGATCGGCCTATTTCCCGTCGTTGACATTCAGTGGTGGACTTTGGTCCCGTTTTTCCAGTCTTAATGAAAGCAACTATTGGGAGCAGATGAATAATTATTTGTCGAAGGGATTTTCTTTAGGACTCAGTGTTCCTATATTTAATAAGTTCCGGGTCCGGAACCAGGTTAAACTGGCGCAGTTGAGTTTGCAGGAAGCGATTTTGAATAAAGAGATCGCTAAAAATGCTCTTCGCCAAGAGACTGCTAAAACTGTGTTTAATCTGGAGATATTACAGGTGAATGTCGTCAATCTTCGGGAGCAAGAAAAAAGTTATGCCGAGTCTTTTCGTATTGCGCAGGTCCATTTTGATGCTGGAAATAGTAATTCGGTAGTTTTCCTGACTGCCAAGAATAAAATGGATAATACTAAAATGCAGTTGTTGATTAAGCAGTATGAAATGATACTGCAAAAATATATCAATGATTATTACGCTGGAACGATAAATTTATAGTTATTTTAGGTCTGATGAAACCATCATAATTTATTCAAACCACATAAGGGGATGAATAAATTTAATAGCTTCATCACTTTTAAAAAAAACGTATTATATACGATGAAAAAAGCCAACGTATTAATAGTTGATGATGATCAAGATCTACTGACAGCAGTAAGGATCTTATTGAAGCCTTTGGTCAACGAAATTCTGGTAGAGCGGAATCCTGAGAACCTGTTGAATATGCTATCAAAGCATACAATAGATATTATTATGCTGGATATGAATTTTAAAAGTGCAATCAATACAGGGAATGAAGGGCTATTTTGGCTTGGAAAGATTAAAGAAATATACCCTCACATACGGGTGGTGATGATTACTGCTTATGGAGCGGTAGATCTGGCCGTCAAGTCGTTAAAATTGGGTGCTTCTGATTTTATCGTTAAACCTTGGCAGAATGAGCAATTGCTCAGCACACTGGAATCGGCTTACGGTGAGGTAAAGGAAAAAGGAAAAAAGAAAACTGTGGCGATCCAACGTGATGAGGATGATTTGGTAGGGAGTTCGGGGATAATGGAGGATCTGCAATATAAAATAGATAAGGTGGCTCCGACGGAAGCAAATATCTTGATTTTGGGAGAGAACGGAACCGGGAAAGACCTTATTGCAAAAGCTTTACATAAGCGTTCGTTAAGAGGAGGAGGGGCTTATGTAAAGGTGGACGTGGGGGCATTAACAGAGACGCTTTTTGAGAGTGAGCTGTTTGGTTATAAAAAAGGTGCTTTTACGGATGCTAGGGAAGACCGTTCAGGACGTTTTGAAGCTGCACAGAAAGGGACTTTATTTTTGGATGAGATCGGTAACATTAGTCTACATCAACAGTCTAAATTACTTAGTGTACTGCAAAACCGGCATGTGACACCTTTAGGATCCCACACCGGGATAGAAATAGATATACGATTATTGAGCGCTACAAATGTGCCATTACGGGCGTTGGCAGATGAGAACCGATTTCGAAAAGATCTTATTTATAGGATTAATACAGTAGAAATTCAAGTACCACCTTTACGTGAACGGGGAGAAGATATTGTGCTTCTGGCTAATCACTTTTTGAGGTTTTATAATAAGAAGTACCATAAAAATCTAGAAGGTCTGGAAAGAGATGCTTTACAGAAGTTAAGATCCTACCATTTTCCTGGCAATGTCCGGGAGTTGCAGTATAGTATTGAGCGGGCTGTCATCATGAGCGAAAAGCAGAGTATACAAGATCACGATATACTTTTTTCACCGATAGAACAGGTCGCTTCGCCAGGGAATACCCTAGAAAGTAGTCTTTATGGAAATCGAAGTCTGGAGGAGATGGAGCGTAAAGCTATACAGTCTGCTATTGAACGATTCAACGGTAATATTAGTAAAGCCGCTAAAGAATTGGGGTTGACACGCGCTGCATTGTACAGAAGAATGGAAAAATATAATATCTGATAAATGGGCAAATCCAGTTTTTTCTTCTTGCTAAAGGTTGGTCTTTTATTGGTCGGGTGCACGGGAATAGCTTATCTATTATTTGAGAATTATGTTTTATATGCTGTATTACTTTTCTTGGTGCTTTTTGGGATAGCTTATTATTGGTTGAGTGTCGAAAGACGCTTTTTGAGTTATGTGTTGGATTTTGCTGAAGCTGTCCGGTATAGAGATTTTACTCGAAGATTTGTTGTGAAAAATCTGAAAACTGTTGAGGGAAAATTATTTACAGCTTTTAACGATGTTAATTCAGTATATAAACGCATCAGTATAGACCAGGAAATACAACATCAGTATTTAAACAAGGTTATCAATATGTTGGATTCGGCTATTATATTTTATGAGGCAGGATCCGGTAAGGTGGTGTGGATTAATGATGCCTTTAAGCAATTATTTAATACTCCGCATCTTGGAAATATTAAAGGTTTGATCAAGCGGCATCAGGAGCTGTATGAAAAGACGATAGGGCTTAAAGTCGGCAAACAGCAGACAGAAACAATAAATTCTATCCGGGGAAAGATTAAACTTTTAATGAATAGTTCAGAATTTGAAACCCAGGATGGACTGTTCCGGATTGTAGTCTGTCAAAATATAAATGAAGCTATCGATGAGGCCGAGACTAAGGCCTGGCATAAATTACTCCGTGTATTGACCCATGAAATTATGAATTCTATTGCTCCGATTAGTTCGTTGGCAGAGACCTTACATGGGCGGTTGGCAGCAGGATATAGAGACGAAGATACGGAAGATCTTAGGGTCGGGATCTATACTATAAAGCGACGTAGCGAAGGTTTGTTGCAATTTGCAAAGAGTTATCGGATGATTAATAAAGTAGATCATCCTGATTTTAAGAATGTATTACTTATCGATGTTTTTGAAGAGATCTACCAACTTTTGGAACCGACTATGCTCCAGAAGGGAATTGATGTTGATATCATCATAAAGGATACACGGTTGCTTCTGTATGCGGATAGGAATCTAATTGAACAGGTTTTGATTAATTTATTATTGAATGCAATGGAGGCAGTGAGTGACTGTAAGAATCCTTATATTAGCATAACAGCTAAGGCTAAAGACGGAAAGGTGCGTATCGAAGTGACAGATAATGGTAAGGGTATGTCTACAGAACTACAAGAACAGATATTTACACCTTTTTTTACGACACGGAAAACTGGGACGGGTGTAGGATTGACACTCAGTAAACAGATTATGCTGGTTCATGGTGGAAATATTATGGTGGATAGTACAGAAGGAAAAGGGAGTGTATTTACTTTGAATTTCTAATATCTGGTTTAAAGCCTATTTTTGCAGTATGAGGTATTTCTGGAAAGGGGTGATACATTTTCTCACCTCGAATAGTCGACATGGCACACATTCTCCATTTGTGTATAAATTGGCGGATGAAGCCATCTATGCTAAATCCAAGAAACATGCTGTTGGCAGTAAACAGGATGAACTATTAATGGATGTAGCCGATTACTTTGAAGTGACTTATGTCCAGTCTAACCTAGATTTAGGAGCAGATAGGGCTTTGATTGTTGAAAAGTCTACGATGAATGTGGAGGAGCTTGCAGTGCTCGTTCGAGAGTTTAAGTATTTGGTAATTCCGAATATCTATAAAGATAGGACGATAAGGCAGACCTGGCATTTGGTATGCCAAGATCCGCGTTTTATTGTCTGCATAGATTTGTTTTACTATGGTTTGGTTTTTTACCGACGTGAGCAGCCTAAGGAATTTTTTAAGTTGCGGTTTCCGTATTGGAGATGAAGGGCTAGAATGCTTCGCTAACACTTAGATAAAATCCAGATTGCCTTTTTTCTCCAGCTCTTTTTTCTCCAAAAGCATAATCTAATCGAATACTACTACTGTGTTCTATACTAAAGAAGTAGCGGATCCCGCCACCGTAACTAGGTACCAAACGCAGATTGTTTGATTTTGAAAATGTACTTCCTGTGCCTACAAAGCCAGTTGCAGCAAATCGAGGCATAAATCGGTAACGTAATTCAGCTTGTGCTGTAGCATAGTTGTTGTCTTTATAGCGACCTAGATAATATCCTCGCATACTCATATCTCCACCGAGATCGCGCATAGCATAAAACGGAATGTTATTTCCATATGTGCCCCGGTATATTCCCTGTGTTGCTAAGCTGACTTTAGTTGAAAAGGGATAATAACCACGCATATCTACTTCTATCATATTCCCTTGGTAATTCTCTTTACCGAAGAAATCGGGCGCGTAGGCGTATTTTACTCTTCCGTAAAATCCTTTTGTGGTGAATGTCGTTACGTCCCGGGTATCGTAAAGTGCAGAAACGCCCAAAGCTAGAAATTGCCCCCCTGACTTACCGTATATTTCTGGAGATTCAAAGATTCCACCGGCTTCGATATCACTGAATTTGAAATAATCGTAATTTGCGTTTACACCCAAGTAAAATTTTGGTGCAAGTCTTTTTTCTACGTCTACTTTGAATCGGTATAAAGTCTGTTCTAGATAGTCTTCATCTACTTCCCAGGTGTCGTTGCCTATCCCATAGAAGTTGAACGGCCAGTCACGGAGACGTATGTCTGTAAGTATGTGGTATTTGTTGCCTTTGGTCCATAGATCGGAGGTCAAGTTTACTTTCTTTTGTTTTTCGGTCGTCACGGTGGCGATAAGCATGACGTTTGAAGTCTTGCTCTGCAGGTCAGTCCGGTCCATGTAGAAGTTATAAGTGCTTGCTATACCTATTTCCAAACCTGTTTCCTGGGCGTAGGCAACAGCTGGTAAAACCATGAAACTAGGACCCCTCGTACTATCGTTTGTGGAGGAAAATACTTTTTTAATAACCTTTTTAATCAGGTTATCTTCTTTTTGTGCAACAGCGGATAAGGAGATCCCTGTAAAGAGAAGACTGCATAATAGTTTGTGTCGAATCATGTAATATGAAAATTCAAAGCATCAAACTTAGATAAAATGCTTTGGAATCTCGAATACGAACTGGAAAAACTAAGGTAGAATTGGCCTATTTGTACTTCTTTGGTTAAAAAAGTGAAGGAAATCATTTTTCTGTTTTTTACTTCAAAAGGCGTTTTCTTTTCATCGGACTTTCAAATATGAACTTGCTTATTGCTATTTCATATTTGAAAGTGAAAATTATTTACTTGCATATCAGCGTAATGAATATCTAGTCGTGTTTTTTTTAGAAAAATATTTTTGATAAGTCATTTCTGTGTCTATCTTTGCATCATCGAAAACGGAAACATCGATTGTTTCTTTAGGATTTGATAACGTTCTTTAAGAAGAAAAAAAGAAAAAAGTTTTTTAAAATATCTCTTGCAAGTTTGAAATAAAATTTTGATTTTTGCACTCGCTGTTCAGAAGTAACAGATGTTCTTAGAGATTTTGAATAAAATGTAATAAAAGCCTCCTTAGCTCAGCTGGTAGAGCAACTGACTTGTAATCAGTAGGTCATTGGTTCGATTCCGATAGGAGGCTCTAAATGCGACGAAAGTTGCAGGTCTGGAGGGGTTCCAGAGCGGTCAAATGGGACGGACTGTAAATCCGTTGCTTCGGCTTCGAAGGTTCGAATCCTTCTCCCTCCACACTTTTTATGACCTTGTAAAAGAGGTCAAAAGCGGAAGTAGCTCAGTTGGTAGAGCGATAGCCTTCCAAGCTATAGGTCGCGAGTTCGAACCTCGTCTTCCGCTCTTTAATTTCAAGATTTTTAGTCTCTATCTTTCGTAAATTATGATGTTAGGTGGGGGCATAAATCTGTAAGTAAGCTTTTATAAAGCCGAAGTAGCTCAGGGGTAGAGCACTTCCTTGGTAAGGAAGAGGTCGTGGGTTCAAATCCCATCTTTGGCTCGATAATTTAGTTTATTATTTTTTTTTGTATAAAATTTAATAAAGAATATTTAATAATTACTAATTCGCATAAACATGGCAAAAGAGAAATTTGACCGTAGTAAACCGCACTTAAACATTGGTACTATCGGTCACGTTGACCACGGTAAAACAACGACTACAGCTGCTATCACAAAAGTATTGGCTGATAAAGGTTTATCAGAAGCTCGTTCATTTGATTCAATTGACTCTGCTCCTGAAGAAAAAGAACGTGGTATCACGATTAACACATCACACGTTGAATATTCAACAGCTAACCGTCACTATGCACACGTTGACTGTCCAGGTCACGCCGATTACGTTAAGAACATGGTAACTGGTGCTGCTCAGATGGATGGCGCTATTATCGTAGTTGCTGCTACTGATGGTCCTATGCCTCAAACTCGTGAGCACATCCTATTGGCTCGTCAGGTTGGTGTTCCTGCGTTAGTAGTTTTCATGAACAAAACAGACTTAGTTGATGATCCAGAGTTGTTAGACTTAGTTGAGATGGAAGTTCGTGAGTTATTATCTTTCTACGAGTTCCCAGGTGATGATATTCCAGTAGTTAAAGGATCTGCTTTAGGTGCATTGAACGGTGAGCCTGAGTGGGTTGAGAAAATTATGGAATTGATGGATGCTGTAGATAACTATATTCCAATTCCTCCACGTTTGACTGATCTTCCTTTCTTGATGCCAGTTGAGGACGTGTTCTCGATCACAGGTCGTGGTACAGTTGCTACAGGTCGTATCGAAAGAGGTGTAATTAACTCTGGAGATCCAGTTGAGATCTTAGGTATGGGTGCTGAGAACTTGAAATCTACAGTAACTGGTGTTGAGATGTTCCGTAAAATCTTAGATTACGGTGAGGCTGGTGATAACGTAGGTTTATTGTTACGTGGTATTGAGAAAACTGATATCAAACGTGGTATGGTTATCTGTAAACCAGGTTCAGTAACTCCTCACGATCACTTCAAAGCTGAGGTTTACGTATTGTCAAAAGCAGAAGGTGGACGTCACACTCCATTCTTTAACAAATACCGTCCTCAGTTCTATTTCCGTACAACTGACGTAACAGGAGAGATCTCTTTACCAGAAGGTACTGAAATGGTTATGCCAGGTGATAACGTTACAATTACAGTGAAATTAATCTCTGCGATTGCAATGGAGAAAGGTTTACGTTTCGCTATCCGTGAGGGTGGTCGTACAGTAGGTGCTGGTCAGGTAACTGAAATCATTTAATCTATATAGATTAATATAAAATAGGAAAAGCTAATCAGTGAAAGCTGATTGGCTTTTCCTATTTTATATCAGTAAATTATTCTGAAATAAAAGTAAAAAATATTTGCTGCAAACGGTTTAAAACACTATATTTGCAACACAAAATAAGAAATACACGGGCATAGTTTAAAGGTAGAACGAAGGTCTCCAAAACCTTTGGTCTGGGTTCGAGTCCTGGTGCCCGTGCATAATAACTTAAATAATCAAAAAATGGCTAACGTACTTGGTTTTTTTAAAGAGTCATACGAAGAGATCACACAGAAGGTTACTTGGCCTACTTGGTCTCAGTTACAAAACCACGCTGTGGTTGTACTTATAGCTTCCTTAATAATCGCTATGGTGGTGTTGGCAATGGATAAGGCTTCAAGTAATATTTTGGAGTTGTTGTACGGTACTAAGTAAGCAATCTATCAATTAGTATTATGGCAGATCAAACGTTGAAATGGTACGTAGTGCGTGCTGTGAGTGGTAAAGAGAAAAAGGTAAAGCAATATATAGAGGCTGAAGTAAATCGGTTGGGGATACAGCATTTGATTCCTCAGGTGTTAATACCGATGGAGAAGTATTACCAAATGCGTGATGGTAAGAAAGTTGCAAAAGAGCGAAATTACTACCCTGGATATGTATTGATTGAGGCAGCTTTGGATGGTGAGATTGAGCATATTATCAAAAACCTAAATAGTGTTATTGGCTTCTTAGGAGATAAAGCTGGCGTAGCCATTCCGTTGCGTCAGGCAGAGATTAATCGTATCTTAGGTAAGGTGGATGAGATGGCTGAGCAGGGAGAGTCTATCAACATGACTTACTTTGTCGGTGAATCTGTTAAGGTAATCGATGGTCCGTTTAATGGATTTACTGGTGAGGTTGAAGAGGTGCATGAAGATAAAAAGAAATTAACGGTTATGGTTAAGGTGTTTGGACGTAAGACTCCTTTAGAACTTAACTATATGCAGGTTGAAAAAGAATAGTCGGTGCTTATTAATAAGTGATAAGATATTGTAACCAGTTCATTTTTTGGGCTGGTTTTTTATTTGTAAAAATAAATCAACAATAGTCTTTTTTAATTAAAAACTTCTTATTATCTTTGCACCTCGTTTAGTTGCGTAAATCTAATGATCGGTGACTTTTCGAAATAAATGTTACAAGTATTGCTTCCAACTTACTAACAAACATTTAACACATTAAATAACAAACAAAATGGCAAAAGAAGTCAGTGCGTTAGTAAAATTACAAGTAAAGGGCGGTGCAGCAAATCCATCACCTCCAGTAGGACCTGCTTTAGGTGCTAAGGGTGTGAATATTATGGATTTCTGTAAACAGTTCAATGCTCGTACGCAAGACAAACCAGGACAAGTATTGCCCGTTGTAATTACTGTTTATGCTGATAAATCATTTGATTTTATCATTAAGACTCCACCGGTAGCAGTTCAGTTGAAAGACGCTGCTAAATTGAAAAGTGGATCTGGCGAACCTAACCGTAAGAAAGTTGCTTCTATTACTTGGGAGCAAGTGGAAACGATCGCTAAAGATAAAATGCCAGATTTAAATGCATTTACTGTAGACGCGGCAATGAGAATGGTCGCTGGTACGGCACGTAGTATGGGTATCACTGTTTCAGGTGACGCTCCTTGGAAAAATTAATTAACGAAATCAGTTTAAGAAAGTGGCTAGATTAACAAAGAATCAAAAAGCGGCACTATCCAAAATTGAAGCTGGTAAGGCGTACACTTTAGCTGATGCTGCGGCATTAGTTAAGGAGATTACTATGACTAAATTTGATGCTTCTGTGGATATCGACGTGCGTTTGGGCGTAGATCCACGTAAAGCGAATCAAATGGTTCGTGGTATTGCAACATTGCCTCACGGAACTGGAAAAACTGTGCGTGTTTTAGTATTGTGTACTCCTGATAAGGAGGAAGAAGCTAAAGCAGCAGGTGCAGATTACGTAGGTCTTGATGACTATATCAGCAAAATTGAAGGTGGTTGGACTGACGTTGACATCATTATTACTATGCCTTCGGTGATGGCTAAAGTAGGTAAATTGGGACGTATTTTAGGCCCAAGAAACTTAATGCCTAACCCTAAGACTGGTACAGTAACTACAGAAGTAGGTAAAGCTGTAACAGACGTAAAAGGTGGTAAGATTGATTTCAAGGTTGACAAAACAGGAATTATTCACACTTCAGTTGGAAAAGTGTCTTTCCCTGCAGAGAAAATTTACGAAAACGCATTAGAAGTATTGCAAGTTATCAGTAAGTTGAAGCCTTCTGCAGCTAAGGGAACATACTTCAAGAGTATTCACATCTCATCAACAATGAGTCCGGGTATTCATGTAGAAACTAAATCAGTAGCAGGAATTTAATCATGAGAAAAGAAGAAAAACAAGAAATTGTTCAAGCTTTGGCCGAACAGATTAAATCCTACGGTAATTTCTATATTACTGACACTGCTGATTTATCTGTTGAAAAAATCAATGGAATTCGTCGCAAATGTTTCGAGCAAGATATTATCATTCAAGTTGCTAAGAACAGCTTGATCGAGAAAGCATTGATCGAAGCGGGGATTGACTCAGAAGAACTTAAAGGTGTCTTGAAAGGCGCTTCTACAATGATGTTCTCTGAGAATGCTAATGCGCCGGCAAAATTGATCAAGCAATTACGTAAAGAAGGAGATAAGCCTGTATTAAAAGCGGCTTATATACAAGAGACTACTTTCGTAGGCGACGATCAGTTGAATGCACTAGTTAGCCTTAAATCTAAGGAAGAATTGGTTGCAGATATTATTGCGGCATTACAATCACCTGCGAAGAATGTTATTTCTGCTCTTCAATCGGGAGGAAATACAGTTTCAGGTTTGTTGAAAGCTTTAGAAGATAGAGGCTAACGAACGTCTCTCAAATAAAAGTTCGTGAACTATTAAAAAATAATTATTTAAGAAAATTTTAAAAATCAAAATAAAATGGCAGATTTAAAACAACTTGCTGAACAGTTAGTTAACTTAACGGTAAAAGAAGTTAAAGAATTAGCTGATATCTTAAAAGATGAGTACGGTATCGAGCCTGCTGCTGCTGCTGTTGCAGTTGCTGCTGCTCCTGCTGAAGGTGGCGCTGCTGCTGCTGAAGAGAAAACATCATTTGACGTTATCTTGAAAGAAGCTGGTGGTCAGAAATTAGCAGTAGTTAAATTAGTTAAAGATTTAGCAGGCTTAGGCTTGAAAGAAGCTAAAGATTTAGTTGACGGTGCTCCTAAAGAATTGAAAGCTGGTGTTTCTAAAGACGAAGCAGAAGCTTTGAAAAAGCAATTAGAAGAAGCTGGTGCTGTTGTTGAAATTAAATAATTTCGCATAACGCCCAAAAGAGATTAGACTCTGATAGTTTCTATCAGAGTCTATTCCTGTTTTAATGTATTGAAGTAGGTCATACGTGTACTGTCGTATGATTTAGAGAGTGACAATTAGCAGTACAATTAAGCTCAGTTTTTTTAAACTAAAATCTTATTCCCTTGGCAAACAATAATATTCAAAAGGAAAGAGTGAACTTTGCTACAAGTAAGAAGGTAATTGATTATCCGGATTTCTTGGACGTGCAATTGGAGTCTTTCAGGGAGTTTTTTCAATTGGAAACTACTTCTGATAATCGCCATCAGGAAGGGTTGTACAAGGTTTTCGCGGAAAACTTCCCTATTTCTGATTCAAGAAACATTTTCGTGCTAGAGTTTTTGGATTATTTTATTGATCCGCCTCGTTACGATATTCAAGAATGTATCGAGCGTGGTCTAACTTATAGCGTGCCTTTAAAAGCAAAGTTAAAGTTATCTTGTAATGACGAAGAACACGAGGATTTCGAAACTATCGTACAAGATGTATATTTAGGTACGATCCCGTACATGACACCAAAAGGTACTTTCGTGATCAATGGTGCCGAACGTGTAATCGTATCTCAGTTGCACCGCTCTCCTGGCGTATTCTTTGGTCAGAGTAGACACACAAATGGTACTAAACTTTATTCTGCAAGGGTAATTCCTTTTAAAGGGTCTTGGATCGAATTTGCTACCGACGTTAACAATGTCATGTACGCTTATATCGATCGTAAGAAAAAATTCCCAGTTACAACGCTGTTACGTGCTATCGGTTATGATTCAGATAAAGATATCTTAGAATTATTTGACCTAGCTGATGAAGTAAAGGTTAGTAAATCGGGACTAAAAAAATACATTGGCCGTCGTTTAGCGGCAAGGGTATTGAACAAATGGACTGAAGATTTTGTAGACGAGGATACAGGTGAAGTTGTATCGATCGATCGTAACGAAATTATTTTTGAACGTGAAACTGTTTTGGAAGAGGATCACATTGACTTGATCATCGATGCAGGTGTAAAATCGATTATACTTGCTAAGGAAGATGAATCAAACAATGCGGACTATTCTATTATATATAATACCTTACAGAAAGATACGTCTAACTCAGAGAAAGAAGCGGTAGAGCATATCTATCGTCAATTGCGTAACGCTGAACCACCTGATGAGGAAACTGCTCGTGGTATCATCGATCGTCTATTCTTCTCGGACAAACGTTATGATTTAGGTGATGTAGGTCGTTACCGTATCAATCGTAAGTTACAATTAGGTAAAGACGCCGATACGAAAGTATTGACACGTGAGGATATTATTGCTATCGTTAAGTACTTGATCAATTTGATCAACTCTAAAGCTGAGGTAGATGATATCGATCACTTGTCAAACCGTCGTGTACGTACGGTTGGTGAGCAGCTATATGCTCAATTTGGTGTTGGTCTGGCACGTATGGCTCGTACAATCCGTGAGCGTATGAACATCCGAGATAATGAGGTGTTTACACCTACGGATTTGATTAATGCGCGTACATTATCGTCGGTTATTAACTCGTTTTTCGGGACCAATCAGTTGTCTCAGTTTATGGACCAAACGAATCCATTAGCTGAAATTACGCACAAACGCCGTCTATCTGCGTTAGGTCCAGGAGGTCTTTCTCGTGAGCGCGCCGGCTTTGAGGTTCGTGACGTTCACTATACACATTACGGCCGTCTTTGTACTATCGAAACACCAGAGGGACCAAACATTGGTTTGATTTCTTCTTTGGCTGTTCATGCGAAGATTAACAATTTAGGGTTTATTGAAACACCATACCGTAAAGTTGAAAACGGACGTGTGGTTGTAGAAGAGCCTGTAGTGTATTTGTCGGCTGAAGACGAAGATGAGAAGACAATCGCGCAAGCGAATGCGATATATGACGATAAAGGTAATTTTGAAGATCCAAAAGTAAAAGCAAGATACGAGGGTGACTTTCCGGTTATCGAGCCGGAAAAATTGGATTTGATGGACGTTGCTCCGAACCAGATTACTTCTATTGCGGCTTCGTTAATTCCATTCTTGGAGCATGATGATGCCAACCGTGCATTGATGGGATCGAACATGCAGCGTCAAGCTGTTCCATTATTACGCCCTCAAGCTCCGATTGTAGGTACTGGTCTTGAAGGACGCGTAGCGTCCGATTCACGTACGTTGATCAATGCAGAAGGTTCTGGTGTTGTGGAGTATGTTGATGCTGAGGAGATTAAGATCCGTTATGACCGTACTGATGATGACCGTTTGGTTTCATTTGACGACGACGTAAAAACTTATCGCTTAATTAAGTTTAAGAAAACGAATCAAAATACTTGTATTAACCTGAAGCCAATTGTTAAAAGAGGTGAGAAGGTTGTTAAAGGTCAGGTATTATGTGAAGGATATGCAACAGAAGATGGCGAGCTGGCATTAGGCCGTAACCTGAAAGTTGCATTCATGCCTTGGCAGGGTTACAACTTTGAGGATGCGATCGTAATTTCTGAACGTGTAGTATCTCAAGATATTTTCACTTCACTTCATATTGAAGAGTTTGAATTGGAAGTCCGTGATACAAAACGTGGTGAAGAAGAATTAACTGCTGATATTCCTAACGTATCCGAAGAAGCTACTAAAGACTTAGACGAAAACGGTATTATCCGTGTCGGAGCTGAAGTAGGAGAAGGCGATATATTGATTGGTAAGATTACACCAAAAGGAGAATCTGATCCTTCACCAGAAGAAAAATTATTACGAGCTATCTTTGGTGACAAAGCAGGTGACGTAAAAGATGCTTCTTTGAAAACTCCTCCTTCGATTAAAGGTGTCGTTATCGATACGAAGTTATTCTCTCGTGCTAAGAAGATGTCTAAAGAAGTCGAAAGAAAAGCTTTAGAGAAGTTGGAAGTTACGCACGAAAAGAACTTAAGAATATTGAAAGATCGTTTGGTTGATAAATTATTTACAATTGTAAATGGTAAAACCAGTCAAGGTATCTATAATGTTTATAAAGAGTTGTTGCTTGCGAAAGGAGCTAAGTTCACTCAAAAAATCTTAATGGATCTTGACTATGCAAATGTCAACCCATTTGGATGGACTACGGACGATGAGAAGAATGATATGGTGAAAATGGCTCTTCATAACTACAATATCAAGTTGAATGAAGAGTTAGGTGCTTTCAAACGTGATAAATTTGCTGTTTCTGTAGGTGATGAGCTACCTTCTGGTATCGTACAGATGGCTAAAGTTTATGTTGCTAAGAAACGTAAATTGAAAGTGGGAGATAAGATGGCTGGACGTCACGGTAATAAAGGTATCGTAGCACGTATCGTACGTGATGAAGATATGCCTTTCTTAGAAGACGGTACACCTGTTGATATTGTGTTGAATCCACTAGGGGTACCTTCGCGGATGAACCTGGGCCAGATCTATGAAACCGTTCTTGGTTGGGCAGGTCAAAAATTAGGTATGAAGTTCGCAACTCCAATCTTCGACGGTGCCGAAATGGATCAAGTAGAAGAGTGGGTAGACAAAGCTGGATTACCTCGATCAGGGCGTACGTATTTATACAATGGTCTTACAGGAGATCGTTTTGACCAACCGACTACTGTTGGGGTTATCTATATGTTGAAATTAGGGCACATGGTTGATGATAAGATGCACGCTCGTTCTATCGGACCTTACTCGTTGATTACGCAACAACCATTAGGTGGTAAGGCACAATTCGGTGGTCAGCGTTTCGGTGAGATGGAGGTTTGGGCCTTAGAAGCATTCGGTGCATCTAACATCTTACAAGAGATCTTGACTGTGAAATCGGATGACGTTGTGGGACGTGCTAAGACATATGAAGCAATCGTCAAAGGTAATAATTTGCCTACTCCATCTGTTCCTGAATCGTTCAATGTATTGGTACATGAGCTCCGTGGTTTAGGTCTAGATATCACATTAGATTAATCAAGCAAAGAAATGAGCTTAGGAGGTCTTCGATCTCTTAAGCTTTTACATACATCTTTAAGTTATACAACGTATGTCTTACAAAAAAGATAATAAAATTAAAAGTAACTTCACTTCCATTACCATTAGTTTGGCCTCTCCAGAGACTATTTTGGAGCGTTCAAGTGGAGAGGTTACTAAACCGGAAACAATCAACTACCGTACCTATAAGCCGGAACGTGATGGTTTATTCTGTGAGCGTATCTTTGGTCCTGTAAAGGATTATGAGTGTCACTGTGGTAAATACAAACGTATCCGTTATAAAGGTATTGTCTGTGATCGTTGTGGTGTAGAAGTTACCGAAAAAAAGGTGCGTCGTGAGCGTATGGGACATATCAACTTGGTAGTTCCTGTGGCACACATTTGGTACTTCCGTTCACTTCCTAATAAAATCGGTTACTTATTGGGACTTCCAACTAAGAAGTTGGATATGATCATTTATTACGAGCGTTATGTTGTTATCCAGGCGGGTATCAAAGAAGATGACGGTATCTCGTACATGGATTTCTTGACTGAAGAAGAATATTTGGATATTTTGGATACACTTCCAAAAGAAAACCAATATTTGGATGACAATGACCCTCAGAAGTTTGTTGCCAAAATGGGAGCAGATGCTTTAGAGGAATTATTGAAGCGTCTTGATTTAGATCAATTGTCTTATGATTTACGTCACCAAGCTGCGAATGAAACTTCTCAACAGCGTAAAAATGAAGCGTTAAAGCGTCTTCACGTGGTGGAAGCCTTCCGTGGTGCTAATACACGTATCGAAAATAGACCGGAATGGATGATCGTTAAGATTGTTCCTATTATTCCACCAGAGCTACGTCCTCTAGTACCTCTAGATGGTGGTCGTTTTGCAACTTCCGATTTGAATGACTTATATCGTCGTGTGATTATCCGCAATAACCGTCTTAAGCGTTTGATCGAGATTAAAGCTCCTGAAGTAATTTTACGTAACGAAAAACGTATGCTTCAAGAGGCTGTTGACTCGTTGTTTGATAACTCACGTAAGGTAAATGCAGTGAAAACTGAAGGTAACCGTGCGTTGAAATCATTATCTGATATTTTGAAAGGTAAACAAGGTCGTTTCCGTCAAAACTTATTAGGTAAGCGTGTTGACTATTCGGCTCGTTCGGTAATTGTTGTAGGACCTCACCTGAAGTTACACGAGTGTGGTATTCCTAAAGATATGGCCGCAGAGCTTTACAAACCATTCATCATCCGTAAGATGATTGAAAGAGGTATTGTTAAAACTGTAAAATCAGCGAAGAAAATTGTAGATCGTAAAGATCCAGTGGTATGGGACATCCTTGAAAATGTATTAAAAGGACACCCTGTATTACTAAACCGTGCACCTACGCTTCACCGTTTGGGTATTCAGGCTTTCCAACCCACCTTAGTAGAAGGTAAAGCGATTCAATTACACCCATTAGTGTGTACAGCGTTCAACGCCGATTTTGATGGTGACCAGATGGCGGTCCACTTACCTTTAGGTAATGCTGCAATTTTGGAAGCCCAAATCTTAATGTTGGCAGCTCACAATATCTTAAATCCCGCAAATGGTTCTCCGGTTACTGTACCTTCACAGGATATGGTTTTGGGTCTGTATTATATTACAAAAGGCCGTAAGACGGATGATTCTCGCAAGATGAAGGGTGAGGGAAGTATCTTCTATTCTCCAGAAGAGGTTATCATTGCTTTGAACGAGAAACAAGTTGATCTTCACTCTTGGATAAAAGTACGTACCAATACGTTGGGAAGTACAGGTGAGATCGAGAGACAGATTATTGAAACTACCGTAGGTCGTGTTATCTTTAACCAGATTGTTCCTGCAGAAGTGGGATATATCAATGAGATCTTAACAAAGAAATCTTTGCGTAATGTAATCGGTGAGATTGTAAAATCAACCGGGATGGCACGCGCAGCTAAATTCTTGGATGATATGAAGGAACTTGGTTTCCAAACAGCATTCAAGGGAGGTTTATCCTTCAACTTGCAAGATTTGAATATTCCTGCTGCTAAAGCAGAATTGATTGCGCAAGCTACAAATGAAGTAGATGAGGTGATGAACAACTATAACATGGGTTTCATTACAAACAACGAGCGTTACAACCAGATTATCGATATTTGGACGCGTATCAACAACAGATTGACTGCGCACGTAATGGATATCTTGTCTAATGACAACCAAGGATTCAACTCTGTATATATGATGTTGGATTCTGGAGCCCGTGGTTCGAAAGAGCAGATTCGTCAGCTATGCGGTATGCGTGGTTTGATGGCTAAGCCTCAAAAATCAGGTAATTCAGGTGGTGAGATTATCGAAAACCCGATTTTGTCAAACTTTAAAGAAGGTTTGTCGGTATTGGAGTACTTTATTTCTACGCACGGTGCGCGTAAAGGTCTTGCGGATACAGCTTTGAAGACAGCGGATGCTGGTTACCTGACACGTCGTCTACATGACGTAGCACAGGATATGATTGTTGTTGATCATGATTGTGGAGGTCTTCGCGGTATTTATACTACAGCGTTGAAAGATAACGATGATGTTGTTGAACCATTATACGATCGTATTTTAGGACGTACGCCACTTCACGACGTTTATCATCCTGAAACGGATGAGTTGATTGTTGCCGCTAACGATGATATTACAGAAGAGGTAGCTGCTGCAATTGATGAGGCTGGTATAGAAGGTTTAGAAATCCGTTCGGTATTGACTTGCGAGGCTAAACGTGGAGTTTGTGCTTGTTGTTACGGACGTAACTTAGCGTCGGGCAAGCGTGTTCAAATGGGGGAAGCTGTCGGTGTAATTGCAGCTCAGTCTATTGGTGAACCAGGTACACAGTTAACACTTCGTACATTCCACGTAGGGGGTACCGCATCGAATATTGCCAATGAGTCTACTATTATAGCGAAGTACGAAGGTACTATCGAGTTTGAAAACGTGCGTACGGTAGAAAAAGAAGGTGAAGAAGGTTCTTATCATGTTGTCTTAGGACGCTCCGGTGAAATAAAAGTTGTTAATGCTGACCGTAAAGTCCTTTATCAACAAATTATTCCTTACGGATCTAACCTTTATGTTAAAGAAGGTGATAAGGTAGAGAAAGGCACTAAGCTTGTTGATTGGGATCCATATAACGCGGTGATTATTTCTGAGTTTGCGGGTAAAGTCGAATTTGATGCTATTATCGAAGGTGTTACTTTCCGTGAAGAGTCTGACGATCAAACTGGACACAAGGAGAAGGTTATTATCGAAACACGTGATAAGACGAAAAACCCGACGATCAAGGTTCTTGATAATAAGGGTGAAGTTATCCGTTCGTACAACATTCCTGTTGGAGCCCACGTTTCGGTATCAGATGGTCAGAAATTGAAAGAAGGAGCTATCTTGGTTAAGATCCCTCGTTCAACAGGTAAGACCCGAGATATTACAGGTGGTCTTCCTCGCGTAACGGAATTATTTGAAGCACGTAACCCTTCAAACCCTGCTGTTGTTACTGAAATTGACGGTGTTGTTTCTTTAGGTGGAGTGAAGCGAGGTAATCGTGAGGTTTCTATTGAATCACGAGATGGTCAAGTTAAGAAATACTTAGTGCCACTTTCGAAACACATCCTTGTACAAGATAATGACTTTATCAAAGCGGGTATGCCTTTATCTGATGGACAGATTTCTCCAGGCGATATATTATCGATTAAAGGTCCTTCAGCGGTACAAGAATATATCGTTAACGGTATTCAGGAGGTCTATCGTCTGCAAGGTGTGAAGATCAACGATAAGCACTTTGAAACAATCGTACACCAGATGATGCAGAAAGTGAATATCGAAGATCCGGGAGATACACGTTTCTTGGAGAGAGAAGCTGCAAACAAATGGGATTTCATGTTAGAAAACGATTCGTTATATGACAAGAAAGTGGTTGTTGACGCAGGAGATTCAAATTCATTACGTCCAGGACAAATCGTTACTTTACGTAAACTACGTGAGGAGAACTCTAGTCTAAAACGTCAAGACATGAAGTTGGTTGAAGTACGTGATGCTATCCCTGCTACATCTAGCCCATTGCTTCAAGGTATTACTAGAGCATCATTGGGCACTAAGTCATTCATTTCTGCTGCGTCTTTCCAAGAGACAACGAAAGTATTGAATGAAGCAGCTATAGCTGGTAAACGTGATGATTTATTGGGACTGAAAGAAAATGTAATTGTAGGACACTTAATTCCTTCAGGTACAGGACTTCGTCACTACAGCAATATCATTGTTGGATCTCGTGAAGAGTATGATCAGTTATTAGCTTCTAAAGAGGAAGATTAATTTCCTTTTTGAAAGTATGCTATAACAAAGGGGCTGTCCAAGTGGATGGCCCCTTTCTTTTTTATTCGGTGTACACGAAAACGTTTTCGTACATATCTCTCTTGCTTTGCTTTTTTTGTTAGTTAACTTTATTATTATTGTGTTAAATAATAATAAAGTATGAGCATTTTAGAACGTTTTTCTTTATCAGGGAGAGTGATTGTTGTAACTGGAGGAACAGGTATATTGGGTAGAAATTTTGTCAAGGCTATAGCTGAAGCAGGGGCTAAAGTCTGTATTATAGGTAGAGATTTGAATAAAGCGCAGGAGCGCGTTCGTCTCGTTGAAGGAATAGGAGGGGAAGCTTTAGCTTTAGTCGGCGATGTCTTAGATGAAAATTCTATGCGGTTGGCATGTCAAGCCGTTCTGGAAAGGTGGGGTAAAGTTGATGCATTGGTTAATGCTGCAGGAGGAAATATTCCAGGAGCAACCATTGGGCCCGATCAGGATCTTTTTGAATCCAATGTTCAAGATACGATTAAGGCTATTGAGTTGAACTTATTTGGTACGATCATTCCAACCCATGTTTTTGGAAAGGTGATCGCAGAACGAAGCAAAGGAACTATTATTAATATTGGATCGCTATCTTCTAGTCAAGCTATTACCCGAGTGTTGGGCTATACTGTAGCTAAGAATGGTATTATAGGCTATACCAAATGGATGGCTACGGAATTAGCGCTACGATATGGAGATAAGGTAAGGGTAAATGCAATCGCTCCTGGAGTGTTTTTAACGGAGCAGAATAGAACCCTTTTGACCAATCCAGATGGATCGTATACGGATAGGGCACAAAGGTTTGTCAATGGTACACCTTATTCCCGTTTAGGTGAGCCTTCTGAACTAGAAGGGACATTGATTTATTTACTCAGTGATGCGTCTGCTTTTGTGTCTGGCGAAACAGTATATGTTGATGGCGGTTTTAACGCTTGGACTGGGGTTTAACAGAATAATGATGATGAATAAATTTGAGCAAACCTGGAGATGGTACGGACCGAATGACTCGGTATCCTTACAGGATATTAGGCAGGCTGGTGCTACCGGTGTTGTTACTGCATTACATCAGATACCTCACGGAGAAGTATGGCCTGTATCTGCGATTTTGGAGCGAAAGGAGATAATTGAAGCCTCAGGCTTAATGTGGTCTGTAGTCGAAAGTGTTCCTGTACATGAGGCCATTAAAACTAGGCGTAGTGATGCGAATAGCTATATCGATAATTATAAGAAAACGCTGGAAAATTTGGCATCCTGTGGCATCCACGTGGTTACGTATAATTTTATGCCTGTATTAGATTGGACAAGGACTGAGTTGGGATTGGAATTACCTAACGGAGCTAAAGCTCTTTATTTTAATTGGATAGATCTTGCAGTTTTTGATATTTATATTCTAAACCGAATGGGGGCATTCGATGATTATCCCCAAGAGGTGGTAACTGAAGCTAAGCTACGTTTTGATAAATATTCTGATGTAGAGTTGGAGCGTCTGACACGTGTTATATTGATGGGAATTCCTAGTGAAAAGGCGACGTCAATAACGGATCTAAAAGATAGTTTGAAAGTGTACCAGGAGATCGGATTAGAGGGTCTTAGGGATAATTTGCTGTGGTTTTTGAGTGAGATCAAAGAGGTTTGCGAATCGCATGGTATTCTCATGGCTTTGCATCCAGATGATCCGCCATATCCAATATTGGGTTTGCCTAGAATAGCCAGCAATAAAGAAGATTATCTTAAGATAATTAATGGCGTGGATCGCCCATTTAATGGTATTTGCTTTTGCTCGGGTTCATTAGGGGCAGGTGTAAACAATGATGTTGTCGAAATAGCTACAGCAGTGAAGCACAGGGTGCATTTTGCACACTTTAGGAATGTGAAAAAAGATCGGATGGGTAACTTCTTTGAAGCAGACCATTTAGATGGTGATGTAAATATGGCAGCAGTTCTCAAGATTTTTATTGAAGAAAATCAAATACGTAGTAAACCGATTCCGTTTAGACCGGATCATGGTCATCAGATGTTGGATGATTTGAAGAAAGTAACGAATCCTGGATATTCTGCTATCGGTAGACTTCGGGGGCTAGCTGAGTTGAGAGGGCTTGAATTAGGTTTAATAGCTATTATGTAAGTATTGTGGATTTTCGGAGTTGGATAGTAGTTTCTAACAGCACAGTTTGAAATTCGATCTGACTCCGATCCCTTTTGGAGTTTATAAGATTTAAAAGTAATTGTAATGCTGTGCTCGCCATTTCTTCGGTCGGTTGGTGGACCGTTGATAAGGCTGGGTTTAGACTGTTGGCAAACTCAATATTCGAAAATCCGATCACAGCAATGTTTTCAGGGACATGGATTTTAAGATCTGCCAGTACACCAAGGACACGGGTAGTTAATGTCTCTGTTGTACCTATTATTGCGTTTGGAACATCCTCTGATGTCATGCATTCTGAAATTATTTTTTCAAGGTCGTCATCTATCTTTTTTAGCGACTTGCTGTAGTCTATATAAATCAGATGTTTCTCGTTAATTGGAATATTATAGTCCTGCAGAGCTTTTTTATAACCTTCAAGCCGATACTGGGTCACACCAATGTTCTGACCACATAATACTATTATTCTGTTTCTGTTTATTTTTAGAAGTTCCTCTGTCGCTCGATAGGTACTTTCTATATTATCAATTCCTACTTTATGCGTGTCCAAATTGTAATGAATACGGTCGAAGATAACGACAGGACAAATGTTGTCATGGATATTGGCTATTAATGATAGATTTGAGGTTTCACTGACAGGTGCAATTACAATTCCATCGACCCCTTGGTTAGTCAATGTTTTTAGTGCTTTTTCTTCTTCTTCTTCTTTGTCTAAACTTTGCATTAAAATAATATTGTAACTATTTTGGATTGCTTCTTGGTGTAAGTATTGGACAAGTTGAGCGGTAAAGGGCGTACGGACACTGGGTAATACAACGCCGATACTATTGGTTTTTCCCAACTTAAGATATTTAGCTAGTGGGTTGGGTTGATAATTATATCTTTCAGCTAATTCCCTAACTTTTGCTTTCGTTTCTTCACTGATTTCATAGCTGTCATTTAGTGCTTTTGAAATTGTAGATGGGGATAGATTTAATTTTTGAGCAAGTTCTTTTAAGGTTATTTTAGCCATGATAATCGGTTACTTCTTGTCTACAAGATAAGAAAAAAGAAGGGTATTCCCTTCTTTTCGTTACCTTAAATCTATAATTTCATAGTCTTTATACCTTTCCTTTGCGAAGCGAAAGATACTCTCTTCAAATTTTTGGCCTAGGTATAGTGTTTTGATAGTATAGGTAAATCGATTTCCGGATTTATCAAATATAGAAACGTCGTGTATATGGTTATTTTTGTTGATACGTAATTTTATTTTGAAATAATTTGTTTTGGTATCAGTGGGAGATAGTTCGACAACTCGCAATATTTCTGATTTTCCATTTTTTGTCAGTTTCTCATCAGTCATACTTATATATTTGTACCCATTTTTATAAAAAGAAAACAAATTGTTGGGACCTATTGTATTATCATCGTGTTCGGCGTCTGTAACCTGTACCTCTTTTATATCTTTCGATATATTCCAAACTGTGCGGCCATCTGAGAGAATCTCTTGCTCAGGAAGTCTGATGGCATATTGTTTTTTCGGCTTGTTAAAATACATAGTGCCAGAGCTATTGTAGCTTTTCTTTTCTGCGTCCTGTACTGTCAGATCGAATTGGGAACGGATGGTTTTATAAGAATCGTATCGCTTGGATACATCATTTAGCATTTTCTTTGCAGCAGGGTCTGTCTGCGCCAATGCCCCTATTGTAACTATGCTTATTGTGTAGATTAGCGTAAATAGTAATTTCTTCATATGTGTTACTTATTGTTATATGTCATATGGAGTTAGTTTTCCTTTCTCAATGACTCCAAATATTGTTCTAGGGAGTATTCGTCTGGATAGAGTACTTCTCTGGCTTTACTGCCTTCAAAAGGTCCCACAATGCCTGCTGCTTCCAGCTGATCAATGATCCGGCCAGCTCTATTGTATCCTAATTTTAACTTCCTTTGTATGAGTGATGTCGAACCCTGTTGATGCATGACGATCAGTCGGGCCGCTTCCTCAAATAACTGATCTCTGTCAGATAGGTCAAAGTCCATAGAGCCTGAACCTTCGCCTGATTCATCAATATATTCTGGAAGCATAAATGCTGAAGGATAGCCCCGCTGTCCTCCGATAAAATCGGAAATACCTTCTACTTCTGGTGTATCTACAAAGGCACACTGTATACGTATCAGGTCACTTCCTGTTGCCAATAACATATCTCCGCGACCTATCAGTTGGTCTGCACCGCCCGAATCCAGGATCGTCCTTGAGTCTACTTTCGATAATACTCTAAAGGCCAGACGTGCGGGAAAGTTGGCTTTGATCGTACCCGTTATAATATTTACAGAAGGGCGTTGTGTCGCAATAACTAAGTGTATCCCCACAGCCCGAGCTAATTGCGCGAGTCGTGCTATCGGTGTTTCGACTTCTTTACCTGCGGTCATCATTAAATCTGCAAACTCATCTACGATCAATACTATAAAAGGTAAGAATCGATGACCCTCCTCAGGGTTTAATCGTCTATTGACAAATTTTGCATTGTACTCTTTTAAGTTACGTACTTGCGCATTTTTTAGTAGGTCATAACGTTGATCCATTTCGATGCACAGCGAATTTAACGTATTAATTACCTTTTTGGTATCGGTGATGATGGCCTCTTCTTCATTCGGCAACTTTGCGAGAAAGTGGCGTTCAACTTTTTTGAATAGGGAGAGCTCAACTTTTTTTGGATCGACCAATACGAACTTTAGCTCCGCAGGGTGTTTTTTGTAAAGTAGTGAAGTAAGTATGGCGTTAATTCCAACAGACTTACCTTGACCCGTGGCTCCAGCAACGAGTAAGTGCGGCATTTTTGCCAAATCCGCAATATAAACTTCATTGGATATGGTCTTACCGAGTGCGATAGGTAAATCCATATCCGTTTTCTGGAATTTTTCAGTAGCCAATACAGAACGCATGGATACCATTTCGGGCGTACTGTTAGGAACCTCAATTCCTATGGTACCTTTACCTGGCATAGGTGCGATGATACGTATTCCCAAAGCCGCTAAACTTAACGCAATATCATCTTCTAAGTTTTTAATTTTCGAGATTCGAACACCTGGTTTGGGAATAATCTCGTATAGCGTGACGGTAGGACCGATAGTCGCCTTTATATGTTCTATTTCAATATTGTAGTTTCTTAACGTATCGACGATTCTGTTTTTATTTGCCTCTAATTCTTGTTGATTAATTGTTATTTTGCCTGTGCCGTAGTCTTTAAGTAAATCTAGTGTAGGATGTTGATAACTGGACAAATCTAACTTTGGATCATATTCTCCAAATTGAGCTACTAGATCGTTTGCAGAAATTTGTTTTTCTTCTTTTTGTTTCTCGATAAATAGTGTCGGTTCGTCAATATCTTCTTCTTTCGTAGTCTCAATTTCCAAAGGTGTATCGACGGTCAGTGCTATCGATTTGTCCTCTACCGATCGGACTGGCGTTTCGAAAGTCGGTTTGGTGTCAAAAGTGACACTATTTTTTGTTTCTAGCTCATCTAGTTCGAGTTCTTCGTGTTCAGATTCTTTGTATTCTTCACGAAGGTGCGCATATCTATCATTCAATGTGGCGGAGAGGGGCGGGGTATTTCTGTTTCGTAATGTATTAGATACTTCAATTATGGCACCGTCAATATTTTCCTCTTCTTGCTCTTCTTTTTCCTGAATTATGATAGGGTCTCTCTTAACTGTTGTCTTTCTCGATAAGAGTTCTTCTTCTTCTTGGTTACTGATAGATTTATTGGATTGAAATGTAAATTTCAAATCCAGATTGTAAATCAGGATTAATGCTGTGAGGTAAGCGAAAATCAATATACCTCCGACACCATATTTCCCAATTTGGGCATTTAGGAGCTGGTTGGTCCAGAAACCAAATTTGCCTTCTAGGATGTGTGGTGTCTCGGTAATATATTCCTGTATGAACCCAAGGGTTATGGATAAAAAGATTATTCCTATTGAAGCGTATAGGGTCGTTTTCCATACAGGTAGAATAGATTTTTTGTAAAGTAGTTTATAACCAAGGACAAATAATATCAAGATAAACAGAAAAGAGGCGATACCAAACCATTCAAAAATAAATTGATTAGCTAAAAGAGCGCCTAATTTTCCCAGTTTATTCGCTACAATAGGTAGTTCTGATGTTTCATCACGTAGTTCTTCGGATGTGTCAAACAAGGTTCCCCAGCCGCCGTTTGTTACCGCAATATAACTTTGATCTTCTTTCCAGGTAAATAAGTAGGATGTAAAAGCAACTGCCAATAAGAATGAACTCAGTATCAGAAATAGGCCGAGTATCTTCAACGCTTTTCTTTGTCCTTCAGAAAAATTAATATTATCGAAGGATTTGAATAATGAAGGTGCTTTTTTATTAGAAGAGATTGCTGCAGTCTCCTTTGTCTCTTTACTACCTCTGTTTTGACTACTATTTTTAAATGTATTGCCTTTGTATGCCATGAAAATGTGATACTTTACCTAATACAAACTTATTAAAAAAAAAGGGAGAAATGCAGTGTTGTTCCCGGATTTATATTAGATCTGTAGCGGTAGGTCCTTGTTGTCCGTTTTAGTGAATAAAATAGTATCTTGTCGTGTTGACTATGAAGAATATATATATCACCGCTCTTTTTTTTGTATTACTGTTTTTGAACAGTTGTATCAAAGACAATGATTCAGAACTGTACGGTAGCCCTAGTAATTTTGCAGGACTAGCCGTATTTAATGCTATTCCGAACTCTACTGCAGTCAATCTCTTAGTGGAGGGGAATCGATTGAATATGACAAGCGAAAAATTACCGTTTGGTGGGTATATATCGCATCGTAATTTATACCCGGGTGCAAAGGTGATCACCGTAGAGAATCAAAATTCGAAGGGAGAAACCCAAAGGATTACGCAAAATACTTCTTTGATTTCTGGAGATATTTATAGTTTGTTTTTGTACGAAGAGAATGGTATCAAATCCCTACTTGCTAAAGATAATATGGTAATTCCTCGTAATGGCTATGCCAAGATAAGGTTAGCAAACATGGTGAAGGATGCTCCCGATTTGGCTATGTCGAGTGGAAAGGAGCCCCAAACTCTCTATGCGGACGTTCCTTTCAAAACGGTGACTGAATTTATTGAAGTTAAAGCAGGTGAGCCGTTGACGTTTAGGATCGTTCCGGCTGATTCAAAAATAAACTTACCCGAAATCGTTTTGGAGAACTTTTCCCTAGACAATAAAGCGATTTATACGTTTATGGTAAAAGGTCTATTAAACGCAGCTCATGAAAATGAAGAAGTTTCTCTAACGGTGATAAAATTTTAAAGGTCAGTATGAATTTATCTTCTTCTGCCTTTATTTTGTCGCTCTTGAAGAGTGCTTCGTAGTAAATCATTAAAATCTTCTTCGACCTGAAAAAATTGAGAGGCGCGAGCTTGTCCGATTACTTTCGCAAATTCTTCTCTGCATTGTTTCTTTATCTCTACTTCTTTAGCGTCAAAAGCAATTACATCGCGCCTTCCACCATTAAAAGAGTTTGCTTGCTGTGGTGTTCCTCCGCGTTTAGCTTTTTTTAAATCCCTTAATTGCTCGGTGTATTTATTATATATAGGGAAGAATTTTTGTGCTTCACTTGGTGTTATTTTTAGCTCTTTAGTGATATAGGCTATTTTTTCACTTTCAATAGCTTCAAAGTTATTTTGCTGGGCAAATGATGCTATGTGTAAAATGAATATTAGTGAAAATGTGGTTAAAATATACTTTAATCGTAACATTATAACATGTAATTTAAATATTCTTTTATATCCTCGTCGTCTATTCTTTTGTCAATTTTATTCTGACTGGAGGTTTCATTCTCTACAAATTTTGTAAGATGGATTAGATCTTCTCCTTCAGAAACCTGTGCAAGGTAGTCGAGTATTTCCTCGTTACTTACATCATGTAAATTAACCTTCGCACTGTTCGCTTGTAAATCAGGTTCAGTAATGGCCGGTGCGGTAGCGTCTTTTTGTACAGCGAAATACGAACCAATACCTATTAGAAACACTACGGCAGCGGTAGAAGCGTAGCTGAACCATTTTTTTCGCTCCGAAAAAGAAATAATAGTTGTGTTTTCAGGATTTTCATTATCCAGTTGCTTTGTTGCCTTTTTGATAGTATCAGTTAAGGATTCAAAGTAATCTTGAGGAACATTAAAACCTGTGTCAGAGACCGCGTCTTGAAGTTTATTTTCTGCTAGCCTACTCTGAATCGAGTGCTCCAGCGTCTCAAAATATCCATCGGGGACTTGGTAATCTAACGTAGCCGTCTGATTCTTAAGTTTGCTTTCTGATACTTTTGATAAGATCTGCTCTTCCAATTGATCAAAATAGTGATCCGGTACAGGATACGTAGTCGAGTCTGCGTTTAATTTGCACTTCTCAATAGTCAATTGCGCTACAATCGATTGCTGCTGTACACCGAAGAAATTTTCTGGAGTAGAAAAAGGTGTGACACGTAGTGAATCCGGAAGTTTATTTCTTCCTATGGGCTCGTTATGTGTATCTTTTTCCTTCATGGTCTAATATAGATGCTTTTTCGATGAAAAGGTTTAATCGTTGTTGTTAAAAAAAGATTCGACTTTCTTTACAGCTAAGTGGTACGATGCTTTCAGAGCTCCTACGCTTGTTCCTAGAATTTGGGATATTTCATCGTATTTTAAGTCTTCAAAATATTTCATATTGAAGACCAATCGTTGTTTTTCAGGAAGAGTCAGAAGCGCTTGTTGTAACTTCATCTGCGCTTTATCCCCATTGAAATAACTCGTGTCGGCTAAGGTTTCCGATAAGTACGATGAACTGTCTTCATCCAAAGAGATGTTATACTTTTGCTTTTTCTTATTTAAAAAAGTGATGCATTCATTTGTCGCTATACGATACAACCAAGTATACAGCTGCGAATCTTCTCTAAACTTTTCCAGGTTGCGCCATACTTTTATAAAAATATCTTGGGTCACGTCATCCGCATCGTCATGGTCAATAACCATGCGTCTGACGTGCCAATATATTTTCTGTTGGTATTTTTTTAACAAATGACTGAACGCTGCTTCTCGCGTGCGTTCATCTGCAAACATAGAAATGATTTGCGCGTCTTCCATTTATTTTCTACTAATAGCTTTACGTGCCGCAGCCACAATGCTATTGGCATTTAACCCGTATTTTTCCATTAACTGAGCAGGTGTACCGGACTCTCCGAAGCTATCATTTACGGCGACGTATTCTTGTGGGGTTGGCAGTTTTTGTGCGAGCACTTGTGCTACACTGTCGCCAAGACCACCTAAGCGATTATGTTCTTCAGCCGTTACTATACAACCTGTTTTTGCTGCTGATTTAAGAATTGCTTCCTCATCCAGTGGCTTAATTGTGTGGATATTGATGATCTCTGCATTGATACCTAATTTTTCCAACTCTTCGCCCGCTTGAATGGCTTCCCATACAAGGTGTCCGGTAGCGATAATAGTTACGTCAGTTCCTTCATTTAGCATAATGGCTTTACCAATCTCAAAAGTTTGATCAGCAGGAGTAAAGTTAGGAACGACAGGACGGCCAAAACGTAAATAGACAGGTCCCTGATGATTGACTAAAGCAATAGTAGCTGCTTTTGTCTGGTTATAATCACAAGTGTTTATAACAGTCATTCCTGGGAGCATTTTCATTAATCCGATATCTTCTAGGATTTGATGCGTAGCTCCGTCCTCTCCCAAAGTAAGACCAGCATGGGAAGCGCATATTTTTACGTTTTTATCTGAGTACGCGATAGATTGTCTAATCTGATCATAAACACGCCCTGTAGAGAAGTTTGCAAATGTTCCTGTAAAAGGGATTTTTCCGCCAATGGTAAGACCGGCAGCAATACCCATCATATTTGCTTCTGCAATACCAATTTGAAAGAAGCGTTCGGGGAACTCTTTGATAAAGGCTTCCATTTTAAGGGAGCCAATTAAATCGGCGCATAATGCCACCACATTATCGTTGGTTTTTCCAGCCTCTAAAAGGCCAGCTCCGAAGCCGGAGCGAGTATCTTTAGATTCTGTGAAAGTATATTTTTTCATTTTTTAGCAGTATTAAGTTTTTGGATAGGAAATATTAGTAATCACCGATTGTTCTCGGAATTTGGTCTAAAGCAGACTCTAATTGTTCATTATTAGGTGCTGCACCGTGCCATTTATGAGTGCCCATCATGTAGTCTACTCCAAATCCCATCTGTGTATGCAATAATATAACGACAGGCTTTCCTTTACCGGTACGGGATTTGGCTTCTTCTAGACCAGCTATTACAGATGCCATATCGTTTCCTTTTTCTATTTCCAGAACGTCCCATCCAAAAGCCTCCCATTTTGCTCTTAGGTTGCCTAAGGATAGTACTTGATTGGTCGGGCCATCGATCTGCGCACCATTGTAGTCGACTGTAGCAATGATATTATCTACTTTGTTGTGAGGAGCGTACATTGCCGCTTCCCAAACCTGACCTTCTTGAAGCTCTCCATCTCCCATTAATACATATACCAAACGGTTGTCGTTGTTTAATTTTTTAGCTTGCGCTGCCCCTATAGCTACGGATAGACCCTGACCTAGTGATCCAGAAGCAACCCTTATACCAGGGAGGTGTTCATGTGTGGTGGGGTGTCCTTGAAGACGAGTGTTGAGCTTACGAAAAGTAGCTAATTCACTAACAGGGAAATAACCGACTCTAGCTAATGTACTATAAAACACTGGAGAGATATGTCCGTTGGATAAGAAAAATAGATCTTCATTTTTTCCATCCATTTTAAATGAAGTATCATGTTTCATTGCATGAAAATACAGTGCTACAAAATAGTCTGTACATCCTAAAGACCCTCCTGGGTGACCCGATTGACATGCATGTACCATACGTACAATATCACGTCTTACCTGAGAAGCAACTTGCTCGAGATTGTTAATATCTACACTCATCTTTAATTAAATATCATAATGTTTATGGGTAAAGGTAGTGAATTTTGAATATTTAGGGGTATTATTTGCATTTTTAATTGTTGTTAACTATGGAATTTTATGTAATACTGCATCCGTATGAAAATCATGGATTGAAAACATTTAAATTAATAAGTATAATAATATATGAAAAAGTTGTTTTTTTGTTTTTCGCTTCTCAGTTCGGTACTATACAGTACTGCACAGCATAAAGTCAGTACAAATGCAGAAGTAAAGGAAGTGACCGTTTATGCGAACGGAGCTCAAGTATTAAATAAATTTCAGGTTCTGTTGCCATCAGGGAGTAGTGATTTGATTATCAGTAATGTTGCAAATGATCTAGACGAACGGAATGTCCAAATTAGTGGCCCTGATCATGTTTCTGTATTATCGATCGTGAAGACAAGTGCAGAGGAATCTCAGATCACAAACCCTTCACATCAAAAGCTAAAGGATTCATTGGATCTGCTGGCTGTAGATCGAGAGAGTGTGTACAACAAGCTGAATGCTGCTAAAGGTGCACTACAGATCTTAACCAATAATGACTTGTTGGGAGGTGGAGATGGAAAGATTGATATTGGAGATTTATCCAAGTTAGTCGATTATTATCAGATCAAGTCTGTGAATCTTAATAAAGAAATTTCTACGTTGAACAAAGAAATAGCTGAACTTGATAAAAAGATCGTTCGGTTTCAAGAGGCGTTACGTACCTACGTAGGTAGTGGTGGTCAGTTAAGGTTGCAAGTCAATTCAGGGCGTAGTGGCAGTGTCGCTTTAGAGGTACGTTATATGACACGCTCTGCACATTGGCAAGCTTATTATGACCTGAAAGCAACTTCAGTATCCGCTCCATTGAAGATGTTTTATAAAGCGGGTGTGTCGCAAAGCTCAGGTGTGGATTGGAGAAATGCGAAATTAATTTTATCCACTGGTAATCCAGCGGTAGGGGGGACTGCGCCTGTTTTATCGCCTTCTTATGCTGTAGTCCGTAATATAGAAGATGAGATGTTTACTACTCTTACGGTACAGAATCGTGTACAGAATAAAATACAGAGCTTGGATGCGAAAGCCATAAGAGGAGTTGCTGTCATGGATGAAGTTACCGTTGGTGAATTGGCTACTCCGTCTATTTCTATGGTTGAAAACCAGTTGAGTACAACCTTCGATATAGAAGTCCCTTATACCATTCTATCGAATGGTCAGCCACATAGCGTTGCCTTGAAGGAGTTTACGCAGCCAGCGATATTTAAATATTATGCTGTTCCTAAATTAGATAAGGATGCTTTCTTAATGGCTGAAATAACTGATTTTCAGAAGTTAAATCTGATACCGGGTGAGGCGAATATCTCTTTCGAGAACATGTTTGTGGGTAAGTCTTATATCAATCCCAATGTGACTACAGATACCCTGAACCTAAGTCTGGGGAGAGATAAGGGAATCTCTATAAAAAGAGAACGTATAATGGATCAAAAAAGTACACAGATTTCAGGTAGTTCTAAAAAACAGATCTTTACCTATGAAATTAAAGTCAGAAATAATAAGTCTAATGATGTGGATATTCTGTTAAAGGATCAATATCCGATTTCAACGGATAAATCTATTGAAGTAGAGCTGCTAGAGACAACAGCCGGGAAGGTTAATACGGAAACGGGCGTTGTGACTTGGATGCTACGGGTGAAGCCGAATGAAACGCAGACTTATCGAATAAGCTATTTGGTGAAGTCACCTAAAGATAAGGTGATCAGTTTTAATTAAGGCTAAGAAAAAAGGCATCGAATCTATTTATGATGCCTTTTTTTCTGAAAGTGTCCGTATTATTGATTCGACATTATAATTCAAGGCATCAATGAGTTCTCTTCGTTCGGTTTAATGGAAATCAAGAACTTTCATGCTTGCTGTTGATCCACCAGCAAGCATGAAAGTTCTCTTAATTTAAAATAGACCAAGTGGACCAAGGTATTCTACTTAATATAAGTATCAATCCTATAGTGTACATAATGAAAACCTTTTGGTTCGCAGCATAGTCTTCTTTTGCTTTTTTCGCTTTGGAATATCCAATGGTAATCAGAACTATTGCAATCAGCATTGTCACTGGATGTTCAATTATCTTAAACCGTAGCTCCGGGCTTTTCATAACACTCCCTGAAAACATGGTGTGGTATTTAAGCGTGAAAAAGTAAACTAGACCGATCAATAGCTGAAGGTGCGCACTGATAAATCCGATTAAAGCTATTTTGCGGTTGTAAGGTTTCGCTTTGAAATAATTGATTGCTGTAATTACAATAGAAATAACCAAAGCAATTAATAAGATGATGGCTAAGGTAGAGTGTAAGTGTTTCATTCCTGTTAACATGATTTATTTATTTAATTTCTCTCTTTTTTTATTTCTCTTCTCCGTGCAAGGTCCCGATTTCGTAAAAGTACTACTTTGCGGTGCGCTTCTCACCTAGCTCACGAAATTCTGACATTATTTTGAATTGTGGAAATGTTTTTTCCAAACTTAGACTGTAGCCTACATCAAAAAATAATTTAATATCAGCCATTATGCCTTCAAAGTCCCAGTTCTCATCCAGTTGGTCGGCAGGTGTGTGGTATTTTCCTGTTAAGGCCTTTTTTCTGTTGGCGATAGCAACAGTATCATTTGAAATCAATTCGCTTCCGCTCCCCATAAATAAGCCTGGTATTCCTTTCTTTACGAAGTTGAAGTGATCTGACCGGTAAAAACCACCAGATGTCGGATTGCTCTCTCCATGTACGATCCTTCCGAATTTGTGTGCCGACCGGACTACATAGTCGTCGATCTCTGACTGGCCAAAACCTACGATGGATACATCTTTAGTCTCTCCTAGAGGGCTAAATGCGTCCATATTTAAATTTGCTGCGGTCTTGTTTATTGGATATATTGGGTTATTGCTGTAATAAGCTGATCCTAGCAAGCCCTGTTCTTCTGCGGTGACCGCCATAAAAACGATGGTACGTTCAGGTTTTACTTTCGCTGCCTGAAAAGCTTTCGCAATTTCAAATAAAGCGGCTACACCAGCGGCATTATCTACTGCGCCATTATAAATGGAGTCTCCGTTGACAGATTCGCCAATGCCCAAATGATCCCAATGCGCTGTATAGATAATGGTTTCGTCAGGTCTTTTGGTACCTTCTATTTTTGCAATTACATTGTTTGATTTAGCGTATTTAAAGCTGTTTTTAAGTTGGATGGAAGTCGAGATGGCTAACGGTACCGCTTTAAACCCTGGTTTTTTAGCGGATTCAACAACTTCATTACTGATCCCTGCTAATTTAAACAGACGTTGCGCAGTATTAGCGGAGATCCAGCCTTCATATTGGGCTTTAGGTTCGCCCTTCTCTTTGTTGTCTAGATCCATTTGTGGGCCGCTCCATCCTGTACGTACGACGTCCCAGCCGTAGCTGGCAGCCTTGGTGTCGTGTATGATTAATACCCCGGCGGCTCCCTGCCTTCCTGCCTCTTCAAATTTGTAGGTCCAGCGACCATAGTAGGTCATGGTGTCGGCTTTAAAAAGATTTTTGTCATAATGACCAGGATCGGATGCTAATACAACAACGGTTTTGCCTTTTACATCCAGGTTTTCATAATCGTTCCATTTGTATTCTGGTGCTACAATCCCAAAGCCTGCAAACACCAAGTCGGTGGAGGCTATGTTAATCTGTTCTTCTAAACGGCGTGTACCGATGACATAATCGTCGAGATATTGCACCGATAAAGATCCTTTCTCTCCTTTGAGAGTTAGTGTGGGAGTGGTTGGCTTGGAAGAAATCTCGACCATCGGCACCTCTTGGAAAAAGGATGTCCCATTTCCCGGTTGTAACCCCAGATCTTTAAACTGACTCTCGATGTAATTGACTGTAAGCGTATCTCCTTTTGTAAAGGGCTTTCTACCTTCAAATTCATCCGAAGATAGAGTCGCAACATTTTTTGCATAACTATCCGCACTAATAGCGGCTATGGCGGTACTATCAATGCTGTCTTGACTATGCGTCGTATTCTTATTGTTCTGTATACAGCTCACCGATAGGATAGATGCTGATAAGATCGTAAATAGTTGTGTTTTCATCTGTCTAATAACTACTTCTTGACCGGCCAGAGAGCAGGTCGGTTTGACCTTAAAAGTACAGTTTTTTTTCATCCATATACAATTATTTCATGAGCTCGGAAGCGCGGTTTGTTTTTTTAGGTGATTAAGCTATCAGATTTATTCACCCTGTTTGGTTTTAGTAAATCATGATGGTTTCTTCTTCGCTAATAAATACTTCGGCAATTGGATGGAACAGGTATATTTTATTTGTAGCGATTTCTAAACATTTATAGCGTTTTCTGACTTTTTCCATCTTTTTAAACTTTCTTCCGTTTTCTAATACAAATATGGCATCTAAGGGGAGATCTTCCACTACAGTTGCATCTTCAGCAAGGACTTTGCTGTCGTATTTTTTTAAGGCTCGGTAGAGTGTTAGATCTGTGCAGGATGAAGCTGCAGGATTATTCATATACGACGATATCGCCATTAGAATGTCACTTGGAAATATGGAAAGCTTGATAAAAGGCTGTATCAGGTTTACGAAGTTTTGTTTCCACTCTGCGCCATGTGGTTTTACCGTGCTTTTATAATCTTGATAAGTCTTTAGGTGAGCAAATTCATGGATACTCGTGATTAAAAAAGAGTATGGGTTAAGGTCATGGTTTACCGTAATCTGATGAGGACTACCTCTGAAAGGAGCTCTATAATCTCCGAGTTTAGTTTTACGGCTGCGGCTTACTTTAAATCGGCAGGAGGTATCATTGATCCATTGCGATATGATTGGAGCCGCAGCTTCGGGCATATATTTACTGAGTTGTTTGCTAAAGTCTGCCATGAATACAAACATATTGTTTTCCGTCGATATTTAAGGTAGATTTTGTGTTTCTTACTTTATTTTGAGCGTGCCTCTTATTAATTCTAACCTGATTATTTCTAATTCGTATTCGTGATTATAAAGCATTTTATCTAAGTTTGGTTTAGATATTTAAATTCTTATGGCTAGGATTATTTTTACCTTACTTTTTGTTCATGTTTACTGTTTGTCTTGGGGGCAGGAGCTATTAGCTCGTGTCGAAGTGTCCGCTCCACAAGTACAGAATGCGAATTCAAGAACGATTGATTTTTTGAAAAAAGTTATTTCGGATTATTTGAATAACAGGTCCTGGACCGAAAATAAAGTTAGGCCTGAAGAACGGATTGATTGTAGTTTCAATATTGTTATCTCTTCATTTGATGGATCTAGTCAGTACCAAGCTACTGCTCAGATCAATTCTGCCAGACCAATTTACGGTACCAACTATAATTCTCCGATTCTCAGTTTCAAGGACAAGTACTTTAACTTCAGCTATACGGAAGGGGATCAGTTGGAGTTTAATGAAAATCAAAATATGGGAGCACTCTCTTCTCTTTTAGCATTTTACGCGCAGATTATCGTGGGCGTAGATATGGATACTTTCAAAAAGATGGGAGGGACAAGCATACTGGGCAAAGCCCGGAATATAGTGAACTATTCGCAGTCGACACAAAGTGAGGGCTGGCGTGCTATGGATGCAACGGATAATAGATACTGGTTGATTAATAATTTATTGGATCGTAAGTATTTCCCGTATAGGGAGTTTTTTTATAGTTATCATCGAGAGGGATTGGATAAGATGACCGAGAATGAACAGATAGCCAAGAAGAAGATGTCTGAGCTTTTGGTAAATCTTAAGGAAGTAGACCGTTCGAATACCGGTAATGTGTTGACGAATGCTTTGTTCACGGCCAAGTCAAATGAGTTTGTCGGTTTGTTTTCCAAGATGCCCGGAAATGAGAGTGTTAAGGTGTTTAATTTGTTGGTCGATTTAGATCCGACTAATACCGCTAAATACGAGAAGTTGAAGAATTGATTTTTTGATCGAATATTATTGTATGCTAGTACGATTACTAATAAAGAATTATGCGCTGATAGATAGTTTAGATATATCTTTTGACAAGGGACTGAATATTATCACAGGGGAAACGGGGGCTGGAAAGTCGATATTGATGGGAGCTTTGGGGTTGATATTGGGCAGTAGGGTAGAAGGAAGGCCGTTTTTTGACGAACAAAAGAAATGCGTTATCGAAGGTTACTTTAATGTAGCCGCTTATGGATTAAAGCCTTTTTTTGAGGAGGAGGATTTAGACTATGAAGAAGAGACCATTATTCGGAGGGAAATAGCATTAGACGGAAAATCCAGAGCTTTTATCAATGATTCTCCAGTTACATTGACTACTTTAAAAGGTCTTGGTGAAAAGCTTATTGATATACATTCACAACATGCTACTATGCAGGTGAATACAGAAGAGTTTCAACTTTTTGTTTTAGATAGCTTGGCTGGAAACGAAGATCGACTGACCTTGTTTAGAGAAGCGTTGAAAGAGCTTCGTATCTTGGACAAGCAGCTGAAAGTTCTCCAGGAAGAGTTGGATAATGCCAATGCCGAATCGGATTACAATCAGTTCTTGTTTGAAGAGCTGGAGAAGGTAAATGTGCAAGCTGGTGAGGTGAAAGAACTGGAGGTGGAACAGCAACAATTGGCCAATGCAGAGGAAATAAAACGGGGGTTGAATGCAGCCAGCTATGTGCTGGTAGATGGGGAGCAGACTGTGCTGTCTATGCTCAAGGAAAGTATAAATCAGGTACAGCATGTAGGACGATATTTTGGAGATGCGGTCCCACTGGCTGAACGTATGCAAAGTGCATTTATCGAGTTAAAGGATGTAGCGAGTGAGCTCGTTGCACAGGAGGGATCTGTCCATTTGAATGAACAGCGGCTGGATGAAGTAAATACGCGTTTGAGTGCTATTTTCGTCTTGTTGAAAAAGCATCGCGTAGATTCGGAAGAAGAGCTTATACAGCTAAAGGATCAACTTGAAAGTAAATTGCAGCTTGTGTTAAATCAAGACCAAGCCATTGAAGAGTTGAGCCGTCAACGAAAAAGACAGGCGGATAAGGTATTGGTGTTGGGCCAGGAGATCCATGAGCATCGGAAGGTGATTATTACGAGGGTCGAGGCGGAGATTCAGCAAACCTTGAGTCATGTGGGGATGCCTAATGCAAAGCTGAATATCGAATTGCATTTGCTTCCTTTTGATAAAGCCAGTACCAGAGGTATGGACAGTATTCAATTTTTGTTTTCAGCGAATAAAGGACAATCGATGCAGCCAATTCATAAGGTTGCTTCTGGAGGAGAATTGTCTAGGGTGATGTTGGCTATTAAGTCATTGGTTGCTAAGTCTTCCGCATTACCGTCTATTATATTTGATGAGATTGATACGGGGATATCGGGTGAAGTTGCACTACGTGTCGGTGAAGTGATGGCTGGACTGGCTGCTCATATGCAGGTAATAGCTATTTCGCATTTACCTCAGATTGCTTCCAAAGGGCAGGCACACTTTAAAGTGTATAAGGAGGATCATGGCGAAAAAACACAATCTAATATACAGTTGTTGACTAGCGATCAGCGTGTTGTGGAGATTGCGCAAATGCTGAGTGGGACGAATCCTGGAGATTCGGCGATTCAACATGCGCGAGAATTATTGAATGCATAAGAAGCTTTTTTACTATTCGTCAACATGAAAGAAAGCGTTACGCGTTAGCTAATAGACTTATTTTAAAGATTATTTATGGCGAAAGTATCGAACGTCAGCCATTTTGTTTACTAAGAAATTTTTATTTCAACTTTTTTAACTCATATATGTTATGAAATGAATAGTTACCATACCTACTCAGATTATCAATTAGCTTGTTCCTTAAAAAAGGGAAGTCAAGAAGCTTTTACTGCTATCTATCATCGTTTTTCTCGGCAATTATTGGCTATAGGATATAATTACGCTAAGGATATGGAATTGGCCGAAGAAATTGTGCAGCAAGTTTTTAGTGTTTTGTGGGAGCGCAGAGATCAGGTGCAGATAGATACTTTAGGACCTTACTTAGCGACTGCTGTTAAATTTTCCGTTTTCAAAACATTGCATCGTAAGAAACGCCAGGAAGAAATGGCAAGACAGCATTATCAGCCAAAAATTATCGAATTGGCAGAAGAAAAAATTGATGCAAAGTTTTTAGAGGAGTATATCAATGGAATTGTTGAACAGTTACCTGAGAAGTGTAAACTTGTTTTTGTATGTAGTCGTCGGGAAGGGATGACAAATGCGGAGATAGCGGAAGAATTGGGTATTGCTGAAAAGACGGTTGAAGGCCATTTAACAAAGGCATTGAAAAAAGTACGAAAGGGATTAAAGGGATTAGGCCTTTCTGTAGTTCTTATCGAAATGCTATTAAAAGATTTTTAAGAAAAAAAGTTCATTTATAGAGCAAGGGTTACCTAGCCCTTTGTGGTACATGTTCATATATTAATGCCAATTTTAATAATGAACGAATCTGAATTACCTGATTTAATAGAAAAATATATTGATGGTACGGCTACTTATGAAGAACGTGAGCGTCTGCTTGTCTGGTATCGATCTTTTGATCATTCGGAGGTATTCATGCCGGATGAAGACACCGTAGAAGAATCCTTGCAATTCATTTTAACCAAATTAAATGCTACACTAGATTTTCCTCTGCGGAAAAAAAGTATTGTTCAAAAAAATCATCCTTGGTATTGGGCTGCGGCAATCTTACTCATAGGATTTTCTATATCACTTTTTTATATAGAAAGGGACAACTTGTTAACCGAATCAGTTAAGCAGGTCCCTAAGGACAGTCTCCTACAAATCCAGCCTGGAACGGACAAGGCCATATTAACCTTGGCAGATGGGTCGGTGATTCCTCTTGATGAGGCTGGTAAGAAAGTGCTTCAAAATAATCAAGATCAAAATTTTGGGATAGAAAGTGAAGGTGTGTTGACCGTGAAAAGTAAGCAGGTAAGTATAGCAGCTTCTAGTCAAAGAATCGTCCAAAATCGACTGAGCACACCTAGAGGGGGGCAATATCGGATCATATTAGATGACGGTACCGCAGTATGGCTAAATGCCGGTAGTATTTTGACCTTTCCGAACCACTTTGTCGGTAAAACACGTGAGGTAAGCTTAGTCGGCGAGGCTTATTTTGAGGTCGCAGAAAATAAAAGTAAACCATTTGTCGTTCATGCAGATAAAATACATGTTCGTGTACTAGGAACGCACTTTAATCTGAAAGCTTATCCAGAAGACAAACAAATTCGGACAGCATTAGTGGAAGGGTCGGTGCAAGTAAATACAATTAATCATACATTAAAAATAAAACCGGGCGAACTCGGATTATTTGATAAGTCTAAAGGGGACCTATCTTCAAAACGAATCGATCTACAGTCAGATATCGCATGGAAGGATGGTTATTTTATGTTTCGTAATGAACCGATTACCGCTATTATGCTCCAATTAGCGCGTTGGTACGATGTAGAAATTACCTACAAGGGGGATTTAGATAATAAAATATTTACAGGTAGAATTCTTCGGAAAAGTACGATTAATGAAGTTTTGAAAAAATTAGAATTAACGGGGGGAATACATTTTAAAATCGAAGGAAGGAGGATTATTGTCATGCCATAGACCGGATCTATAGAGTCTTTGATGATATCTTAAAAATGCAAGAGCGCTTCCGACGCTCAAGCATTCTAGCTTAGGATCATTGAAGAAAATATGTGGAACATTTTACTAACAAGATTAAACCCTAAACAATCAAAAATATGAAATTTTATTTAACGGGGAAGAACTATTTCTTCCTTAAGATGCTGTGCATTATGAAATTTATACTAATCTTATTGCTAGGTACCTTTATGCATGTAAGCGCGCATACCTATGCGCAGAAAATCACCTTGCATGCCCAGAATAAGACACTAGAAGAAGTATTGCAAAAAATAAGCTTGCAAAGTGAGTATGACTTTGTATATAGTGCTAATATGTTGAAAACTTCGATCCCCGTAAATGTGGATTTAAGAGCGGTCGATTTAGAGAAAGCTTTAGACATATGTTTTAAGAATCAACCTGTCACGTATACGTTGTGGGATAATACGGTGATTGTCAAGCTGCGTGAAATAAACGATATTGAAAAGCAGTCTCAGCATGCTGTTTCTGGGGTCGTTCGTGATGAAAAAGGGACGCCGATGTCAGGTGTCGGAGTCCGGGTAAAAGGAACGAACGTGGGCACAGTAACAGCAGCAGGTGGTTTATTTTCACTTCAGGTACCTACGCAAGATGCGGTTTTGATTTTTAGTTTTTTAGGATACAACAGCAAAGAAGTTACGGTAAATAAGCAATCACAACTACAAGTCACATTGACCGAAAAGCCAGAAATACTGGATGATGTAGTCGTAACAGCGCTCGGAATTAAGCGCCAAAAGAAGGAGTTGGGTTATGCTGTTTCAGATATTGACGGAAAGGATATTACAGGTTTTGGAGAGACCAATGCTATTGCTTCTTTAGCAGGTAAAGTGGCCGGTGTCAGTGTTTCAACGACGACAAACGGTCCGTCGAGTTCGAGCCGTGTGGTGATTCGAGGCATTCGTGAGCTACAGGGAAGTAATCAACCACTCTATGTCATTGATGGTGTTCCTGCTGTGAATGGCAACATCGGTTCGGCCGATAAAGATGGTGGTTTTGATTTGGGGGATGGCTTAGGCGATATTAATCCCAACGATATTGAAAATATTTCTGTACTAAAGGGAGCTTCTGCCGCAGTACTTTATGGCTCTCGGGCATTAAATGGTGTGATTTTAATAACGACGAAAAATGGTGCGTATAAAAAGGGGTTGGGTATAGACTTCAACAGTACCTTAACGACGGAAACTATTTCGACCAAATTCGATGAAGAGCAAAAAATCTATGGTCAAGGTTCGAATGGATTACTACCACGAGATGCGACGAATTCAAATAATATAGCCTCGAGCTGGGGACCACGTTTTACGGATGCAGAAACTATCTTTCAAAAAGATGGGTCAGTACGACCGTATAAATATATAAAGAATAACATTCAAGATTTTTTTCAAACGGGTGTTACAGCGATGAATACTATATCGCTAACAGGAGGAAATAAAGATCATAATTTATATGCATCCTACTCGAATGTGACGAATAAAGATATTGTTCCGACTGGAAAATTTGATCGTAATAATATTTCTTTTAAAGGAAGTAGTAAAATATTTGATCAACTTACCTTAGATGTTAAAGGTTCTTTGATGTTTGAGAAAGTTAAAAATAGACCTGCATTGACAGATGATATCAACAATATTGGAAATGCTTTACTCAATATAGCAGCCAATTTTGACCAATCATGGTTGCAAAATTATCAAAATGAAGATGGCTCATACATCGACTACACCGGTAATCCTTACCGAGCAAATCCATATTGGACACTGAATAAAACATTGAATGATAGTAAAAAGGTACGCACAGGAGGATCAGCAAACTTAACGTACAAGTTCAATGAGAACTGGTCGGCGAATGCATCGGCAGGAACAGATTTCTATAAGTTTGATTTTTTTAATTTCTACGACTTATATACACCCAATAGAGCAGGTGGTTCATTACGTATGAATCAATTAAATGTTAGAGAGGATAATTTTCAGGCTTTATTAAATTTTAGTAAGGATATTTCATCCAAATTTAAAGTGGATGCTATGGCAGGTGGAAATATTATGAAATTTAATCGAGATCAAATCTTAACAAATGGAGCCGAGATTAATGCGCCAGGTAAACCCTTGATTACCAATTTTAGAGAAGTACAGGTCATTCCTTCTAATCCAAGAAAGGAAATTCAGTCTTTGTTTGGCAATGTAATGTTTGGCTATAATCAATTTTTGTTTTTAAACTTACAAGGTAGGAACGATTGGTCTTCTACACTTCCAAAAGGAAACAACAGTTATTTCTATCCGGCTGCTGATCTATCAGTAGTACTTTCAGATGCATTCAATTTCAGTTCGTCGGCTGTAAATTATGCCAAATTAAGAACCTCTTACGGCCAAGTAGGAAGTGACACCGACCCTTACAAAACCAGTTTTATGTATAGCCTGACGGGGCAATCTATGAATGGGTTGCCGATGGGTGAAATTTTAGGTGATGTGATTCCAAATGCTAAATTAAAGCCGCAACGTAAAAACTCCTTTGAAGTAGGTGCTGACTTAAGTTTCTTTCAAAATAGAATTGGTTTAGACTTCACCTACTACAACGAGATTACAAAGGATGTCCTGTTAGATCTCCCGGTAAATGAAACTACGGGTTTTCGTTTTGCGTCCTTAAATGCAGCAAAATTAAAAAACACGGGTGTTGAAATTTTATTGAAATCAACAGTGTTGAGTTTAGAAAATAGCTTTAAATGGAATTTGAGTTTAAACTTTGCAAAGAACTATAATACCGTGCTGGATATAACAAGTGGACTGGATGCCTATACTGTTGCAGAAGCACGTTGGGCAGGAACGACAATTATTGCTGAAAAAGGAAAGCCTTTTGGATCAATTATAGGGCGCACGTTTGTATTAGATGAACAAGGTAGAAGAGTGCACGATAACCAAGGTATCCCTATCTACACGACAGATCCTCAAACATTAGCTTCCACGCTTCCTGATTGGACCGGTGGGATGACGAATTCCTTTCAATTTAAGGGTTTTGAATTGCGTACAGTTATTGATATTAGAAAAGGTGGAAGCATGTACTCCATTACCAATCGGACTATGCATGAAAATGGTACCCATTTGAATACGCAAGAAGGACGTGATAGTTGGAATGAATACAATCAGGAACGCAGAGCCTTTGAAAATGCAGGAGGTGATCCTGATGAGATAAATCGTAATAATAGAGGCTTTGTCGGTGCTGGTGTCAACGAAAAAGGTGAAGCTAATACGATCGGAGTAGATCCATATATCTATTGGCGTTCTGTAGTTGATAATACAGCTACTCCATTTATATATGATGGAGGGTATGTGAAACTACGTGATGTTGGTCTTAGTTACACCCTTCCAAAAGGTATGATCAAGAATTTTCCTCTTCATAATCTGTCACTGGGCATCGTAGGACGAAATTTATGGATAATGTCTAAGCATGTACCTAATATTGATCCAGAGTCAAATTACAATAATGGAAATGGACAAGGCTTAGAATATGGTTCATTGCCAGGACGCAGAAGTATAGGTTTTAATCTGAAGGCTAGTTTTTAAGATCGGTGTCATGATAGAATTAATAAAAAGAAATAGAATGAAAAGAGTAACATATTTTTCGATGATAGCTTTGGCATTAGCCTTAGGCAGTTGTACTAAAGATCTCATCTCTATTAACGATAATCCTGCAGGTTTTAGTACGTTAGAACCTGGATACCAATTTACCAAAGTTCAAGCTGGATTAGCAGGAGATCGGGATGAGGCTTGGCGTACCAATTTATTGCTTACCTCGCCTATGATTCAACATTTAGGAGGAGCTTGGGGGATTCAAGCGGGGGGGCAATATAATATTTTTGAAAGGATCTATTGGGAGACCTTATGGAATACCGTTTATCCCCGTGACTTAAAAAATATACAAGATGTAGTCGACAAGACTAAATCAGACCCGGAGCAAGTTAACATGCACGCCGCGGCTAAAGCCATGCGTGTCTTTATCTATGCTAAGATGACCGATTTGTATGGAGACATCCCTTATTCAGAAGCAATCAAAGGGTATACTGAAGGGAAATTGATGGCAAAGTACGATAAACAGGAAGATATTTACATGGATTTTTTCAAAGAATTAGATGAAGCCAATGCATTATTTGATTTGTCAAAAGCGAAGGTAAAAGGAGATATTTTCTATGATGGGGATGTTGCGAAATGGAAGCGATTTACCAATTCACTTCGATTACGGTTAGGTATGCGGGTGAGCAATGTAAATCCAGCTGAATCGAAAAAGCAAGTTGAAGCCGCATTGAAGGCAGGCGTGATGACGAGTAATGCTGATATCGCTATGACTAAGCATATGGCCATAAATTACGCAGATGGAGAATTGCGAGGTAATGGAGTTTCGCAAGTTTTTAAAAGCGGGGATAACTCTATTGGATTCAAATTAGTAACTACCTTGGTAGATTATATGAAAAATAGCAAGGATCCACGATTGACCATTTATGGAGGTACTTATTTAAATGATGGGGTGATCGGTGTTTCAAGTTCAGTCATTGACATCTCCAAGATATTCCGTCCTATCGGTGTTCGACCAGGTGCGATGAGTTGGTCTTATTCGAATACAGGTACAACAGATCCCGATGCTAATGGGGTGAGATATCCCGTTACAAACGCCCATGCTTACGTTCAACCCAGTGTTTATGTTTCGGCACTGAATGCACCTTCGTTTCACTTGACTTATGCTGAAGTTGAGTTTCTAAAGGCGGAGGCTGCCCTAAGAGGTTGGGGGGGATTAGCTAATCCAGTTGATTTCTTTGATAGAGGAATAGAAGCGAGTTGTGCCATGATGTCTCTTTATCCCAATGCACCAAGCATTGCTACTGTGAATGTGGAAGAATTAAAAAATGCTTATAAGCCATTCCCCACTAGTTTTGAAGGAGCGATGGACGCTATTCACGGACAGATGTGGGTAAACTTCTTTTTGAATGGTCCTGAGGCTTATTCGAATTATAGACGAACAGGATATCCATCGGTGGTAGTACCTTCAAAGCCACCAGCAAATTATACCACTTCAACTGATGGTGTTATTCCAAAAAGATTTATCTATCCAATGAATCAGGTATTGCAAAATAAGGAGCAGTTGCAAATAGCACTTGATCGCATGGGGGGTAAAGATGATTGGTTATCACCAGTTTGGTGGGATAAATAGGCAAATGAAGACATCTTATTATTACTTATATATACTGTTGTTTTCCCTTTGTGCGCTCGTATCTTCGAGTTGCACAAAGGGCACCCAACAGGACGATACTTTGATTGCGCAAGTCAAGGTCTTAAACGATGAGAATTCTGCGCTCTCGGCACGAATAATTATTGAGTTAACAGGAGCTGATGTTGTTTCTTTGCGATATCGAATAAAGGGAAGTGGGGAGAATTGGAATAGTGTGAGCGCTGAGAAGTCTCTTTTAAAACATCGAATTCCTTTGTTGCATTTACTGGAAAATACCGTTTATGAATTTGATGTTTTGATAAATGGAAAAAGTGTTTCTGGTTTAAGAAACTTTACCACGGCTAAAATTCCGCAATGGGTAAAAGACTTTTACAATTCCAATGATGAAGGAATAGTCAATCAATCGGAAGGTTATTTTTTGTTTTCGAATATGACAAGTCCTAGCTGCACCTATGTATTGGATCATCGTGGCCAATTAGTTTGGTATCGCATAGGCCCAAATGTTGTAAAATCGGTTCATATGACTGATGATCATGCTGTACTAATGATCGAAGATGAGAACAAGACAAATTATGCAGATGGTAATATTGTTATCAAATGTAGCTTAGCAGGAGATACCTTGTTTTATGGAAAGGTAGGCAATAAGGGGTTCGATCAAATGGTTCATCATGATTTAAAACAAAGTAATGCGGGTAATTATGTGTTAATTACAAATACTTTTAAGGATGGGAGGATTTGGGATGGTTTAGTACAATGGAGTAGTTCAGGAAGCAAAATTTGGGAATGGAACACGAGCGAATTCAAGACCTATTTTCCATCTTCTTTTGAAGAGCAACCTTGGATTAATTCGGTATTTATAGATCGGGACGATAATTACTTAATATCGATTCGTGCTCTCCATCAAGTATGGAAAGTTCACTCCAAAAATGGAGAGGTGATTTGGCGATTGGGAGAAAATGGAGATTTAGTAATGGATCGCTCATCTGAATTTGTACTTCAACATTACGCACATCGAAATCATAAAGGTGATATTATGCTATTTGATAATGGTCATGTAAAAAGACCTTACTCGCGTATATTAGCTTTTGAGATAGATGAGAGATTAAAAGTTGCCAAAACGAAATTAGTTGTAAATGTTCCATCTACTTATTACTCGCCCATAATGGGAAGTGTTATTTTGATGAAGGACAACAGTTTATTAGTAACAAGTTCTACGACAGGTACCTTTATGAAGCTGGACTTGACGGGTAAACTGCTTTGGAAAAAGAAAGTCAATGGGATGCTTTATCGTGTGGAGTATTTGGATGCTTTTAATGGCGTGTAAATTCTTTTGCATCATCCCATCAAATTAAAAAAGGAGGCTTAAGCCTCCTTTTTTAATTTCCAATCTCATTGTCAGTAAGAACTACCTTAATATACATATCTCCTGGAGGCGAAACTGTACTTCCGCTACCAATATCTTCAGCGAATATCCTAACTACCCCAATAGAATAATTCGCACTGTAGTCAAAATCTTCAATTGTTGCAGGTATTATTTCGTAAGTTGTTTTATTGTTGTCGTAAGAGATTGCTACGCTTACATTTCCATCTTGAAAATAACGGTCATCTAAATCTCCAATATTTTGTCTGAATTCAAACGTATTTGTTCCGCTTATCCTAGTCCATTGGTTAGACTTTACAGGATATACATAACTAACTCCAGGGAGTGAATTATTTGTAATATACTCCTTTGTACAGGAGCTTAAGGTGGCTAAGGATGCGCCTGCTATAGCGAGTGCGAGTAATATTCGTTTCATATTTTCAAGATAAGTTTCAAAAATGATTTAATTGTTCTGTTTTTTACATAAGACAATCAAAGTCAATAATAGTTTAACCTCAACAAAAATACTGCCATAAAAAACAAAAGGCCTAAATCACTGTTCATGGATTTAGGCCTCGCAATTGTATTATACTAACTTATTCGGCAACGAGTGTTATTTTCCGTTCTACGGAAACGTTATCCCCGGTTAGGGCATTACCATCTTTATCGATCAATGTTAATTTGATTATATTTTCGCCCATAGGGAGATTAAGAATTTCATAAGGGGCCCATTGATCTAAAAGAAATTCTTGTCCATTAATGTTGGCCTTGACCTTATTTCCGTCTGCTGCTAGTGTTGTGTTTTCTATAAAAAAGTCCAATAATACAGTCTTTGTGTCCGCACCTTTGTATTCTCCTTTAGGCCGACTGTAGAATAGGGAAGGTTCGGTGACCTTTGGCAATTCTTCGATCTTTGCATCGGCGGTAACTTTAAATTTTAAAAGTCTTGAAGCATCAACTGTTTTTATCGACTCATGAAAGGATCTGGAGAGAAAGGACATTAAATAATGTTCAGAATTGAGTGGTACAGTTGCTGTATGTTCGGGTTTGTATAATGCAGCATATGGCGTATTATCTAATATAAAATGGATATGCTGTCCCTCATGGGAGTTGGCCATATGATGCGTATGTTCAGTCTGTTCGGTAAGGTTGAAATTATGCACGTTGTATTTTACGGTAAGTTTGGCGGAGTCGGTGCCGATTTTTTCAGCCTTGATACTGGAGACACTTAAAGTAGCTTCGGGAAAATCTTTTGCATGAGCAATAGGGTTTACAGCAATGGCTCCCACGGAGTCCTTTAGGGCAGTACTGTCTTTCACTTCACCAGAAGTATTTTTTGTAGGATTGTTACAAGCGCTAAATAGTGAGAGAACTGTTAAGGCTGCTAAGCCAAGTATCTGATATTTCATACTATTTGTGTTTATGTGATTATTAAATATAACGTATACAACAAGCCGATCGTGCTATTTGTTTTGGAAAGTAAAAAAAATAGGCTTACCAATTAAAGGAAGCCTATTCAGTTTTTGTATGTTTTGGGCTGGAACTATGCTTCAAAAGCAATCAATAGCGATTCTTTGATAGCGGAGATAGCCATGGCTAAATCTTCGGCGCTATGTGCTGCAGAAATAAAGCCTACCTCATAACCGGAAGGGCCGAAATAGATGCCCCGGTTAAGTAGTTCTCTGTGCATCTTTTTGTAGTAAAGCATAGAGTTCGGGTCTATCTGATCTGCACGTTGAATTTTTTCTTTGGCTTCGAATGCAAACCAAAATATAGAACCTACTGTTGAAATCTGTACGTTCAATTTGTGCTCGGCAATGAATGTCTGTATTTCATTTACAAATGATTGTGTCGTTTGCTCCAGACCCTCATAAAACCCAGGTTGCGCTAAAATCTGTAAGGCTGCAATTCCTGCCGCCATAGCAACAGGATTTCCAGAAAGGGTACCCGCTTGGTAAACATTTCCATCTGGAGATATATTGGACATGATCTCTGCAGAAGCACCGTAAGCCCCCACAGGCATGCCGCCACCTATAATCTTACCGTAGGTAAGGATATCGGGCTGTATATCATAATGTTTGGCGGCCCCCTCAAATCCTAGACGGAAGCCAGTGATAACTTCATCAAAAATTAAAAGTGCTCCATTTTCCTTTGTGATATCCCGCAAAAATTGGATGTATTCTTTGTCCTGAATAAGAAGGCCGTTATTTGCAGGAATACCTTCGATAATGACAGCAGCAATTTGGTCTTTGAAATCTACAAATACCTGTTCTAAAGCTGCAGTGTCATTCAAGGCAATTACGATAGTTTCGTCGGCAAACGATTTTGGTACGCCAGCAGAAGAGGTCTCTCCGAAAGTGACTAATCCGGATCCTGCTTTTACTAAAAGAGAATCAGAGTGGCCGTGATAACAGCCTTCAAACTTGACGATCTTGTCTCTTTTGGTATATCCGCGGGCTAATCTTATGGCAGACATTACGGCTTCCGTTCCAGAGCTTACGAAACGTATTTTCTCGATGTATTTATTGTTCGTTAAAATGAGCTCCGCCAATTCGTTTTCTAAACGGGTAGGTGCTCCAAAACTCAAACCTTTGCTCAGTTGCTCCTGTACTGCTTCGCGCACTTCTGGATTGTTGTGTCCGAGAATTAATGGACCCCAAGAGCAGCAAAAGTCTATAAATTCATTGCCATCGGCATCCCAGAGATGAGAACCGTCACCGCGCTCAATAAAAAGAGGGCTACCATACACCGATTTGAATGCACGCACCGGAGAATTTACGCCTCCAGGGAAATAGTTTTTTGCTTTTTCAAAAAGCTGTGTCGATTTTTCTCTTGATATATCTTGTATTGCCATATCGTTTTTAAGATTTTTTTATAGATCTACTTTAACCAGCCTTTTTCTAGTACTTCTTTTGCATGATAAGTTAGAATAGAAGTAGCTCCCGCGCGACGGAAACTCATTAGGGTCTCCATGATCACTGCTTCGGATAACCAACCGTTTGCAATTGCTGCTTTAAGCATTGCATACTCTCCAGATACGTTATATGCAGCTATTGGTAGATCGAAATTGTCGTGTAATAATTTGATAATATCTAAGTAGGGGAGACCTGGTTTAACCATAAGGAAGTCAGCTCCTTCTTCGGCATCCAGCTGTGCCTCGATCAAGGCTTCTCTGCTGTTCGCAGGATTCATCTGATAAGATTTTTTGTCTCCATTTTTTGGTGCTGAACCCAATGCGTCACGAAATGGTCCATAATATGCAGATGCGTATTTAGCGGTATATGACATCAATGATACATTGGTAAATCCGTTGTTGTCCAAGATACCACGTATGTATCCGATACGTCCATCCATCATGTCAGAAGGAGCAATGATATCTGCCCCGGCGTGTGCATGAGCTAAAGCCATTTTACCGAGCACCTCTAGGGTTTCGTCATTGAGGATTTCTCCGTTCTGAACAATACCATCATGTCCATCTGAGCTATAAGGATCCATCGCTACATCTGTAACTACGCATGCTTCTGGAAAATTCTTTTTTACCGCTTCAATTGCACGTAGATAAAGCGTGCCTTCACGGTAACTTTCCGTAGCATATTTGTCTTTCAATACTTCTTCAACTGCAGGGAATAAATCAAATGCTTTTAAATCTAACTTAAGGCAGCTTTCTACTTCTCTTAATAGATTGTCGATAGAATATCGATAAATGCCAGGCATAGATTTTACTTCTATCTTTTGATTTTCGCCATCTACGATAAATAATGGAAAGATTAGATTGGAGGGCGATAAATGTGTTTCCTGAATCATGTCACGAATGACGGCTGATTTTCTATTTCTTCTAGGACGTTGTAACATTTTATGGTGTATTGTGTATTGCGTATTGAGTTTTGATAAAACCTGAACTCAACGCACAATTAATCATTAATAATTAATTCCAAATATTGCTTCGGCCAAACCCATCTCATCGGGAGAGAAAGGTAGGCTGTATTTTAGCCCCATTTCTTCGATTGCCTGTGCGGTAGAGTAACCTATACAGATAATTTTTTGTCCTGGGTCCGCAAGGTTTTCTTTGAAATAAGCCTGTACATTACTTGGACTAGTGAAGACCAATACGTCTGAATTTGATTTATCAACATCTTCTTCCAAAACCGTTTCATAGATAGGCATATCTATAATTTTTGTATTAGGTGTTAATGCTTTCTGTATGCTTTGTAAGGAGTCCTTGGCTCTTGGGATGAGGACCGTTTGACCGTCAACTAGCTGCGCAAAGGCCTTTGCAATATCTTCTGTTCTAATACCAAGATCATCGCCAGAGAAGTCGGCTACTCTTCCAAATTTACGCAGGGTGGACTCAGAACCCCGACCTAATACCGCTATTTTTGTTTTCTTTAAGATGAGTGGATCAAGATTGAAAAAGTGTTCGATTGCATTCTTACTGTTAAAGAATATCCAGTCTGCTCTCTTTAGAATGAAGGAGTCCAATACATTAATTGTTGGGTATATTTTTATTAAGGAGCGTGCTTCAATCTGTATATTGTGTTTGCCCAAATACCTTGCTAGGTAAGAGTTTTCATCTAGGTCACGGGTTATAAATACGGAAGAAGGTAGTTTGCGTGACTTGTCGTATTTAGCAAATATTGATTCTGCTAGACCTTCGATGCTATTGGACTGTAAGTAGAGACGGTCTGGAAAATCTTCGTTATCTTCTGCAATCGATGTCCATACTTCGTACTTATCATCGCGTTTTCGGCAATAGCAACCCAATGGAGCATGACAACCGGCATCGAACATATTTAATACTCTTCGTTCTACACCAATTGTTTTTGCTACTTCCGTGTTGTTTATCTTTTGTAATATCTCAAATAGTTCATCATCGGATTCTCTAATCTGAATGGCTAATACGCCTTGAGCAGGGGCTGGAATTATTTCTACAGGAGATATTTCTTCGATATGGAAGTCTGAAAGGTCCATGTTAATACGGCTTACACCAGCTTTGGCAAGTACGATGGCATCATACTTTTCATCGCGTAATTTCTGGATACGGGTTTGTAAGTTGCCTCGGAGATCTTCGAATTCTAAATCTGGGCGTACCGATAGAAGTTGTGCTTTTCTTCTGTTGGATGAAGTCCCTACGGTAGCCGCGTGTTTTATTGATAGCCTTTTTTTGATATCAACACAGTCTTTATGTATTATTATTATCTCTGATGGATTCTCCCTTTCAGAAACAGCCGCAATAATCAAGCCTGGAGGGTTTACTGTAGGCAGGTCTTTATGCGAATGTACTGCTAGATCTATCTGGGCAGATAACAATTCTTCTTCGAGCTCTTTGGTGAAGAATCCCTTACCTTCCAGTTTATCAAGTCTAAGGTGTTGGATAATATCTCCTTGTGTCTTGATGATCTTTAATTCGGCATCTATGCCAATTTCCGCTAATCTGTCTTTTACAAAGTTAGCCTGCCACAGTGCAAGCTCACTGCCTCGTGTTCCAATAATTAGTTTTCTATTCAACATGGATTATTTATGTTACAAAAATGCCAATGCAAATTTAGCCAAATACCCTAATAATCTGATCATGTTATGTCAGAATAAAGTATCTTTTAAGGAAGATTTTTGTAAATTAGTTGTTTTCGAATTCGGTATTCTTTATCAAGATTTCTTTAGCCATAACCATTGGAACTTTGATGTATTTTTTTTCCATATAGTTAATGACTTTTTCCAAAACTTCACGTGCCTGAGGATCAAGTTTATTTACGTCTTGCGCAAATATCTCATTGAGCGCTATCTCCCGAATTTCTTTTATCTTGTTCGGTACTTGACGCATAGCAACCTCTACACGACGTTGTTTAATAAGAGGCAAAAACTCCTTGATGTTATCCTCGATTATTTTTTTTGCATGGTCTAGTTCGCCATAGCGTTCTTGTAGATTCTTTTCAGCTATAGCCTGTAATCCGCTGACTTCAATGTAATGTATTGGGTTGTTTGTCACGACATCTGCACAGATGTCATTTGGTATAGCTAAATCAACAATGATCTTTTTGTCTGTTTCCTCTTGGAGTAAAGTCTCGTAAAGGTCGGTTCCTATAATAGATTCAGAGGCTCCAGTACAGGTAATCATAACGTCAAATCCACCTTTATATTTCGAAAGTTCACTTAGTGGATAGGCTTCGCAGTTCAGTTCCTTTGCGAGTGATTTTGCATTCTCAAGAGTTCTGTTAAATATAACGAAATTTGATAGCTTATGTTTTTTTAGATATTTGGCTAAGTTTTGATTGGTTTCACCAGACCCAATAACAAGTATTCTGGGGTTTTCAAGAAGTTTTATTTCTTTTAGCTTACGATAGGCTAATGAAACGACAGATATAGGATTGCGAGAAATGTTTGTATGGGTATATACTTCTTTCGCTGTTTTAACGAGACGATCCATCATAAGACGTAAAAAGTCTCCCGTAAATCCTGCTCCTCTACATTTCTCGTAAGCTCGACGCACCTGTGCCAATATTTCCTTTTCGCCAACTACTAAACTTTCAAGGGAACAGGACATTCGGAAAAGGTGATTGAGGGCTTCAAGTCCTTCATAACGAGTTACCTGACCTAAGTAGCATTGAAGTCGCTCGGAGGGAACACAAAAGTTCATTTTGTCCATGAAAACAGCAATAAAATCGTCTGTCAATTCATGAGCTCCATAGAAAACAAATTCCACACGGTTACATGTAGCAATATAGAATATCTCAGGTATGTCTAAATTGTTTTTAAGATTAATCAATCTGGAATCTAACTCTTCATTACAAATCACCAGATTGCCCAGATCTTTTAGGTCAACATGTTTGTGAGTAAATGCTATAACTTTTAAATTCTTCAACGCCTTGGTAATCTAGCCTCAATTATATTGATGCAAATGTAGATTAAAACCTCCGTTGTTATGTCAAAAATCTGTCAAAGGAGGTAATTTAGAAGGGTTATAAATAGTGTTAATTTTATGTTAAAACTCGGTTTTGTTGCTTTTGTAGATTTGTTTTCTGGCTTAGATTAGTCGTCTAAGTATAGTTTTTGAAGCAATTTGATCAATCTAGAAGCAGAAATAAATAATGCGACAGTTGATTTTTAAATTCTTTAAGGATGGCTAAAGCACATTAGAGGATTTAGTGATCGACTCTTGTTATTTACGTTTATTTTTTTTGACATTCAACATTTGAGATTTACCTTTACGTCATGTATATACTCAACAAAATTTACGCTATATTAGGGATAGCTATTGTAGCGCTTTCGACTATATTTTGTCCATTTCTTAAAGTACCTTTGGCAGGTAACTGGAATTTGTATCAGACGGATGTTGTGCTATTTGGTCTAACGATCGGATTATTGTCACTTCTCGTTTTGTTTCTTTTTTTAAGAAAGTTAAGTCTTTTTCGTTTTGGAACTTATATATTTCTTATTTGGTGTATGGTTGGTTTTTTGGGTGTTTATTTTAAGATCAATAATTATTTCGGGATGAAATTTGTTGACGGTATGTTGGCCAAAACGCTTCATTTAAAATGGGGATGGTCTTTCTTGTTTATAGGCGCAGTTGTTATTTTATTGAGCGTGAAGAGGGTCAAAGAAATTAAGTAAAGTTATACAAGGAGATATGAGAAGTAAACAGATAAACAATACACCGATTAATCAGATTATGCTCATTCTGGTTATTCTGCTGATTTGTATTTTGGTGTTTAAAAATCTATTATATTACTTACCGGGATTCTTAGGTGCGGTGACTTTGTATATTTTGTTTCGTAATTCCTATATTTCGCTTACGGAGGGTCGTAAGTGGAATAAGCCACTTACCAGTGTGATGTATGTCTGTATTTCAGTTGTATTTATCGTTCTTCCTATATGGGCGATTGTTGATTATTTGACTCCGCAGCTATCGACCTTTCTGATGAATACAGATCATATCGTCCACCAATTCAATTTACTTAAAGAGTATATGAACAGTAAAGCATTATTGAAAGATATCGATATGTCTGACGAAGCTCTTTTGACTTTTTTGCAGAACTTGACTCGGTATATCCCTAACGTAGTGAATTCGGTGGTAGAGGTGGGGATCAACATTGTAGTTGCTTTATTTGTTCTTTATTTTATGCTGGTGCATGGCAAGCGTATGGAAGCTTCTATCTACAGAGCGATTCCCTTCTCGATCCGGAGTAAGAATGAGATATGGAACGAAGTGAATCTTATGGTTCGGTCGAATGCGTTGGGGATACCTATTTTAGGTATATGTCAGGGCTTGGTTGCGATGCTGGGTTATTGGGTGTTTGGGGTAGAGAATTTTGTTCTTTTAGGGGTTCTGACTGGTGTTGCGTCGATAGTCCCTGTTTTAGGAACAATGACTATTTATGTTCCAGTTAGTGTTATGGTGCTGGCTTCGGGAGAAACTGCCAACGGTATTGGTCTTGCTGTGTATTGTTTTCTTTTAGTAGGAGGAATAGACAATATATTGCGTTTCACCATTTTGAAGACTTTAGGAAATGTACCGCCTATGATAACCGTTTTTGGCGTATTACTGGGCTTAAATATGTTTGGTATGCTTGGTTTGATTTTTGGACCGTTGATCTTGTCTTCTGTCGGTCTGTTGATCAGAGTGTATAGTAATGAGTATGGAAAGGGAAGCCATTTGATATTGATGGAAGAAGATTCACAGTTGAACGATAAATGACCATTAAAAGTGACCACTTACTTTTTTTTAAAATATATTTTTGGTTATCGTAAATATCTACTTATGTTTGTAACACAAAGGGAGATGAAAAGAAATATATTGTGAGTATATACTCACAATGGTAACCAAAGGAGTAAACAACTAAATACTGATAGACCTCAAAGTCTTAAAACTTGCAAGAAATTTTTCTACCCAATTATAAACTAATTTTGATGAAGACTTGTCCAATTGCCCGCGACAAGTCTTTTTTTATGACATGTATTGGCGAATACAAAGCATTTTATCTAAGTTTGTAGTAGATAGATGTGCTATAATGTGTATCTATGAATTTTTATATATTATTACATAATCGATACAGCATGGGAACGGAAAGTAAGAGACAACAGAGATTTGCGGGGGTAATTCAACAGGATCTTGCCGAACTATTTTTACGAGACGGAAAAAATTGGGCTCCAGACGCTTTTATAACGGTGACGAAGGTCCGTGTTACTCCTGATCTCGCGATAGCTCGGGTGTACCTAAGCTTTTTGAATGTTAATACGGCAAAGGCTGATATTGCTAGTATCAAGGCTAAAACGAGTGAAATACGTTATAAGCTTGGTGCCCGGATTAAGAATCAGGCTAGAATTGTCCCGGATTTGGAATTTTTTCTTGACGATACCAATGAATATGTAGATCATATGGATCGTCTTTTCGACGAGATCAGCAAGGAGACTAGACAACCCGATTAGTCCCCATCGTTTAGTTGTAATGATATTTCAATTGGATAATGATAGTCACCGATTTCCAGAAGTGGCAATGGCTGAGGAAGATGGGCTTTTGGCCATAGGAGGCGATTTAAGTACTGGGCGGTTATTGCAAGCTTATAAACGCGGTATATTTCCTTGGTATAGTGAGGATACACCTATATTATGGTATGCTCCCCATGAGCGTTTCGTTCTTTATCCATCACAAATAAAAGTGAGTAAGTCTATGGCTAAATTGTTGGCTAGAAATACATTCGATATTTCATTCAATAAAGATTTTGGGCATGTGATGCAGTATTGTTCGACAGTTTCTAGGCGGGACCAGGATGGTACATGGATCGTTGATGATATGCTTTCTGCCTATAAGCGACTGCATGAAGAAGGTTACGCACATAGTATAGAGGTGTGGCAATCGGGGAATTTGGTAGGGGGCTTGTACGGGGTACTGGTTGGTAAGGTTTTTTGTGGAGAGAGCATGTTCTCTAAAGTGGCTGATTCTTCCAAAGCTGCATTAATTTATTTATGTCAAAATTTTGATTTGGAATTGATAGACTGCCAGATTTATTCTTCCCATTTGGCCTCGATGGGAGCAACGACTATAGATGCTTCTTTTTTTTACGATATATTGGAAGTACAAGTTATAGAATGTAATGGATTACAAAAGCTATTTCGATATGCCTAATGGGTTAACTTATTTTAATACCCCTGGAAACGGGGAGATGCCCAAGATACATCATCAATGGCGTAGACAAAGGAAGAATGCTTTTTTTGCCCTATCTAGTGATCTTAGGGATAGACAGGTCATATTTTTATAAGAGATAAAGGAGGGAGTAGCAACGATGTTCAATTGTCCTGAAGCGAACATTTACTGTGTCCCTAATTTCTCATGTGGTTACAATGCTTTACTCGATGGGCTTCCTTCTGATACGAGGTTCGCTATGTTGGAGGAGGACAATGCTTCATTAAACTATACCATTATAAGTCTTGGGTTCTCCTTTGAGGTTTTGAAAACAGTAAAGGGGAATCTGGAAGAGGCATATTTGTTTATGAAAAGTTTTTGGCAAGAGACTTGATATTAGCTGTTGTTGCAGAAAGGACCTGTTGATCATTATTGATCAATTTGAAGGTACCACAGGAATGTTATCGTATTTTGTGGGGGCGGAGGTGATAAAGTGTTTTCCTAGAGGTACTGTAATTCGAATCGGTATCCGTTTATACAATTGTAAGGAAGATGTAGAATGTTTAGTTAAACTTTTAGATAAGAATATAGCAAGATGAATTTTAAGATAGGGGATTTGGTCCGATTTGTAGAGGAGCCCATTGAAGGGCATATTACTTCTATTCAAGCAAATGATATCATAGGAGTGACGGATACTACGGGTTTTGAGATACCGGTTTTGAAATCCAAAGTAACATTAGTGCATGGAAATATGCGAATGCCAGAGGATGATATTGAAGATGGGGAAGCTAGCATAAATCTACCTTTTGTTGACAAGGGGATTTTTGTAGGGATAGCAGGGGAGCAAAAGTTGGGATTGGCTAAGTTTTACATTATTAATGAAACCTCATTCGAGCTGTTGGTTAGTATTTCCGAGTTATCGGGTACAAAAGTTACAGGTGTATTTGGTAATTTAATTCCGAAGCAGGACTATGCGCAATTTTATATAGCAAACTTTTCAGCTGTCGGCAAGTGGCCAACATTTAATATACAGATTATCACGCATAGTAAAATAGCTCATGTGCAAAGGCAGCCGCTTAGTAAAGAGTTTCGTGTGAAACCTTTAGAATTAATAAATTCTAAAGAGCGCGTAGAGATGCTGAATGATAAAGTCTGGTTGTATGAATTGGATAAAAAGGAAGAGGATATTGGTTTAGATAAGTTAAAGTCTCATTTCATATCCCACAGACCAAAGGGGAGGTAACTGAAAACATAATTGCCTAAATCTTGTTTATCTATTACACTAAATAAATAAATGATATGGCAATTGTAAAAGTAATCGAGCTTATAGCGTCATCGGAAAAGAGTTTTGAAGACGCGATCCAGCAAGCAGTAAACGAAGCTTCAAAGACCGTTAAAAATATTGATTCGGTATGGGTTCAAGATATGAAATGTCACGTTAAAGACGGTCGGGTATCAACCTATGGTGTGAACTGTAAGCTATCTTTTCGTGTAGAAAAATAGAAGAAAAGCCCCTGCTTAAAAATAAGTAGGGGCTTTATCGTAAGTGCTGTAAAGCACTTAATTATGCACCTAACTGCACGCGTTTGAATGCAGTAACAGTTAATCCTTTAGAGACTGAGTCTAAGAATTGAGCGATATTTTTAGAGGAGTCTTTGACAAATTCTTGGTTTAATAAAGTCGTATCTTTAAAGAATTTGTTTAATTTACCTTGAGCAATTTTCTCTGCCATTTCAGCTGGTTTACCTTCAGCGATGATTTGATCTTTAGCAATAGCTATCTCACGATCAATTGTGTTTTGATCTACACCGTCTTTGTCGATAGCAACTGGGTTCATAGCAGCAATTTGCATAGCTACATCTTTACCAGCATCATCAGCACCTGCTACGTCAGCAGAAAGACCAACCAATACGCCTAAACGGTAGTTGCCATGGATGTAAGCTACAACTTTTTCACCTGTTACGATTTCGTATTTAGAAACGTCAATTTTCTCACCGATTACACCTGTTTGCTCAATTAAAGATTCTGAAATAACTTTTCCATCAACAGTTAAAGCTTTCAAATCTTCCAAAGAAGCAGGCGTGTTAGCCAAAGCTACGTCAGCGATTTTTTCTGCGAAAGCAACGAAATCAGAGTTTTTAGCAACGAAATCAGTTTCACAGTTAACTTCTACTACTATACCTGTTTTACCGTCAGCCGAAGATTTAGCAATGATAACACCTTCGTTAGAGTCACGGTCTTGACGGCTAGCAGCTACTTTAGCTCCTTTTTTGCGTAAGTAGTCAACAGCGGCTTCAAAGTCACCGTTTGCTTCTACTAAAGCTTTTTTACAATCCATCATACCTGCGCCTGTTTGTTGACGCAATTTGTTTACATCTGATGCAGAAATTTGTACTGACATGATATTTTCTTTTTTTTATAAAATTACAATTGTGGGGTTAACAAATGCTTGTCCGATAGGTAAAGCTATTGTTAACATTGAAAAAAGAAACCGGATAGACATGCAAGGTTTAGGAAGCTTTTCTTCCAGAAACCAACACTTGTCCATCCGGCCCTATATAGAATAATTATTCTACGTCTTTTGCTTTACGAGTGCGTTTTCCTGGAGTAGCATCTGCTGCTTCACCATTGTCTACTGCCGCCTTAGCTGCAACAGCTTCTTTTTCCGCATCTTCTTCTTTGTCGCGTTTGCGCTCTTCCAAACCTTCAACGATTGCTTGTCCGATAATTCCTGCGATTAAGCTAATTGATTTAGTAGCGTCATCGTTTGCAGGGATTGGGAAATCAATGTTAGTAGGATCAGAGTTTGTATCTACCATCGCAAAAGTAGGAATGTTTAATTTGATAGCCTCAGCTACAGCAATGTGCTCTTTTTTAACATCGATGATGAATAAAGCTGCTGGTAGACGGTTCAAATCAGCGATACCTCCTAAAAGGTTTTCTAATTTGATACGCTCACGCTGAATCATTAATTTTTCCTTTTTAGATAATACATCGAATGTACCATCTTTTTGCATTTTGTCGATGTTAGACATCTTTTTGATAGACTTACGCACTGTTGCGAAGTTTGTAAGCATACCACCTAACCAACGCTCAGTAACATAAGGCATGTTTACATCCTTTGCTTGTTGTGCGATGATTTCTTTTGCTTGTTTTTTCGTTGCTACGAATAAAACTTTACGACCTGATTTTACGATTTGTTTGATAGCTGAAGCAGCTTCTTCTAATTTCGTAAGGGTCTTGTTTAAATCGATAATGTGGATACCGTTGCGCTCCATGAAAATGTACTTAGCCATTTTCGGGTCCCATTTACGTGTAAGGTGACCAAAGTGAACACCTGCATCCAATAAATCTTGATAAGTAGTTCTTGCCATTTTTTGATCCTCCTTTGATTAACGTTTACTGAATTGGAATCTTCTACGAGCTTTCTTGCGTCCTGGTTTTTTACGCTCAACCATACGGTCATCACGTGTTACTAAACCTTTCGCGCGTAAAGCTGGTTTTACTTCTGGATCTAGCTCAACTAGTGCTTTAGCGATTGCTAAACGTACAGCTTCTGCTTGACCTTTTACTCCACCACCATGAACGTTAACTTTGACATCAAAGTTTGCTAATGACTCGGCTACTAATAAAGATTGAGTAGCGATGTATTGCAAAGGTAATGTTGGGAAATACTCTTTGTAATCTTTACCATTAATGATAATGTTACCACTTCCTGCTCCTAAGTAAATACGAGCAACAGCAGTTTTTCTTCTTCCTGAAGTGTTAGTTGTTGACATAATAGTGCTCCTTAGAATTTAACTGGTTTTGGATTTTGTGCCTCATGTTTGTGCTCACCACCAGCGTAAACAAATAAATTTTTGAATAACTGACGGCCAAGACGGTTTTTAGGTAACATACCACGAACCGCTTTTTCGATGATGCGCTCAGGATGCTTCGCCATTAATTCTTTAGGAGAAACAAAACGCTGACCACCTGGGTAGCCTGTGTAGCGAACATAAGTTTTGTCGCCTAATTTGTTTCCTGTCAACTTAATTTTGTCCGCATTGATAACAATAACGTTATCACCGCAGTCTACGTGTGGGGTAAATGTAGGCTTGTGTTTTCCACGAATTACTTTCGCAATTTCACTGGCCAAGCGCCCCAAGATCTCGCCCTCAGCGTCAACAACGATCCACTCTTTGTTAACGGTGTTCTTGTTGGCAGAGACAGTTTTGTAACTTAACGTATTCACTTGCTTTTATTTAATTAATTAATTTTGTTATCTTCTCAATCGTAATCACTACAATCGGATTGCAAAGGTACATTTTTTATTTCTTATTTTGCAAAGGATAGTTCTGTTATTTTTTTAGGCTGTGGTGTATTGCAAGTTTTGTCCTTGTATTTTTAGGTGGGTCCGTTGTTTAACATTTATTAATATAATATGTATTAAACTTTTTGATACTATTGTACTCTTTTTCTATGGCAATATGCTACCTTAGTAAGGTGTTATAATGGATTCGAAGATGATTTTAAATAAAAAGATGGCGTCTCACATTAAGAAAATGGTGTTTTTTGGTTTATTGCTGACTTGTGGCCTTGCTACGGCTCAGACTGTTGAACCACCGTATAAGATGCAATTGGCCAAGGTTGAAGAACGGCTAAAGGTAGGAGATTTTAGAGAGGCTATGAGTGAGATGGATCGTATCACGAACCAATATCCGAAAGCTGCCGAGGTATATTACGCCAAAGGGTTATTATTTGGACAGACAGGTAATTATGATGAAGCGTTAGAAAATGCAAAAACAGCTTACGCGTATGATCCTAATATTATGCACGCTAATTTTGTTGTCGAGCTTTATAAAAGTAAACAGAATTGGGCGGAAGCAGTGCCAATACTGAAGGATCTTCGTGTCAAATATCCTGGTTTGTCTTCGGTAGGAAGAGATTTGATGATGATTCTATCTAACGATAAGAAGTTGGATGAGGCCGTGTCGGTGTATAAGGAGGAAGTGGTAAAGGGGCTTGGTTCAGATACATTAGATGTCGTTTTAGCGGATGTGTATGTCATGAACGGTAAACATAAGGAGGCGAGAGAAGTGTTGGAACCCTGGGATGGAAAATCTAGTTTGAGGCACGTTTATGGAACATTGGGATATATCAATTTAGAAGAGGAGAAACCGAAGGAGGCCGTTGGAGTGTTGGAACGAGGTGTTAGAATTAGTAAAGATCCGGTTTTGTATCTTGATCTTGCTGACGCTTATAAAGCGGAGAATAGGAATAAACAAGTCTTCGAAACGTTGAAGCTGGCTTTTGAATCAAATAGAGTGGATTTTGTCGATAAACATCGTGTTATGCAAAGCTTGATGCATCCTGGGTTTAAGGATTTCTCAATCGGTCAAATTCAGGAATTGGCAAATAGCTTAGTGGTGGTACACCCAAGGATTGCAGAAAGCCATGTTGTTAAGGGCGAGGTGTTGTGGCGAGGAGGGAATGCCGCAGAAGCACGTTCTTTATTTCTTACCGCTGTAGGGCTCAATCCGAGGCATGTGGATGCTTGGCGTATGTTGATCAATACAGATCTGGGACTTAATCAGGTAAATGAAGCGATACAGCACGCTGATGAGGCGATGCTAGCGAACCCTGGGAACGCTATGCTCATGTATTTCTCCGGATTGTCCTTTATGGTAAAGGAGGATTACGAAAAGACCAGGTCTATGTTGGAGATGGCTTTGGATCATAGTGAAGAAGAAAACACCTATTTGAGGTCGATTATCTACAGTGGATTGGGAGATCTTTATCATCAATTGAAGATGGATGCTGCATCAGACGTGGCTTACGAAGAAGCTATTCAGCTGGACAGTACGAATAGTACAGCGATGAATAATCTTGCGTATTATTTGTCTATCCGTAAGCAAGATCTGGATAAAGCGGCCGAGTTTGCTCGACGGGCAAATGTGTTGGATGCGAACTCGTCTACTTTTCAGGATACTTATGCATGGGTTTTATTTCAGCAAGGAAATTATCGTGAAGCTGCTGTCTGGATGGAAAAGGCTATAAAATCTTCCTCCTCGCCATCAGCACTGTTGTTTGAACATTATGGGGATATCTTGATAAAGCTGGGACGGGAAAAGGAAGCTATTAAACGATGGGAAAAGGCATTGTCATTGACAAAAGATAATCAGGTCGATATCGAAAAAATAAAATTAAAAATAAAGGAGAAACGATATGTGGACTAGGTATTTGTTTTTTTTACTTTCATTATTAATTATTGTGGGGTGTGGAAGTAAGAAGAAGTTGATAGGTACGCATCCGGAAACCAGTACGGAAAATAGAACTACGGCAGAAGGGTATTTGATTAATAATCTAGATTTTCGAACTTTTAACGGAAGGGCAAAAGCAAAGGTTGAGTTTGATAATGAAAAACAAGATGTAACATTGCATATTAGAATGCAACGCGATCAAGCTATTTGGATTTCTGTAACTGCTACTATGTTTAATTATGAGGCTGCCCGTGTCAAAATTACGCCGGACAGTATTCAAATATTGAATAAAATGCAAAGTACTTATATTTCGAAACCTTTCGAGTATGTACATCGGTATACGGGTGCGCGGATTTCATTTTCTGCTTTGCAGGACCTTTTGATGGCGAATGTATCGCAGTCTTTATTGAGGACAGATCAGATCACTGTAGCTAGTGCATCGGATGAGGTACAGATTGTAGGCGTCAAAGGAGATCTTTCCTTTCAGTATAGTCTGAATGAAAAAAATAGGCCGAAGGTATTTCGATTGAATGCGGTAGGTGCCAGTGATAATCTAGAGTCGTATTACAGTAGTTTTGTGATTTCTGATGGTTATAACTTTCCGCAGAATCAACATATCAAGTTGAACGCAGCAGGAATGAATGTAAGTGCAGTTTTGAATTATAATAAAGCAGAATTTAACCAAAATGTAGAAATGCCTTTTCTCGTTCCTTCAAAATATAAGATGATACCGTAAGATTGTAGGTGTTAAAATACGATTTTTATTAGGCAAGTAGACGATATATGTTTATTTTTGGAAGCTTTATAAAGGGCTAAATTAAGAAGTAGCAGTTCATGATTTTGAAGAAAATACTATTCATTATATTTATAATTGGCGCATGTGTGCATTTTTCCTACGGTCAGAGTAGTGCTGAGTTGAAAAAGCAGCTGGAAAAGATAAATGCCGATATTTCTGCCCTAAATAAAGAATTGAGTGCAAAAACAAAGGAGAAGCTTCTTTCACAAAAGGAGGTGAATGCCCTTAGTCGACAGCTTAATCTAAGAGAGGATAAAATTACTATCATTAATAAGGAACTTGGTAACCTTTCCTATCAAATTAATGAAAATACGAAATCGGTAACTGGATTGAAGGCCGAATTGGAGCGCATCAGAAAGGATTATGAGAAGATGATCATGTTTGCATTTCGTAACAAAAATGGCTATAACAAGATGATGTTTATTTTCGCTTCAAAAGATTTTAATCAAGCCTTTAAACGTGTCAAGTATCTTCAGCAGTTTAATGATGCACGGAAGATCAAGGCTGCGGAAATAGAGGGCGTAAAGAAAGAAATCGAACTAAAAATTGCCCGATTAGAAGCAGACAGGAAAGCACAAAGAGAGCTTTTGGCTGAGCAGCAGAATGAGAAGAATATTATCGCTAAAGATCGCTCCGCCCATCAGGTAGAGTTAAGTCAATTGGCGAAAGAAGAAAAATCCTTCAAAGGAAAACTGAGCGCTAAACAGCAAGAGAAGAAGAAAATGGAGGCGTTGATCCGGGCTGCGGTACAACGCGAGATAGCAGAGGAAAGACGTAAAGCAGAGGCTGAACGAAAACGCTTAGCAGAGATTGAGGCTAAACGGACAGGTAAAACTGTGGAAGAAGTCGAAAAGAAAACGCCTAAGAAGACAGATAGCGAAGTGTTGCGTTCGACACCAGAAGCTGAAAGATTATCCGCAGATTTTAAATCTAATAGGGGTCGATTACCTTGGCCTGTGGCTCAGGGTAATATAGTGCGTGGATTTGGAATGCGGATGATTGAAGGTATTTCTACTTTTGAACCGGATATCGCTATTCGTACGGCATCAGGTGCTGCTGTGAGAGCGGTTTTTGATGGTGAAGTTGTACAAGCGGTATCAGGGGTTATCGTAATCCGACATGGTGAGTACTTTAGTTTCTATTCTAACTTAGCCTCTGTAAGCGTACGTAGGGGACAGAAAGTAAGTAGAGGGCAGCAAATCGGTACGTCGGACGATGATCCAGATTTAGGATTCCCTGTTGTCAATTTTGGGCTATCTCAGGGAACTAAGGAATTTGATCCATCTTCTTGGATAGCAAGATAGTTACGGGATATTAATTTATTAATAACTATATTTGTGTTGACGGAGTAATTATTGTAAGAGTTTTTATACGCATAAAAGAATAAAATGTATACATCAAATTTATTATTTATAGGAACCCAAGAGATTATCATTATCGTGGTGTTGGTTCTGTTGTTGTTTGGAGGAAAGAAAATTCCTGAGTTAATGCGTGGTTTGGGACGTGGTGTGAAAGAATTTAAAGATGGACAAAAAGAAGAGCCATCTGAACAAAAAAACAATACATCTGATAATACAAGCAATCCTTAATGATTGTATTACAAAGGAAAGGAAGGATTTGATCTTGCTATCTGCTTGATCAAATCCTTCTTTTTTATTATAAATCTCGCCCACTAGTCGGCTTAAAAACTAGATATCATGAAATTTTCTATTATTTTATTAATAGTTACTGTATTTGTACTGTCTACTAAAACTAGTGCACAAGAAATAACAATTGATAGTCAAAAGGAAGAACTGAATAGTTCGATGGTTACTTTTATAGAACTTCAGCAAAAGCAGCTCGCTTCTCATTTGGATTCTATAAAAGAGAATTTCGATCCCAATTTGGAAATTACTCCAGAAGATATCGGTATTTTAAGACGTCTTAAATCCGTTTCGAAAGAGGTCCCCTTAGAGTTTAATTCGCATGTAAAGGGATATATTGACAAATATATTTCACAGAATTACAGACCTTATATGAACCGACTCCTCGGGTTAAGCCAGCATTATTTTGGAATTTATGAAAAGGTATTTAAGGAGATGGGCCTTCCTGAAGAAATTAAATACCTCTCTTTGGTTGAGTCCTCACTAAATCCACATCTAGTGTCGACGTCGGGTGCGGTAGGCCCTTGGCAATTTATGTTTGCTACAGCTAAGTTTTATAACTTGGAAATGAATAGCAATATAGATGAGCGTAAAGATGCGTACGCATCCAGTTATGCGGTGGGACAGTATATAAAAGAAGCTTATGATCAATTTGATGATTGGCTTTTAGCATTGGCATCTTATAACTGTGGAAGAGGTTGTGTAAAGCGAGCTATAGAGCGTTCCGGTTTACATAATCCTACTTACTGGGAATTATCAGCCTTTCTTCCGAAAGAAACCCGGAATTACATACCAAAGTATATTGCCATGACCTATGTTTTATCGAATGCAGATTATTATGGCATTGAAGCGGCGTCCACCGAACTTGGATCGTCAAGTAACCTGGTTATGGTAGATCGAAAAATTGATTTAGACAATGTGGCGAAAGCTTTAGGTGTATCGATGCAGCAGTTGAAATATTATAACCCTGCTTTTAAGCAGCGTATCATAATAGGCTCTATTGAAAAGCCGAAGCGTTTACTGTTGCCGGTGACTGAACAGACAAACGACAGTCTTCTGTATGTTGCATTGCGCGAAATTGAACCTGTCCAAGAGTCGACCCGAAACAGTAACGAACTTATGTTGGCCGATGAGGAACAAAAACAAAAAAAATATAAAGTCAAAGCGGGGGAAACGTTAACATCTGTGTCTCGTAAGTTTGGTATTTCAGTTCAGAATTTAAGGGCATGGAATGAGTTGTCCTCCAAAAGTAGAATAATCGGACGCTCATTAATTGTAGAAAAGCCTGTTGATAACCGGCTTGCCAAAAATATAAAAACAGCATCTGTCTCCGCAAAATCCAATGTAATAGTTTATACTGTTAAAAAAGGGGACTCCTTGGACCGTATAGCAAATAAATTTAATGGAAGTACGGTCTCGAAATTGAAAGCTGATAATGGTTTGAAAAGCAGTATGATTAAGCCTGGGATGAAACTCAAAGTTAATAAAGGATAGAGTGGCGGACTGTTTATCGAAGATGCAGCTTAGTAAAGCCAAGCTGCATCTTCTTCATTATCAATTTCCTCTAATCGAACTTCAACATGTTCTTTCAAAATCGTCGAGAGTTTGGTTCCGTAAAAGTCACTAAATATTGGGAATTGATGGTGACTCCTGTCTATAAGAACAGCTGTGCGCATCTTTTTTAAAGGAACATTTATAAAAGCTGCTAGCGCGTATGCTAAAGTTCTTCCACTATTCAAAACATCATCAACAATTATAACAGCTTTATTTTTTGCCATTTCTACAGGTTGGTCTGTTGTAGCTTCAAGTGTTCTTTTATTTTTTTCAATACTAACTTTAATGAGCTCTATCTCTTTTTCCGGAGCTATTTCTTTTAGTATTACCTGTAGACGTTTAGCAAAAATATAGCCGCGCTCAGCAATTCCTACTAATACAACGGCCTTCTCTTCAAAGTTATCTTCTAGAATCTGATAAGCAATTCGTTTTGACTTTTGCTGTATCTGTTCTTTATTTAGTATTAAAGTTTGTTTTGTTGGCATAACGATTATTTGACCATGCTAATTTAAGAAAACTCTATATAAGTTTCAGTATAATATTGAATAGTATAAAAAAAGTCCGAATGATACACTCATTCGGACTTTGGAAATTTCTTTCGACAAAGACTCTTATTTACCGTCTTCTTTGTAGTTCGTTGCGTCTGCAGTCATGATTCTGTCTTCATCTTTTTTAGGTCTTCCTCCATTATAATAATAACGTTTCCAATACGCTTCATTAAGGCTGCTAACCATTACTCCTTTGCTAGATGAAGCATGAGCAAATTTGTCATCTCCTAAATAAACCCCCACATGTGTAATGCTCTTACTGCGGATTTTAAAAAAGACCAAATCTCCTGCTTGAAGCTCACCTTTTCCTATCGGGGTGACATTATCATATTGATTTCTGCTGTTATATCCAATTGTGGTGTTGAAGACATTTTCATATACTGCTAATGAAAATTTGGAACAATCGATTCCTTTTTTAGAATCTCCACCTAAACGATAAGGTGTTCCTAACCAATCATAAACGAACTGATAAAGTTTAGTGCTTGTTGTAGCATTAACGGCTACACCCATGATTTGAGAAAAGTACTCTTTTGCAAGATTATCCTGATCTCCAGTTTTACTTTTGTTTGTTGTTTGTGCGTGCGACACTAGACAAAAGCCTGTCAATAGCAAACCTGCTATTAGTTTTTTTGTTTTCATTAAATCGCTTTATGTTTAATTACAACTTTTCTTCCTGTAAGTACACAATTAAGTATACAATTGTATAACTTATGTCAACGAAGATAAGACTTAAAGCCATCTAATCCAAGCAATTTTACTTTTTTTTAACAAAACTTTAACTTTTGATGTTTCTTAAAGTGTTCTTTTTGAGTGTGTTGCTTTTTTTTGGTGGGGTAATGATTGTAAACGGAGATTGTATTGTTAATATGGTGTACAAAACGTTTACAAACGGTTCACCATATGACTCATTATTTTTATTCTATTTCTATTTTATTAAGTTAAATTTGCATTTAATAAAAATATTGTATTATCTTTATCTAAAATTTGCGAAAAGACATGATTTTAAGCGTTATTATTTCAACAACTATTATTACCACTGGGATAACTCAGAGGGAGGTAGTTCTATGTTGAAATAATACGTGTCATAAATATAGAAAGCCTTCCTCGAAACGAGGAAGGCTTTTTTTGTGCTATTTTAAAACAAACAAACAAACTAATATAGAATCAATGAAGGTATTAAAATTTGGAGGTACATCCGTAGGTACCGCGTCGAGTATAGAAAAGGTACTGTCAATTGTTAGGGACTCTTTTGAGAAAAATGAAAAGCCGCTTGTGGTGTTGTCAGCGATGTCTGGAGTAACCAATTTATTGACACAGATGGCTGAGGATGCCGCTGAGGGGAAGGGGTTTAGTGCAAATCTGGAGGTAATCGAAGAGAAACATTTTGATGTTGTCCGAAAACTGATAGCCGTCAAATTTCAAAATCCGGTATTTACAAAACTAAAACTAATGGTCAATGATCTCGATGATATATTGCAAGGTATAACTGCCTTGAGAGAGTTGAGTGATCAAAGTAGAGATTTGGTACTGTCTTTCGGAGAACGCTTTTCCAATTACATGGTTTCCAAAATCATGGAACAGTATGTTTCTGATTCGGAGTACATTAATGCGGCCCATTATATCAAAACTGACTCTAATTTTGGAAATGCACATATAAATGAAGATTTGACTACTCAATTGATTCAGGCGCTATCGTACACTCACACAAATAAGTTATTATTTGTTACTGGATTTATCGGATCTAATGATAAAGGAAGGGTTACAACATTAGGACGTGGCGGTTCAGACTATACTGCAGCGATATTCGGTGCTGTATTAGGAGCTTCCGTTATTGAGATCTGGACAGACGTGAATGGTATGCTGACTGCGGATCCTAGAATCGTAAAAAAGGCTTTTTCGCTCCCTATCTTATCGTATACAGAGGCAATGGAATTGTCTTATTTCGGTGCTAAAGTCATTTATCCACCAACTATGATTCCTGCATTTATGAAAAAAATTCCGATTGCGATTAGAAATACCTTCGAACCTCATTTGTCTGGAACCCGTATCCAGTTCGAATCGGATAAGTCGAACTATCCTATTAAAGGTATTTCATCTATTTCAGATATATCGATCATCAATCTTACGGGAAGCGGAATGATTGGTAAATCTGGGTTTTCAGGACGTTTGTTTACTTTATTGGCTCGCGAACAGATTAATGTTGTGTTAATCACACAATCTTCTTCGGAGCACAGTATAACGTTTGCGGTCAATCCATCTGATGCGACTAAGGCGTTGGCTTTGATCGCTTCAGAGTTTGAGCTGGAGTTGGCTGCAAGTAAGCTGGTGATGCCAGAGGTGGAAGAAAACCTCTCTGTATTGGCCATTGTTGGTGAAAATATGAAGCGAACACCAGGTATGTCGGGAAAATTGTTCCATGCGTTAGGAAGGAATGGTATAAATGTTCGTGCCATCGCTCAAGGGTCTTCTGAGTTTAATATTTCCGTTATTATTTCCAAAGAGGATCTTGCAAAAGCGTTGAACGCGGTACATGATGCCTTTTTTGCAGAACTAAAGAAGACACTACATGTGTTTAACCTTGGTACTGGTAATATAGGTGCAACACTGTTTAAACAGCTATTTATGCAGCATGATTTCTTATTAGAAAGCAATGATATCGAAATTAAGGTTGTGGGCATCTCTAATTCAAGAAAAATGTTATTTGATGTATCCGGAATTGATTTGGGTGCATGGGAAGAAGCGTTGGGAGCTAAGGGGGATATTGCAGACTTGACTAGCTTTATAGAACAGATGAAAGCACTCAATCTACCCAATTGTGTGTTTATTGATAACACAGCTAGCAAGTTGCCCGCAATATATTATGAGGATATTTTTAGATCCAATATCTCTATTGTGACTTGTAATAAAATAGCGAATTCGGGAGATTATGCACAATATCAATCGCTGCATGAAGCGGCACGCAAACATGGTGTAGACTTTTTTTATGAGACTAATGTTGGTGCAGGGTTGCCTATTGTCCGCGTGTTAAAGGACCTAATGATGAGTGGCGATCGTATTTTAAAAATAGAAGCAATTTTATCCGGAACGATATCTTACATCTTTAATAATTTTGTGGGAGATGCTTCATTTTATGAGGTCGTGAAGAAGGCACAAGAGTTGGGGTATACAGAACCGGATCCCCGAGATGATTTAGGAGGCGTTGATTTTATGCGAAAAATGCTGATTTTGGCTCGTGATGCTGGATATCCGATTGAATCTTCAGACGTAGATTTAGGAGCCATACTCCCAGAGGCTTGTTTGGCAGCATCATCTGTAGATGAGTTTTATGCAGAATTGTTGAAGGCTGAGCAATATTTTAATTTGTTAAAGGATCAAGCCGCTGCAGCCGGTCAAGTAATCCGATATATTGGCAAATTGGAAGAGGGAAAAGTTTGTATTTCTTTACAAATGGTGGACAGTACGCATCCATTTTATGCACTTTCGGGAAGTGATAATATCATATCTTTTACTACCGAGCGGTATAAAGAAAGACCTCTTGTGGTTAAGGGACCTGGTGCGGGTGCTGAAGTAACTGCAGGAGGAGTGTTTGCAGACTTGGTAAATGTCGGAGCATAACATTTCATAGATTAGATTACCCCTTGCAATAAAAAAATGAAATATCCCCATTTAGCAGCATTACACTAACACGATAGTAATCTAGATCCGCCAGTTGGCGGATAAAAAACAAATTATTTACATATGAATCAGAATAAGTTAGATAAGAAGATAAGTTTCGATAAGATCTTGGATAAAGTGCGCGTTTTTGCTCCTGCTACTGTGGCAAATATGATTTGCGGATTTGATATTTTGGGATTTGCGGTAGATAAGCCTGGTGATGAAGTCAAGATGTATCGAGTGGCAGAACCCGGTGTACGAATTCGCTCTATAACAGGAGATGATGGTCGACTACCTCTGGATCCTGATAGAAATACAGTAAGCGCCTGTGTCAAGATGTTATTGTCTGATTTGGGGCTCTTAAATGATATCGGAGTAGAGATTGAATTGAATAAACATATGCCGATTGGTTCAGGATTGGGATCAAGTTCTGCCAGTACGGTAGCGGGGCTTTTTGCGATAAATGTCTTATTGGGAAGCCCACTTTCTAAAACAGAGCTTATGCCCTATTGTGTGGAAGGGGAGCGCTTGGCATGTGGATATGGTCATGCTGATAATGTCGCACCAGCTCTTATGGGAGGTGTGACGTTAATTCGAGGTCAAGTCGAGCTGGATGTTATTAAACTTCCAGTTCCGGAAGAATTGTTTGTCGGCATTGTGTTTCCACAGGTTGATGTTCCGACCCGTGATGCTAGAAAGCTGATCAAGGATAAGGTGCTTTTAAAGGATGCGGTGGTGCAATGGGGGAATATTGCAGGATTGGTGGCCGGACTTTTTCAGAATGACTATAGTCTGATAGGAAGAAGTATGCAAGACGTGTTGATCGAGCCAACTCGTGCTATTTTAATTCCTGAATTCTATGAAATGAAGCGAATAGCCTTAGAAAATGGTGCATTAAGTTTCGGGATATCGGGTTCAGGTCCTTCTGTTGTCGCCGTGTCTCGAGGAGAAGCTATGGCTCAGCTTATTGTCGATAAAATTAAAAGCCATTTGTCCACTAGAGAAATCGATAGTTATCAATATGTATCTGCTATTAATGTAGTAGGCCCTAGGGTGCTGGAGTTTTAAGCCTAGTGCTGAAATTTTAAATCTAATATCTTAAATCTAAAAAAATGAAATTTTATAGTACGAATAATAAGAATCTGCGTGTTTCTTTCCAAGAAGCCGTATTCAACTCTTTGCCACAGGATAGAGGCTTGTATATGCCTGAGGTTATACCTCAATTGGATGCTTTGTTTATCCGGAATCTCCAGCAGTATTCTCTGCAGGAGATCGCTTTTACTGTAGCAAATGCAATAATTGGAAATGACATTCCGAAAGAAGATTTAAAAGCCATAATAGCAGATGCAATTAATTTTGATGCACCTGTTATATTTTTGGATGCCCAAACTGCTGTTTTTGAACTTTTTCATGGTCCCTCATATGCGTTTAAAGATTTTGGGGCGCGTTTTATGAGTCGGGTGATGGGGTATTTCTCTAAAAATGGAGATCGATTATTAGATGTGCTTGTTGCAACATCGGGAGATACTGGCGGCGCTGTTGCGTTGGGATTTCTTGGCGTCGAAGGAACGCGAGTTACCATTCTATACCCTAAAGGAAAAGTTTCTAAAGTACAGGAAGAGCAATTGACAACGAATGGGCAAAATATCCGGGCAGTAGAGGTGGATGGTACGTTCGACGATTGTCAGGCTTTGGTAAAGCGAGCTTTTAGTGATCCTGAGCTTAACACAGCACTGCGTCTCACTTCCGCAAATTCTATCAATATTGCCCGTCTAATTCCACAGACCTTTTATTACTTTTGGGCTTATGCACAATTGAAGGTACAGGGGGTTCATGAAGTGGTGTTTACTATTCCTAGTGGTAACTTTGGCAATATTGGAGCTGGTCTATTGGCTTATAAAATGGGACTACCAGTGAAACATTTCGTGGCCGGTACAAATGTGAATGATACAGTGCCACGTTTTCTAAAGTCAGGATCTTACGAACCTAAACCGTCTATTCAAACATTGGCTAATGCGATGGATGTAGGGGATCCAAGTAATTGGGTTCGTATTAAAGATTTATTTCATGGAGATTTGGAGGGTTTGCGCAATGTTATCTCTTCGTATGCATATACAGATGAGGAAATAAAAGTGGCTATGAATGAGCTTTTTGAGAAATATAGCTATGTGGCATGTCCGCACACTGCAATAGGTTACTTAGCCGCTCAAGCCTATCGTAAAGATTGTCCTGGGGAGTATGGTTCTGTGTTTTTGTCCACGGCACATCCCTGTAAATTTCCGGAAGCAATCGATACAGCGATATTTGCAAAGGTAAAGCTACCACAAGGAGCTTCTGATCTGTCTAATAAGCCTAAGGTAGCTACCGCCGCTTCTATAGATTTTGAGAAATTTAAAGACTATCTATTGAACAGGAAATAATCAAAGATTCAATAGGGGAGTTGTTTTTACAGAGGTCCTGTCTAAATGAACTTTAAATTGGCAAAAAGTATAGTTTTGAAATAAAATTTTGAAAAAATAATCAAAAAATAATATTATTTGTTTTTTCAGTTTTATTTTTGTGCCAATGAATAAGATAATCCTTCATAAAGGAAAAGATAAAGCCGCTTGGCAATTGCATCCTTGGGTGTTTTCAGGGGCTATAAGTAAAGTAGTTGGTCATATTCAACCGGGAGAGGTTGTTTCGGTATATAATATAGACGATGAGTTTATTGCATATGGCGTATATAATAATACGTCTCGCGTTGCTGTCCGGTTACTTGAATGGAATCCCACCAATGAGATTGATGAGCAATGGTGGCGGAAGCGTGTTAAAAAGGCTGTTCAAAATAGAGAACACCTATTGAGCATTGACAATGATAGTGTACGTTTGATTTTTGCTGAAGCAGATTTTTTGCCGGGTTTGATTGTGGATAAGTATGCTGATTTTATTTCGATACAGGTTCATGCGGTTGGTGTAGAAAATGTAAAAGCAGTTATTGTCGATGAATTGGTGAATATTTTGTCTCCAAAAGGTATTTATGAACGAAGTGATCTTAAATCTCGGGAGTATGAAGGGCTTAAGGATCAAAATGGTTTGTTATGGGGGGAAATACCGCCCGAATTTGTAGATATTGTTGAAAATGGGATTCACTATCGCGTGAATATCATTGACGGTCAAAAATCTGGATTTTATTGTGATCAACGCGAAAATAGATTGTTGACTGCACAATATGTGAAAGGGAAACGTGTTTTGGACTGTTTTTGTTATTCCGGTGGCTTTACGTTGAATGCACTTCGTAATGGTGCGATCGAAGTGGTTTCTGTAGACAGCTCTGCTTTAGCTGTCGAAACATTGAAAGATAATATCGTCTATAATAAATTTGATGCTTCTCTGCATAAAGCGATACAGTCTGATGTTAACAAATATTTGCGATATTTGGGGGAGCAAGGTGAAAAATTTGATTTGATTGTCTTGGATCCGCCCAAATATGCACCCTCACGCTCCACATTGGAAAAGGCTTCCCGGGCATACAAAGATCTGAATAGACGGGGATTGATGTTGTTGAAAAGTGGGGGGCTATTGGCTACTTTCTCTTGTTCAGGGGCTATGGATATTGATACGTTTAAGCAGGTTTTGGCCTGGGCAGCGTTGGATGCTGGCAAAGAGATTCAATTTATACGGCAATTTTCTCAGCCAGAAGATCATCCCGTAAGGGCTTCTTTCCCAGAAGGGGAGTATCTAAAAGGTTTGTTAGTCCGTGTAATATAGAAAGCTAATTTTTTCCTTAGTGACCTTAATTTTGGTTACTAAGGAAAAAAACTTTAATGATCCTTTTGGGATCGGCAGCAGATGTGAACTGATTCCTATGTTATCGGGAGAGCTCTTGAACGCCAATGCAAAAGAAAACATCATGAAAAAAAGTTCTTGAATTGCATTGAACCGCAATGAGTAAGCTCATAGATGTCATACAGAGTTAAAACGAATCAATAATACAGAGACTTTTAGAAAAATTAGATTACCAGCGAATTAAGGCAGCCCCCCAGGTAAAACCGGCACCAAAGGCTGCAAGACAGACCAAATCCCCTTCTTTTACTTTTCCTGTTTCCCACGCTTCAGAAAGTGCGATAGGCACCGAAGCAGCAGTTGTATTCCCGTATTTTTGAATATTGTTAAATACTTGATCGTCTCGTAGACCTAAGGTTTTCTGTACGAATTGAGATATACGTAGATTTGCTTGGTGTGGTACTAGTAGATCTATATCTATGCTTTTTAAGTTATTTTTTGCTAAAGCCTCTCCAATTACTTCGGGAAATTTGACTACAGCTTTTTTAAAGACCGCTTGTCCGTCCATATATGGGAAAGCAGAGCCATCTTTTAGCATCTCCACGGTCATCAACATACCTCCCAATTCCTGGTCGGGCCACTTTGGTCTGTTTTCTAATCCTTTTCCGCCTGAAGCTCCTGGATAATACATCGCGAGTTTCTCTGCTTCAGCACCATCCGAATGTAAGTGTGTGCTCAAGATACCTTTTCCTTCTTCTATAGTCGGTTGAAGTACTGCTGCGCCGGCTCCATCACCGAAGATAACGGAAACAGCTCTACCTCGAGTAGAAAAATCCAGGGCATAAGAGTGTTTTTCAGATCCGACAACAAGAATGTTTTTGTACATTCCTGTTTTGATAAATTGATCGGCGACGGATAAGGCATATATGAATCCCGAACATTGATTCCGGATGTCCAATGCTCCGATCTCTTTCATTTCCATTTCTCTTTGCAAAAGTACGCCACACCCTGGGAAATAGTAATCCGGAGACAGGGTCGCGAAAATTATAAAGTCTACCTCATCTTTTGTGATACCAGCTCTTTCGATGGCGATTTTAGCAGCTTCCACGCCCATGGATGTTGTGGTTTCCTCGAGACGATCGGCGTATCTTCTTTCTTTAATCCCTGTTCGTTCTTGGATCCATTCATCACTGGTATCCATAAAGCGCTTCAGGTCATTATTAGTGTATATGTTTTTTGGTACGTAGTGACCTAAGCCGGCAATTTTGGACTGAAACATTTTCTGTTGTTATTTTGTAAATGGTCAATTCTATTATCATTGTCCTTGTTTTTTTGCAATATCGGTATACATGGTGACATCACATTTTATAAAACAAAAGGAAATTGCTGTAAAATTACGCATTTTTTCAAAAATACACTACTTTTGCGCTATGGGGGTAGAAACCGCACAAGAGACCTTTACGCTGGAAGAAATATTAGCGTCAGTTAAGGAGAGTCATAAACTGATTCTTTGGAATGATGATATCAATACATTCGATCATGTTATTTATTGTCTGATGCACCATTTGCAGTACACGGAGTCCCAAGCTGAACGTATAGCGTGGAAGGTGCATAATGAAGGAAAATGTGCGGTTTTGGAAGGATCTTATGTTGAGGTTGAAGTCTATCGCAAGATACTTAAGTCTGAAGGGTTGACTGTTTCTGTCGAATAGTTTTTGAGCGGTAATAATACAGTTACGATTATCCTCTTTTCTTTTTTAATTATACATTTTTGTAGCTTACGACAGTAAGCTAACATTTGCGACTTAATTTCCATTATTTATTTATGCGCAATAGGCCAATTTAAGGTACTGGTTGTCGAATAAGCAACGCGCCAAACGATGTTGGGCGTTAGTGTCTCTTTGTTGGATCCGTAGTCTAAAATACAAGTTAAAGGGAGGCAGACTTATACCGATGAGATTTCTATTGTCGAGGCGGTTAATCCAGGTAATTATATCGTTAGGGTCAATTTTGTCGGTGTGTTGGATTATGAAAAAAAACTGTGGTGATTGCCGCCAATAAAACTAGGGATATCGGTACGGTGAAGCTTGGGAAAATGTCGGTTCTAGAAATAACGCTGGATTTGAGCTCGTGTCTAAGGTTAATGTTTTTCCGTTGTGGGATTTGGCAGGTGATATCAACTTATTATATTTTAAGGTGAATTTCAATGCCGTACTTGAGGTTAAAAGTACAGAGGGGCTTTGCGAAATGGAAATCTGACGACCAACGTAAATCAAGTAAAAGCAACTTCTGTGTAGGTGCGGGGGATCGTGTGGCCATGCATAGCCTTCAAGGAAAAATGAAAGCTATGCATGGGGTATATGTGGCTGTCAAATAGGATGTTTTCAAAGGAACATCGACGATCACATTCAATGTGCGTGATCTGTTTAGTTATCGACTTTTTGGTGCTAATAGTTATCTAACTTCACAATACCCAGATCGTTATTTCCGATGATCAAAGCAGACGTTTAATCTCGGCTTCTCGTATAGATCCGGTATTCAGGATCTGAGTAAAATTAAAACAGGAAATGAAGAGATGTCGTCTAGCGAAGGTCAATGCGTGTATTCGTATAATTTAAATAGTTTCTAAGTGTAGGAATTACATTAAGTAATTGTATATTTATAATTATAACTGTGGTCTTGAGTTTGTTGAGTAAACTGAAGATCGTATGAAAATCCATTAATACACTATAACCGAATGAATAAGAAACTTATTGTAACCTGTTTAATGGCTGGTTTTTTGTCATTAACAGCTTTATACGCACAAGGAAAGAAAAACTTTGAGACTGTCACGCCGACTTATGAATTACTCAATCTACCCAAGATAGATCTTACTAAATTTAAAAAAAATAAAAGCGGTGCATATGTGATTTTTAACGGTAGTTCTTTAGAGGGCTGGCGTGGCTATAACAAGACTTATGTGCCGAATAAATGGAGTATAGAGGCTGGGGCTCTTAAATTTTCAAGACAACCTAACGTCGATAAACCTGAAGGTGGTGATATTATTTTTGCCCATGATTTCAAAAACTTTGAACTGGAGTTTGAATGGAAAATTTCGGAAGCAGGTAACTCTGGTGTTTTTTTCTTAGCAAAAGAGATAAAGGGACAGCCGATATATATATCTAGTCCAGAATATCAGATACTGGATAACGAAAAGCATCCCGATGCTTCAAAAGGTGTTGACGGTAATCGTAAATCAGCTTCGTTGTACGATATGATTCCAGCAAAGCCGCAGAATGCAAAAGCTGTGGGAGAATGGAATAAGTCAAAAATTGTCGTGAAAGGAGAGAAGGTCGAGCATTATCAAAATGGTAAAAAAGTCGTTGAATATACAATCCGGACACCGGAATGGAGAACATTACTTCAGTCGAGCAAGTTTAGTCAGAATAAGTGGCCATTGGCTTTTGAGTTGTTGTCTAAAGTCGGAGCAGATCCGGGTGTAGTCGGGTTTCAGGACCATGGCGACGATGTATGGTATCGCAATATAACAGTAAAAATCTTGAAGTAACAAAAGGCTTTAATCGATGAAATGATAGGCGGGGTATCCTTTTGGGTGCCCCATGTTATTTAAAAAATATATTGAAGCTCTTTTAGGTCTATAATCATGTGATTGATATCTACTGGTTTCTCTGTTCCGGTACTGTTGAAGAAGATAGCTTCTAAACCCGCATTTTGAGCACCCCTCACATCGGCATCCAGATTGTCGCCAATCATAATCGAAGAGCTTTTCTCGGCTTCACCATTGTTGACTGCATAGTCAAATATGCGTGGGTCAGGCTTGTTCACTCCAAATACTTCGGAGATCACAATAGTCTTAAAATAATCTTTGAGGGCACTATGTTTTAATTTCAGTTCACAGGCTTCTTTAAAGCCATTAGATATCAGATGCAGGTTGTATCGACCTTGAAGATATCGGAGTGTCTCGTGTGCGTGAGGAAATAGGTTCGTTTTAGTAGGGCATATCTGTAAGTATTCTTCTTCAAATGCCGTTGGGAATAAGACTGGGTCTACACCGAGTTGGGTGAAGGTGTCTGCAAAACGTAGTTTTCTAAGAGTGGACTTGTCTATCTTCCCGTGATGATACAGATCCCAAACACGATGATTATTGATTGTATATGTTTCTATAAATAAATCTGAATTACTTTTACCAAAAAGACGGTCAAATTGAAAACGGTGATAGAGTTCTTGTAATGTTTCTTCTGCATTTTTATCAAAATCCCAGATGGTATGGTCCAAGTCGAAAAAGATATCTTTTTTTTGTGTAAACATATGCAAAGATACCCCCTCTTTTTCTTATTAGTGTCATAAAACACGGGCTATTTTATTATGCACCTATATTTGCCTATTTTTGTTGAAATAGCATTTATGAGAAGAGCTCTCTTTTGGTTTTATTTACTGGCACTATATGCGCTTTGTCAACTGATAGGTTGGGGATATATGTTTATCAAACATGTACCTGATCGAAAAGGAATGATTATAGGTGAGGGATTGATATTTATTGCCATTTTTGTGTTGGCGGTGATTAAGTTGAAGAAGCATCTAGAGCGTGAACGTTATTATCAACAACAACAACAGAATTTTCTTCTTTCTGTAACTCACGAATTAAAATCTCCACTAGCGTCTGTCAAGCTTTATTTGCAGACCATACTAAAACGAGACCTAGATAGAGAACAACAAAAGACTTTTTTGTCCAATTCTTTAAAAGATATTGAACGTTTGGATTATCTGGTTGAAAATGTGCTGTTGGCCACAAAGTTAGAGAATAGAACATTCATCTTACCTAAGGAAGATTTTGATTTTTCTTTACTGATAGAAGAGATTTTAGATAGACTACAGAAGAATGCTTGTAAATCAGAGATTATTAAACCGTATATTGAACCTGGAGTGATATTACACGCTGATAAATTTGCAATCACGAATGTGGTGACCAATCTTGTGGAGAATGCGATAAAATATTCTCCTCCCTGTGCTAATGTAGAGGTGAATCTTAAAATAAAGGATAAGGATCTTGTATTTTCGGTGTCGGATCATGGTGCTGGTATACAAGATGAAGAAAAGCGACTTATTTTTAATAAATTCTATCGTGTAGGAAATGAGTCTACCCGCAAAACCAAGGGAACTGGTTTGGGGTTATATATAGTGAAATCTGTATTGCAAAAACACGATGCCACGATTAGGGTTATGGATAATAAGCCTTCCGGAAGCATCTTTGAAGTAACATTTGAAAATTATGCAAGCTAAGCAAAGGATACTCTTGGTCGAAGACGAGGAACACTTGTTGGAGGCAATCAAATTGAATTTAGAACTTGAAGGTTACCGTGTTACTACGGCAACCGATGGAAAGAAAGCGTTAAAAATTTTTAAAGAAGAGCGCTTTAACCTAATTATTTTGGATGTTATGATTCCGGAAATAGACGGTTTTCAGGTAGCGGAGACTATTCGTCTCCAGAACACGGAGGTGCCTATTATGTTTTTGACTGCCAAAAATAGCAGCGAAGACCGTATTACCGGACTTAAAAAAGGTGCTGATGATTATTTGGTGAAGCCTTTCAATCTTGAAGAGCTGATTTTGCGGGTTGGGAATCTAATCCGTCGCGGTATGAAAGGGGATGAATTGAAAGAACTGAATTCGTATACGATTGGTGATAAAACCATTTATTTTAACTCTTACGAATTACACTTGCCAGATGGTACAGTGACCTCTCTTACTAAAAAAGAGACGATGTTATTGAAGCTTCTTATTGAGCGACGTAATGAAGCTGTTTCAAGAGAGCAGATTCTGGAAACTGTTTGGAATTATGATGTATACCCTTCTACAAGAACCATTGATAATTTTATCCTGACATTCAGAAAGTATTTTGAACCGGACCAAAAGCACCCGATCTATTTTCACTCGATACGAGGGGTAGGGTATAAGTTTACAGATACTCCCGAAGGCCAAGGCGAATAACTTTTATGAATACACGGTTTCGGATGATAGTAGTGTCAATAGCGGTCGTAGGCTTAGCCTATTCCGTTGTTTTCAGACACTACAATGTTTGTGTTTATCTCTTGGGGATTATTGGATATTTCATATGGAGTCAATATCGGGAAGGAACAGTTTTTCTCGCCACCCAGGCATTTCACAAACAAGATTACGAGAAAACAAAGAGATTACTTGCAGAGATCAAAAATCCAGACCATCTAAGGAAAGGACGACGTAACTTTTATGAATTTATGCTGGGTAATATAGCTTTGAAAGAGAATCGGGTCGATGAGGCAGAATATCATTTCCAGCTGGCTTCCAGATTGCCTTGGCGCCGAGATAACGAAAAGGGTATGGTGTTGATAAACCTAGCAAATATCAACCTGCGGAAAAAAGAGTATGAGCGTGTTTTGACATATTTAGATCTGGCTGATAAGTTAGCGCTGACGCAGCGGCAAAGTGATATAGTTAGGAAAATTAGAGAAGACGTAAAAAAATATAATTAAGAAATAGTGAGTACAATTTTACAGAACGATTTGTTTATCAAAGCTGCGCTTTCGCAGCAAACAGAAAGACCTCCGGTGTGGATGATGCGTCAAGCAGGGCGTTTTATGCCTGAATATTGGGAAATCAAGAATAAGTATAGCTTTTTGGAGATGTGTAAGACACCGGAAATTGCCGCAGATGTCACCATGTTGCCTGTGGACCTTCTGGGGATCGATGCTGCTATTCTTTTCTCAGATATTCTTGTTACTGCCGAAGCTATGGGAGGGGACTTGTCCTTTGAACAAGGGGTAGGGCCTCGTTTTTCAAATCCGGTTCGATCATTTGCTGATGCTGAAAAGCTATCTGTAGATTGCTTAGACAAGCTTCAATACGTAGCCGATGCGATTAAAGTGATTCAAGAACGCCTAAATGGACGTATCCCACTTATTGGTTTTGCCGGTGCGCCATTTACCATATTAAGCTATTTGGTAGAAGGGGCTTCTTCAAAAGATTTTAAGCTAACAAAACTTATGCTTAATAATGAGCCAGAACTTGCTCATCTTATTTTACAGAAGATTGCTGACTTGACAATAGCCTATCTGAATATGCAGATCGATGCGGGGGTAAACGCAGTACAGTTGTTCGATAGTTGGGCCTCGGCTTTGTCTTGGAATGATTATCACACATTCTCTCACAAATACAATAAGTATATTATCGACAATTTGAAACGCACGGTCCCGGTTATTTCTTTCGCAAAAGGAGCTTCCGTATTTGCACCGGTTATGGCAGAGACTAAACCCGATGTCATTTCGGTCGATTGGAATGCGGATCTGTTAAATATTAAAAAGAGTCTACCTGCTGGTATGGCTGTACAAGGAAATTTGGATCCATTCATCATGTATGCTAACAAGCCTGTTATCAAAGCTAAGATACACGAACTTTTTGAACGTATGCGAGGAGAGAATGGTTTTATATGTAATCTGGGACATGGTATCATGCCGGATATGCCTTTTGACCACGTCAAATACGCTGTCGAAGTAATTAAAGAGTTTAGGTACTAATAAAATCAAGAAGGAAAAATTATTTAATTTTTCCTTCTTACTTTTGTATTATGATATATCTATATGCTAAGGCAGTACATATCATTTTTGTGATATGTTGGATGGCGGGACTTTTTTATACGCCCCGTCTTTTCATTTATCATACAGAAGCCAAAGGAAAGGAAAAGGTGGAATATAATGTGTTGCACCGACAGTTTACAATTATGGAAAACCGTCTTTGGTGGGTGATCACAACTCCTGCCATGTACATTACGATTGCTTCTGCTTTATTAATGTTGTATCTAAACCCTGGGCTACTCTCTTTAGGTTGGATGCACGTCAAGTTGTTGTTTGTCGGAGGAATGGTTTTTTATCATTTTAGAACCCAACGGATAATGTTTAGGTTGAGGGATGAAGCTTCTACATGGACTTCACATCAATTACGGCTTTGGAATGAAGTATCTACAGTGCTGTTGTTTGCTATAGTATTTGTCGTTATTTTGAAATCAGCGCTAAGTTGGATTTATGGTGTGTTAGGATTATTGATATTAGCAATTTTACTGATGATACTAGTTAAACTTTATAAGAAATATCGAAAATCAAAAGGAGAGAAGGTAGACTAATTTATGATGAAAAGAGTTTTTTTGACAGTCATACTTATGACGGTGTTATCGGCACATTCGTTTGCACAGGAACACAATTGGGCGTTTGGTTTTTATGGCGATATGAATGTAAAATCAGCAAAAGAAAGTAGTTTTGGCGTGCAAGGGAAGTATGACCTGGATAACCGTAGTTCAGTACAAGCTCAGGTCCACGGAAGAAGTAATTTTGTTTCTGTTGGTGCAGACTATCTTTTTTCATTTTTAGACAAGCGAAAAAGTAATTTTAACGTTTTTCTCGGGGCGGGAGCAGCCGAAGATTTTATTAGTTACCAAGAGGTCGACGTCAAGGAGTATGTATTTGTAAAGGATGAAAGGTTCGTTCTCAACGGACAGCTCGGATTGAGCTATTACTTTAAGCCTGTACAATTATCTGTTTATACAGGGTACAAGGTGAAGTATCTTGTCGAAGATGAAACGTTTCTGCCTAATTATTTAACACTCGGTGTACGGTATCATTTGTGGTAATATGTTGCGGAGCGACTATGCTCCATAACATAAATACTTAATTTCGAGATATTCGTCTATTCCGTATCTAGCACCTTCTCTACCTATTCCGGATTGTTTTATACCCCCAAAAGGAGCGGATGCATTGGAGATTAGGCCTGTGTTGATACCGACCATTCCCGCTTCTAAAGCTTCGCCCACCCGATGGCAACGATGGATGTTCTCGCTGTAGAAATAAGCAGCTAGGCCAAAAGGCGTATTGTTTGCTAATTGAATAGCCTCTTCTTCATTGCTGAATTTAAATAGGGCACATATAGGACCGAAGGTTTCCTCTTTGCTTATTATACTATCGGGAGCGAGATCCGTGAGTACCGTAGGTTCGAAGAAATTTCCATGAAGTGGTTTTCCTCCTGTTAAAATTTTGGCTCCCCGGCCTACTGCATCTTCCACGTGTTTTTTTACCTTTTCTAAACCAGCTTGATTGATTAGAGGGCCTACCTGAGTACCTTGTGTAAATCCATCGCCAACTTTTAGTACTTTAACAGCCGTACTAAGCCTTTTTGCAAATTCGTCGTAAACAGCCTCCTGAATGTAAAATCTATTTATTGAGACACAGGTCTGTCCAGAGTTTCTAAATTTTCCCGCAATAGCTCCCAAAACAGCTTTGTCAACATCTGCATCGTCAAATACAAGGAAAGGAGCATTTCCACCTAGTTCGAAAGAGATTCTCTTAAGGGTGCTGGCCGCCTGTTGCATGAGTGTCTTTCCAACAGCTGTGGAGCCTGTAAATGTGATCTTTTGCACGATGGGATTTGTAGCCAGTTCCTCTCCAAATCCTTTACTGTCTTTGGAAGTAATTACAGAAAAGACGCCCTTTGGTATTCCGGCCATTTGGGTCAGCTTAGCAAGGGCTATTGCTGTAAATGGGGTTTGCGAAGCTGGTTTTAGGACAACAGGGCATCCTGCTACTAAGGCAGGGGCTAGTTTTCTCGTAATCATTGCTAGAGGGAAGTTCCACGGTGTGATAGCAGCTACTACTCCTACAGGTTGTTTGATGGTCATCAAACGATTGTTACCTTTGAGTGAAGGGATCGTCTCTCCATACGTACGCTTACCTTCTTCGGCAAACCATTCAACAAATGAAGCTGCATAGTCAATCTCTCCCAGCGATTCGGTTAGTGTTTTTCCACATTCTAACGTCATGATCTCTGCAAGCTCGTCTTTGTGGCTGAGGATGAGTTCGTATATTTTATAAACAGCTTGACAACGTATGCCAACAGGGGTTTGCCGCCATAAGGAGAGTGCTGATTCGGCAGCCTTAATCGCACTTTTACAATGATCAATATGAAGATTCGGTACGGTGCCAATTGTTTTATTTGTAGATGGGTTTATGACTTCAAAAGTGTGCTCTGAGTCAATAAAGTCTCCGTTGATATAAGCTTGTTGTACAAAAAGTGCGTTTGTCATGATTTCTCTTTTATGTAGGTAACAATTGTTGATGTAGTTTGCTATCTATAAAAAAAGAGGAACTCGTCCTCTTTTTTTATTTTATAAATTCTTAAGGATCGTATGTCCCATTCGATCTCGCTTGGTTTTCAAGTAATCCTCGTTGTATACGTTCGGTTCGATTTCAATGGGTACGTTCTCGACAACCTCTATTCCGTAACCTATTAGACCAGCTCTTTTAGTTGGGTTGTTTGACATCAGCCGCATTTTTGTAACTCCCATATGGCGGATTATCTGCGCACCAACGCCGTAATCTCTTAAATCTGCTTTAAACCCTAATTGTGTATTCGCATCTACTGTGTCTACTCCTTCTTCTTGAAGTTTGTAAGCATGGAGTTTGTTGATCAGTCCTATACCACGACCTTCTTGATTCATATATACGATAATTCCTTTCCCTTCTTTCTCGATCATTTCCATTGCTTTGTGGAGTTGAGGACCGCAATCGCAACGACATGAGCCAAAAATATCTCCCGTCATACAGGAACTGTGTACACGAACTAGCACTGGTTCGTCTTCTTTCCACTCTCCTTTGTAGATAGCAAGGTGTTGTTGTCCAGTGTTTTTTTGAGTGAAAGCTTTCATTTGAAAATCCCCGTAGACGGTTGGCATCTTTACAGATACCTCTTCTTTGATAAGTGTGTCATGTTTCAGACGATATTCGATTAAATCTTCAATGCTTATTATTTTCAGTTCAAATCGTTTTGCTACTTCCATCAAATCTGGAAGCCTTGCCATTTCGCCATCATCTTTTAATATTTCTACGAGCACACCAGCTGGTTCAAAACCAGCTAGTCTTGCTATATCAACAGTGGCTTCGGTGTGCCCCGTACGACGTAATACGCCTCCGTCAATAGCGATCAATGGAAAGATATGCCCTGGGCGCCCCAACTCCTCAGGCTTTATATTAGGATCTATTAACGCTTTAATTGTTTTTGAGCGATCTGAGGCCGATATCCCTGTGGTACAGCCGTAGCCTTGCAAATCTACTGATACCGTAAAGTTAGTTTCATATATAGCTGTATTTTGACCTACCATCGGGTGTAAATCTAATTCTTTACAGCGTTGCTCGGTCAACGGGGCACAAACTAATCCCCGTCCATGAGTCGCCATAAAGTTTATAATCTCAGGTGTAGCATTTCTCGCTGCGGTTACAAAGTCTCCTTCGTTCTCCCTGTCTTCATCGTCTACAACGATGATTACTTTCCCTGCTTTGATGTCTTCAATAGCTTCTTCGATCGTGTTTAATTTTATATCCATTGATATATGAGTTTTCGAATTACAAAGGTATGTCTGATTTATTTTCTTTTAATAATAAAGAAGTCAAAATTGCGATTAGACCTTTTGTTTTTTGATATTTAATTTTTCTTTAATCCATGACAAAGCATACTGAGCCTTGATTTTATACTGGTCTATATCAAATAAGGCCGAGTCTGTGGTCGATTTATAAGTAAGGAATGCTGCTAATGGGGTTAAAACAATGATTGCCATCCACATCCCCCAAAATGGGCTGATAGCGCCATCCTTAGCTGATTTCTCCGCTACGGTAGAGATAATATGATATATCAAGAAGAATATGATGGATATCACTACCGGCGCTCCCAATCCCCCTTTTCTAATGATAGCTCCTAGCGGTGCTCCTATAGCAAATAGGAGTAGACAAGAAACTGCAAGCGTAAATTTACGGTGATACTCAATATCGTAACGAAGATCTTTGTCTACCAATGCTTGGTATTCTGCAGATCTATTGAATGTTCCATCCTTAAATTGTTGGATCTGTCCCAAGGCACTACTTACAATATTTCTTTTTGCAGATGCTGGAACGTTGTCTAATAGACTCCCTTCAATTTTTAATTTAGACTTTTGATGAATGCCGTCGTTGTAATACCGCGAAGTAAAGAGGATGTTGTGTTTCAGTTCCTGTGCACTGATTCTTGATACACTATCCAACTCCATTCTGTTGGTGTCAGACTTGAGCTTAAGCTGACGAAGATTTAACATCTGGTGATGTTGTTTAAAAAGGTTTTCATCTGTCCGCTTCATTTCAAAAGCATCCATATTAAACTTTGTCTCTGTCTCCTTAAAATAGAAACGGGTAAACTGCTGACGCGGGTCATAGGTTTTGGCATTGCTCGCACGGGAGTCTTCATAACGTACACCATCAATAAGCTTCAGAATCATGAAGTTTTGATCCCGCGAGTTGTACATATATCCTTCTTTAGCGACCAGTACGTCACTGCCAGCTGTACCTTTCGATTTGTCATAAATAGTCAGATCGTATAATACTGTCCCATCTTTACTTTTGCTTTTTGCTCGAATCGAATACCCTGGTATAGTACTGTTAAAAATTCCAGGTTTAATTAGAAAGTCGGCCTTTTTATTGCGCACATCCCAAAGGAGGGATCCCATCTTTAGGTTTACGACAGGAAGTATATAATCTGAAAATAGAAAGGATCCTGACGCAAATAGTGCGACTAGAACAAAAAGCGGGCTCATGGCCTTACGAAGTGATACACCAGCAGCTTTAATCGCAACTAATTCATAGCTTTCTCCAAGATTACCAAATGTCATAATCGAGGATAAGAGCATAGATAGCGGAAGTGCCATTGCTAACTGTACGGCGCACTGATAGCCAATCAGTTCCATTATAACATACCACTCAAATCCCTTTCCGATAAGGTCGTCAATATATTTAAATAAAAAAAGCATCAAAAGCACAAACATCACAATACAAAATGTGACTATAAAGGGCTTAATGAATGCTTGTAGTATTAATACGTGTACTTTTTTCATGCATCTTTACGCATAGCCTTTCCTAACTTTGTGTTAGGCTACGAGCGACAAACAAAGATACAGAATTTTAAGCACCAATTACACTCTGTAGATAGCTTATCGAGTTGTCCCAGATTTTTTTTCTATCATCTACATTTTCGTCTTTTGCATAATCTGTTATTGCTAGAGCAACATCGTTTGTCAATTCGTCCTGCATGATCTCTAATTCGAAAAAATGAGGGTCATCGTCTATCCATTTGAATTTGGCGTATTTGTTTTCTTTATATGCGGCAAGCTTGGCTCTGTGGTGTTCTCCATCCCAGATAAATTCGTAAATTCCGTCATGGTAGATCACGTCATCGGCAAACCATTGCGATAAGTCATTTGGTTCAACCAGATAAGGGTATAGAATACGGGGAGAAGAGTTAATTATATATTCAAGTTGTATTTTAGTTTTTTCCGACATAGACAGGTCACTTTTTAGTTTACATTCTCGTATTGATTTCTGTAATGATACATATTTTTATTTTAAAAGAGTAGCAAGTCAGATAAAAAATGTTCACATTGAAAAAGTTGTCAACATCTTACGTCTTTCATTTATAGATAATTGCATTGAAGGTCCTTTTAAGGGATTAATAATTTATTAAAATCTCTAAATAATTCCTTTGAAAATAATTCCTTATTACTATATTTGCATCACCGAAACGGCGGGGTAGCTCAGATGGTTAGAGCGCAGGATTCATAACCCTGAGGTCGGCAGTTCGATCCTGCTCCCCGCTACTAGATAAAGCTTCACTGAAAGGTGAGGCTTTTTTTGATCTTAATTGGATTACAGGCCGTCAACTGCTGATAGCACAGTTCAATCCTGTTCTCTATTACAAAAAAAGCCTCAAGGATACTTGAAGCTTTTTTTGTAATAGGGGTGAGCAATGTTTGCTGCTATTTCAATGGAAAGTGTTCCTGGTAGTGGAATGGCAAAAGTGAAGTGCCATACTAAAGGTCATGGAATACGTTGAGCTGACGTTAGAGGATTATAACCAGTAATTAAGAAGTAAAGGTGGTGATAGGAGCTATGCTTTGTGGTTCTCATTTTTAAGTTAGAAATAGTCGTTTTTTCCTGTCATTTTCTTATTTGAAGCGGAGTTCTCAGAAATGAGATTTAAGAGATCGCTATATTTTTCTAACAAACTAATATATTTATTCATCCAAAAATAAACAGAACTATTATCAATATCTGCATTGGTTATAGAAGATGAATCCTCTGCGTTAAGCAAGTGAGGATGGTTTTTTATTAATGTTTCAGGCAATTCGGCCGTAAAATCGTGTCCGATTATATTACCAACTTCTAAGAGAATTTGGAGATTCAAATTCTCTTGTTTAAACCAATTGTATATTGTTCTTCTGCTTACTTTGAGCTTTCGGGATAATTCGCTAATCCCAATACGTTCCATCCGAAGAACCTGTTCCAGAACATTTCCTACATGTATGCCCATAATAAAAATATATTGTAAAAGTTGATCTAATTAGCCTCAAATAAGTCTAACTCTTCATATTTGGAATTGTTGCTGATGAAATCTGGTATAATTTCTTTCATCTTTTTAACAACATGATAATCATTTCCTATTTTATTTAATGCAAGTAAATCTTCTATAGCTTCATTAATATGAAAGTAATCATAGGCTATATTTTGAGAAATTTTGATTTTAGGGTGATGAGTTAAGATAATTTTTTCTTCCACAAGCAATAACTCTTCATAAATTTTTTCACCTGGGCGAAGACCTGTGAAAATAATATCAATATCTATATAAGGCTTTAATCCAGCAAGTTTAATCATATTTAAGGCTAAATCTATAATTTTAATAGGTTTACCCATGTCGAATAAAAAGATCTCTCCTCCTTTTCCCATTGCAGCAGCTTCTAGCACCAACTCTACAGCTTCAGGGATTGTCATGAAATATCTTGTGATATCAGGATGTGTAACCGTAATCGGAACTCTTCGATCGATTTGGCTTTTAAACCTTGGTATTACGGACCCGCTTGACCCTAGAACATTGCCAAATCTTGTCGTTACAAAGCGGGTTGTATTAGTTGTATAATTATCTGTTCCATTTAGCGATTGAATATAAATCTCTGCCAACCGTTTAGAAGCGCCCATTACGTTCGTAGGCTTCACTGCCTTGTCGGTAGAAATCATCACAAATTTTTCTACCGAAAATTCTAGACAGATATCGGCTAAATTTTTAGTACCTAAAACATTGGTTAATATTGCTTCAGATGGATTATCTTCCATCATTGGTACATGTTTATAAGCTGCGGCGTGAAAAACTATCTCTGGTCGGTACAATTCAAATAGTGTTCTGATACGGTCTGAATTCTGAATATTTGCTATGAAAATTTTAATTCTATCAGATTGCAAATTATCTTCCAATTCTAGTTTCAAATCGTGTAAAGGAGTTTCTGCCTGATCGCAAAGTATTACCATTTTGGGATAATAATCAAGCGCTTGCCTTACGATTTCAGACCCGATCGATCCCGCAGCTCCCGTTATTAAAATTCGCTTCCCCTTAATCTCGTTAAGGATATTTTTTTTGTCAAGTTTTATAGGTTCTCTCCCTAAAAGGTCAGCGATATTTAAATCTTTAAGCTGGTCACTATCGAGTTTTCCGTATAGCCATTTATCAGAAGAAGGTACCGTTACTACTTTAATACCCAGTTCTATACATTTTTCAATTACTTTCTTTTTTCCACTAACATTCAAATCGTTTCCAGCTACTAAAACCTTATTGATGGCGTATTTTTTCTTAAGTGTTTCTATAAAAAATAGCGGATATACTTTTTTTTGTTCTATATGTTTATTTATTCTATCCAGACCATCATCAATGAAACCAAGCACATTTATAGGTACTTCATGACAGGTGTCCAGTGCTTTTTTTACGAGAATTGAAGTACTGTCAGTTCCATAAATTAAAACATTATCCGCTACATTTTTGGACTGTAAATCTTTTAAATATCCAAAAATGTGTTTAACGGCTATTCTCAAAATAATTAGCAAGGATGAAGAAATAAAAAAGTTCAATAACAGTACTTTGTCAAACCATTTCCATGGAAACTTAAAATGTGGCGCAACTAGCAAGTTGCTAATAAGCATAAAGCCAATACTGGTTATTAGTACTGCCATGAATACGCGAAAGATATCTTCTGTATTAGAGTATCTTATGATTCCTGTATGAATTTTCATCGTAATAAATACGAAAATAGACACCACACTGTACAAACCTATGTAAAGGATATCACTGGCGTAAAACAATTCAGCGTATTCAATTTTTTTGGTCAGCAATAAGGATATAAAGAGGGTCCAGATTACGATTAATTGATCAATCAATAATATTAGCCATCTTGAATGTATCTTATCACTAAATAGTAAATTTTTCATAGGAGTATTTTAGATAAATGACAGCGAAGAAAATAAGGTAATAAAAGCCCTGTATAAAGGAAAATAATCGGTCTCTGTTTTCCTGTCAACACCTTGCTTATCAAGCAAAGAGTTGTAAGCTTTGTGATTTGCAATGAATCGGAAACTTTTATAGTTGAGGAACAGATCTGAAAAAGCCGATTTCCATCGAAACAAGGAATCTTGTTTAAAGCAAAGCCCTCCACCTAAATGAAAAAACTTCATTCCTCTTTCCCGGCCAATGATAGTAATTTCATCAACCAAAAATTTTGCAGGAGATTCATTTAGATATGCTGCTTTAGTAGCAACCAGATGTGCTTGAATAATTCCATGGGAGAATGAGATGATCGTTGCACATGTTATTTCTTCACCTAAATAAACCAATAATAACCTGCAGTCAAACTCATCTGAATGAATCAAGTCGATAAAATATTGTTTATTAAACAGGTAGAAGTCGGTGGAGCCGATTCTACGCATGTTTTCCGTATAGATCTCAACAAATGTATCGATATCTTCTTGTCGTTTTGATTCCTTAACATAGTATCCTTTATCACGAGACCTTTTGATTGATCTAGAGGTCGAGCGATCGTACTTTTTTCGCTGCACATCTAAAGGCAAATTCAGATCAAGCGCAACAGTAAGTCCATTTTCATGAATTCCTTCGAATTCTTTCATCAAAATATGTTGATCAAAAAAAGGATGCAACCTGGAAAATACCGAGACTATCTGTTCGTTTTTTAGAAATTTTAAAAATGACTTTTTAAAATTATCGATTAGTCTTTCATCCAGGTGTTCGAATTTTTTACTTGCAATTGGTCCAGGATACCCATAAACAGAACTTAAGTCAAAAAATGAAGAATCAGGAATATTTCTTTTAAGGAATGGAAAGGCTACAAAATCTTCCCCTTCCTCATAAATCAAGAGTATAGGATTACCACTTTTGTCTAAAGCATGATAATGCCAGGTATGATAAAAATCGTGTATAAAAGAGCGTTTAACGTAAGAATTCCATTCCTTTCTCTCGTTAAGGGTAATTAATTTAATCATAATTGGAATTTTAGATAGGTACAAGATTTGGATATTTATCACTATTTACCGGCACAACGCCGAATCTGTATAGAGGGAAATAATCAATATTATTATTAGGATTGATTCCTATACGATTAACCAAGGAATTATATATTCCTTCATTGGCAACATAGCGCCAACTTTTATATTCTAAAAACAGATCTGAAAAACCAGCTTTCCAGTTAAATAAGGAGTCTTCTTTAAAACCTAATCCACCACCCAAATGATAATATTTCATGCCTAGTTTACGTCCGAGGATGCTAATTTCATCTGTTAAGAATTTGGCTGGTGATTTATAGAGATATTTAGTTAAGGTAGCTACCAAATGGGCTTCAATGATACCGCATGTACAGGTGATTACGCTTCCACAAATTATCTTATCTCCAGCATAAACCAATATAAGACGACAATCAAATTCATCTGTATTAATGAGGTCTATAAAATATTGTTGATTAAAAAAATAGTAATCTTCTGCTTTAATCCGTGTCATATTTTCTGTGTAGATGTTAAAAAACACATTGATATCTTCAAGATCTTTTGTTTCTTTTACTGAATATCCATTGCTCCACGCTTTTTTTATATATTGATAAGTTGATTTCCTGTATTTTTTACGCTGCTGATCAATTGAAATGGTCAAATCAATGGCGACAGTTTTGCCATTTTTGTAAACCCCTCCGAATTTTTCAATTAATAGATATTGGTTAAAGAAAGGATGTAGCCTGGAAAATACAGAAATATTTTGTTCTTCATCTAGAAAATCTAGGAAAGAGCTTTTAAAATTATCCATCAGACTTTCTTCGAGGTCTTCAAACTTTCGGTTAGAGATAGGTCCGGTATAACCATATACAGAAGCCAGATCTGAAAATGGAGAATCTGATATTTTTCTTTTAAGCAAGGGTAAAGCAATATAATTATCCCCTTCTTCATACACGAAAAGGAAAGGATCCCCGCTTTGATCTAAAGTATGATAATGCCAGGTATGATAAAAATCATACTCTACTGAGCGTTTTACATATTTTATCCATTGCGTTTTTTGAAAAAGAGTGATTAATTTTCTCATGGCAGTAAGTAAACATATGTTAAAGAGAAAATTCTGTTTTGTTTAGTTTCATTTTAATAAATCCATTATTTTTATTGGTACCAGTAGAAACAAAACCTATTCTTTCGTAAGTTTTACAAGCAGAAATATTTAGTTTATTTACTTCTAATAAAACACTTTCTAATCCTAGCTGAGAAAAAGCATATTTTAATATTAGTTTTGTAGCTTGCTGGCCTATTCCTTTTCCCCATAAGGTTTTTTCTCCAATAAATATATGAAAGGAAGCTAGTCCGTTATTTATATTTAATAGCTGGATATTTCCTATATATTGATTGTTCTCTTTAAGGCAAATGGCAAAACGTCGTTCATTTTTTTTCTCTAATTTGCTTTTTAACCATTCTTGCTCAGCTTCTAAGGAAATATAACTATCAGGTTTAAACTCCGTAAACTTCCAGATATTAGAATCATTTCTCCATCGGTAAGAGATATTCGCATCGCTTAAAACCAATGGTCTTATATAAACAGAATTATCCATCCTAATTTTTTAGTTAAAAACAAATTCACGATATGAAATATCCATTTGGCAACGGCTGTATAAGTCGAATGAAAATTCTTGGGGTTCGCCAACTGTTAACTGGCCGTTAAAAGGCAGAGCGAGCTTCCGAATTCATACATAGAAAAAAAATAAAAGGAGTTTAATACAGAGCATTAAAAAGTCAGATTATGTATTATATCTTTTAACACGCAAACTAATAATTTCATGTCTTCTATAGTATATCGATGATCTATTGGTAGAGGCACTAGGTGTTTGGCCAGATGATTTTCAAACATACGTTCGTTTGTCCATTTCAAGACATTGGGCCAAAAGGTAGGCACAAATATTTTTTTCTCTATTAGTTTAGTTTTAACTTTATCATTTGAAAGAAGAAAAGGATATATCATAGGGACGGAATCTATAGACATTTCAAGATCAAGTTCATTTATTCCTGCCAAATTTTCCTGCAAATAATTAAAGTTTTGTTTTCTTATTTTTTTGCAATTTTGGTAATTAATTCCGGAAAGAATTTTCTGAGTTAGAACGGACATATTTTTAATGTCGTTATTTTCAAGACTTTTTTCGTTTGCAACAAAATTCTGGTAAGCATTTTCATTCCCGAGATCAATACTCTTTATAAGGTGTAGAAATCTATCAACAGATATGTCCGTTTCTAGTTTCAATCGGAGACTACTATTAAGTTGCAAATATGCTCCATCGGATACTCCAAAAAATTTTCGGCATGAATATATGGTGTTGATCTGATCTAATGGTTTTGAAAAGAAGGCTTGCGAATTATCAATAATTAAATTTTCAATGTTTTTGCTTAATTTTTCTACAGTATTCTGTTTTAGGCCAAAATAATTAGTGTACAAAAAGCATTCACCATTTCCAATTTCAAAATTAATTATAGGGTCTAACTGTTGGTCCAGTGTATAAAACTCATATGGAACTGCCAATTTTAACATAGGTTCCAATATGGTATCACAGGTAAAATAGGGAATATAAATTTTAGTATAGTTCTTAACTTTCAATATATATTCTAAAGCATTTCTTGTGGTATTTAATTTTATGAGTGAAGGATAGTATTCTTCGCCATCTGAAAGTTGCAGCTGAAAAAAACCCCCGATGGTTTTTTCAAGTTCTTTTTGATCTTTCATAAAATTAGATATTAGGTTTTCTCAAAAGAGCTATTAACCCTGGTTTGATAAATACATTCTTTTATGAGGGGGTTGATAAAACTCATACAAATCCGCTGGAATTCTAGCATTATAACCCACAACTTGCCTTAAGTTTTCACTTAAAGATTCTCCAAATTCATAGCCTAAATATCTTGGAAAATCAAACAAAGGCTTAAAGAATGGTTTGGTGAAACTTATGGTTAATACTTTTCGGGCATTTTCTGTATAATTTTTACCGGCAGCATGCCATAAGTTAGAATCAAACAAAATAATACTACCTTTTTTGGTTATTGCCCGGTCAGCATGTTTATAAAAAAATTCTTCGCTCGGTTTAACATCCTCCTTGTGTGAACCGGAAAGTAAATAAGTGGCACCATTCTGTTCTGTAAAATCATCTAGCAGTACAATCATTTGGATCATCATTTTATTATCACCGGTAAAACTTCTCAAATCCCGATGAATATTTTGAACATACGGCCTATCATTTTTCATATTAATAACTCCACTCAACCCATTTAAGATATAATTCCCGCCTAAAAAAAAGCGTATTTCTTTATCACAAAACATTTGTTCTAAAAAATGTAACCCAAAATTATCACATTCTAATAGGTGATGAAGGGTTCCTTCCATGTTTGCTTCAATACCGTTTTGGGTTTGAATTTTCCTTCTTTGCAAGTATGCAGGTTCTAGGTCATTCGTAATTTCTGCAATCAGCTCTTCATTAAGAGCATTTTCATAAATAACCCAACCAAATCGATCAAATGCATTCTCAAAGTCACTAATAGTAGCTTCGGAATAATTAAATATATTTTTCAAAGTTTATAGATTTAATGGTTAAAAATTTAATTAATTTAGAATATCCAGTATTTGATATTGGATCTTTTTATTTAGTAGCCATTTCAGGGCATCGGTACAAGGGAAAATAATTCATATCTAAATCGTTCTTCCTTTCTTTGACCAGATCATTGTAAACGAATGTGTCTGACACAAATCTCCAGGTAGAATCTTCCAGAAACAGATTTGAAAAAGATGATTTGAATTTAAATAAGGAGTCTTCACGCCCCCCCAAGCCACCGCCCAAGTGAAAATATTTCATTCCCAGTTTCCTGCCTATTATACTTATTTCGTCTGTGAGTAACTTACTGGGCGATTGATTTACATAATCGACATCTGTTGCCGACAGATGATTTCGGATTATACCTCCACAACACATAACAATTGCGCCACAAATCATCTTAATTCCATCATATATCAGAATTAACTTACAGTTATCCTCTTTAATTAATTCTACAAAATAATCTTCATTGAAAAAATAGCTTTTTTCTGCTTTCAGCCTGATCATATTCTCATTATACATGGCTGCAAATAACTTTACCTCATCTCTGGTTTTAGATTCTTTAATAATATAAGGCATCCTTCTCAACTGTCTGATTTGCCTGCCCATCCTTTTTTCATAGCCGATTCTTTGCTCTTCAATAGAAATGGATAAATCTATATATACAGTTTTGCCGTTGTTGTAAATACCTCCTATTTTTTCTATTAATACTTTCTGGTCAATGAAAGGATTAAGTCGGGAGAAAACACAGATATACCTTCCTGTGTTAATGAAGTTTAAGAAGAAATGCTTGAAATTTTCGAGTATTTGGTCATTTATATCTGCAAATTTCCTATTGGAAATTGGCCCCGAATAACCATAAACGGAAGTCAGGTCATATAAACCTGAATTTTCAATTTCTCTTTTTAGCAAGGGCAGAGCAATAAAAACGTCGGATTCTTCATAAACGAACAGAAATGGCTCCGCTTTTTTCTCGAGTGAATGATAGTGCCATGTATGATAAAAATCATAATTTACAGCGTTACGAACATATGCTGTCCATACTTCTGATTGTTGAAAATTGATCAAGCGATATGACATGACTTATAATATTTTAAAAAACTTCAGTTTTTTAGATGTGGAAGCTAGCCAACGTTCATGATTTTAAGCATTTGGGCATTAACAAGGTTCACATCAAATTTCTCTATGGCGAATTTTCGCCCATTAATACCGTACAAGATAATATCCCGGGTATTATTTATATAGTGCTCCATTTTAGAAGCAAGAGCTGGAATATTTTTTACCGGCACCAAAAAGCCATTGGTACAGGAAGGTGAAGCATTTACAGTTTCTCGACATCCGACAGAATCACTTGTAATGATGGCCCTCCCCATGGCCATTCCCTCCAGTATACATCGGGGAACACCTTCTCCATAATATGAGGGGAGTACAACAATTGATGAATTTTTAATATACGGCCTTACGTCATCCACTTGTCCAATATATTCTACGGTATCTCCAGATTGAATTTTGGAATATAATTCTTTGTTAATGGAATCAATATTATCATCAAAAGAACCAATAAGCCTGAATTTTATATTAGGGTATTTGGATCTGACCGTTCTAGCCGCTTCAAAAAACTCATTAACCCCCTTCGCATTGATGAGTCGGGATATCATTAGAAAACTGATATTAGCAGTTTCAGGTTCAGAATAATCATAATAGCCTAAATCCACTCCAGAACCATTTACTACAAAAGCCTGATGTTTAACCCCGATTATCCCTGATTCTATCAATTTATTATAATCATCCCGGTTCTGGAAAATGATTCTGACCCTTCGGTTCTCCATTAGACTGAACTTAAGCAGTGCTTTAGTTATCAGACTTACCAGAACTTTTTTAGATCCATTATCGGCAAAATTATAACCAAGCCCAGTTAACATCGGAGTTATAGAATTTATTCCACAAAATCTTGCTACAATGGTCCCATAAATAACAGGCTTAAATGTGTAGGGAAAGAAAATGTCCGGTCTGAGTTTCCTAATGATCTTATATAATTGAATTATGTATGTAAGATCAGAAATGATGGATACGTTACTTCCGTTCAGATGATTTTCAAAAACAGTTACGCCAAGGCTCTTTAGTCTTTGCTGAACATGTGGCTGTGAAATTTCAGGGGTATATACAAATACCTCGTTCTTCTTTACAAGTTCTTCAATGAGTTTACCCCTAAAATCTAGTAAAGTACGCGAAGAATCACAGGCTATCAATACTTTTTTTCTAATCTCTGCCATACTAATGAAAATAAAAAGAATGATATATAAACTAAGAAGCCACCTGACTTACAGTCAGATGGCCTTGTAATTAAATGTCTTAAATTATTTCTGTTTATTACAAAGTTGCGCCAGCACCTTTCATTACGACAGACGGAACATTTGCCGCGGTACTAAGTACTGATTTATATTCGTAAGTAGGTACCCAGTTTGAAGGAGCAGTAGTAATTTTGTTTTTCCCACAGTTATCAAATATATTGGTGCTTTCACCGCTGATAACACCAGGTACAGGACTAAGTTCTGTTCTGATTGGTAGTGAAGTGTTTTTGAAATAGCTGTTTTCCACCCTCACAATTGCCCCCATAAAGGAGCTTACAAAACCTGCGTTGTCATAATAATTGTTGAAGGTATGCACAGTTCCATATCTTACATTCGGACAGCGTTCAGAAACATTGTAGAAATAGTTATTATGCACAGTAACGCGAAGTTTCCCAACAGATTCGGGCTCGTTATAACTAAAGCCGATCAACATAGCTTTATGGTTATCGTACAATTTATTCCATGATAATGTAACATAATCGGCACCAGTTCCGACGTCTAATAAGCCATCATAGTAATCCCAGTCACTTACCCGTTCTGATGAAAGATCACAATGATCCACCCATACGTGGTGTGCACCTCCTTTAATAATTATATTTGAGTATGTTTTAACTTTACTGATTGTCATATTCCGGATAATGATATTGCTCTTTCCGTAGATAAACAAACTTGCTCCAATTAGTTTAGAACCGTTAAGTCCCAGAATCGTTTTATTAGATTGCACCCTAAGTAATCCAGAACCAGTAATCGTTCCAGAGACTTGTATAATTAATGGTGCTGAGGATGATACCGCATTTTGAAGCGCTGAGAAAGTTGATACAGTTACCGTCTGACCGCCTGCACCTCCTGTTGTTTTACCATTTACAGATGCATATCCTATAGGTTCACTGGTTGATATAGGAGGATTAGTGGTTTCAGTTGGTGGAACAACAGGGCTTATTGTGCTTTGACCACCTACAGTATAAGTATACTTCTTACCATTGGTTCTCGGGTCCGAGTTATCAGAAGCTGAAAGAAACAAGAACCCTGATTTATGACTGAAACGTCCTTTACCTAAATCTCTGATTTCCTTATGGGCAGAATGTGCAGGGCCAATCTCAACGCCATTTTCAAATACTCTTACGGTTGAAGCAGTTGGCTTATCATTGGAATCGCTTATTAAATTGGGATCCATCGGAATTCGTACAGCAAAACCTCCGTCCGAAATACCTTTTGAAACATTTACTGTGAATACAGAAGTTGATGTTGTTGAAACAGCACTCTGTAAATCCCCATTGTTAGGAACATCAATTGTTAGATTTTCTACCTCTTCTTTTTGGCATTGACTAAAGGTAAAAAGAGTAAGCAGTAGTGAGCTAAATACTAGCACTTTTGTAATTAATTTTGTTTTCTTCTGCATGAATTTTTGTGTTTTAAATTTACATCTTGGGCGCAAACCTAAAGGATTTGTAATTTAAAACACAATGCAGATAATGAGGCGTTTATATATTTTAACTGAAAATCATATTTTATTTAATGCTGTTATTCAGTTAGTTGTGAATTTTCAAATTTTTGTTTTCAAGTAAAATTATTGAAGTTGTTAAAAAAGTTTATGTTACAATATTATGACAAACCATTTGCGGTTTGTGTAATATTTGTCTGGTTTTGATAAGTTTCTGTATAATAATTGTTGTACCAGTTTACAAAATTTTTCACTCCAGTCCCCACACTTGTTATTGGTTGATAATGAAGCTTATTCGTTAAGTCATTAATATCAGCAGACGTTTCGGCTACATCTCCGGCCTGCATTGGCAAAAAGGCTTTATTCGCTTTAAGACCAGTATATTTTTCGATTTCATTAATAAATTTCAACAAACTTACTGGCTCTCCTCTTCCAATGTTGTACACTGCATAAGGTACTTTTGAGGTGGCAGGATCAGGACTTTTCGCATTCCAATTTGGATCTGCTTGTGCAGGAGCATCAATTACCCGAACAATTCCTTCAATAATATCGTCTATATATGTAAAATCTCTGCTCATCTCTCCGCTATTGAAAACTTCTATTTTTTCACCTTCCATTATTGCTTTAGTAAAGATATACAAAGCCATATCTGGTCTACCCCAAGGACCATAAACTGTAAAAAATCTTAAACCCGTTGTTGGCAAATTAAACAAGTAGCTATATGCGTGAGCCATTAATTCATTACTTTTTTTAGAAGCAGCATATAAAGAAACGGGATGATTTACACTTTCATGTGTAGAAAAAGGCATTGTTTTGTTTAGTCCATATACGCTCGATGAACTGGCGTAAAGTAAATGTTTAATTTTAAAATTTCTACAGCATTCTAAAACATTCAAAAATCCTTTGATATTGGTATCTATATAAACTTCGGGATTTGTGATACTATACCTCACACCAGCTTGCGCAGCTAGATTACATACCGCGTCAAACTGGAAAGATTTGAAGCAAGTCGTTAATTCTACACTATCACAGATATCCAATTTCATGAACGTATAGTTTGGATATTTGGTGCTTTTTACTACTTTTCCGTATTCAAGTTCTGTCGTGTTTATTCCGGTTTCTATGAGCCTGTCGTGCTTTAAGTTGACATCGTAGTAATCATTGATGTTGTCGATCCCCACAACTGTATCTCCTCGTTCTAATAAACGTTTGGCCAAATGAAATCCTATAAAGCCGGCTGTACCTGTAACCAATACTTTCATAACAATTAAGTTTATAGATGAATTATAGATTATTTGATTATTCTTATTAAAAGTTATAAGCTATTTACTCGGCGAACCTCCTCCAGAATGGAACTAATAAATAACTCCGGACTACGATCTTTAAGGTAATCTTCTCTTCTGTTGTTTTTCTGAATAGGATAATCAGCGAGAGCAAACTTCATAGCTGATGTTAAAGTGCTTATATTATTGGGTTCAACTTTTAGAATAGAAGATATTTTTTCAATTCCGCCCGCACAAAGGGTTGAAACGATGGAATCATTTACGGCCATCATTTCAAGTAAAACATTTGGAAAACCTTCTTTAATCGATGAAACAACACATAGTTTTGCTTTTTTAAAATAGGGTAGGGGATTGTCAACATGTCCCATCAGGATTACTCTTTCTTCCAGACCGGTTTCTCTGATTAAAGCGTCAAGGTTTTTCCTTTCTCTGCCTTCTCCTAATATCAATAACTTTAGATTCTTATGCTCTTGCGCAATATTTGCAAATGCATGAATTAATATTGAAAAGCCCTTTTCTGGAATCAGCCTGCCAGCGGAGCAGATAAATTCTGAATCTACCAGATTTTCACCTATGGACTCTCTAGCTTTTTTTAATATATGATTTAGGTCGATCGGATTTTCTATTACTACAACCTTACCGTTTGGAATAAATTTATTTTGTTCTAACAGCTGATTACGCATAATTTCTGTTTGGCATACGATTAAATCAACTGCCGGATAACCTAATTTATAAGCTATCTGATAGCTTAATTTTTTGATACCTGCATAACGGGTAAATACCGAAGTGCATTCACGGACAATTAGGTTTGACTTTATATATCCAACACGTTTGAGCATGCCTAAATATGAATTAAGATAAGGATGTGTACTCATGATCGTATACTCTCTTCTGTAAGGATAGAGCTCTTTAACAAGTTTTAAAAAGCCGATTAACAGAGACCTTTGCGTTAAGTGTTTTACCTTCTGTTCGTTGGGTATGAATAGTCGGGAGTTAAATATATGTTTCAGGAAGATTAAAGGACTGTCTGTTACACCTGCTACCATGCGTAGGATATTTTCCGCTCCTCCTGCAGTATCAGACATTGATACAAACAATAGTCTATTTGAAACCCTATCCATCCTTTGAAAATAGTCGAATTTCTCAACTAATATTATGCTCTAATAAGGGCTAGTATTTTAGTAAAGAACTTTTTTTAATAATCTATGTACAGGAGTAATTGGTGAATGTGTTCTTCTCTTTCCATCTACAACAATCACATCGTTTCCGAAACTGATGTTATGCATGCCTTCCAGGTAAGGTTCTTCGGGCAATAATTCAAAATCAGGTTCGGATTTAAATGAAAGTTCAGAAAGATCAGAAACTTTATTTATAATTATGGATCCCCCGTAACGGATTTCTAAGTTTTGCGTTGGGCGATAAAGTTGTCCATTTACTACAAATAAGTTTCCTGCCCCTCTGCAATTTTTCGTACTTACCGGAATGGGGTTTAATGCATGTGGCTTAAACTCTTCCTCTAACGAATCTGAATAGTATATGTATATGTCATTTAGCATTCCATCTATATTAGTAAATAACCAATATTTTTCCTTGTAGTGGATTATGGAACTATCTACATAGCGGGGACCCTCCAGCAATACTCTTTTCTTCTTTAACTCAATAGAGTTTTTATGATCAAGCTGATACAGACTTACTTCACCAGCATCTGCAGTCTCTGGAATGCAATAAAAGTTTGATTTCTCTTCAAAAATGTATGGATATGAAAAATGGATGCCTTTTGGTGTAAGACCAGATATTCTTTGTTTAGTGCCAAAATTAAAATTTTCAATTCTTGAAATTTTACCTTTAATCTTCCAAAAGTTAAGCTCTTCATAGTAGATGTAAAGACTGGAATTCAATTTGACAACAAAAGGATCCGCTGAATAATGAGCCTTATCCTCCTCGAGCCACGACACTTTTCCATTGAATTTTTTTCTCCGGATTAAATCTTCAGCAGATTGATTTACAAATCCTATATTCCATTTGTCTGCACCAAAATATCTATCTATTACTTTATTCATTTTAAATCAAGATTTAATAACAAGAATTTCATTATCTAAACCTGATTATGCAAATTCTTAAAGAGGTCTATTTATTTAATATTTAAGTCATAAAGTATGCCTCTACGTGTTTCTTGCAGGAAGCTGCTATGTGATAATGCTGTTTAAATGAATTAAGACTATTTTCTTTTATCTTCTGTTTGTCTGGATAGAAAACGGCTCGCTTTATAGTTTGACAATATGAATCCACGCTGGTATCGTTGCTCAAAAATCCAGTGTCCTCTTCATGAATCATATCTTTAATCCCCCCTACTTTAGTACAAATGGATATACAGCCAACTGATAACGCTTCTATTAAGGATATAGGCATTCCTTCATAAAAGCTTGATAAGCAGAAAAAGTCTGCTATACTTAAAAAATCAGCTATGTTGTCCTTCTCTCCAAGAAATTCAATGTAAGGGTCGTCTTTGATCAATGTATAAAGTTGCTGATATAAGGATTCATCGCGAAGATCACCGATTATTAGTAGTTTACATTTCTTCTCTTCACTTGCATTAAACTTTTGTAAGGCTTCAATTAATAGCTGCTGGTTTTTCACTTTCATAATCCTTCCCACATGAATTAAAAGGAAGGAATTTTCATTTTCTTTATATCTTTTAATAAGTACGGGGTATTCATCGGTGAGGGTTAAAAATGGTCGACCATTTTCAATTACAATAACATTATTCAAACCATAATATTTTTTGAATGATTTGCTCCCATCTTTCGAAACCGCTATGGGAATTACGGTGTTCTTCTTGTACAGCGTTTTGCGAAATGACTTAATTGCAAGATTGGGGCATTCAGCTTGGGCTGTGGAATGGATCGTATGAAAAAACTTACAATTACCACTCATAAATCTATACAAAATCAAATATTCGAAAGCATTTAAATGTGTGTGCACTATATCCGCTTTTTGCTTGACTAGCCAGGTTGTCAATTTGAAAAGTACCTGAAAATTTAACCCTCTACCTTTGTGCAGGGATAAATAGTGTACCTTTCCGTTAATTTCACTAAGAAAAGTCGTATCGGGATCATTATCACAAAGAGAAATTAAATATATTTCATACTGATCAGTTTTTGCCAACTCATTGCATAGATCGACTACAAATCGTTCTGCTCCCCCTTTTCTGAGCGAGCCTATAATGTGTACTATTTTTGGTTTATTCATTATTTTTTTGAATCACATAAATTGACGGCTTTATCCAATCGTAATTTTTCTTAAAGTCAGAAATATGATTTTAAGATCAATCCATAAATTATGATTATTGATGTATTTCAAGTTTTGTGTAATTTTTAAGGGGATTAATTCTTCTACATAAAAACTTTCTGGATCATTAGATTTGGCCAAAAGCTCACATTCGTCGGAAAATTCAATTGATGCCCAGTCTGTAATTCCTGGTTTGACAGAGAGTACCATTATTTGTTCATCGTTATAAAGATTTACATATTTACGAACCTCAGGGCGTGGACCAACAAAACTCATATGGCCTTTTAGTATATTCAATAATTGGGGCAATTCATCCAGTTTATGTTTTCTTAACCAATGTCCAATTTTTGTAATACGAGCATCGTGATTACCTATAGTAAGTAGTTGTTGGTCTTCTTGGTGTGTGTACATTGTTCTGAATTTCAGCAAAGGAAAATCTTCTACGTTCTTTCCTACCCTAATCTGACGATAGAATACTCCACCTTCCGAATCTAAAAGTATGAGTATCGCAATTACGACAAAAACCGGACTAAGTACGATCAAGCCAAATGAGGCAAATAGAATATCAAATATGCGTTTAGTTTCCATAGCCAAAAGCTCTTGTTGAAACGTCTCCCATTGTTGGAATATTTGCTCTTCTTGTTTTCTTGATCTTTTTAGATTCAACCTCTACCACAGCCGGTTTGTTTAGTTGGATTTGTACGGTGGCAATTACCGATTCAATAATAAAATGTATTTCAGAATCTGAAAGCTGAGGATAAATAGGCAAGGAAATTTCACATGAATATTGCTTATAAGCAACAGGATAATCTTCTATACGATACCCAAGGTTTTTGAAATAAGTAAGCATTGGCATCGGTATGAAATGTACGTTTGCAGCTATCCCAAGCTGAGCCAAATCATCAATTATTTGATCCCGTTGTGTTTCGGTAATACCCAATACTCTTAGCGGAAACAAATGGTGGGATGATTCTCTCTCATCATCCTGTAGAGGAGGTTTTATAAACCATTCCATTTGTTCCAGGCCCTTACAATATTTTGAAGCTATTTTTTTACGCAGAGGCAATAACTCATTGCTGTATTTTTTTATTTGTGCCAGACCAATAGCCGCACAGATATCTGGCATATTAATTTTTAGCCCTTGAAATAAGATATCATAACGCCAGCCACCACCCTTTGATTTGGCCAGAGCATCTTTGTCTTGTCCATTAAGTGTATATATCTTTAGATATTCATATTCAGCAATAGCATTAAAAGTAGGGGGAAGATTTAAACAGATACATCCTCCTTCAGCCGTAGTGATGTTTTTTACTGCATGAAATGAAAATATAGTTACATCACTCATTTTTGCAGAAGACAAACCGTCATAGGTTGCACCAATAGAATGTGCTGCATCTGCGATCAGTAAGATCCGTCCTAAAAGCTCCTGCTTATCGGATTCTGCAGTAAACATATTATTCACCTTTGGATCCCGGATGATAGCTTTTAGTTCAGTATAATTGCATGGCCATCCCGCAATATCTACAGCTATAATAACTTTTGTTTTCGAAGTTATAGCGTTTCTTACCTTTTCAGGATCTATACAAAAATCATCACTGATATCCACCATTACTGGAGTAGCGCCACAATGCAAAACACTTAGTGCAGTTGCGCAATACGTATAAGCAGGTATGATTACTTCATCCCCCTCTTTAATCCCAAACCATTTTAACATCAGTATTGCTCCGGATGTCCAGGAATTCACACAAACTGCAGCATCAGAATTGGTAAGCTTAACTATTTCTTGTTCTAAAGCTTTAACTTTAGGCCCGGTTGTAATCCACTTGTCTTGAAGTGATTGTACCACTTGATCAATAACTGTTTGATCAATAAACGGAGGTGAAAATGGAATGTTCATAGTTCTAGAGTTTTATGTGGTTGTATGTCTGTTTCAATAAAGATAAGCTGAGTTTAAGTGCTTAATTACTAATTATTTAAACAAGAAAAATCCATCTGGCGGAAACTGCGCAAACAGGAATGATTGTAATTACTTCGCGCTTGTTACACTCGGTTTGGATTTGCTAGCAGGCGTATGGCAGTTGAAAATCACATGTAGGTGGAAAGAAGAGCTTTTTTAAGAATTATGGAATATTAAATCTTTCCATTGCGGAAGAATATTTTCTACAGAATTTATTTTACTTATTAGCTGTGCATTGCTGGCAACTTTTACTCTAAGGCTTTCATCGGCTAATAAATTATCCATTGCAGAAGTAAGTTTACCAATATTATTTGCCTCTATTAAAATTCCATTTGCCTCATTTTGTATTATTTCTGATGGACCAAACTCACAATCCATTGCAATACAAGCACAGCCAAAACTCATCGCCTCTATTAAGGCATTTGGATATCCCTCATTTCTGGAGGGTAGAACAAACAATTCGGCTTGCTTATAATAATCCTGCAGATTATCTTTTGGACCAATTAGTTTAACCCTAGTGTGCATACCCAATTTTTCAATTTGATCGGACAGTTTTTCATATTCACTTCCGCCACCAACAATTAGTAAATCAACATCTTCAGCTTTAATTTTACTATACGCTTCAATTAGTTGGTCAAATCCCTTGATAAAGGAAAGTCGACCAACACCTAAGATGAATTTCTTAGTGTTTACAGGGATCGCAGAGGGCGATTTAAATACATTTAATGGATTTCTGATAATTTTAAAATTATTTAATTTTTTAAAAGATTTATGGTTTCTAATGCACACCTCTATTCCTTTGGCTGGTATAACAACAGCCTTAGATTTTTTATATATGATATAGGAAATTCTTTTTAAAAAAAAGTTGAATGAATTAATCGTATGATCAGGAGTGGTTCGTTCTGAAACTATAAAAGGTATATTAATTAAAGAACAAGCTAAACCAGTCCATAAGTTTGCTGTGGTCATAAACGAAATAACACAAGTTGGTTTTTCTTTAATCAGCAATCGGGACAATCGTATAAAAATTAGTAATGCATATTTAATACGATTAAAAATATTTTCTTTGCCCCGCTTTTCTAATAAATTAATCATCTTGACATGAGCTGAGATTTGATACCCAGGCTCGGCTTCATTAAGACATATAATAAAAACGCTCAGGCCTAGTTTACTAAATTCATTTGCCAGTATAGATAACACCCTTTCTGCCCCTCCACTATGAAGGTTATTAATAACAAAAAACAACTTATTTTTCATAACCAACAGCCATTTTTTTATAAAACCCAAATTCCTGATACCATTTAGATAAAATATATACTCTCCAGATAAAAGACGAATAGTCATGTTTTCCTTCTAAATGCTTTTTAAAAATATCTTTAAACCTGGATACATTTAAAATAGGAATCTGACGTAAAAAATCGTCATTTAGATTTTCTTCAAATTCACTACGCAATTCATTTCTTATCCATCCTGCTAATGGTACAGCAAAACCTCTTTTGGGTTGATCAAATACCTCTTCAGGAATATATTCTTTTAGAATATCTTTTAATATCTTTTTTCTTCTGCCTTTTTCGTAGCGAAATGATACAGGCAGCGTTCTTGCAAACTCAATAATGTTGTAATCCAGAAAGGGGCTTCTTACTTCTACTGAATGAGCCATACTGGAACGATCTACTTTTACATTGCTGTCGTTTTCTAACCACAATTTAATGTTTAAATCAGCTGTTGCCTGCAATAAATTCTTTGACCATATTTTATAGCCATTATAATGGGACAACCACTTAAAGTGTCTCTTCCTTACGAGCGAATCATATCCAACAAATATGCCTGCAATAAAATCATATTTTGAAGCGGCATTGAGTATTCCTTTATAAGAAAGTGCCCGGGCGCCCAAAACATTAAAACTCAACATCCGGGCAGCCATTTTTCTTAAAAAATACGGTACCAGCGTAATTTTATTTGCGTAAGGCACTAATCTAAAATGGTTGTATCCAAAAAAACTTTCATCACCGCCATCTCCAGACAAGACCATCGTAACGGATTGTTTTGTGATCTTATTCAACAGTAGAGAAGGCAGAGCAGAGCTATCGGCAAAAGGTTCATCGAATACTTTTACCAATTGGGGGATCATTTCCAAAATATCTGTTACTTTACAAATTGTTTCCGTATGTTCAGAACCTATAATTTTTGCATATTGTGCAGCTACTTTGCTTTCATCATATTCCGGGTCTTCAAATCCTATTGAAAACGTTTTGATGGGATTCTTTGACATCCTTGAAGCAATACTGGATACCAGAGCCGAATCTATACCTCCTGAAAGAAAAGAACCGAAAGGCACATCTGCTTGTAGTCGTATTTTTACGGCATCTTTTAGTAGATTGTGCAACTTCTCTTTGGCCTCATCATAAGACAATTCCACTTCGCTTACTTCCTTTAAGTTCCAATATTCCTCAACCTTATATATTTCGTTATCTAGATCAATTTCCAGATTATTTCCCGGAGGTAATTTATAGACATTTTGATAGATCGTGTATGGGCTAGGAATATAGCCACAATCCAAATACATCGAAATAGCTTCATTGCTTATCTGTTTGTGTTGGCATATGGGACGTAACTGACTACAGATTTCAAGTTGTCCGTCCTCCCACGAGTAGTAGAAGGGTTTTACACCTAATCGATCGCGTGAACAAAATATTTTTCTCGATGTGTTATCATATATCGCAAAAGCGAACATTCCGTTTAGTCTAGGTACTAACGCTGCCCCCCATTCTTTATAACCTTTTAATAATACCTCGGTATCGCTCGTTGTGTCAAAAGTGTACCCTAGAGTTGTTAAATGTTTTTTTATCTCTTGAAAATTATAAATTTCACCATTGAACACTATAATAAGATCTTCAAATGTCATCGGTTGGTGTGAACGAACATTTAAATCTAAAATGGATAATCTTAAATGCCCAAAAGTTAAATCAGATACTTTTTGAACGCCTAAATAGTCCGGTCCTCGGAATTGTATGGACTCCAGTTTTAATTTTACCGACTCCTCGTCAATGGGGATATTAGTTAAATAAATTCCACACATATTAGAATACATTTATATTGAGGGATTTAACCTGATAGTTAATCTTATGGATATTTGGGTGTTTTGTTTCATATATTTTTTTCTGCACATCTATCTGTATATACAGCCACATTGAAATAAATAATACAAGGTTATTTTCAAAATAATTATGATTTGTCAGCATATACATCACTAAAGAGAAGGAAATCAGAAAAATTACCGGATTATCATTAAATATTTTAACGCCGTTAATTAAAAAGGATCCATATATCCACAGGAAATAGAGAAGAACAAAAAAGCCGGCTTCACCGATAACCATTAAAAATGTGTTATGTACACCATTTTTAATCGTGAAAGAATTGTATTCAGGGCCAAAAATTTCTCCGCTAAAGGAATGGTATCCATTACCCCAAACTGGATTATTTAAAATTTCATTATAATAGTGCGACCAGGTCTCTGTTCTAGATTCTTCCGCTAAATCATCATTGACTTTACCTTCAAGTATACCTGAGAATGCATGCATTCTTTTCGTGCTTAAATCCAGTTTATCTCCAAATGAAAGGAGCAGCGCAAATAGAACAATACCTGCTAGAAACTTATAAACATTTTTATAGTTAATTAGCAAAGCCAGCAAATTGATTAATATCCAAATCAATAAGAAAGTTCTGGAGAAGGTCACTAATCCAGCAATTGAAAACAACAATTGGCCAATGATTTTTAATTTTTTATTATCTATTGAAAAGCTTAGCGAATATCCTAATATACAAGCATAGCCTGCGGCATTAGGGTTTATATAAAAGCCTCTGTATCTACCGCCAATTCCTTCGATAAAAATAGCTTCTAAAATTATACTTAAACATCCTAATAAAAGCACTATATAGATATCCTCTTTTGTGGTGTCGGTTACCACACTTGCCCCCATAACTATAATGATAAAATACTTAATAAGTGTTACTAAATAGCCTTCGTCATTTTGTGTGCTGACTAGTATTGATATCAAAAAGAATAAAAGTCCGAACACAATAAACGGAATTATTGGCTTCTTGTTTTTACTAAATAAGTAATAAGCGATTACGAGAAGGAAGGTGCTGTAGCTTAAAAGTTGACCAACTGTGGCATTTGCTTTAATCAAAAAATAACTTGGAAGATTGCAGAAAACTAAGAATAGAATAATAATCTTAAGATATTTCATGTCGGAAATTATTAATACATAATTATATTTTTCTAACAACTTATAATATAGTTCTTATTGTACTAAACGCATTTTGTAAGCTATGATCTCTAACTTCAAACAGAAAATATTTTCTAAAATAATAGAAGAGTAACTTAACTTTTTGAACTTTGGAATATTTAAAGATTTTAATAATTAAATATAAGTCGTCAAGTGTTTTTTGTTTCATAGTATTTGCTTTTAACATACTCCAGATACCCCCTGCATGCTTTCTGTAGGTGCTCATTACTTCGGGTAAAACATAAATTTTCTTTCCAGAGGCAAATGTCAAATACAGTTTAAGAAATCTATCGGGCGCATGAAATTTAAAAAACCAATCTGTCGAGTAAATCTCTTTAATTTCGGTACTGTTTCTGAAAAGAACGGAGACAAGTATAGTTTCAAAATCATTATTAAACAGGATATCCTCAAAGGAATAGATTATTGGTTTTGGATTTAAGTTCAAATAATATATTTCATTATTTTCTTTGATCCTTTTCGAATAATGACAACACATTATATACTCCTGGTTTTGTTCTAAGAAATCAACTTGCTTTTGCAGTTTTAAAGGGTCTGTCCAATAGTCATCTCCGTCGCACTGCGTCAAATATTTTCCTTTTACCTCTTTATACAACCTTGCCGCATTGTTGTGAGCACCTACATTAGATTCTGAAGTGATTAACTTTATTTTATCTGGGTATTTTTGTACATATTCCTCTACAATTCCTCGGGTGTTATCGGTTGAACAATCTTCTCCGATAAGAATCTCAAATTTAAAAGTCGTTTGTTGTTTTAAGTACCCTTCAATAGCCTGTGCAATATACTTCTCGTGATTGTAAGTGACGCAGCAGATACTAACCATCACTTCATCTTCAATACTTTTCATAGCTGGTTTATTTTTTTTCATGACCATTTATGACTTTTTCTATCCGATTGGCAATCAATTCGCCAAAGCCGTTTTGTTGATGTATGGTTCTGGTTCTCTCAGGGTATTTTTGAGTTCTCAATAATACGCGTGAAATCATATCCAAATCGGAGATGGTCAGTGTATCATAGAGAGGGAGACAAACAATCCTTTTTACCACAGAATCACATACTGGCATAGTTTTGTTATTTACAAAGGGTAATGCTGCCAAAGAAGGGAAAAAGTACCTTCTGCAATATACACCTGCCGATTCCAGTTTAGCAAGACAAGCATGCATTAGTTCTTCTGAATCAAAAAGAATTGGACAATAGGCATAATTATAGTCCTGAGTGGAATCAATTAATTGAAATTTAACTTTTAATTTTTTCAGGTTCTCTCTGTAATGAAGTGACAACGATTTTCTGTTTTCTAGAATGGTATCAATATGCATCAGATTACACAACCCCATAGCTGCATGAAATTCTGAATTTTTCGCATTAATACCAACCAACGCAAAGGTATCCGGGCCACTGTATCCAAAATTACGCATAAATGCCATTTTCTCTAATAACTCTGGTTTTTTAGTAAAGACAGCTCCGCCTTCTATAGTATGAAACAATTTAGTTGCGTGAAAGCTTGTGGTACTAATATCTCCATACTCAAAAACTGACCTGTTTTTATATTTTGTTCCGAAACAATGGGCGGCGTCATACATCACCTTTAAACCATATTTATCAGCAATATTTTGTATAGCATCAATATTACATGGGTTGCCATAAACATGGGTTGCCAAAATAGCGGAGGTTTTAGGGGTAATTGCAGCTTCGATTTTATCAGGATCAATATTGAAAGTATCCGGATCGATATCCACATATATCGGTTTGCAGCCTTGCCATAAAATACTATTGGTTGTCGCTACAAAAGAGAATGGAGTTGTGATAATTTCTCCTTTCAATTCCAATGCTTTAATCGCCATTTGTAGGGCTGTAGTCCCATTGGATACATATAGTAAATAATCCAGATTCAGGTACTGCTTGAGTTTGAGTTCCAGATCATTAACCAGAGGGCCGTTATTGGTTAACCATTGGCGATCCCAAATACTTTTTACATAGTTTTCAAATTCCTCCATTTTGGGAAGAAATGGCTTGGTTACTGGTATCATCTTTTTAGGATTAAATGTTTAAAATCTATTATTGCGGTAAGGTTTATAAGGTTACTGATACTTAAATAAGTAAGGGCGTAAAACAAAGCACTTATAATAATCCGTGTCAAATTGTTAATATTAAAAGAATCCACTAAGAAATAGTCAAGAATATAAGCTGAAATGCCAATAATAGCCGATAAGATTATAGTTGGTAAAATGTCGGCTATCTGTTCTTTGACCGGATAATTAATCAGCCTTCCGCTATAGAATGTGTTGATGTAAAATCCGATAAAATTAAACGATAATTGAAAATATAACAGACCATAAATACCAAAAGGTATTACACTCAAAATACCTATTACACTTAGTGTTTTCTTTATAATCTCCAGTTTTAGAAACAAATCACTCCGTCCTTTCACCTTTAAAATATTCAAATTGTACGCATGAAGGGGGTACATTACCCCTGCAATGCAAAGTATTTGAAAATATGGTACTGCAGGCAACCACTTATCGGTTAATAAAAAACTAAAAAGAGGTTGAGCTGCTACACACATAAAAATCAGTATGGGAGCATTCCAAAAAATAACCTGCTGCATTACCTTTTTGTTCATCCTTTTTAACTGCATATTATTATGGGATATTTCCGCAAACATCGGATAGGTAACTTTATTGACAGCAGCTGAAATATTTGCAGTTGGTAGCTGACTGATAGAGTCGGCCCTAGAATAATATCCTAATTGAGTTGCAGCGTAAAATTTGCCTATAATAAGTGTATATATATTCTGATAAAGTGTATCAAGTACGCCAGATAGGGTCATTTTATAGCCAAAATGAAAATGACGGTTAAAGCTTCCTTTGTCAAATATCAAGGCCGGACGCCAGTCCGAATATATCCAATGAAGTATGGTTGACAAAAAAGAGGTAAATAAACCCATCCATACTAGACTCCAGACACCATATCCATTTTTAGCAAGGATAATTCCTAAAATTCCACCTGCTAAAGACGAAGGGATTTGTATGTTTGTTTGTGTTTTAAACCTCATCTCTTTTACAAGACGGGTACTTTGAACACCAAAGAAAGCATTTAAAATAAATATTAGACTGTAAACACGAATGATCGTTGTAAGGACTTGTTGATTGTAAAATGATGAAATAAGGGGGGCGCAAAAAAATAAAATGAAATAAAGTACTGTGCTCCCTATCAAATTGAAATAAAAAACGGTAGAAAAATCTTTTTGATCTGCATCGGTAGTGCGTATGAGCGAAGAAGTAAGGCCTCCGTCTAACAATGTGTTTCCGATGGATATAAATACAGATAACATAGCTATCAGCCCAAATTCTGCCGGCGTTAGAATGCGGGCTAGCACTATGGTTATAAAAAAACTGATTAATTTAGAGCCAAATTGCTGACCTACTGACCATATTACGCCAGAGATAGTCTTTTCCTTTAAAGTCATTTGTTATAAGCGTGCACTTACCATTGTATTAGGCAAGACTGACTTGATGTCGTAAACGACTGTATTTTCTTTGCATAGATTTGTAAGGTCGAGTTCTTTAAATTCCTTATGGGCAACGGCAATTAAAATTGCATCGTATTTTCTTTTTTTCGATTCCCCGTTCTGACAAATTACGCCATACTCTTGTTTAACCTGATCTGAATTGGCCCAAGGATCATGAATGCAGACCTTTACTTTATATTCTTCTAACCTCCTAATTATGTCGATTACCTTCGTGTTTCTTACATCGGGGCAATTTTCCTTAAAAGTAAATCCTAAAACCAACACTTCTGCATCTGTAATGTGGGTACCGTTATAAATCATTTGTTTAATAAGCTGATCCGCTACATACGCGCCCATTCCGTCGTTTACACGGCGGCCAGCTAGAATAATTTCAGGATGATAACCAACCTCCTGTGCTTTCTGTGCAAGGTAATATGGATCAACCCCTATACAATGCCCACCTACCAAGCCTGGTCTGAAATTCAGAAAATTCCATTTTGTACCAGCGGCAGTAAGTACTTCGGTAGTATCTATTCCCAGCCTGTTAAATATCATCGCCAATTCATTAACAAAAGCAATATTAATATCTCTTTGCGCATTTTCTATAATCTTTGCCGCTTCTGCGACCTTAATAGAGGAAGCCTTATGGGTACCAGCATGAATAACTGTACGATACAATTGATCCACAATTTCGGCAGTTTCCGGTGTAGAGCCAGAAGTGATTTTAAGGATATTGGCTACGGTATGGTCTTTATCTCCTGGGTTTATGCGTTCGGGAGAGTATCCTGCAAAAAAGTCAATATTATACCGTAGACCCGAGCTCTTTGCTAATATCGGAACACATTCATCCTCTGTTACTCCAGGATATACCGTAGACTCGTAAATCACTATATCGCCCCTTTTTAATAATTTCCCTACCATTAAGCTAGCCTTAATCAACGGATTTAAATCCGGTCGGTTATTTTTGTCCACAGGTGTAGGTACCGTAATGATAAAAACTGTACACGATTCTAGTTTATCTATCTCGCTTGTGCAATACAATCCGTATGAAGTTGAAAAATCGAAACTAAGCACATTCTTAAGATCTTCTTCACAAACTTCTAATGTATTATCCTTACCACTTTTAAGTTCATCCACTCTTTGTTGATGAATATCAAAACCAATAACTTTATGCTTCTTAGCAAACTCTACTGCGAGGGGAAGTCCAACATACCCAAGGCCAATTATGGCTATTCTTACAGGTGCTATCGCGTACATAATGCGTTATTTAGAGGTTTAGCTTTGATAAGTTGACTGATTTCAACCCGGGTTACTAAGGCGCAGTCTATGTGATCAAAAGACATCAGAACAGTTTTTCCCTGTATTTTGATAATTTTCCCTTCTTGATTATAAAATAATCCACTTCTAATTCTCACCCTATCGCCGGTCGAAAGATCATTTAGGTTAATTATCTCCAAGTTATTATAGGTTTTTACCATTTCCTTAAGCTGTTCAATTGTCGCTTCCCTTAAAATGGCGGGTTTCCCCATGAAATAAATGTAGTTAACAACACCAAGCGTATATCTGACTTTAGTAAGATCTCTATCATCTATTCTAACAAAAACATAGCCTGTAAAGAGGGGAACACTTACTGTCTTTTTTCTGTCTGCCCATTGGTTTTCCGTAGTTTTTAAAGGACAGAATGTTTCAATTCCTTGATCTTGTAAAAGTCTATCTACTTTTTTTTCCCAACGTGGACGCACATAAATAACCAACCAGTTTTTTTTTAGCTTTCTTTTATAATTCAATCCAATTTCCATAACTAAATTCTTTAAGAGGAATTAAAAAATGTCATATTTTTTCTGCCCTATTCATATTTTTTTAGGCATTATGCAGTTTTATATCTGCTACCTTAGACAACAGGGCTTCGCCATATCACTTACAGTGATGTGTGGGTAAATTTTGAAAAGTAATTAGGGAAAAAATAAATTGGAAACGGCTATTTAAATATTTGCAGAATACTTAATTTATTACTGCAGAAGGTCTATTAACTGTTCAATACGTTTGTTATAATCAATTCTTAGATTTATTAGTTTGCCATATCATATCCATAGCCTCCATAACCGTATTTATGATACCTTTCTCTTTTTGCATCATTAAATACCACCATGAGGTTTTTAAGCTTATTTTCGTCGTAAATATCTTTAAGAATAGTCAAATGATAGTGGTTTGTATAATTATATCTTACGAGATATATACTCACATCTACAAAAGGTGTCAAACTAAAGGCATCTGCAACTTGTCCAACCGGAGATGTATCTACGATAATATAGTCAAATCGTTTTCTTAGCTCTTCTATAAGGACGTCTACTTTAGGGTTCAATATTACTTCTGCAGGATTTTCTGGAATTTCAGAACAACCGATTACACTGACATTATCAGAGACTAGGCTAGGTTGGATAATATCATCGACAGAAATATAGTCATTATCCAGATAGTCTGTAACACCTAGCGTTGATGTCAAATTTAATTTTTTTAACAAGGCTGGTCTTCTCAAATCAAATTCTACGATACAGACCTTTTTATTGAGCATACCCAATGTGTTGGCCAGATTAATGCTAAAGAAAGTTTTTCCTTCACCTTTCATACTTGAGGTCACCAATATTACTTTATGAACTTGATTTAGCATAAATCCTAAATTCATACGTATGTAGCGAAATAACTCTGAGATAGTCGAACGCTGATCTGCTCGAAACACATCGGTACTTTTGTCCAAATTGTGCGATAGCTCGCCAAGCAATTTCACGCCTGTTAGTTCAATTGATCTGCTATCCGTAACTTTGTTGTTTAAAAATCCTTTTGCATAAATAAAGCCAGCAGGTACAACGCATCCCAATATGAAACCACATAAATAAAGCATGTCTGACTTTGGCGAAATCGGTGTTGTATTGTAAGCTGGTTTGTCAATAACTTGTGAAGTCGGTACTGTAGTAGATAATGACAATGCTGTTTCTTCGCGTTTTTGCACTAAGTACTGATACAACCCCGTTTTTACGGTTTGCTCCCTACTTCTTTCTAAAAGTCCTCTTTCAATGGTAGGGACAGATTTACTTTTGCTGTAGTACTGTGCATAATTTTTTTGTAAATTACTTTTCTCAATATTAAATCCATTTTTTATTGAATTTAGGTTTTCCAAAATGTTGTTTTTTAAACTGGACAGTTGATTATCCAGATTCAACACCAGTGGATTTTCGGCATTAGCCGTACGGAGCATTCTATTTTTTTCTTGCTGAAGGTCATTGAATTTCACGATCATACTATTCAGTATCGGATCTTTAATGCCCATTGAACTAGGTGCTAAACTGCTCTGCGATTCCTTATTTAAAAAATAGCCTTCCATAGACTTAACCAGGTTAAGCTGCGTAGTTGACTCCGCTAATAACTGGTTATATTCGCCTGACCTTGTTGCATTTAATTGTGCATCAATATCTAGGTTTGTTACCTGATATTTTTGTTTAAAGTTCTCAACGTCTTGTTCTGCTCCTGTCAGATCACTTATCAAATATTTCAATCTGTTATCTATAAACTTAATCGTATTTTCTGCGATTACATTTTTATTGTTTACATCGTTAGTATTATAGTTTCTGATAAGATTATTCAAAATATCTAATCCCCTTTCTGGAATGTTATCGTTCAAACTAATTACAATAGTATTAGCATCCTTAACTATAGGGTTTATTTTTAACCTCCCTAAGTTATATGATTCAGTAAGTCTATACAGGTCTTTAAATTGAATGTCTATTTTTCCATACATACTTTTAAAAGCAGGTCCCTTGTTTACACGTATTGCATAGTTTTTATTTTTGATAAGCTTATCATAGGGGACTACCAGATTAACAGTACTATCGGTAAAGTTAAATAAGCTATCATTTATAGACGTAATATTTATTTTTCTAGAATAAGCTCCGCTGTTTAACTCTTCAACTTCTATTTTTACAGGTAATGTCTTGCCATACAGTTCTTTCGTTTTTAAGCCTGATTTTTGAAAGTAAGAGGTCTCCATATTTAGATCTCGAAGAACTTTATTGATCAAATCTTTAGATCGCAGAATCTCCATTTCATTATCAACGGTTTTAACCGTTTGGAACATATTCAAATCGCTAAAGGCTGTACTGTTAGAGATTGCTGCACCTTCTTTATCATCTTGTATTAATAATGTACTACTGATCCTATACACAGGTGGTGTCAGAGATAAGTAGCCATAAACTAAGGCCATTGCCACTATAATACTCGTTAATATATAAGGCCAGTTCTTGATAATTCTTTTTAAGACTTCTGCAAAATCATTAGGCCTGTTCAAGTTCTTTTCCGCAAACATAATCTTGTTCTTTAAATGACTAATTTCTTAAAATGGCTGATATGAGTACAGCGACTGCTGAAATCGATGCAATCACAATAGGCATAATTCTAGTACTAGGGCTATACTCTATGGCTTTAGATTTATCGGGCTCTACGTAAACTATGTCATTTTGCATCAGATTAAAAAAGGGATCATTAAGAACATTTTGTTGGTTTAAATCCAACCTTCTCATTGTTCTTTTCCCATTTTGTTCCCTGATGATTAAAACGTTTTCTCTTTTACCATACACAGTCATATCGCCAGCCATACCAAGCGCTTCTAATAAATTAATATGATCGCCAGGTATCGTAAAACTGGAAGGTTTGTTTACTTCTCCGATTACAGTAATTTTAAAATTTAAAAGCTGTACCTCGACTATCGGCTCTTTAACATATTTAGTTAATTTTTCTGTTAATGCATCTTGGGCTTGTGTAATAGTTAAACCTTCCATCTTAATATTACCTATTACTGGAAGGGTAATCATTCCGTCTTTAGCAACTCTATAACCCGCTGGTCCATCATAATTACCTGAGGTTGCATTTTGACGATTGACCGTAAATAGCGTGTTTGATTCTGGGTTAAGGCTATTTATATTTATCCGTAAGAGATCGTTTTGTTGTATTTTTATTGGTTGGTCTTGTATTGTTTCTTCAGCCCTTTGTTGCGCCAAATTGCTAAAATAAGCTAAATCTCTTTTTTGCGCACATGAGCAAAAAGTAAGCATATATATAATAATTAGTAGGTGTTTTGTTTTCATGATTTTTTGTGTCTAAAAATGTGAAAGACTTCTTTACAACTAAGTTATGTATAAAACTGTCAATAATTTCTAGGGCAAATCACTTTGTATTTAAAGTGTATAAATGGCATCCATATTTTACAAAAATTTACAGTTTTGTTTGACAGATTTAACAGGATTTGTAAAAAAGTGAAGTGTTTTATGTGCAATAGTTGATTGTATTTTTTTTACAATAAAAATATTTTTTGTTGTATATCGATCTGCGAAAAGTTGTAAAACAGCAGATTTGTAACTATCGGTCTAAGAAAATGTTTTTTTTACGGTTTTAGACTATAGTTGAGAACTTCAGAATAGAACTTTCATAATCCGGCAGCTGGCAGATTACCGACAACGATGAGACTAACCTGATTTTATCGGGAGAGCTCTTGCATGCCAATAGTAAAGAATAACAATTTCTGAAAAAAAACTCTTAATGTCACTAACCGAACATACTGAACTCGACGATCCGATAGAGGCATAGGTTAGCAAATAAAATAAGCCTTTTCAGAAAAAAAGATATTAAGCAGGTATTAGATTAGGCGGATCAAGTAGTACACCGCGTTTGTGATGGGTTCTCATAACGACAGGCAAAAAAACAAATCTTTATATCTCGTGGTTTATTAGATATAAGGTAAATATTGGAAGGAATTTGAAAAGAATCAAGAAATATATTGTAAAACGAGGTGCTGAGGCTAAAAATTATTTAAGTTCTTGAGAATGGTTTTGACTTAATAGGCATTCATTGTATTTTTCTAATAAAAGTATATATTTTCTTATCCAATAGTCCGTCTTCTCATTTTCTGTGAATTGGTTTTGTAAAGGATACTTTTCTAATTTACTCTCTGAGTTTGAAGAAAACATTTCGGGCAAATCAGAAGAAAAATCATAATTAATGTAAGACCCAATTCTTACTAATATATCAAAAGGTAAGGTATCATGCTCAAACCAATTGTACAATGTACACCTACTAATCTTCATATATCTAGCCAGCTTACTTATGTTATGGCCTTGCTTTCTAATTATAGACTCGACAATACTACCTGCATGCTTTTGCGAAGAGTATTTTAAATTGGGTCTGTTACTTTCATTTTTTAAACTAATTTTAAATAAATCAATCCCTGGTTTGATAGTGCCCATAGCCTTCTTAATTTTAAGTCCATTATTATTTTCCATTCAAATTTCCTTCAAACGATCCGCTCTCGAAATGATTCTCATCAAGTTTATTGGTGATAGCGATCATCTTTTTATTTTCTGTTTTGTCGCTGAAACGCTACACTTTTTAATAAATAATTGTCGTAAAATAGAATTAGAAGTAGATTTATAAATTGGATCCTATAAGTGTTAGTAAAATGAAAAGTATTTTAATTATAGAGAATGATCCAGAATTGCTGGGTAAATACTCTGACATATTAAGAAATTTAGGGTATAAAGTAATAGTGGCACTTAATAGCGGCTTAGGAATTAATCTCGCAATAAGTGAACTTCCTAGTTTAATACTATGTAATACAATCTTGTCAAATACAGACGGTTTCGAAGTATTATCCGTGTTATCAAAAAATCCTTTAACTACCAAAATTCCTTTTGTGTTTTTAAATTCCCAATCGACGCCAGATATCATAAAAAAAGGGATAGCATGGGGGGCGGACGATTTCGTTACCAAACCATTTCATGGTAATCAGCTTATTAGAGCTGTTGAGGCAAGAATTAACAAGAATAAGGATCATAGTTGGGCATCATTGCCGATTATTGAATCCAATAGCAATCATCGTCATAAGGGTAAAGGCATGGAAAGGTTGATAGACCTTATTTCTCAATGTAAAATAAGGCATGTTAAGAAGAAACAAACTTTGTATTATGAGAGCGATCATTCGCAGTGGCTTTACCTATTGGTCGAAGGTTGTATTAAAACATTAAAGTTAACGGCTGACGGTCGACAAATGATTACAGGCTTGTATAAACCCAAAAGTTTTATTGGTTTAGATACTTTATTGCTGGATGAGCCTTGGCCTGAAAGTGCTGAAGCGACGCAGAACTCATCTCTCTATTTTATATCTAAAAGTGCGATCATAGATTTATTAAATGAACATGTCGAACTAAATCAACACTTCATTAAAATATTGTCTGCCAACTTACACGAAAAAGAAGATCAACTAATAGAGCTTGCTTATGAGTCTGTTAGAAAAAGACTTGCCCAAGTATTGGTTAGGTTAAACAAGGATACAATTCCAATAGATCAAATTGATATTTGTAGGGATGAACTTGCTGGCCTTGCAGGTATTGCTACAGAAACCGTTAGTAGGATACTTACTGATTTTAAAGAAAGAGGATTAATAGAAAGAAATGGAAGTCAAATTCAGATTATTGACCTAGACGGATTAATAAAGATGAAAAGTTAAATAGCCAATTTTTAGCTCTATTCTCTTCTTTAATAATTTATAATTAATAGTTCCCTCGCCAAAAACATCTGTGTAAGGTGTTAATTGTTTCTCTTAATACGTGTATATTGTAAAATTAATGTGAACCACATTTCACGCTAGTGATCAGTGTTTTAAATGATAATCGTCATTGTGTTAACTATATTCAACAAGTAATTTTGAAGCAAAATGACGAAGATTTATGGAAAAAATTCTGGTAGCTACAGATCTTTCGGCTAATTCTACTTCAGCGATTCATTTTGCCTATAAACTTTCACAATTAAAAGGTGCGACTTTGATTATTGTGCACGTGTATCATCTTTCGAAGCCCAAAAGCTGGCGATCTCAAAGATTTGAAAATTATCATCAAACTAGAAGGGAATTTATATTAGCTAAGTTAAAAAAGATATTGGATCGAATTTTTAGTGGCATCGAAGCGCCAGTTGTCAATGTTGAGATAGATCTTCAGATGAACACAAATATAGTTACCTCTATTTTAAAATGTGTGGCCAAGCATAAATGCACCTGTATGTGTATTAGCACCCAAGGCGCAGGAAAGATTAAAAATACAATCGGCACATCAACAAGTAAACTAATTGCCAAAACTCGTATTCCTGTAATTACTGTACCTAGTTCTTATAAGATAAAAACCATAGACAGCATTTGTTATGCATCCGATATGGCTAATTATCAAAAAGAAATCAAAAAGATATTGGAATTTGTGAAATCACTTAATATCGAAATTAAATTACTACATATAGTGTCTCCTCTAAAGATTCTTCTAAAAACTACGATTTTAGAAGCTCGGTTGCTTAAAAAAGTAGGAATCGTGGTTAAGGTTAAATATGTTCTTAGAAACCCCACAAACACTTTAATTGAAGATATTGATATTGCGGTTCGAAAAATAAGACCCTCTGTGGTTGTTTTCTTCATTAATAGATCTAAACATTATTTAAGTTCAATATTTTATGCTTCAGCTTTACAGCCCATACCTCTTTTTAGAAAAATCCCTATATTAACCTATAAGAAGTAAATAATTCCTGTATTCCATTTGACTTTATGTAAAATGGCAACAATTAAACTAGGAATTCTTTCCAATCACTTTTTATCAACCTTTTCCGTGTTACGTTGATGTTAAATATAGGTGATAGCGCCACTTTTGAATTTATTACGAGGAATATCTACATTATGGTAGCCCGATTCCGGAGTTCATTCGTTGTCTGCTATAAGTAATGCAGGGGAGAGTGATGAATTCTGTGCTTGAATAGAGTTGTAATGAATTATAGAATCTTGTTGAAAATAGTTCTAGTTGAAACTTTTTAAATAATTGACCTTTTATATTATATAGTCAGTATTAATAGGGCTTTAACCGTGCAAAAATGACATTAAATAAGAGTTTTTTTTTGATTTGTAATAAAAAACACAATTGTTACACTTGTAAGTGATTGTTTTTTAGTTGATTGTGTTTTGGTTATGGTTGTTGTGACAATTAGCAGACTTTTTAACCTTTTTTTGCTTTCAAAAAGTTCTACATTTGCCAGTGTTAAATATAAATTAAAAAGATATGAAAAAATTTTTACTTACATTAACTGCTGTTGCAGGTTTGACTGCTGCTTCTCAAGCACAAGAATTTGGTTTTGAAAAAGGTAACTTCATCGTAGAAGGTAACTTTAACTCTTCAAATACTAACGATAAAGGAACAAAAGCTAAAACATCAGAATTTAACTTCAATCCTAAAGCTGGTTACTTCGTAACTGATAAAATCGCAGTTGGGGTTGATTTCGGTTTCGGTCAAGATAAAAAAACTACTTATGCAGGTGATATCAAAACTGTAGCTACAAATAAAAATTTTGGTGTTGGTGCTTTCGGTCGTTACTACTTCTTAGAAGTTGGTTCACGTTTTAAAACTTACACTGAAGTAGGTGTTGGTTACATGAATGAAAAAAATGGCGAAACTAAAGTAGGCGATGTTAAAACTGATGCAGCTAAATTCAATGGATTTGGTGCTAATGCAGGTATCGGCGCTAACTTCTTCTTAACAGAGAAAATTGCTGTAAACTTTGCTTTCGCTGATGTTGTTTCTTTCAACTCACGTAAAGCTGATGTGGATGGTGCTAAAGCATATACAGCTTTTAATACAAATGTAAACGTTTTCAATAACTTCTTTGATAACGCAACTTTCGGTTTGACTTTCAAATTCTAATTTGAATAGAAGTTCAAAAAATAGAAAGCCTCACATTTTGTGAGGCTTTTTTTATTATTTATGGATTTGTAGACCAAAGCGAAGCCGATTTAAGCATGGCTCTACGTGGTAATTTTAGATTGGCGACGATTAACTCTGCAAAGTCTTCCGGTTGTAGTACGGTTTCCGGGTTTCCGTCCGTTAAATTCAGTTCTTTGGACATATCTGACGCAATGGTACTCGGCATCAAGGTGCATACACGGATATTATTCTTACGTACTTCACGCATTAGGGAGTCCGAAAAACCAATAACACCAAATTTGGAAGCACTGTAAGCAGACGTCGTTGCTGCTCCGTTAACACCTGCTGTAGACGATACATTGATGATATCACCTTCATTTTTTTCGATTAACTGTGGGAGTATCGCTTTAGTGACATAATAGGTGCCCAATAGATTCGTTTCTACGATATCTTTCCAGGTGTTTGGGTCCATATCCAGAACAGATCCAAAGGCGGCTATACCTGCATTGTTTACCAGAATGTCGAATGTACCAAAGTCAGCGTTTAGTTCGGTTATGGCAGCAGTCACATTATCAAAATCAGCCACATCAAAGACCGCATAAGCCGCTTGTACACCTAGAGCAGTCAATTCAGAGACGGTCTCTTTCAATAGTTGTTCGTTCCTACCCGTGATGGCAACATTGATACCTTCTTTGGCAAATGCCAAGGCAGTAGCCTTTCCTAAACCTCTACCGCCACCGGTTATGAGCGCATTCTTTCCTTTTAAATTCTCCATATACAAAGCTACTTAATAAAACCAAAAAAGCCTTCTCTAATGAGAAGGCTTTTCTTTTTCAGTTACTGAAATCTATCACACTTTGATCTCAACTTCAACACCTGAAGGTAATTCTAATTTCATCAACGCATCAACTGTTTTTGAGTTTGATGAATAGATGTCTAACAATCTCTTGTAAGAACACAATTGGAATTGCTCACGTGCTTTTTTGTTAACGTGTGGTGAACGTAATACCGTATAGATTTTTTTCTCCGTAGGCAATGGAATAGGTCCACTAACAACTGCACCTGTAGGTTTTACTGTTTTTACGATTTTCTCAGCTGATTTGTCAACTAAATTGTAATCGTAAGATTTCAATTTGATTCTGATTCTTTGGCTCATTTTTTATTTATTTTTAAAGATGACCGCTGATTAGAGCTATTCGCAACCAGCGGTCGGTTTATTTTTATCTTAACTATTCTTCGATAGCTTTGATCTTACCTTTAGATTTTGCAATTACATCGTCTTGTACGTTACGAGGCGCCTCAGCATAGTGATCAAACTCCATTGTGGAAGTAGCACGTCCTGAAGTAATCGTACGTAATTGAGTAACGTAACCGAACATTTCTGAAAGAGGAACGATAGCTTTGATTACTTGAGCACCATTACGTGTATCAAGACCTTGCATCTGACCACGACGACGGTTCAAGTCACCCATTACATCACCCATATTCTCTTCCGGAGTTAATACTTCTACCTTCATGATAGGCTCCATCAATACTGGAGAACATTTAGGTAGTCCTTGGCGGTAAGCCATTTTTGCTGCCAATTCGAATGACAAAGCATCTGAATCGACTGCGTGGAATGAACCATCGATCAAACGAACTTTCATGCCTGATAAAGGGAAACCTGCTAAAACACCATTTTTCAATGACATCTCAAATCCTTTTTGAACAGAAGGGATGTATTCTTTAGGGATAGCACCACCTACGATTTCATTTACGAATTGAAGCGCTGATTTTGAAGTGTCATAATCTTCATCAATTGGAGAAATAACAACTTTGATATCCGCAAATTTACCACGACCACCCGATTGTTTTTTGTAAACTTCACGGTGTTCTGTGCTACCGTTGATAGACTCTTTGTAAGCTACCTGAGGAGCACCTTGGTTTACTTCAACTTTGAATTCACGTTTCAAACGGTCGATCAAGATATCTAAGTGAAGCTCACCCATACCAGAGATTACAGTTTGGCCAGTCTCTTCGTCTGTTTTAACGACGAATGTAGGATCCTCTTCTGCTAATTTACTTAAACCAATACCTAATTTATCAATATCAGCTTGAGTTTTAGGCTCGATAGCTAAACCGATAACCGGCTCTGGGAATTGCATAGACTCAAGAACAATAGGGTTCTTTTCATCACATAACGTGTCACCGGTTTTGATGTCTTTGAAACCAACAACAGCACCGATATCACCAGCACCGATACGTTCGATAGGGTTTTGCTTATTAGCATGCATTTGGAAGATACGGGAAATACGCTCTCTGTTTCCTGAACGGGTATTCAATACGTAAGAACCAGCTTCTAATACACCTGAATAAGCACGTACAAAGCATAAACGACCTACGAATGGGTCAGTAGCAATTTTGAAACCTAATGCTGCGAATGGCTCTGCTTCAGATGGTTTACGCTCGATTTCTTCACCTGTGTTAGGGTTAGTACCTTTTACCGCTTCGATATCAAGAGGTGAAGGCAATAACTCCATTACTAGGTCAAGCATGGTTTGTACACCTTTGTTTTTGAAAGATGAACCACATACCATAGGTACGATCGCGTTATCCAATACTGCTGCACGTAAAGCGTTCAAGATCTCACGCTCAGTCAATGAGTTTGGATCTTCGAAGAATTTCTCCATCAAAGACTCGTCATAAGAAGCTACTGCTTCTAATAACTTCTCACGGTACTCAGCTACTTCATCCAACATGTCTGCAGGGATTGGAACTTCTGTAAAGGTCATACCTTTATCAGCTTCATTCCACACCATACCGCGGTTGTTGATTAAGTCAACTACACCTTCGAAATCATCTTCAGCTCCGATTGGTAATTGTAAAGCAACAGCATTAGATCCTAACATGGATTTTACTTGGCCAACAACTTTTAAGAAATCAGCACCTGAACGGTCCATTTTGTTTACGAATCCAATACGAGGTACTTTGTAGCCATCCGCTAATCTCCAGTTGGTCTCTGATTGAGGCTCAACACCATCAACAGCAGAGAACAAGAAAACTAATCCGTCTAGTACACGCAATGAACGGTTTACCTCAACCGTGAAATCCACGTGTCCAGGAGTATCGATTACGTTTACTTGATATTTTTGATTACGGTAGTTCCAGAATACAGTTACAGCTGCAGAGGTGATCGTGATACCACGCTCTTGCTCTTGTGCCATCCAGTCAGTCGTAGCCGAACCCTCGTGTGTCTCTCCCAATTTGTGGTTTACACCAGAGTAGAATAAGATACGCTCTGTCGTGGTAGTTTTACCAGCATCGATGTGAGCAGCGATACCAATATTTCTAACTAATTTTAAATCTTTTGCCATTTTATTTTTGCAGTTTGCCTTGGAAGGCTGTTTAATTTTAACAGTTTAAATAAGTACACCGATCTCGATAACGATTTAAGTCTATTATCAAAGATCGGTGTAATCATATTTGTTTTGTCGTTTTCAAAATTAGAATCTGAAGTGTGAGAACGCTTTGTTAGCCTCAGCCATTTTGTGCGTATCTTCTTTCTTCTTAACAGCAGCACCTTCACCTTTAGAAGCTGAAATGATCTCTCCTGCTAATTTTTCGAACATAGTTTTCTCTCCGCGTTTGCGAGCGTAAGAAATTAACCATTTCATTCCTAAAGCGATTTTACGCTCTGGACGTACTTCCATAGGAACTTGGAAGTTGGCACCACCAACACGACGAGATTTAACCTCTACTGCAGGCATTACGTTGTTTAAAGCTTTTTTCCAAGCTTCCAACCCGTTCTCTTGTGTTTTTTGTTCTACTAATTCTACTGCATCGTAAAAAATTGAGTAAGCGATAGATTTTTTACCGTCAAACATCATATTGTTTACAAAACGTGTTACCTGAACGTCGTTAAACTTTGGATCAGGTAAAATGATTCTCTTTTTTGGTTTTGATTTTCTCATTTTTCTTTCCTCCGTTTAATTATTTCTTTTTGCCTTTTGCTGGAGCTGCAGCTGCTTGTCCTGGTTTAGGACGCTTAGTTCCATACTTAGAACGACGTTGGTTACGACCTGCTACACCTGAAGTATCTAATGCACCACGGATGATGTGGTAACGTACACCTGGTAAATCCTTAACACGACCACCACGAATCAATACGATCGAGTGCTCTTGTAAGTTGTGACCTTCTCCAGGGATGTAAGCGTTAACCTCTTTACCGTTTGTTAAACGTACACGAGCTACTTTACGCATTGCTGAGTTTGGTTTTTTAGGGGTAGTAGTATATACACGTGTACATACACCTCTTCGCTGTGGACATGAGTCCAACGCTGGCGACTTACTCTTGTCTACCAGAGCTACTCTACCTTTTCTAACTAATTGTTGAATAGTAGGCATTTACCTTTTTTTGTTTTTTAATTTGTAAAAATTAATTTTTTAAAGTCTGCAAAGATATAAAGAATATTTTGAACTCTAAATAGTTAGCTTTAAAATCTTTCAAAGATTTTGTTCACACAGGTTGTCTTTTGAAAATATAGCGGGGAGGGGGAGTCTTGTGATTCGATCAGCCTGTTAGATTTCGTGATTTCGTACATATAGCATGTATCCTGACTTAATATATGTTGGACTTTTTATTTGATATGTGTTTAATTACTTCGTGAACTCGCAAGCTCGGTTTGGTTTTCAATTGTCATCCACAAGCGGACAGATCCAAAGTATATGATGCATTATGTATTAACTGGCGTGCATTCCGCTTCGCGGTCATTGGTGTTTGTACAGTTCTGCTAAATGTATATATTTCATATGTGTGTGATTTGTTTTTGTAAAAGCCACATGGAATATCTAGATTATCTCCGATGAGCTCAAAAGATCGGTTGGTTTCAGCGGTGCTTATGCTTTTCTGTTACATGGATATTTCATAGGAAGGATCCAGCAGTTTTAGAAAATTTTGTAGCCATGGTCGGCAGCATTCCTGATCGAAAAATACATGAAACCATACCTTTCGCATTCCGTTTAGTTTTTTTGTAATAGGAGCAGCTTTTTTAGAGAACTTTTTTTGCGCAACTTAATACATGTCGTATGCGCTCGTATTCCTATCTTTAAAAACCAAAAGCAGGATCCGTACACATGCAAGAAAAACATACCGTAGTCTTACAACATATAATTTTATCGTCCTGTTCCGTATACGATCTGATGCGATATTTGGCTGCAGGTAGCACGGGGCTAGATCTAGACCGGTATGCCACCATTTATCCTTTGCATATCGATCTGAATGAAGGCTTGTTTACAAGAGAATCTGTGGATACGACTCCTCCAACAGTAGGGGTACTTCAAGAGGAATACACTTTGACATTAACCTGTACCTGTACTTCTATTTCTGATAAATTGTGCATTCATCAGCTCGAGGTTATCGATGCCGTATTGAGACAGGAGGATTACCGGATATTCTTTGATTCACGACTACGGGACAGTTGTTTCCGGTATTTGGCAAGGGATTATGGCTTAGATAAAGAAAAAGAGATGGATGCCTTTTTTTATTTGCAGTATGAAGCCGGCAAAACCAATGTTTATCCAAAAGAGAGAGGCTTACTTCGTATAGATAGGACATTTTACAAGAAAAATAATTTTGCCCGCACCAAGTCTAAACGAGATGTTGCCTCATTTTCAGCGGATAGTAAGAATTGGGTGTTAGTCTTGAGTAAACATCGGTTTTACGATCAGATGCAGTTTTTACTGTATGAGGTTTCTTTTTCGCAACACGGAAAATTGAGAAGCCCCATTACGGCTGTCGACTTGACTAGACAGATACTTGCAGAGACTAATGTCGCTCATCTTAAGTTCCTGACGGCGATGCTCAGTTTGCAGAGTCGCTTTGAAGGGGGAGGTAATGAAAGCGAAACGTTGGCGCTGAAAGTCATCGCATCAAATTCTTTGGATCTACCGGTATACTATCATGACAGGTCCAAATCCGACACCATATCTGCAAAAAGTTTGTTTCCTGTGAAACTAACCGCTGCTAGGCCTGAATTGCACTTATCTGTTTTACAGCGCGAATCTTACTATGAGATTAAAAGTGTACTTACCATTCTAGGGGTAGATTTGCCCATGTCGCAGTTGGTACTGAAGAATGCGTGTTTTATATTTTTTAAAGACCAATATATCTATGTCTCAGACCAAGATCTGTTACGTGTACTACGCTTTTTAAAAGAGCATGGTGATACATTGCTTATTCATACCAGTAAATATGAAACCTTTACCGCTCAATTTTTAGATCCTATTGAGGAGTACGTACAGATAGCTTATAATTATATCTATCAAGTGGCAGAAGAACTGACAACACAGCCTGATTATGACGTCCAAAAAATAATTTACCTCCAAAAAGAAGGTTTGTTCGTATCTATCACCCCTGTAGTTCGTTATGGAGATACAGAGGTCGCTGTATATTCCCGCAAGCAACTGTATGGTACCGACGAGATTGGCAGGCGTTTTAAAATCAATCGTGATACAGCGTTTGAAGAACAATTTACAGCATCGGTCTTGCTACAGCATCCCGATTTCGAAGAGCAGCTACAGGATCCGACATACTTCTATCTCTATAAAGATAAATTTTTTGACGAAAGTTGGTTTCTTTCAGCTTTCGGATATTGGCAACAGGAAGGGATAACTATTCTTGGATTTAGTGAACTTGGCGGACCGCGGATCAATCCTTATCAAGGTAAGGTTGATATCAAGGTCAATAGCGGTAAAAACTGGTTTAATGTCCATTTAAAAATAGATTTCGGAGGGCAGGTAGTCCAACTTCGGCATTTACAGCGAGCATTCAAAAATAAAAGCAAATTTGTCGAGCTGGGCGACGGTACGCGTGGCCTACTACCCGATGAATGGATAGCGAGGATAAGTCCCTATTTTAGCCTTGGGCATATCGAGAAGGAATTATTGCATATTCCTAAGGTGCGATTTTCCGAAGTAGCCGCACTTTTCGAACAGGAAGTATTAGCTTTAGAAACAAGAGAAGAGCTGCGCTCTTTTCAAGATAATTTTTTGAATGCGAATGAAATACCTGTAAATCCTATACCGATAGGGCTTAAAGCGACATTACGTGGGTATCAACATCGTGGGTTTGATTGGCTTTGCTTCTTAGATCGTTTTGGTTTTGGAGGCTGTCTCGCCGATGATATGGGACTGGGTAAGACGGTGCAGGTAATTACTTTTTTACTATATCTCAAAGATAAATATGGGCCACAGCCCCATCTTGTCGTAGTACCGACCTCCCTGCTGTTCAACTGGCAAGACGAAATCGCGCGATTTGCACCAGAACTTCGGGTAGGTTGTTATTCGGGGGGATCACGGCAGCGTATGGTACAGCACTTCGATACTTACGATGTTGTCTTGGTAAGTTATGGTGTTCTTTCTTCCGATATTCACTTGTTCAAGAAGAAAGCTTTTCACTATGTTATACTAGACGAAGCACAGTTGATCAAAAATCCCAATTCTGAACGATATAAAACAGTTTGCTTGTTGCGGTCGACCAATAGAATAGTATTGACGGGTACACCTGTCGAAAATAGTACCTTCGATATCTTTGGGTTATTTTCTTTTGCTTGCCCTGGTCTATTGGGAAACAAGCAGTTTTTCAAAGATACCTATGCTATTCCCATTGATCAGTTTGATTTTCAACGGCGGACAGTCGAATTGGAGCAACGTATCAAACCCTTTATGCTCCGACGTACCAAGAAACAAGTGGCCCAAGAATTGCCCGATAAGACAGAATCGATTATCTATTGTGAGATGGGAAATGCCCAACGTACTGTGTATACGAGCTACGAAGAAGAAATCCGAAGCTACCTCACAAAAACCAACCAAGATCTATTGGAAAAGGACCGACTCCATATTTTAGCGTTTCTGACCCGTCTGCGGCAGATCTGCAATTCTCCGGCATTGCTACAGGAGGGACATCCCACGGCGCATAGCGTTAAGATTGATATACTTGTCGAACAGATCCATAATAAAATGCGGGAGCATAAAATATTGGTATTTTCACAGTTCGTAGGTATGCTCGAGTTGATTAAAAACAGGTTGGATAAAGAACAAATCTCCTATACGTACCTTACGGGACAGACGCTCGATCGGAAATCTATTGTGGATGATTTTCAACAGAATAATTCGGTCAGGGTATTTCTGATCAGTCTAAAGGCAGGAGGCGTAGGACTCAATCTCACCGGAGCTGATTATGTATATCTGGTCGACCCTTGGTGGAACCCTGCTGTCGAACGCCAGGCTATAGACCGGAGCTACCGTATCGGGCAAGAAAAGAAGGTTACAGCAATACGTCTTATTTGTACCAATACGATCGAAGAGAAAATCGTTGATCTGCAACAGCGTAAACAACAGCTTGCAGGAGATTTGATTACGGCCGATAATAACTGGTTTGATACCTTGTCCAAGCAGGATCTGCTAGATTTGGTGAGCAGGACTAGCTAATCCCCGTAATTCTATAACACATTTTCCAAATCCTATAATAGGAATGAGGCATAATTGCTCAACTTTGTAATACTAAATAGAAATATTGTTATGCAAGTTGGACAATCCACACAAATAAAAAAATCGTACCCCGTGCTGCACATGAGTTGTGCCAGTTGTGCTTCGAGTGTCGAAAGCATGGCCCAGACGGTAGAAGGAATTATAGATGCATCCGTTAACTTTGCGACAGCAACTGTCACAGTAAATTTTGAACAAGGTAAGTCTGACCCCACCAAATTACAGAAGGCATTACAGGATATTGGTTTTGATATATTAGTCGAGGCTGAGGAGAAGCAACAAGAAATTTTAGACGAACTCCATGAAAAGAAATACAAGGGCTTAAAGACAAAAACAATTGGATCGATAGTATTGTCTTTGCCTGTAGTGATCATCGGGATGTTCTTCATGCATATGCCGTATGGCAATGAGATCATGCTGGTGTTTTCCACCCTTGTAGTTCTTTGGTTTGGAAAAGATTTCTTTATCAACGCCTGGAAGCAACTTCAACATAAAAAGGCAAATATGGATACACTTGTTGCGTTGAGTACAGGTATCGCGTATTTGTTTAGTATATTCAATATGCTGGCGAAGGACTACCTAATGGCACGAGGCATCGAGGCGCATGTCTATTTTGAGGCTGCTGCTGTTATTATTGCATTCATCTTATTGGGACGTCTTTTAGAAGAAAAAGCCAAAGGCAATACCTCGACCGCCATCAAGAAGTTGATGGGGTTACAGCCCAAAACCGTATTGGTGATATTACCCAACGGAGAGGAACAAGTCGTTCCTATTGAGCAGCTCATGATTGGCGATACGGTCTTGGTTAAACCAGGAGAAAAGATCGCCGTAGATGGCAAAGTCACGTCGGGCAGTTCCTTTGTCGACGAGAGTATGCTCAGCGGTGAGCCGGTACCCGTCGAGAAGAAAGAAGGGGAGTCGGTCTATGCCGGTACGATCAATCAAAAAGGTAGTTTTCAATTCCGTGCTGAAAAGGTCGGCAAAGATACCATGCTAGCGCAGATCATTCGTATGGTACAGAACGCACAGGGTTCTAAAGCCCCAGTGCAGAAGCTAGTCGATAAGATTGCTGCTGTATTTGTACCTATCGTGATGGGTATTGCTATTATCACCGCTATCCTTTGGGCTTTACTTGGTGGAGAGCATGCTTGGGTGATGGGGCTGATATCTGCTGTCACAGTATTGGTTATCGCCTGTCCATGTGCACTGGGACTAGCTACTCCAACAGCGATCATGGTCGGTGTAGGTAAAGCTGCAGAAAGTGGGATATTAATTAAGGATGCGGAGAGTTTACAGCTTTCCAAGAATATTACGGCTGTCGTCTTGGACAAGACCGGTACGATTACTGAAGGAAAACCAAAAGTTGTGGCAGAATACTGGAAGGTGAATGAAACACGGATTAAGCAGATCCTGTTTTCCATCGAGCGGCAGTCCGAACACCCGCTTGCTGATGCTGTGGTCCAACACTTGGAAGGATATACATCCTTAAGGTTAGATGGTTTTGAAAGTATTACTGGTAAAGGAGTACAGGCTACATTGGATGGAGAGATTTATCTAGTTGGTAACCCAAGCCTTCTGGCCGAGTACAAAATAGCTGTTCCCGAAGAAATCGTCGAAATGGCGACGTCTTGGGCAGATATGGCCCGGACGGTAATATGGTTTGCTTCTGATCGTGAAGTACTTGGTATTATGGCTATAGCCGATAAGGTCAAGGACACGTCGAAAAAAGCGATAAAGGAATTACAGAGCAAAGGAATCGAAGTATATATGATGACCGGTGACAACAATGCTACGGCTGGGGCGATTGCCAGACAAACCGGTATTAAGGATTATAAAGCAGAGGTATTGCCCCACCAGAAAGCGGAGTTCGTCAAGGAGCTACAGGCCAAGGGGTATGTCGTAGCGATGGTCGGCGACGGTATCAATGACAGTAGTGCATTGGCTACTGCCGATGTGAGTATTGCCATGGGCAAAGGGTCAGATATCGCAATGGATGTGGCTAAAATGACAATTATCTCGTCCGACCTGTTGAAGATCCCACAAGCCATAAAGATATCCAAACAGACCGTAGCTACGATCAAGCAAAACCTGTTTTGGGCCTTTATCTATAACTTAATCGGGATTCCATTAGCAGCGGGGCTACTGTTTCCGATCAATGGATTCCTGTTGAATCCGATGATCGCTGGAGCAGCCATGGCGCTAAGCAGTGTCAGTGTCGTCAGTAATAGCTTAAGACTAAAACTCAAGAAATAAGAATAGATTTTAATAACAATAAATAAGTATAATATGGAAACTCAAAAATTTCAATTCAAGACAAATATCAACTGTGGTGGCTGCGTTACAAAGGTAACTCCGCATTTAGACAAAGCCGAAGGTGTCGACTCCTGGGAAGTAGATATCGCCAATCGGGATAAGATTCTTACGGTTAACTCAGCGGGAAGCTCTGTCGAAGATATCATCCAGGTCGTCAAGGATGCCGGCTTCAATATCGAACAGGTAGAAGGATAAGGAGTAGGAAGAGGAGCTTTTTCAAGCTCCTCTTCCTTTTTTATGTTAATAATACGTATTGATCGGGTAATATTCTGTTATCGGGAATCCCAAAATGAGCGTAATTTTATTTTTTACGATAGAGACTAACCCAACATGTTGTATAATTCCAAATACCCATCTATAGGGGACTTGAAGAAAAAAGCCAAGTCCCGCATACCCAAGTTTGCATTCGATTATTTAGAAGGCGGATGCAATGAAGAACTCAATCTGCTACGCAACGAGAACGACTTTGATGATATTTTACTCCAGCCCCGCTATCTGCAGGAAGTAGGCAAGATCGATATGTCGGTGGAGCTTTTTGGGAGAAAATATAGTGCACCTTTCGGGATATCCCCAATAGGACTTCAAGGATTAATGTGGCCCAACGCTCCTGAAATATTGGCACGGGCGGCCGCGGAGCAAGATATTCCTTATACCTTAAGTACGGTGTCGACAGCCAGCATCGAACGGATTGCCGAGGTATCAAACGGTAAAGCCTGGTTTCAGCTGTATCACCCGACCGAAGATCGTCTTCGTGACGATATTTTAAGGCGACTGAAAGATGTAGAATGCCCCGTACTGGTAGTTTTGGTAGATGTGCCTTCCTTCGGGCTGCGCTATAGGGAAATCAAAAGCGGACTTTCCATGCCTCCAAAACTCAACCCATCCACCATCTTACAAGCCATGCGTTGTCCGACCTGGGGCATCAATACGTTACGCGCTGGTATTCCATCGTTTGCGACTTTAAAACCTTATATGGAGAAAGGTTTGGATCTGGCACAGTTGGGACAGTTTATGAACCGTACATTTACCGGTAAGGTGACTGTCGAGAAAATCAAAGCTATCCGCGATATCTGGAAGGGGCCATTGGTCCTGAAAGGAATAGCTACGGAACAAGATATGGAAGATGCGTTACATATCGGTGTGGATGGCGTTATCGTATCCAACCATGGTGGTAGGCAGCTGGATGCAGCAGAGTCTTCGTTACACTCCTTGATGCGATTGACCAGTAATGAGCGTTACCGTGACCGTATGACGATTATGCTCGATGGAGGTATTCGTTCGGGCGTAGATCTAGCGAGAGCGCACGCTGTAGGATCAGCCTTTAATTTTATGGGTAGGCCATTTATGTACGGTGTGGGGGCATTAGGCGATGAGGGAGGGAGACATACCATTAATCTTTTCAAAGCACAACTGTATCAATTGATGCAACAACTTAGTTTAGAGCGCGTAGAACAATTTTCCGAACGGCTGATTAAAAGATAATAACGTTTTTACGAAAAGGAGTTAACCTAGCCGATAATCGTACTTGCATTGTTTTTGAATATAATTTATATTTGACTCCCAATTGGTTGGGCCGGAGAAAGGTGGTAGAAGAGGTCAGTTAGTGGAGATACATAAATATGTTCAGCAGGAATAGTTTTAGTAGTGATTTGGAGGAACGGGAGCAGCTAGTGCTTTTGAAGAAAGGAAATTATGCTGCTTTCGATGCACTCTATACGGAATACAGCCCACGTATTTTAGGCCGGTTGATACGTCTTTTGGGCCATGAGGATACCGCCGAAGAACTTCTACAAGATCTTTTTCTTCGGGTCTGGGACAAAAAATCGCAGATAGATATTGACCAATCTTTTAAAGGATACCTATTTACGATCGCTCAAAATCTTGTTTATGACTATTTTAGAAAGCAGAGTTTAGATGAGCGCTATCGAGCTGAATTCGTGAAAACCTACTCGGAGTTCTACGGCCATATCGAAGAGGATATGGTGTTTAAACAGACCGAAGAACGTCTGATGAGTTCGATAGAAAAGCTGCCACCACAGTGTAAACAGGTATACATTCTTTTCAAGTTGGAAGGAAAAAGCTACGCTGAGATCAGTGCACTTTTAGGAATCAGTAAATCAACGATAAATAATCACCTGACCAAGGCAAATGCCATTTTAAAGAAAGAGTTTCCTTTCCTGTTTTTTTGGATCACGGTCGCCCTATTTAATTTCCTCAAGTAGTTTTTTACTTTTCCGAAAAAAAAGTAAAATTACAATAGGTACTTTTTAATACTTCTCCGTATAAGCTTATAAAAGGACCTAATCAGTTGAAACTAGAAACGAATATAAAAGAGTTATTTTCAAAATACCTCAGCGGACAGGCGTCTGCTCGTGAGCTTTTACAATTGTTGGATTATTTTCAAGAAGAAAGTGATTCAGGACAGTTGCGTGATCTTATTTTGGACGAACTGAGAGAAGAACGGGAGTTAGAAGTGACGAGTGATCAACGAGCTATTCTTGCAAGAGTTTCATTGGCGTTACACGATCGTATTCAACTGCCACGACAAAAAGTTCGCCGTTTATATTGGAGTTGGGGGGCTGCCGCTGTACTTCTGCTTGTTGGATTATGGGGTAGCTACTTATGGATGAATAACAATGACATTTTAGAGATGTCCGAGGAGCAGCTCGCTATACTACCGGGCGAAGATAAAGCGACATTGGTACTCCAAGATGGCAGTATCATTGCCCTAGATAGCAGTACCGATATTGAAGGTAAAGAAAGCTTGGTATTTAAAGATTCCAGCGGAATGTTGACTTTCAGTACGGCGAACTTGCCAACACAGGACAAAGGAGAAATACGTACAGTGCGTACACCAAAAGGAGGACAGTTTGCCGTTGTATTGGCCGATGGTACCAAAGTCTGGCTTAATGCAGAGTCTTCAATCACTTTTCCTACACAGTTTAAACCTAATACGAGAGAGGTCGATATCACGGGAGAAGCCTACTTTGAAGTCGCTAAACGGGAAGAGCAACCATTTATAGTTCAGACCAGAAAGCAGACGATCAAGGTACTGGGGACACATTTTAACGTGAATGCTTATCCCGAGCGTGGAGGAGTACAGACCAGTCTATTAGAGGGGCGTGTGGCAGTTACAGCAGGAGGGCGACAGATTTTCTTACGTCCGGGAGAGATGTCCGTATGGGACGAAAATAAAGGTGGGTTAAATGTTGAAAAGATCGTGGGTATGGAAAATCTTTTAGCTTGGAAAGAAGGAATGTTCAGTTTTGACAATAATACTATTACGGAGATCATGCAGACCCTTTCGAGATGGTACGATATCGATATCGCTTTCGAAAAAGCTGACTATAGCGATTGTGTATTTGACGGTATGGTACCCAAAAAGGAGAATATCGAACAGGTATTAAAAATACTGAGCGTATCTCAACAATTACATTTTGATATCAAAGGAAGAAAAGTAATCGTCTCTCGATTAAAAAGCAATAAAAACTAACAACAATATATTTTAAAACCTAAGAAATGAAGAAAATGCCTATGTGATATAACGATTTACAAGACGACAAGAAATTAAAAAGTCCCGACGGCCATCGGGACTGATATTAGAGCTAGCCTCTATCCATTTTACACTGTTTATTAACTAACTCTTAACCAAAAGTATGCAAATCTACTCGGATAAAAAAGCACCTTTTGCAAGGTGGCTATGCCGTATTAATTTGTCCTCTCCGATCGACTCATCGGAAACTCATCGACTGAGGACGCAAAAAATCTGGAGAATTATGAAATTAACTGGAGTTTTAACGCTTGTTCCGTTGTTACATCTCAGTGCCGCTGTCTATTCACAACAGGTCACATTGAAGGGACAACGTGTAAAAATAAAGGATGCACTACGCACCATAACCAAGCAGACAGGCTATGGATTCCTTTATAATTCGAGAATGCTGGATGTCGAAAGCAGTATTTCTATCGACTTAAATAAGGCCCCTTTGTCCAAAGCCATAGAAGAGATTCTCGAATCCAAGGGGTTGACCTATAAGATTGAAGAAAAGACGATTGTCCTGTTGCCAAAAGAAAAAGATCATTCTACTGTACTTAATGTAGAAGTTCAAGATGGTGTTATTATCAAAGGAAAAATTACCAATGAAGCAGGGAAACCCCTGGTTGGAGCGACTGTGCAAGTCGAAGGGCAGAAGCTTGGCTGCACTTGTGGCAATAATGGTGAATTCGAACTTAAGGTACCTAAAGAAGGGATTAATTTAATCGTTTCATTTGTTGGTTATGAAAAGCAGACAGTCAAGGCCAAAAAGGAGATGACTATCGTGTTGAAATCTTCCAGCAACATTGACGAAGTGACGGTTTCTACTGGTTATTTTAATCGTACTAAAGAAAGTGCTACGGGATCACAGGTTGTAGTATCAGGTGAAGATTTGAAAAAAGTAGGATCATTGAACTTGATGCAGGCATTAAATGCATTTGACCCATCGATTCGTGTAGCACCAAATTTAGAATTTGGATCCGATCCGAATAGAGTACCGGAGATAACCGTTCGAGGCGAGAATGGATTTGACTTACGTTCCAGTGCAGACGATGCGAGAAGCAATCCCAATGGTCCACTGTACCTTTTAGATGGTATTGAAGTGTCACCAACTCGTATCTACGATTTAGATATGAACCGTATTGAGTCCTTCGTGATATTGCGAGATGCCTCTGCAACTTCTCTATACGGTTCTAGAGGCGCAAATGGAGTAATTTTAATTACAACCATTCCACCTAAAGAAGGGGATGTACGAATTACTTTCAATAGTACGACCAACGTATCAGTACCAGATTTGCGGGATTATAATCTGATGAATTCATCGGAAAAGTTACAATATGAGGTCTTAGGAGGGGTGTATAGAGGTAATGGACGAGAAGAACAAATTCGCAAAGAGCTCCTCTATAATGAGCGCTTGGCAGAAGTTGCTCGCGGAGTGGATACCTATTGGTTGTCCAAGCCATTAACCACCTCTGTCAATCAGCGATACACTGCTTTTGTGGAAGGGGGAGATCGTACATTCAGATACGGTGTTAACTTAAACTATGATAAAGATAAAGGGGTAATGAAAGAATCAGGACGTGATCGGTATGGTATCAATGTGAGTTTCAATTACTATCCGAAATCAGGTTTTTTGATTCGTAATGATGTGACAGTGAATAATGTCAAAGGCTATAATTCGCCCTATGGATCATTTAGTGCATATGCAAGATTAAATCCCATTGAACGGGTTTTTGATGCAGAGACGGGGCAGATGATCCGTTCTTACGGATTTAATAATGCGATAAACCCTTTGGTAGACGCAAGTTTACCTAATATAGATTACAATAAATACACCGAAATCCAAGATAATTTTAATATCGATTGGCGTATTAATAACAGCTTTCGAGTTACAGGGCGTGCGTCATTAACGAAGAAGCTTACAAAAAATGAGAAATATATTTCTCCATTATCTTCATCTTTCGATAAAGAGACCGATTCTAGCAAAAAAGGAAGTTATTATATGTATGATCAAGACGATTTGGATTTTGATGGTACCGTTACAGCTTCTTACAACAAAGTTTTTTTAGAGAAAATAACTACGAATATTGGTGTTGGTGCTAATACGGTAACAACATCAGGAATTGGAGAAGGATACACAGCGACAGGTTTTTTGAGTGATAATATGAACTTTATCCAATATGCACAGAAGTTTAAGGAAAACTCTAGGCCTAATGGTTACTTCGATAAGTCTAAAATGATCGGTTTCTTTGGTAATGCTAATATTGGATATGAGAATCGTTATTTTGTGGATTTATCCTTCCGTACGGATGGTTCGAGCCGTTTTGGTAAAAACTCACGTTTTGCGCCATTTTGGTCAGCCGGTGCAGCCTGGAATATGGACCGAGAAAAATGGTGGAATAGTGATGCTACATTAAAGTTACGTGCCTCAATAGGAAGTACAGGATCTGTTAATTTCTCAGCAGATCAAGCGCTTACCAAATATTTTTACGATGCCGACTACGAGTATAATGGGTACTACGGCGCACAGCTACTAGGTTATGGCAATTCTTCTTTGAAATGGCAAAATACAGTTCAAAATAACATCGGTGCAGATTTAGTCATGTTAAAAAATCTAGTAGTTTTGAACATTGATGCTTATGTGAAAAATACCCAAAATTTATTATTGCCAATTGATGTGGCTCCATCTACAGGATTTTCTAGTTATACCGAAAATCTGGGTTCCATGGAAAATAGGGGTATGGATTTGCGCTTGCGTTTCAATGTACTTCGTGGAAGCGAAAATCCAGTCAATTGGAATTTCACCTTAGGTGCTGCTACGAATAAGAATAAGATAAAGAAGTTATCCAATGCTTTAGAGGCGATGAACTTGGAGGCTGCCAAAGATTCGATTGTTACAGGACCTAAACCATTGCGTGTATATGAGGCAGGCCGTTCGCAGAGTGCACTTATGGTGGTAGAGTCCTTAGGTATCGACCCGATGACCGGTAATGAGATCTATAAAAAACTGAATGGTGATTTGACCTATACTTACGATCCGAAAGATAAAATTATCGTCGGGGATATGAACCCAACTTGGATGGGTACCTTTCAGTCTAACTTGTTGTATAAAAACTTCAACTTGTATTTCATTTTAGCTTATGAATACGGGGCTAAAATTTACAACTCTACACTGGCGCAAAAAGTGGAAGGCTCTGACCCACTTTATAATGCGGATAAACGGGTATTATACGACAGGTGGAAACAACCTGGTGACGTAACATTGTTTAAAAGGATTGATGATACGACCCCTCCTTACCAGACAACTCGTTTAGTACAGAAAAATGATTTTCTAAGGTTGCAGACCTTAACATTTTCTTATGAATTACCAAGGGAACGTATAGAGCGAATGAAGATTGAGCGTGCTAAAATTATGGTGACTGCCAATGATCTTTTCCGCTTTTCTACAGTAAAAATGGAAAGAGGAACAAGTTATCCTTTTGCACAAACAGTTTCTCTAGCACTTAACTTGACTTTCTAAATTTAAGAATATGAAAATAAAATATTTAATTCTACTATGTTGTACTTTTCTCTTTAGTGGCTGTGATAAGTGGCTAGATGTAGAACTAGCAGATAAGGTTACGGAGGAAAAAATGTTCAGCACGCCACAAGGCTATCAGGAGGCATTGGCTGGAGTATATAGTAAAATGGCTTCTCCAGGTCTTTATGGTAAAAAGCTAACGATGGAGGATATTGATCTTCTTGCTCAATATTATAGTTATGATGGTGTTTCAGCTACTTATGAGAAGTGGAAAACCTATAATTATGAAGATGCAGGTTCACAATCTCGAATATTGGAAATATGGAAAGCACTATATTCTGGGATTAGTGGTGCAAATAATATCCTCAAGTGGGCAGAAAAGGATGCAGGAGTCTTATCAGCAGAACAAAAAAATCAAGTTTTAGGTGAGGCTTATGCCTTACGTGCTTACCTGCATTTTGATTTAATTCGACTATTTTGCCCTGATGTAAAACGATCACCAAAGGCGCAAGGTGTCCCTTATAACTTAGAGTTTGGCGTATCATTACCTCCCATCTACAGTGTAGAGGAATGTGTGCAGCTCGTGGTCAATGATTTAAAGGAAGCTGAAAGTTTATTGGCTTCAGATCCGATAACGAGGGTTAAGCCTTACGAGTTTGCAAATAAAAATGAAGCGGACAAGTATGTCGCACGTTTAAGCCTTTATGGCGTAAAAGCATTGTTGGCCCGTGTTAGTTTAGCCCGGGGAGACAAAGCCAGTGCTATTAAGTATGCTACCGAAGTCGTCGATTCTGAAAAGTATAGACTGTTAGATTTTTCAAGTGTAGATAAGTCTGAAAAAGAGATTGATATGTTGTTTTCGGACGAGCATATTTTCTCTTTGAGGAACAAGAAAATGTCAGAATATACGATAGCCTTACATTATCCTGAGATTACAGATGTGAGTACGAGGTTTGCGTATTTACCGTTTATTAGTATGTCACCAATATTTGAAGGAAACAACGATGATGTTCGTTATATCAAGTGGTTTTCAACAAGTAATGGAAATTTTGTTAAGTATAATGTTGATAATAAGGATAAGTTTTTCCCAAAGATGCCTATGATTAAGCTATCAGAAATGTATCTTATTTTGGCAGAATCCTATTTAGGGCAAGATGATCAGCAGGCACAAACTTACATGAATACCTTACGGAATCACCGTATCCGCAACAATGCACCATGGTCTTTCCTTACGCAGGATTATATCATGCAGGAGACAAAGAGAGAATTTGTTGGCGAGGGGCAGCTTTGGTATGCCTATAAGCGATTGAATTTAGGAATACAAACTAGCAATGGTATCATTGGTGTCATTGCTCCGAGTGATAAGATATTCGTATTCCCAATGCCATTGAAAGAAATTGAAACAGGGAATAGAAATTTAAATAATTAGAAATTATGACACGAATACATTTTTCAATCATAGCCTCTATATTGCTGGTAGCGATAGGATTTTCCTCTTGTGATCAAGAGATTGATAATATTTATAAAGAAAAAGCTCGCATTCAATTTAAATACTACAGTTTAGATTTTAATCGGAAAATGGTTATCGAAGATGAGACTATATTCTCTTTCGGTATGGCTGATGATGACGTGAAAATCGATACTGCACGTATAGTAGTTGAGTTTTTAGGAATAGCTTTAGATAAAGATAGAACTTATCAAGTACGGGTTAACACAGATTCCACTACAGCGGTAGAGGGAGTGCATTATAAGTCCTTTTCAATGACGCAGACTTTCAGAGCTAACCGACTTAAGGACACCTTGAAAATACCTGTAATACGTGAAAATTTAAGTCCTAGCTTTAATAATCCAGAGGATAAACGACTTACTTTAGAGATGGTCGCTACTGATGATTTCGATTTAGGTATGAAGGGAGGCTTAAGAACGGATCTTTATATCAATAACTACCTTTCCGAACCAAAGTGGTGGTCATCTAGTTTACGCCGCCCCTATATTGGATTTTATCATCCTAAAAAGTGGAAAATACTGATTAGTTATAATATAGGTTTTACAGATCCTGTAAACTGTCCTTTTGATTACAATAACCAAGGAAGATCTTATTTTCAAGGATTAAATAACGAGTTAAATGCGAAACCTACATTTGATGACGAAACTGGTTATCGCATCTATCTTAATTCATTGGAACCAAGGAAATAATTAATTGCAAAAACAGTAAAAATGAAAAAACGTAATATATTACTAATCGTATTCGCAGGATGTTTCTTGAGTTCTTGTTATAAAGACTTGGGGACAGGCGAAGGAGATTATCACGATATAAATGAACTTAGCATCGAAGGTATAGAAGCACACTATTCTAGGGATGTTGATGATAGCTTAAAGATTACACCTATCGTCAAGGGTACGATGTACAGCGATACAAGCAAGTTTCATTATGCATGGGAGATTGATAACAATATTTTATCTGACAGCGCTGCGTTAGCAATTAAAATAGATATGCTACCTGGGAATAAAATATCACGTTATATAGTTACCGATAAAATTACGGGGGTGAAGAAATTCTTCCGATTTGATATCAATGTTTCTTCATCCACTGCTGGAAACTTAATAATGGTGCTGAGTAAATATAAAGGTAAATCAGAGTTATCTTATTTACGCTTAGATAAAAAGGCTAACTGGGCCATAAATTATTACGAATCTCGCTTTAAAAAGCCGCTAGGTACGAATCCACAAAAACTCGGATTTATCATGGCTGAGGCATCCTCTGCGGCTAATGCACCATTTGTCAACCGCTATGGAAGAGTGCTAGTTTTGACAGACGATAAATTAGCTTTAATAGATAAGAGTACATTACAGCCTGATCCTGTAGATTATTTAGAGGGCGCGGCCTTCACAGGTACGGCCTCTTACCCCCCTCCAGATATTTCAGGATACAAGCCTGAGTTTTTTGATCAGGAGCCAAGTATATGGCGGGCCAATGCGTATGGTACAGGTTTTCAACATCAGGTTTATTTTCAGTTGATTTCAGGAGGATCACTATACTTTGCAGCATTAGCGCCAAACGTATGGTCGCCCTCTTTTTCTTACAATAAGAAAAGTGTGTACGGCCCAACGGGTTATTTCTCCGCTTATGGATATTTTGATAAGTTGGTACCAACGCCAGATAATAACTTATTTCAACATGGTTATGACTTGGGCAACTTTATGCTCTTTGATAAGACGTTTGGCCGTTTTTCATATTCCAATTATGGATCCGTTTATTCCATTCCTACAACAGCTATAAAGGCATTCCCAGCGCATGATCTTATATACGGATCCGTTACGAGTCAATCTGGGACATCCTTTGCGGTGTTAAAAAATTCAGCTTCAGCGCTTAGATTTCTTTTAATCGGAAAAAACGGGAATAACTATAGTCTGGTAGGTGAGGTGAGTGGTGGAACAGCAACTGCAAGCAGTAAGTTTTATAACATGAAGACTTCTCCTTATGTGTTTTATACTGCGGGGAATAAATTGTACAAATACAATATTTTAGAAGTGATGTCAAGTACTTCACCAAATGAAGGGAATGCTGTTATTTCCTTAAGTTCATTGGGTTATGATGCCAATGCTGTGATTACAAGTATGACCGTATCCCGTACAGAGAAAACAATGATCTTAGGCGTTTCAAGGTATGGTTCTGATACAGAGGGGGCGGGTGATGAGATTAAAGGCGATATCTTGGTTTTTAACCTTGATAAAGTAAGCTTAGGCTTGACATTGAAAGAAAAATATGTTGGTGTAGCTGGAATACCTGTAGATGTTAAGATCAAATACCAAACGCATTGGCGTGATGGTAAGTCTAATGGAGGTGTTACCGAGTTAGATAATATTTAATCAATTTAAAGGAAAATAAAATGAAATTAAAACTATATTTTTCTCTCGTAATTGCTGCAATATTCTTTTTTGCCTCTTGTACTAAGGATACCAGTGCGTATCTTTCACAGGATAAAAAAGATGTAGTCGTTGACGATTATAGTACTGATGGCACTACCCCAGGAGGTAGTGAGGGGGAGTTAAAGCCGGGTATCAACCTTGTTAAGTTGATGGTGACTCATAATGGTGTTGAAACTGAACGGAGGTTTAAATACATTATGCCTGTTTCTATAGATAGGACAAAGCCGATATCATTGGTGTTCAATTTTCACGGCAGTTACGGTACTTTAGAAGACCCTATACAGTCGGTCTCGCTTACACACCCTTTATCGCAGCTTGCTATCAAGCAAAATTTTATTGCTGTTTTTCCAGCAGGTGAGGACACAGGTTCAGCAGTAAACTGGCAAAATTCGGAATATCATTTACCATTTGTTGACGCTATGGTTGAATATTTTAAAAATCATAGTCCTATGATCGATCCTAATCGTGTATATACCTGTGGTCATTCGAGCGGAGCTATTTTCTCATTTGTACTCGCCTACAAGCGTTCGGAAGTGTTTGCGGCAGCAGTACCTGTAGCCGGCCAAATGAAAATAGCAGACACAAGCTATCCAAGTAGAGCAGTGCCGATTAGAGCTTTTAATGGTACTACAGATGCTACGGTAAGCCATGCGGCGGCAATGGATAATATCAAGATTTGGGCTAACCTGGTTGCAGGTTATTTCCCGTCCGATGCGGTGTTGAGCGATACATTAAAGATAGACAATTACAAATCCTATCTGAAGACAACTTGGGGTGGAGGCAAGACCGATATTGAGCTGTTCTCCATAGTTGATGAGGGGCATAATATCAGTTGGCCAGCAATTATGCCTTTAATGTGGGAGTTTATGCAGTCGCACCCAAAAAATGTAGGTAGTTCGGGATTGTATTTATCGTCTCAATTGAAACGATTTGATGCCATAGAAGGACAGACATTTGTTTCAGAGATCCGTCATACAGAAGGAGCTTCATTGACTATTGAATCGGCTCCTTCAGATTGGCAGGTAAGTTATACAGGAGGAAAACTGACGGTGAAAGCTCCGGATGATTTTTTTGCGGCTAGTACTGTCAATAGAAAGGGAGAAATCAAGCTTAAAGCAGTTTACAACGGCACTTCAGCAGTATTGACAATTCCATTTTCTCTTGCAGCTCCCAAGGCATTTTACGAAGTTGGTGATTTGGTTTATGACAGTGATTACAAACCAATGGGGGTAGTATGTTGGGTAAATCCTTCTAATATCAAAGAAGCGAAAATTATTGCTTTAGAAGGGGTAACAAAGAAGTTTGGAGCTGTAGGTACCACATTTTTTACGCCAAGTAAAACAGATGGCTATAGCAATACGCAAGCTTTGGTGGCAAGGAACAACACATTTACCACTAAGTTAACAGCTGCAACTAGTGCATTTATTTACGCTTACGAATATAAAGCAAGTTCTGGTACGACCAGTGGTTGGTACTTGCCTGCGGTTGATGAGTTGAAATCAATCGATGAGAATTTGATAGAATTAAATAAAGCTTTAAAGATACATGGTACGCCGTTAGAATTGGTGGTAGCAGCAAGTTCTTCTTTGATGTCATCTACGATGATAAATGAAAGCGGTAAAAAGTTTTATACATTCAATTTCAACAATAATGCAGCTAGTCACGGTTATAATGTCGTAGCCGCAAAAAGTGATGATACAGGTTTTATTATGACAAGACCGATTAAAAAAGTAAGTAAATATTAGTTTTGTTGAGTAATATCGTATCAGATTACTATAGAGAAAAGCGTCTGAATTATAATAAGCTGTAAAAAGTTTATTCTTACTTTCAGCCGCTTTTTTAAATAACAAATTGCCATATGAAATATGAAGGTTTCAACGAACTACAAACAGCAATGAGTATTCCATATGACAGATAAACATCAAGAAATACACATATGAAGAAATTAAGCGTCCTATTTTTTCTTTTTGTAACCTTAAGTGCGAGTGCACAAGAAGGTATTAAATTTAATGAAACTAAGACCTGGGAAGAGACACTTAAAGCAGCTGGAGCAGATAATAAGTTGGTCTTTGTCGACTGTTATACCGATTGGTGCGCTCCATGTCGGTGGATGGATGCCAATGTGTTTTTCGGAGGGCCGGTTGCCGATTACTTTAATGAGCAGTTTGTAAATATCAAAATTGATATGGAAAAAGGAGAGGGTATCGCATTAGCAAAACAATACAAAATACAATCGTATCCCACTTTTCTGTTTGTGAATAGTAAAGGAGAAGTTGTACACCGTACAGGAGGTAGGATGTCCATGGAAGAGTTTTTGGAAGAAGGCAAAAATGCCTTCGATCCAAAAAGACGAATCAGTTACCTGACAACACAATACATATCAGGTAAGACCGATTTACCATTCTTATATAATTTTTATACCGCTCTAAATAGAACAGATCGTTCGAAAGCAGAAAAGATTGCTAAAGAGATTACAGATAAAATATCGAATGATGAGCTGAAAACCGAGTTGGGGTGGAAGGTTATTCAAATGTTAGCTCGTAATGAGAACGACAAGTTAGGTGCTTTTTACATGGCCAATCAAGCTGCATTTAGTAATTGGAGCAGCGAAGAAGAGCGTTATGAGTTAAAAAAACGCTTGATTACAAGTACTATGTATGGTCTTATGAGAGGAGATAATGAGCAATCCTTCATGAATAAACTTGATTATTTCAAGAAATCAAAAAATGGCGAACTTAACAAGAAAGGTATCATGTTAGAGGCCGAATACTATTTCAGTAACGATCGAACAGCAGATTATTTGAAATTGACCCGTTCTGCACTTAATAAGGAGTTGAAAGATGAGGCCGAGAATTTAAGTTTCTTGGCTAGGAGATCAGCAGGATTTCGTACGAATATGCCCACAGTTTCTGAAGAAGTATTAAAGCAAGCATATTTAATGGCCAAGCGTGCAGTAGAGTTGGAACCTGAAAAATACAGTATTCAGTCTACGTTTGCACAAATCTGTCTGCAATTAAAGAATAAAGAAGAGGGGCTTCCTGCGGCCAAGAAAACAAGAGTCCTGGCCGAGCCTCTAGGATCAAAAATACAACGATTAGCGCAAGAGCTGCTTGATAAAGTAGAAGCATTATAATAACATACTAAACAGAAAATCATGAAAAAATTAATAGTTAGCTTAGTCCTCCTAATAGGGATTTCAGGTCTACATGCCCAAGACCATATCGCTTTCCAGAAGTTCAGTTTTTCGGAAGCCAAAGCGAAAGCCAAAAAGGAAAATAAGCTCATCTTTTTGGATGGCTATACCTCTTGGTGTGCACCTTGTAAATGGATGGAGGGCAATGTCTTCAATCAGAAAGAAGTTGCAGACTTTTATAATTCCAACTTTATAAATACCAAATTTGATTGTGAGGTCGGTGAGGGAATTGACATTGCTAAAAAGTACGGTATCCGTAGTTTTCCGACCTATCTGTTCTTGGACAGCGAAGGTGCATTGGTGTACCGTACAGGAAACCGTATGGAAGTTGAAAAGTTTCTGAATGAAGGCAAGCAGGCGATAGACAAGAATTTTCAAATTCCTACACTAGAAGCTCGTTTTGCTACAGGTGACCAAGACCCTGCATTTTTGTTGCGTTACATCGCTGTAATGGCATCTGTACAGCCAAATCGGGTGCAGGAAGCGCGCAAAATAATGGATAACATTGCTGATGACAGTTTTCTACGTAGCAAGATTGGCTGGGAAGCGATCAAGCAGTTGGGGCAGAATGGCAGTGATAAATACGGAAGGTTTTTCCTGGCCAATAAGGCATACTTGAAAAGTAGCGTTCCAGAGCAAGAGTATAATCTAAAAGACAAGCAGCTGCTGCGCTTTTCCATGTATGGGTATATACGGGACAATAATAAAGTAGAGTTTGACCAGGGCGTAGCTTATTTTGAAGAAAGCGATGAGGTCGAAAGCAAAATCGATGCAGCCATGTTTCGTATCGATTGGGTTACAGCGCATGGAACCGACAAAGAGTTTGTGCAATTGACGAATAAACTGCGTAAAGGTATTCTTAAAGATCAGGGTGAGAGTTTAAGTTTCATCGCTCGCCGTAATGCGGGTAAGTATGTTCAGGACAAGGAGCCCTCAAAAGTACTTTTGAATCAATGTTATGTTTTGGCCAAGCAAGCTGTAAAATTAGATGCCGCGTCCTATTCGAATCAAGGAACTTTTGCGGATATCTGTATCAGTTTAAAGAAGAAAAAAGAAGCTGTTAAAGCCGCAGAGGCAGCAAGAGCATTAGCCGAACAAGAGACATCCAAGATTATCAAATTAGCAGATGCATTGGTAGAAAGAGCAAAAAGTATTTAACGATGAAGCATATTTATACGATAGTTACAGCCTGTTTGGGTTTAATGGGTGGAATCCTTAGCGCCCAAGAGCATCCGTTTGAAATCAAGCTAATAGCGCAAGAACAAGTTAACAAGCAGGCCAAAGTTTTTGTTCGTTATTTTAAGGATAGACAGTTGGTGTTGGATTCGGTGCTGTTTAACCAGAAAAACCCGATCTATAAAGGTACGGCGAGTGAGCCTACCTTAGTCAATCTGTATTATGCCCCCGAAGGAGGTTCATTTTTTGGCAAGAACCGTGTAGGTCGTTGGGATAAAGTTGACCTATATGTAGATCAGGGCGCTACGACAGTTCAGTTTGGTAGTCAGATAGCAGATGCTACCATCAAAGGGGGCGCACTGCAGTCGGCATTTGCGCATTATGCAGATTACATGAAGCGCTACGATCAAGAAGCGGATAGATTGAATGCTAAGCGTTCAGAATTGTATCAGCAAAAAGAAAAAGACCCAGGAGGCTTAAAAGAAGTGATGCAGCAGCTCAATGCTGTTCAAAATAAGAAAAGTCAGTCGAAGGAAGCTTATATCAAAAGTAATCCGAAATCCTATTTCAGCCTGTTGGCATTAAAAGAAATAGCCGGATATAGTATCGACGTAGCACATATTTCTCCGCTTTTTGAACAGTTGGATTCTTCTTTGAAATCACGCAAGGAGGGCAAAGAATTGGCTAAGGCCCTTGATATCGCCAATCGACTGGCGGTTGGTAAGGAGGCTCCTGATTTCTCGCAGCCTGATTTGGAGGGTAAACCTGTCAAACTATCCGATTTCAGAGGGCAGTATGTTTTGCTAGACTTTTGGGCATCTTGGTGTGGTCCATGTCGTGCTGATAACCCAAATTTAGTTAAAGCTTATCAGCAATACAAAGATAAGAACTTTACGATATTAGCACTGTCATTAGACCGTCCGGGCAAGAAGGAAGATTGGGTGAAAGCCATTGAAAAGGATGGCTTACCGTGGCATCATGTGAGTGATCTGAGCGGTTGGCAAAATGAGGTCGTAGGATTGTATGGTATACAAGCCATTCCTCAAAACTTTTTAATCGATCCACAGGGTAAAATCGTAGCTAAAAACCTTCATGGAGATCAATTAGGCAAATTATTAGGGAAGTTATTATAAGGTGTTGTCTATACGAAGAGTCTCCAAAGATCTAGCTTTGGAGACTCTTTTGTTAGTTTACTTAGTTGTTAAGTTGTTACTTTTAATTTTTAAGTTCGGCGTCTAGGCGATAACTAAAATGTTATAATTTAGTAAGATGATTTATATCAGTAAAGTACGTAACAACAGGCCTTTGGAATCTCGAACATCATATCCTTACAATATTCCATCGATTTCCATTTTGAATGAATTAAGCTTTCGAAAGGAAGTGACTTTTATTATTGGTGAAAATGGGGCAGGAAAGTCAACCTTAGTGGAGGCGATTGCTATCAATGCAGGATTCAATGCGGAAGGAGGAAGTCGCAATTTTAATTTTAACACCAAAAGTTCGCATTCCGAGCTGTTTGAAGATATACAACTTATTCGTACAGCTTATCGTAATAAAGACGGTTTTTTTCTTCGTGCGGAGAGTTTTTATAATGTAGCAACCGCTGTAGACGATTATGAAGCACAGGATAGTTATGGCGGGTCACTACACGAACGTTCGCACGGAGAAAGCTTTCTTTCGCTGATGCAAAATCGGCTTTATGGTCAGGGACTCTATATTTTCGATGAGCCAGAGTCTGCTTTATCTATGGTCAGTCAGTTGAATATGTTGAGACGCGTCAACCAACTTGTTGAGAAGAACTCTCAATTTATAATAGCTACACATTCACCGGTTTTGATGGCGTACCCAGGTGCAGATATTTATGAAGTTTCTTCCGAAGGAATTAATCTAGTGGACTATGAAGATACAGAGCAATTCCGTTTGACAAAGTACTTCATGAATAATAGAGAGAAAATGTTATCCGACTTGGGGCTGGAGTTCTAGTTCCAAGCCCAAGTCAGATTGCTGTAATGATTTTTTAGTTCCCTTGATACAAAGGAAAAACAACACTTTCTTTATGCGCTGCTTCTAGCTGCTTAGTAAGCTTCTTAGTGATTTTGGGGTGTTGGTTGATAAGATTACGACTTTCTTTCGGATCTTTTTTAATGTTGTAAAGTTCGAATACCGGTTGCTTACTTTTCGCTTTTAGTTTGATTAGCTTCCAATTGTCTACCAATACGGCTTGTCTTCCGCCGTCCTCATGAAATTCCCAGTACAGGTATTCGTGTTTTTTTTGTTTACCGTTACCGAGTAACGTTGGCAAGAAGGAAATTCCATCGGTATAGGAGTCCATCGTATTTCCACTCAACTCGACAATTGTTGGCATAATATCCCAAAATGCAGCTGGGTGATTTGCTGTTTTGTTCGACTTTATTTTAGAAGGCCAAGAGACGATGAAAGGTGTTCGTATTCCCCCTTCATAAAGATCTCTTTTGTACCCACGTAAACCAGCGGTACTGTTAAAGAACATAGGATCTGCCCCGCCTTCACGGTGTGCCCCATTATCGCTTGTAAACATGATTATGGTATTATCTAATAGGTCAAGTTCACGTAGTTTGTCCACGATCTGGCCGACATAATGATCCATTCTACTTACCATCGCAGCGTAGGTAGCCCGAGGTTTTTCAACAGAGGCATAACCTGCTATCGTAGCTTTGGGGCCATAATCGTTACCCTTGTGTGGAGTTTCAGGAAAAGTATTCTTGTACTTTTCGTAAAACGCATCGTCCGGACCTACCAGTTCGGCGTGAGGCAGTACGGTTGGAACAAACAAGAAGAACGGTCTGTTTTTATTTGTTTCAATAAATGCTAACGTTTTCTCCTGTATCAGTTCCGGCGCATAATGCACTTTGCTAGTAAGATCATTACCTGCTAGTTCGATACGTTTGCTATTGTGCCATAGATGGGTAGGGTAGTACCGATGAGATTGTCGTTGACAATTATAACCATAGAATTCATTAAATCCTTTTTTGTTAGGATCTCCACTGGTTCCAACCATGCCGAGTCCCCATTTACCAAAGGCTCCTGTTGTGTAGCCTGCCTTTTGTAATGACATGGCCATCGTTATGACCGAGTCTGCGAGATGTTGCTGGCCTTCGGGTTCAATTTCTTTATTTCCTCTGACGAAGGTATGTCCAGTATGTTGACCGGTCATTAAGGCCGATCTAGAAGGAGCACACACAGAAGTGCCGGCATAAAAATTGGTAAACCTAGTTCCCTTTTTTGCCAGTTCATCGATCCGAGGTGTGCTTATTTTAATCTGGCCATAGGAGCCTAAATCTCCAATACCTAGGTCATCAGCCATGATTAATACAATGTTAGGTTGTTTTTGTTGCGCATACGTCCCGGTTAAGAGACAGACGGCAATCATTAATAATCCTATTTTTTTCATATGTTAATAATTTGTCTTTTATCTGTCATATGGAATACCCAGATTATTTTCATCGATGTTTGTGTTTTTTAAACGTGGGTATTTCATATGTGTATATCTGTTTTTTATCTGTCATCATCTTGTCCCGACTAGTCGGGATGGAATACTCAAGGTTCTTTGTGCTTCGCTAACAAGAGTATTTTATAATTCGTTCTTATAGTTCGGATTTAGTTGACTTGGAATTTTAGCATTTGTATCCAAAATTTTCTTTTTTAATTCTGACTTCATTTTTTTCAAGATATCAGGGTATTCAGAAGCTTTATTTATTCGCTCTCCAACGTCTGATGATAGATTATATAAAAGGTATGCATCATCTTCATAGTAATGGTGGAGTTTCCAGTTTTTAGATCTTATGCTACTTCCGGGACGGGTTCTGAATTTCGGATCACGACCATCATCCTTTGATGGGTTGTAGGCTTCAAGATAAATAGGGAAATGCCAGAACAAAACTCGATCTTGGAGATCATCTACTCCGCGTATATTGTTCCATAATGATTCGCCGTCTAGTAATAGGGACGATTTGTCTTCTACAATCTCCTTTATCGTCGGTAACAGGTCAAGATGACTGACTAAGGTGCTGCTGTCTCGACATGGCTGAATTTGGTTAGGCCAGTGTATAAAGAAAGGAATTCGAACTCCACCTTCAAAGTAAGAACCTTTACCTGCACGAAGAGGTTGTTGTGGCGAGATGGTATTTATACCACCGTTGTCCGAGCAAAACCATAGGATGGTATTCTCCAGTAGTCCTTGATGTTTGAGTTTAGCTACAAGCTTGCCAATATTATGATCCAAAGATTCGATCATGGCTGCATAAACAGGATAGTCCCGCTCACCGGTTCCTTTTATACCTTTATACTGATTTTGCAACGAATCAGGCGCTTCTAGAGGGGTGTGCACCGCGTAATAAGAAAGGTACAAAAAGAAAGGAGTGGTCTCTTTTTGCTGACCGATATAATCGATGGCTTCGTTCGTAATTCGGTCTGTCAAATATTCACCCGCTTTTCCATCGGGAATTGTCGTGTTTTTATAAGGAGAAAAGTACTTATTATGTCCGCTATGGTTACCTCCAAAACTGTTTGAAAAGCCATGGTCGAGAGGAGAGTCACTGAGATGCCATTTGCCTATTGCCGCAGTTTGGTATCCTTTCCTGCTTAAGAGCGTAGCTATAGTAGGAAGATTGTTATCCAGTATATTGTTATTCTTGATGGGAATTAATTTTCTATCTTCGGTTTTGCCCCTTTCTGAAGAGCCTACAGTATATATACCATGTCTATTAGGTAATAAACCAGTCAAAATACTTGCACGGCTAGGAGCGCAGTTGGAGGCGGCGGCATAGGCCTGTTCATACACGATAGATTCTTTTGCCAAGCCGTCCAAATGAGGAGTACGATAAAAATTTCCACCCATAAATCCTACATCCTTGTATCCGAGATCATCCACTAATATAACTATGATATTGGGAGGAGCCGTTTGTGCATCAGTTTGTGTTATGCAACAGACGATTAATAGGAAGAGGATATATAAGATTTTCATAAGTTACGTTAGTAATAGAGGCTGTCTCCATGAGATTTAATCATTTAGACAGCCTCACATTTATTATTTCCATTCCGGATTCTGCTGTATTTTCGGGTTCATTGCGATTTCGGCAGAAGGTATAGGGTATAAGTAGTAATAGTCGGGAAATGCAGGGGGCTCACCTTCGTAAGCAATGTATCCCGCTGTAGCGCCATTTAGAATAGGTATAGGTGCCGCTTGGGGTACATCTACTCCCTTGGTTAAGTATCTTCCTAACTTTTGTTTGGCAGCATAGTTCATTTTTTTCCATCTTCTCAGATCATCAAAACGGAAACCTTCACCCATTAACTCTACCGCGCGTTCACGACGTATTTCCCATAGTAAAGGAGTTACCTCTGAATCTCTGCTCGGATCCGTCGGTATAGTGCTTATCTGTAGCGCTGCTACTTTTCCTCGATTCCTAAGTTTATTGACGGTCTGATTGATGATATCCTGACTTATCTGCCCCAGTTCATAAGCTGCTTCTGCATAGTTGACAAATACTTCCCCCATTCTAAAGATTGGCGCATCGTTGACATCTTCATTCTGTAGCATTTTGATCTTATTGCTGAATTTGTAAAAACGATATCCGGTGAATGTCACATTAAAGGGTTGTCCATTTGTATAATCCGCATAATGAGGCTCCTGTCTCAAAACCAATCCCTGCCAATTTAATGTAGGCAGTGTTTTTCTTGTAGCCACTGATAAGGTATTCATGAGGTCGATATACTCTCTATCCGTAGCCACTCCTGTATGTGCCCAAGCATAGCTTGGATGCGCTACAGTAACTTTGAATGGTGGCGGTACGGTATAATATAACCTAATATCACGATTTCTAAATTCACTGTTGGGGGTTTTATCTCCATCAAATGTAGGACTTGTCCAACGGGTTTGTCCATCCTTCATAAGGTATAGATCTGCAGCAGCTTTGGTCAGATCCCAGCGTCCGGATGAGTTTCTCGCCAGAGACGATAAGGAATGCGTGATTTGATTGACCTCATATTGCTTGTAAAGCAATACTTCTTGGTTATTGGCGAGAGATTCACTGTTGAACAGTTCGTCATAGTCTGCATGAAGGTTCGGAATTTCGGTCACTAAAGCCTTCGATGCATCCATTGACAGCTGAAGGTACTTGTTAGCGTCATTTAAGCCATGATATTTACGCCAAGTTCCTTCCCGTAAACCAAATCGTGAAATAAGCGCTCTTACAACAGCCTTCGTTATGGTGTTTTTGCCGTCACCATTTGTTTTTATGTTTTGCTCGGCATAGCTGAGCATATCTGCGATTTTTTGAGCGATTTCGTCTCTGGATGAAGGTGTACCATATAGGACATCCGTATCACCGTCATCAACAGCATTTTCTACCCATATGACACCACCATATTTGTTAAGCAGATCCATATAATTGTAGGCTTTGAAAAAAAAGCCTAAGCTTCTGATATGTTTCTTCTCTACATCGGTAAGAAAAGTTGAAGTTTCAATATTGTCCAATAGGATATTAATAGACCTGATTTTTTCATAGGGCACTTTATAATCATTCGACGATCCTGGGGTAACCACGCGATTCCATAACCAGTCCGATGTAGCATTTGTGCTTGCCTTGGCAAATAAATCCCCATTTATTTCTGAGTCGGGAACACTACTGGAATACCCCGGAAATACGTCGTAAAATTGCCAGGCGTAGGTAATGAAGTTGTTATAAGAAGTAAATGTCGTTTTCTCGACCAATGATCCTTCTGGACTTAGATCCAAAAGATTAGAGCAGCTCACGCTTGAAAAACCGATGGCAGCTGCAAGAGATATATGTAAGAATGATTTTATTATTTTCATCGTAGTAAGAATAAAGGGTTAGAAATTAATATTAATACCAGCACTGAATTTCTTTAGGTAAGGATAGATCCCTCCTGAATTAATATTCTCAGCGTCGGCCTCTATCCCCTGAGGAAGTTTATCAAACAAGAACAGATTCTCTCCTGTAAAATAAAGACGGATGTTTTCAATCTTTTTGGTTTTTAACAGCTCTTTTCCTAGATTATATCCCAGTGTAACATTACGAACCCGCAGATATGAACCATCTTGTAGATATTTGGTTTGTACGCGACGATTTGCTCCGGAGTTCAGTCCTCCGTTAGCATATACACGGCCATAATAAGCGTCCTGATTTTCAGGAGTCCAGTAGTCCAAAGTGTGTTCATATAGTGTTGCAAATTCATTGGTGAATGGCCAGATAACAGGATTACTCATCCAAAGATCTCTTTTTCCTACACCCTGTAAGAAGATGGATAAGTCTATGTTCTTGTAACTGAAATTACCGTTAATACCGAATTGGTAGCGTCTTCGGTTATTACCGATGATCTGCATGTCCCCAGGATTACTTATAGTTCCGTTTCCAGAAAATAGAATACCGTCACCATTTAGATCTTTGTATAGTACATCGCCTGGATTTTGTGCCACGCCATTGAAAGAAGGAATACCAGGTTTTAGTTTTCCTCCAGTAAGATCAGCTTTTAGTGAACCTGGCTCAAAATCATCAACCGTGTAGTAGCGGTCTGTCACATAGCCCCATATCTCGCCCATTTGGTAGCCTTTATAATAACTGCCAATTGTACCTGCTGCGTTATTGATTTTTGTGATGGTTCCTTTGTTGTCGGACAAGTTGAAACCAAATGAATAAGTAAAGGCATTGATTTTATCTTTCCAGGTCAATTCCCATTCCCAACCTTTAGACTCTAGATCTGTTATATTCTGGTAAGGAGGGGTTGATCCCAGTACAGCAGGTAAATCTGCTCCAGGATATAACATTCCTATGGTTTGTCTTCTGAACCAATCGAAACTTGTCGTTAGTTTATTGTTGAATAATCCTAGATCCGCACCCAGATTTAATGTTCTTACTTTTTCCCATGTAAAAGTTGAAGATACTAAGTCTGGGCGGTTGATCGTCAAGTAGCGGATTCCTGTCTCTGGATTGATCCATCCTGCATTAGTAGTTGCCATTTCTGGATTTACAGGGAAATAATTTAACGTTTTGTCCGTATTATACACGACCTGATTTCCTATCTCTCCGAACGATCCTCTTAATTTTAACAAGGGTACCCAATTACGAAATGAAGACATAAAATCTTCTTCGGTCACGTTCCATCCCGCAGATACCGATGGAAAGAATCCAAATCTAGACCCTTCTAAGAAACGAGATGATCCATCAAAACGTCCGTTTACTTCAAGTAGATATTTGTTTTTATAGTCATAGTTGATACGTCCAAAATAGCCCAATACCGCATATTGACCAAAAGAGTCTGCCACGTTTTGTGTACCACTACTGGTTCCTAATGATGGCGACGTAGGGCTTAGAATATCATATCTTGTTGCGGTAAAGCTTTCAAAATGACTCTTCTCATAGTTGGTTCCCAATAAATACTTGAGATTATGATTGCCCACACTATGTGTGTAGTTGGCATAGAGATTTACAGCATTATAGTTCGTTATACGATTTCTTCTCCTATAGAATTGATTGTTGAACAAGTATTCTTCCGTGTAGTTGTTCGGGTTCATATACTTGTTTTTAGTTTGGAAGTACTTGTTGTTCTCATTCTTTTTGTTGAATGTGTACTCCGCAGTAACTTTTAGTCCTTTTAAGAGGTTATATTCAGCTTTACCAAAAAGACGCAAGTCATCGTTATAATCCTGTTCGGGTTGTTCATATTTTAAGTAATTGTTTGGCGTTCCATAAGGTATCATCGTGCCATCCATAGCCTCCGCATATCCCGGGTCTAAGTAAGAACTAAAGGTAATCGCACGATAAAACATCTCATTCATATTCATCGGAGTTGTTCGTTTATCGTTCTTGTAGAGTATATTGGCACTTACATTTAGATTTTTTGCCAGTTCCGTAGTGACGTATGCATTTAGGTTGTACCTCTTGTATTTATCGTTGCTGGTTGTCATGATCCCATCCTCGTCGGCATACATTCCAGACAGTCGATAGGCTATCTTTTCACTACCGCCGCTAAATGATAGGTTGTGAAGCTGTTCAAAGCCCGTTGTGAATACCTCATTATAGAGATCATGAGTTTTTAATGGATATTTTGTATTACCCACCGTGGTGATCCCATCTGGATATTTTGCGGGGTCCGCTTCATATTCCTTTAATAAGTTTAACCAAGTGTCCACGTTTTGCCCCGTCCAGTTCGTCGTGTTCCCAAAATCTTTCAAGCCCTGTACAAATTGTAAAGGACTTGCTTTCTCTGGCAGTGTAGTTGCCTTAGACGAGGTCAAATTGCTCGAATAGTTAAATCGGGTCGGTTGGTTTTTTCCTGCTTTTTTTGTGGTAACTAGTATTACACCATAAGCCGCTCTTGCACCATAAATGGAAGCAGCAGCAGCGTCCTTTAAGATGGTTACGTTCTGAATATCTTTTGGATTTACATCATCGATATTCATCGGTACATTGTCTACCAATACCAGCGGTTCACCGCCGTTAATAGAGGTTACACCCCTAATATTTAATGCGGTTCCTTGCCCTGGTCTACCACTCCCAAAAGTGACTTGCATACCTGGCATAGCTCCTTGTAGTGCTTGAGAAGCACTGCTTACAGGTCTATCGCCAAGGACCTTGTCCATATCTACCGAAGAAACAGCTCCCGTCAGATTAGCTTTCCTTTGCGTACCATATCCGACGACCACAACTTCGTCCAAGGAAGAAATGTCCTCTTGCATCACAATACGCATTTCCTTACCTGCACTGGTGATTTCCTGATTCTGATAGCCTATATAGCTCACGATAAGTATGGTTTCGTTTTTACTTACAGTCAGTTCAAACTTTCCATTCTCGTTGGTACTCGTTCCGTTGTTAGATCCTTTCTCAATAATGGAAACTCCTGATAATGGTGTTCCTGTATTGTCAACGACGATACCTTTTACAGTTTGTCCTTGAGGTTTTCTTTCCATGGGTGTGATGACGATTCTGCTATCTTCCAGTTTCTTTAGAGATAGCCCTGCTTTGTTTAACAAGGGGAGAAGCACTTGTGTCCAAGGCTGGTTGGCTACATTAATATTACCTACTTCTCCATCCAGTAAGAGGCCGTCCAGATAGATGAATTTTACCTTGGTTTGCTTTTCGATCGACTTGATTACCCCTTTAAGGTCACTGTCAAAAAGGCGCAATGTAACGCGTTCTTGTGCAATGGAGTTATTTGCCAAAACAGGAGCCGAAAAAATGAACAATAAGCAAATGATTGACTTAATCATTAGTAGAATCTTTAAAGATAAGGGAATCTGCACACGCGCATTGTTGGCATGTAAATTAATTTTCATAATTTTGATTTGATTGATTTTTAATAAAGTACCTTACTTTCTCAGGGCGGGGTACTTGTTAATTGATTAATCTTATGTATAAAGGGTACATCTTTGATGTATCCTTTATTTAGTATCAGGATTTACTTCATCACCATTGATTTTTATGTTAGTAAATAATAATTTTTTCATTAATTTTTTTGTATCTGAATTGAGCCCCTCCCATTTGTAACACTTTCAGTAGCTCCTCTACACTTTCTTCTGTAAAAGTACCCGAGATGGCAAGTTGGGCCAGTGTTGTATTTTGCAATTCTATTTTCGCGTCATACCATTTTTCCATCTTTAATAAGGCCGTTGATAATGCTTCACTATCGAAGGCTAATTTATCTTCCCTCCATGCTATTTCTGACGGTGTTTCATCTTGATTTTCTTTACGGAATGAAGATTTAAGAATTTCATATTCTCGGAATTCTGCTTGTTCCGGGAACGATTGTTTGTTCGAAGCATAAGAAGCTGTATTGTCCAGGATCTTTATTTTTTCCCCGGGTACGAGATGATATACCTGCTCTTTTGATTTATCCTGATCACTTACGTACAATTCTATTTTACCTTCTACGAGACTTGCTTCATAGGAGTTTTCGTCATGATACGATTTAATGTTAAAAGACGTGCCGACGACCTTGACCTTGATTCCTTTTGCAGCTATGATCATGGGCAAATTCTTATTGGGCATTACATCAAAAAAAGCTTCTCCGTCCAATTCTATGTCACGATCTGTTTTTCCAAATGAAGGAAGGTAAGATATTGTACTTCCACTATTTAACCAGACTTCGGTACTGTCTGGTAGTATAATTTTTTTTCGCTCTGCATTTTTGGTGTTTATAGTCTGTGCCAAGGCTGGAGCATCTACCGATTTGTTTTGTAGTCGGGGTACTATAAATAGAAAAATAGCACCAACAACAGCCGCCGCAGCGATTGAAATTTTATAAATAGGGAATTTTAACCATTTTCTCCGCGAAGTGGAAAGTGTATTCTTCTCAGAAGATATTATATTGTCAAATTTGGACTGTAACTCGGCTAATGAACTCTTTTTTACGCTTGACGTTGTTAGTACATCAAATAAGATACGTCGCTGTCCATCTTCCTCCAGATTTCTTTCTAAAAGAGACTGCTCTTCTGGAGTAATTTCCTGCTTTAGATATTTATGTACAAGCTCGTAAAAATGGTCTTCGTGCATGGTGTATTCTTGGCTATTTGTAGGTAAGACAAGCCAAGAGACAAAAATCACCAATATAAAATTTAGTTTTTTTTCAATTGCCTGGTTGTTAGTTGTTTATTTTTTTTAGAAAGTCTCTAATATGGTTTAATGCCATTTGAATATGTCGATCGACCGTGTTGATACTGACTTCCATTATTTCAGCCGTCTGCTTGTAAGTTAGCGAATTATCCTTTACCAAGGTGAAAGCCATTTTCATCTTAGGGGGCATTTTGTCTATTACTTCCTCCAGTTGTTTGCCAAACTCCTTACTTAGCATCAGTTGTTCCGGCGTATAGGGGTGTCGTATTTCCAATTCGGACGCTTGGTACAGTGTTCGGGTTTTCTGTTGGGATAGGTAATTGAGAGAACTGTTTTTGACTGCTTGGAATAAATAGGTCTTTAAGTTAGATACTTGTTGAAATTTGTCTGCATTTGTCCAGATTTTTGACATCAGTTCAGACACGATATCTTCCGATACTTCCGTATTTTTTGTAATAGATAGTGAAAAATGCAGGAGGTTGTCGTAAAAGTGAAAAAAAATCCTTTTAAAAGCTATTTCGTCCTTGGACATAACAGCTTCCAAAACACCTTCCCATTCTATATCGGTCATTTTCTTTAACATCTGATTCTCCACCTGGAGGTCTAAAATATCAATAAAAATCGATTTAGATAAAATCTACTTAAAAAACTATCGCTAGATTACCTTCGACACCGACGTTTGTTCGTCACTAAAAGTGATGGATCAATTTATAGGTTAGACCATCTTAATTTTCAATATGCCACAGGTGGGACGTTTGTAATACCGTATTTTTATGTTTTTTGTTTTCCTGTGTCAGTTGTTTGTGTTTGTTTTTTTTGCGATGTAATTTCCGTTAGGCTGCATGAATGTGACCTGAATAACCTGCCCTTGTGCGTTAGCCGCAAATTGTAGATAATATTCAGGTAGTACTTTTATCGCAAATTTGTCTTTCCCTACAGCCAGCAGCTCGTATTCCGGCTGCCCAGGTACCAGTGCATAAAGCGTTTTGTTGTTTTTGACAAATAGTTTTACAGTCATATCGGACAAGGAGTAGTCGCCGACAAACTTTTGAAGGTCTTCTTCAGAAAGCTTTATTTCGCCCAGTTGCCGTTTAAAATCGATAGGCTTAGTACTACCTTCTAGTGGGATGCTAAGGTTGCTGATTTCGCCACGAGTGTTCAGGTTGAATTGAGCGGTCATCGTGCCGTCAGCCTTCGGGTCTATTCCATCGCTAGGGTCTACATAGATCAAGTCAAAGCTGTTAAAGTTATTATGTTTTAACCAGAATTTTTTAGAACCAGTTACAAATAAGGAGTCGCTTATCAAATCGATTTTGACCGTTCCATATCCTGGATTCAGGTAAGATCCCGAATAGTCTACTAATGGGTGAGTCGCAGGACGGTTGGTCTCGACTGCTGCTACAGCGTCTGTCGAGTCTTTTGCCGATTTAGCTTTTTTTAGCTCCTTTAATAGATCAGCGTTCCAATCAAAAGAGGGTAGACCTAAGACAGCGTCGGCAATTATATTTCGGATGGCATGGATAGACGAGGAGTTGTTTTGATTGCTCAGTACCACGATACCTAGGCTGTCGGTCGGGAAGAAGACTGTATTCGCACTAAAACCGTCAATATTACCCCCATGCTCTACACGGTAGTGACCTTTATAGCTTGAAATACCCCAGCCAAAACCATAGTTAGAAAACATTAGATCCGGTTTTTCTTTGCCCGGTACGCCTGGGCTTACAATAGCTTGAGATGAAATAGCTTCCCTTCTATAGCGAGCTGGTATGACCTCTTTTTCTTCAAATTTGCCATCGTTTATCCAGGCTTTTAGCCAGTTGGCCATATCATTGGCACTGCTGTTTATTGCGCCTGCAGGTCCCATACCTGCAATGTCGTAGTAATCCATTTTTTTAATAGCACTATCATTCTTGACCGTATATCCTACAGCAGCATTGGGGTCTGCCTTCCATTCAGCTAGCGTGCTATTTGATCGGTACATATCTAGCGGGATGAATATCCTTTGCTTTACATCCTGTTCCCAGCTATTTTTGGTTAGGTACTCATCCATATGACCTAGTGCCGTGTACATAAAGTTATTGTACTGCCATTTAGTTCTTATAGGACTGCTAGGCTCTAGATATTGGATGCGTGAGATCAGACTGTCCCTGGAATGCGAAGGGAAGAAGTACCATGAAAAGTCATGTCTCGGTAGCCCTGTTGTGTGTGCCAGCATATCCCGTACCGTGACTAGATTGTTCATTTGATCGTTGTAAAATTTGAGGTTAGGTAAGTAAGATATAGCAGGTTTATCCAGATCGATCTTCTTCTCATCGACCAGTTGTCCGATCAGGGCTCCTGTAAAAGCCTTACTGCATGAGCCTATCGCAAATAATGTATTCGCATCTACAGGTAGCTTTTTTTCGACATCTCTATACCCAAAACCTTTGGCATAAATTACCTTATCTTTTTGCACTACTGCTACGGAAAATCCCGCCATATGCCAGTCTTTAAGAATCTGATCAAACGTTTTTTCCAGACTTACTAGCCGATTAATCAAGGTGGGTTGCTGCTTTTTTTGAGCGAATACGGTGATATGCAGCAATAGGCATAATGCAAGAGTTAGTCTTTTCATGTTAAATTGGATTGGTCTTATCTATAGAACTTTACATCAAATTGTCCTAAAGATAATCGATTAACACGTAGTACAGGTGTTTTGTTTTGACTATTTACTTTTTCTGACAAAACTTAATAAATCATTCAAGCCTTCTTTTTTGAATAGCAATTGACCAATTTGAAGATTAGACCACCCTGGTTTTAGGATATAGGAAAAGATAGGGGTTTCAGCTTTTATTTCACAGTCTATATAGTAAGGGGAGACGGAGATCGGATTTTGAGCCAGTTCACTTTTCAGTTCGGCGATATGGGTCGAAATCAAAAAAGTGGAAGATTTAAATTTTTGAAGACCATGGATTGTCTTTATACTTATCGCCAGAGCATCCTCATGATTGGTTCCTTTAAACAGTTCATCAAAGATAGCAAAGCATCTTTTGCCCGATTCAGCCTGTACTACTACATCTTTTAGTTTGACGATTTCATTCATAAAGTGGCTGTATCCATTTTTTAGATCATCACTGTCATTGATCTGCACAGATATAGTGCCATAAAAAGGTATTTTACCACTTTCAGCAGGGATAGCCAGCCCCAGATGACTGAGGTAGACGCACAGTCCTAGCGCCTTAAGCAAAGTCGATTTTCCAGACATATTGGCGCCAGTCAGTAGTACGACATTATTTTCTACTTCAATATCGTTTTTGATAGGAGCTTGTAGCAACGGGTGGTAGAATCCAAGCAGTTGAGATCGGTTGTCATCTATTTCAGCAAAGTGGAACTTATGTTTCGAAATACCCTTGCTTAGGGAGATATAAACTTCTAAAAGCGTGAGCTTTTCAAAGAAAGCATGGGTATCACCGTTTTTACGGTTTTTAGATACAATAGCATTTAACTCTTGGATCGATTTATAGCCAAATTTATCTTTTCCGATCTTTGATTTATAGTGTTTCGATCGGAATGAGCGCAAATAGTTTAGGATGAATCGAATCTCTTCCTGGTAATATTTTGGAAAAGCTTTGATATTCAGATTATCCCTTAGTTGCTGTTCGATTTTCGCCAGGAAATAAATCAATTGCTGGTATTCCCCCAATAGGACATTTCTCTTTCTCTTTTTGAAGAGATAGCGTATATAATCCTGTTGGGTTAGATCCTCTAGCGGAAAGCTAGACAGAAACCGATGCGTATCGATATACTCTATTTTACGATATTCATATTCGTTCCATAGCGGCTTGGAAGCAATTATCTGTCCGAGTATAGCCTGTCTATCTTTAATCTCGGCGACGGACGAGAGCGGCTGTTGTAAAAGCTGTTCTAGTTTCGACCTGCTATCTGGATTGAGCGTGTAGTCAAATAAAGGAAGTATATCTTTTGATAAAAATAAGTCTTGTGTATTGTTTATGGTCATTCGTGCACAATCCAATAAGAAACATCTAGATTACAAGTTAAGCTTTTTTTATAAGTATTTAGCCTTACCTGTATTAATATCTTTACTCATGAGATAGTTGATCTTGTAGAAAGCTGTTTTTTTCTTGGTCTCGGCGTATGACTCGAGTCTGCCAGCTGGTTGAGGTACTAAAATGCTAATTATTTATTCATACTTACCTAACATTAACTTTTTATTATTGCTGTAGCTTAGCACACGCTATCTAGCAAAAGAATATGGAAATGTATCCGAAATTTATTAATTTTAATTGCAGTAACTAAAAGTGATTTTTTAAATCAATAAAATCGATTACTAGCAGTAGACCTAGATAGAAAACCAATATGATGAGCAGTGCTACAGGTAGGGTGGATGCTGGGATCCGAGATTTTCAAATGATATTTGATACATATCATGATAGATTGGTATTCTTTAGTCTACAGATGCTAGCTGATGTAGAGAAAGCGCAGGATATTGTACAAGAGGCCTTTGTGCGCTATTGGACGAGCAAGGATACTATTTCTAAAGATTTACCGGCGATTAAAAATTACCTATACAGTACCGTAAGAAATTTGAGCTTGAACCAGATTCGGCATGAAAGGGTCGTGGCAAATTTTGCAGACATGCAAACTGGAGGTGAACCTTTAGCACGTTGTACCATGGAGGCGATAATTACAGCAGAAATGTTGTCTGAGATTCATACCGCGATTAATGCATTGCCCGAGAAATACAGAACATTATCTTGGTTGGCATTTGTTGAAGGTAAAAATAATATCGAGATAGCCGAAGAATTAGGCCTCTCGATAAATACGCTTAAGAAGCAAAAACAAAAAGCCACATCCTTGTTGAAGCTAAAGCTTCGGCCGGATATCCTCGCATTGGTCCTCTCGCTGTATAACCTGTAGACAGTGATACCATTCCGTCTTTTTTATTTTTTTAAGATTTCTTTATCCTCTTCTTCTGTATAAGTGTCTTTACTGTATAAGACGCTATGGATAGATTTGAAGAATATTATGAAATAGGCGAGTTGTGCGCTAAGTATTTGAAAGCAGGGTTAACTGATACGGAAGAACAGATCCTGATGACCTGGGTAAACGCATCGGATGAAAATAAACTGTTTTTTGATGAGTTGACAAATGCCGAACAGGTCTCTAGGAAGCTGCAAGACTTTGGTAGAGCAGATCGGACCAAAAGCTGGGAAATCGTTCAGGAAAGAATTGCACCTAGTACCCAAAAACCTCAAATAAATAAATGGAAAAAAATCTATAAGTACGCGGCAATCATATTGTCCTTGCTTCTCCCATTAGCTCTTTTCACCTATAAATACTTAAGTCAGCAGAAAGCGACTATTGCGGTTACAGAAGCTGTAGACCTAATTCCACCGGGTCAGGACAAGGCAACTCTTGAGCTGGCCGACGGTACAATTGTCGATCTCGAAGGAGCGCTAAAAGATGATTTGGACGATATCGATGGGATTTCGTTGCATAGAGACAGTATCGGGCGGCTGGTTTATACGTTGAAAGAAGGAGCGTTATCTGATAAAAATTCAACGAAGCATACATTCCATACTATCCGCACTCCCGTGGGGGCCAACTATCAATTGTTATTAACGGATGGGACAGCCGTCTGGTTAAATGCCCATTCTACATTACGCTTCCCTGCTCAATTTGTAGGAGGGACCCGCGATGTGGAGCTTTCAGGGGAAGCTTATTTTGATGTCGCAAGTAATAAGGAAAAACCTTTTGTGGTGAAAGCAGGCGATACCAAGGTACAGGTATTGGGGACTGAATTTAATATAGCTGCCGATGCGGACAAGGCTAAGGTGTATACCACTTTGCTGGAGGGGTCTGTTAGCGTAATCCAAGGTCATACCAAGCGGATATTGGTGCCCGGTCAACAAGCTATTTCTGAAAATGGAAAGCTTTTAGTAGCCCAGGTTGATACTGACCCTATAGTAGCATGGAAAAACGGATACTTCATCTTCAGGAAAACACCTATCCATGAGCTAATGACCATGATATCGAAATGGTATGATGTAGAGGTAGATTACAGCGGAGATATGAATGGTGTTGAGTTTGGAGGTAAATTTTCTAAGTCAACAAGTCTGCAAGAATTACTGAAAAGTCTAGAACTCACAGGATCCGTGCGGTTCAAGATTCAAGGAAGGAGGGTTACTGCAATGAAATAAGCTTAGGTTATGAAAGAAATCGAGAGAGGTGACAACTCTCCCGATTAAAGGCTGGGTCCTGATTCAACTAACAATCGAATTTATTAAATATTGAATACGATATAACCCATATCAAATGTATAAAAAAAACATTTTAATATGTAAGAAGAACGCTTACATATCAAATAGAATCATACTGATTATGAAATTAGTTGGGATTTTGATGATTACTGTGTTTTTGCAGTTTTCTAGTGCAGAGAGTTTTGCGCAGCGCATTACGATCGTAAAAAAGCAGACTACATTGCTCAATGTGTTGACCACACTCGAGAAACAGTCGACGTACAATTTTGCCTATAATGCCCGTTTATTAGAGGGTACAGCTTCTGTTACGTTAAATTTAAAAAATGCAACAGTTACCGAGATTTTGGATAAAATCTTTGAAAATCAACAGTTGACTTATGTATTAAATGGAAATACAATCGTTATTCAACGCAAGGCGACAGTAGCGAAAGTCCAAGAAATGATTATTACTGGGCAAGTGCGCGACAGTAAAGGCAATTCGTTAGCAGGGGTGACCATCCGTAACAAATCCAATAACCAAACTGTTATCAGTGCTGCAGATGGTAGTTTTCGTATCACTGTAAAAGATGCGCAGGATGTGTTGATGATGAGTTTGCTTGGGTTTAAGCAAAAGGAACTCGTAGTAGGTCAACAGCGACAGTTGCAGGTTACCATGCAAGAGGATGAGCAAGAGCTGAATGAAGTTGTGGTGACAGCTTTGGGGATAAAAAGGGAAGAAAAGGCTTTGGGCTATGCTATTACAAAAATTGATAGCAACCAATTGACAGACGCCGTATCCGGCAATTGGTTGGATGCTTTGTCTGGTAAAGTACCAGGGTTGAATATGGTGCGCTCAAATGGAGGCCCCACAGGATCTAATAAAGTCATCTTACGAGGAGAGAATAACTTAACCGGAGAAAATGAGGCTCTGATCGTCGTTGATGGTGTCGTATTAAATAGCGGTAGTGGCAGGCGTACAGCTTCGGGGTCCAATGCTGCTGGACCTGAAGATGGTGTGCAACCTACAGATTTTGGTAGTGGTATTAATGACATCAATCCCGAAGATATTGAAAGTGTCACTGTGTTGCGCGGTCCAGGGGCTTCTGCATTATACGGTCAGCGCGGAGCAAATGGTGCAATCATTGTAACAACAAAATCAGGAAATAAGAAAAAAGATAAATTACCTAGTATTACCTACAATAGCAATTTAGCTTTTGAACAGCCCAATCGATGGCCAGACTTGCAGTACGAATACGGCCAGGGGCTAAATGGCGCCTCAACCTATGTGTACGGTACTAATAGTGGTACCAGTTTGGCCTGGGGACCACGTTTCAACGGACAGTCCTTTATCCAATATAATCCAGAGACGCAAAGTGCGGGTTTGGAGCCCACTCCTTGGGTGCCTTATAAAAATCAGGTCAGAGACTTTTTTCAGACGGGACAAACATGGACCAATTCGCTAAGTATTAATGGAAGAGTAAAAGAGACAACCTACCGATTCTCCGCTACGCATGCAGATAACGACTGGATCATTCCAAATACGGGGTATAGAAGAACCAACTTATCTCTTTCTGCAAATAGTAAATTGACTTCTAAGTTAAATCTTTCTGTTAAAGCTAATTATACGAATAAGTTTAGTGACAATCTTCCTGGTATGGGGTATGGCAACCAGTCTGTGATGTATTGGTATGTATTCTGGGTACCCAATGGTGACATTAATTGGCTCAATGATTACTGGGTTAAAGGCAAAGAAAACGAAGAATTGAAAGATGTCTTTACGACATCCCCAGAAAACCCTTACGCTATCTCTTACGAGTTTATAAATGGATCGAATCGCAACGGGCTGATGGGAAATGTGCAATTGAATTATGATTTTACAAAAGAATTAAGTCTACAGCTACGTGCCACGATGGATCGCTCGGAAGAGTTAAGAAAGCAGAAACGTCCCTGGACTGCAGCCCGATTGCCGAAAGGGTCGTATCGTACACAGGATATTGACGTTCAGGAAATAACAGCAGATTTCCTGTTAAAGTATAATAAAAAAATTAACGAGGATATTCAGATTAATACATCACTGGGAGGAAGCTTACTAAGAAATAGGTATTACAAGGACGAGAAGAGAGCAGATGGTTTGATCGAGCCTAATCTGTACAGTTTTGATAATGCGGCTTACGATCTTGTTGTTATTCCAGATACCAGTAGGTTTCATATCAATAGCGTTTACGGATTGATGTCTGCTTCGTACAAAGACTATCTTTATCTGGATTTGACGGCTCGTCAAGATTGGAGTAGTACGTTAGCTAATCCGGTAAGGCGAAATAATGTTGGTTTTTTTTACCCTTCAGCGAGTTTGAGTTTCGTAGCGTCTGATTATTTCAGTATGCCGAGATATTTTGATATGGTAAAGGCAAGACTGTCCTTATCCCAGACAGGAAGCAGTGGTACTATTCCGTATCGTACGGCATACACTTATCCATTAGCTGATAATGGGATCTACCCCGGCAATGCCTTGACAAATCCCAATACCCTACCTAATCCCGACCTTAAGCCTCTTAAGACCGTTACTTATGAAGTAGGAGCTGATGTCAAGATGTTTAAGAAGAGGTTAGAGTTAGATGTTGCGTTTTACAAAGGATATACAAAAAATCAGATTTTAGATCGTATTGTAGACCGATCGTCCGGATACACCCGTCAGATTATCAATGCTGGACAGATTAATAATCAAGGTATCGAAGTGGCTATTAATGGTACACCTATCCAGAACAAAAATTTTAAATGGAAAACGTATTTAACATTCTCGCACAATAAGAACAAAATCATGTCTATGGCCAATACAGACAGTACCGTTATCTTGCGTTCTTCGGCTGTTGGTGGTGCACAGATTGTGGCCAAAGTTGGAGGCAGTTTAGGGGATATGTACGGGATCGGATTTGAAAGATCGCCCGATGGACAGGTCGTTTATGATGCCAACTCAGGACTTGCAAAATTATCAGCTACCCCCGTGTATTTAGGAAATACTATTCCGAAGTATAAAGGAAGCATAGGTACAGAATTTAGCTACAAGGGGTTCAGGCTTAATGTCTTGTTTGATGCACAGTTGGGAGGTGTCGGACACTCTTATACGCATGGCCGTCTAGCCGATTTTGGAAAGCTTACGGCTACATTACCTGGACGTTATAGCGGTATTATCGGAGATGGTGTCGTACAGAATAGTGATGGCTCCTATAGTCCCAATACAACGATAGCGAAGGATATTACTTCTTTTTACAATTTTACCATGGGTACAGCAAATGGAGAAGGTGCTACCTACAAAACTGATTTTATCAAATTCAGGGAGGCTCGTTTCGATTATTCCTTGCCGAAGCAATGGATTAAATCGGCAAAACTTTCGCGGGTCACCATGGGGGTATATGGTCGAAATCTATTTATCTGGTCCAAGTGGCCTTTGTTTGATCCTGAATTTGGAACACTTAGTGGGACAGACATTGTGACCGGATTTGAGGTTGGACAGTTTCCATCCACCCGTTCTTTTGGTTTTAATTTAGTGGTAGGCTTAAATTAATGGTTATGAAAAAAATATTTATAGGGTTTTTACCCTTATTTTTCCTCTTATTGTCAAGCTGCGAGCATGATTTTGAAGAGGTAAATACGGATCCGATCAGTGTACTGGATCCCGCTCCAGAAAAATTGTTAGCACCCGCTATTGTGAATATGGCAAAGGCCAATATGATGCGCAACCGTAACTTTAACAATGAGCTGATGCAGGTGACAGTACTACAGAGTGAAGATGAAAATGCCGTGTTTCGTTATGATTTTAGACCCACATGGGCTGATTATACCTGGAATGCATGGTATTCTGAGCTGACCAATTTTAGAGATATTTATCAAATTGCTTCAACGGACAAATATGAGAATACCGCCTATAAAGGAGTCGCTTTAATAAATGAGGCCTGGGCTTTTTCCTTGCTGACAGATACCTATGGTGATGTACCGTACACCGAGGCCAACAGAGGAAAAGAAGGCATAATGGAACCGAAATTTGATAAGCAGAAGGATATCTACTTAAGTTTGTTTGAGAAGCTGGAAGAAGCCAATTCATTATTAGCACAAAATGAAGACGAAATCGTACCACTTAGTGATCCTATATATGCAGGTAATGTGGATCACTGGAGAAGGTTTGGCAATAGCTTGTACCTTAGGTTATTGTTGCGGGTTTCGTCTAAGGATGAGGTAAAAGCCCAAGTAACAACCAAAATTAAAGAGATATTGCAGGATAATACGTTGAAGTACCCCATTTTTGAGAGCAATGGACAGTCAGCTACTGTAAAATGGACAGGCGATGTAGTAACGACAGATCCATTTACCAATCCCTATGTGACTGGTTTGAGAGAAGCCGATTTTACCATTGCATCGTTATGCAATTTTTTTATCTTAAAACTAAGCGAATGGAATGATCCACGCATTGATATCTCCAATAAATATGGCAAAGATACGCGTAATAGACTTGGGATAGCGCCTGGGTCATCTGGTTTTTTAGGTGTAGACAGCGGCTATGAGCCAGGTGGTAAAGAGTTAAAGCAGTCTTATTTTTATTCCTTTGGAGGTTCAGAGTTTTCTTTACAGAAGAGTAAGTTGGCTGGTATATTGATGACTTATGCAGAGGTGGAGCTGATCAAAACCGAGGCTATAGCAAAAGGATGGATACAAGGAGATGCTGCAGAGAGTTATTACAAGGCAATTGCAAATTCTATTAATTATTGGGTTCCTCAATTTACCACAGATATCAATAATCAGGAGTTTACCGATTATGTAGCAACTGCTGGTCTACAGTGGGATGATAATCTGCCGCTGGATGCCGGAGATGCGGCGAGCAAAATGGCAAACATACAGTTGCAAAAATATTATGTGCTTTTCCTGACAGATTTTCAGCAGTGGTTTGAACAGAGACGCACAGGTCACCCTGTTCTTCCCAAAGGAGCGGGTCTGAGAAATGGTGGGAAGATGCCTGTACGACTCAATTACCCCGTATATATTCAATCTGCGAATGCTCAAAACTACAGGGATGCTGTAAAAAATATGGGTGCAGATGATATTAATACATTAGTTTGGTGGCAAAAGCCTTAATACTTTATTAAATACTTTAGGTTATGAAAAGGTATATTTTCAATGTGTTTTTTTGTGTAGGAATACTAATTTGTTGTTGGGGCTGCGATACCGTGGGTAATTTTCCTGGGGCTACTGTCAATCCTGATATCGCGATATATGATCTGCGCAGTTTTTATAAAGGTCAGGATCTGAAACTGACCGATGAGACGCTATTGGGTGCTACAGGTATCACGGGTACGGTGGTCTCTGATCATTCCGGTAAGAACCTACCTACAGGGTTACTTATGGTACAAGATAGATTGCGTCTCAATGAGCTTAGAGGGATAGCCATACAGATTGGTGATGCAGCAGCAGAATATGTACCAGGAGATTCGGTGCGCGTTAACCTTATCGGCGGCGTGATGAAGCGCGAAAGCGGTCTTTTGGTTATTCAAGGTGTTGATAAATCGGCTATAAATAAAATTGCTTCAGGTCGTGTTATTGCAGTCAATCGAGTGCCGAGCAGCTATATTCTAGCTGACCCGGATAAATATGAAAGTACAGAGCTGGTTATTGTAAAGGGAGGCTTTGACCCGATACCTGAACCAACAGATACCTATGCTGGTGATAGGTTGGTTAACGATGGTTTTGATAATTTTGTACTACATACGGATGCTTCAGCGACCTTTGCGCAGCAAGTGCTCCCAGGTATGGCTAATTTTTTTGGCGTAGTAGGATACACTCAGGTCGAAGGTAAGTGGATTCCACATTTACGGATTCGTAGAGATTCGGACATCACGGTCTTAAGCTCTACCGTAAGTCGTGCGGCTATCGTTATTTCCGGTTATATAGGAGATGTTGAAGGTACTGATCTAGATGGAGAGTATATTCAATTTTTGGCCACTCAGGATGTTGATTTTTCTAAAACACCGTATTCTGTTGTCACACACAATACCAATTCGGGCTATCAACCTACAGGTGTTCCTATGAATGGTTGGGCTGCTGGAGGTAAGCGCTCTTATAAATTTGATCTTAAAAGTGGACAGGTTAAAAAAGGAACCTACTTCTACGTGGGTAACTCGGCCAAGCTTATTAATGGGGTCGAGTCGACCTCTATAGCAGATGCGAACTGGATCGTGTCTAGGAAAACCGGATCGGTCAAGGGGGATGGTTTTGGAGATGTAAATACAGATTTGTTTTTAAATGGTACGAGTGCTTTTACAGATGCGATAGCCGTATTTGAAGGAACGACCGTGACAAAGAATTCGATTCCTGTCGATGTAATCGTCACCGGATATAATGGTGCCATATTGAATGTCGGTCAACAAGCAGGTTTACGGATTGCAAATACGGATTGGTACGATATTATAAATCCAGTAACATTACAGCAGCAGCCGTTTTACAAGCAAGGGTCTAATACCATTTACCTTGCAAGACCTGCTCCTTCAGGTGTAGGATGGTTTTATAAATTAGGTGGCGAGTACAACGTACGTTTGGGCAGATGGGTAAAGGCGCGGTCGCAGCGAACAGTCGATCTGTCAAAGCAGTCGACTATAGAGGAAATAGAAGGCGAGTTCCCGGAAGCAAATGGGACAAATGAAGGTTGGTACGCAACAAAAGTGATCGAATAGAATGTTAGGTATGAAAAATAGTAAGCGACTACACCCATTCAGAAGTTTTGTCTTTTTTATCTTTTCGATAGCCTTCTTAGGCGGCTGCGCGATAAAAGCTAAAAAAGAACCTTCAACCTTAGCTAATCTAAAGGTTTTAAGTTATAATATACATCATGCCAACCCACCTAGTAAACCCAATTTGATTGATATAGATGCAATTGTTGGCGTGATTAAATCGGCAGATGTAGATTTAATTGGCTTACAGGAAGTCGATAATGGGACAGCTCGTAGTGGACATAAAAATCAGGCGAAATTGATAGCGGATAAGTTAGGGTATCAGTACCGTTATTTCAAAGCTATAGATCATGATGGAGGAGAATATGGTTTAGCGATATTGAGCCGTTTATCCATCGATACTTCAATCTTGGTGCAGCTGCCGCAAAAAGTGGTAGCAGAAAAACGGATTTTGGCTGCCGTGCAGTTAACGGTAGGAGGACAACCCGTAATATTTGCAACAACACATTTGGATGCTACACGAGATCCTATCAATCGTCAGGTACAGATAGAACATATCGTTGACTATTTTAAATCTGAGAAAAAAGCGGTTATACTGTGTGGCGACTTAAATGCCGTTCCCGATAGCAAAGTTATACAGACCTTAGACAACGCGTTCAGACGCAGTTGTGTGGAGGGCTGCGAACATACGGTTCCTCAGATTCAACCTAGGCGCACGATTGATTATATTGCCGTCAAGAATGCTAACTGGACTGTTGTATCGCACCATGTCCTTGCGGAGTCCTATGCTTCAGATCATCGGCCTGTTAAAGTGATTTTCGGATTTTAGATTATATTTTAGGTCGTTTGGTTTTCCATTGGAGGATAAAATAAATCCTCCAATGGAAATTTAAAATCTATTTTGTCGTCATATTTCAGCTCTCTTTCTCTCCGTCATATTTTACCACTACTTGTGGGAGGCGTCTTCTTTATATTTTTGCAGTTGAGATTCAAGAACTGCTAGGTCTTCAGTAGCAAATTCCTTTTTGCTTTTAATGCCTCAATGGATTTTTGTTGCGTTTCTATAGCCTTGGGTTTATTGTTGGCCAGCCAGTACCAGCTAGCCATATCATTATAGTACTTGGATAGATTTGATATTTTGACATTGTCTGCATTCCTATATTTTTCGTAGGCGTCTGCGCCTAAGGCGTAGATTTCCGGTACTAAGCTCGATGTTTCCGCGCGAAATTGGATGGCCCGTATAAAAAAGTAACTGACATCAGCAAGATCCTTATCTGGTTCTGTCAGGATATTTTTTCCATATTCATAGGCCTGTTTTTGATCTATTTTAAGTAGAGCGGAAAAAATGTAAACTGGAATATACGGAGCGTGTTTTAATCTTGGTTCTTTTTTTAATAAACTGTCTACTTTGGAAAGCAATAAGTTTGGCTCATTCATGTATTGATTCAAAAAGTAAATAGTTTCCATTTGTAGTTTCTGGAAATATTCTTCCTCATTTCGATTTTTTTGACTTTCACTGATATGCCAGTCATTATTTACTATTTTCTGTAATACAGTATCCAAGTCTTTGGGGTATCCTATCCATGCCATTTGTCCGTCTGCATTCACGACAAATGTTCTGGGGATCCCATTTTTTTTCTCGTCAAAGGCTACGATCCATTCTTCTACCATGTGGCTGCTGTCGTCAATGGCAACATGATAATCCATACGGCTCCCCATACTATCTACAAAGGCTTTAATCTTACCGATAGGGGTACTTTCTTCTTTATATATGTCTACCCCGATGATAGTTACCTTGTCTTTATATTCAGCAGCCAATTTGGACAGATGCGGCATAGCTGCGATGCAGGGCCCACACCAGGTTGCCCAAAACTCTATTACATAGATATGTCCTTTTTCCAACTGTTGTATAGGATCGCCCTTAAGCCATTCTCCTACCCTTAGCGGTGGAGCTGGATCACCAAGGTCTAATGTTGACTTTTCTTGGCTTTGCGCAACACTATTGAAGCTTATAAAGCACAAAAAGAGTTGGAGGTATTTTCTTATGGTCATAAGCTTAGTTGCTTTAAGCGAGTGAAATTTTGGTATAAAAGTCTGTCGCTTTATTTTTTAAACAGAACCTTTAAGGTAGAAAGCGGCTACGATTGCCGAGAAGATCAAGACCGGTAACGCTATATTGAGGATTGCCTTCCAGATCGAGAACTTCTGCGTTACCGCGATTCCAATGATAAAAAAGAAAACAACATTAATTGCCAGAATACTCTGGACGACTTGGTATACCATTTTAAACGTATTTATACCCTGATCTGTACTTACTGCCCAGAATGCTTTGGTAAAATAAGATGGGCCAAATAAGGAGACACCGACTATATGCAAAACAAGGAGCCCTATGCCCGGTATTATAGCATAGCACATGATACGGAATATATCTTTGCTTTGGGCAGATCCCGAGATCCATTTTCCTGTTAACGAGAGTATAAATGCAAATAGTTGATAAAAGATTATGGTGAGGATGGCGTTTACAAGAAAAACCTTTATGAAGATAGACATTGGTGTAATGTTGTCAACCTCAATCTCTCTAAATCTACTGAGATTTCCTGCCAGTACGCCGAAATAGAAAAGAATCCACATGTACTTTTCAAAACGTTGATCTGTTATATAGTTGAAAAACCAGCGCGGTTTGGTCCATATATTCGATATTATAAAACGTAGAGTACCTTTTTCTTCAATTTGTTGTTGCATCGGTTTGTATTGTTTTTTTTTTAAGTTTACAATTATGTTTAAATATACAAAATATTTAGATTTTTGAAGTTTTATCTCTGCTTTGCTCTCTGTAAAAGCCATTATTCTGTTATTTTGCTTTTTACAAAGAGCAAAATTTGATATATTTGTTTTTTGTAGAGAGCAATATGGACACCTTATTTGAAAAGTCTTACCAGAAATTTCGACGTATCAACGTACAGCACAAGCGTTATTTAATGGACGGAATTGATTGGAATAGTAGATTAATTGGGATTAAAGGGGCTCGTGGAGCTGGTAAAACGACTTTAATGCTTCAATATGCAAAATTGAATTTGCCTATTGGCAAGGAGACTTTATATACTAGCCTAGATAGTCTTTATTTTACTGCTAACACCTTAGCCGATCTAGCTGACCAATTTGTTAAAAAAGGCGGTAAGTATCTCTTATTGGACGAGGTGCATCGTTACAGCAATTGGTCTCAGGAGATAAAAAATATCTATGATGATCATCCTGAACTTAAGGTGATTTTTACGGGTTCTTCAATCATGCATATCAATCGTGCAAAAGGAGATTTAAGCCGTAGAGCTGTGATGTACGAGCTGTTTGGTTTGTCTTTTAGGGAATATCTTAATTTCGTATTGGAAGAATCTTTCAAGCCGATATCCTTCGATGATTTAATACATTCTCATACAGCTGTAGCTATGGATTTTGTCGAAAAAGTCCAGCCACTTGCTCATTTTAGTAGCTATTTAGAACATGGGTATTATCCTTATTTTTTGGAAGGAACTTCCGTATATCCTCAAAAGTTATCAGAAACAATATCACTTGCTATCAACATCGATCTTCCGGCATTTCATGATATTAATCCGGGGAGCGTTGAGAAAATTAGGCTTCTCTTATACATCATTGCGCAGTCGGTCCCTTTTAAACCCAATATTTCAAAATTGAGCGAGCGAATAGGAGTGAGTCGCAATAGTTTGGTTCAATATATCCGATACTTAGAAGATATGCGTATCATTAGAGGGCTTTACTCGGATGCCAAGGGAATTGGGATGTTGCAAAAGCCTGAAAAGATCTTTCTTCAACACCCTAACCTCCAATTTTCATTAGCAAAAGAAAACAGCAATCTTGGCAATGTACGCGAGAGTTTTTTTATCAGTCAACTGTCCAACCTTGGAGATGTGAACTACACGTCCGACGGCGATTTCGCTTTTAGAGATTATGTTTTCGAGATAGGTGGTAAGAATAAAACCAATAAGCAGTTAAATAATATAAAGAATGGATATGTCGTGGCTGATGAGATGGAGATCGGACACCTTCATAAGATTCCTTTGTGGTTATTTGGCTTTTTGTATTAAATGAAAATAGCTCGTTTTCAGCTCTCTTTAGTAGCTTAAGCATATACACTATTAAGCTCTTTTTTAATATCATCCCAAGTTTTGGCAGTAGATTTTCCCTCTAAAAACTCTTTTTGCGTCTTTTCAAAATCAGCAATCTGAGCTTTCGAAAGTTTATAATCTTCAGGGGATTCATTGACGACATACGATATACCGAAGCGTTCTAAGATTTCTCTAAGAACTTTTACATCTTTCTCGTTCGATATTTTTGCAGTACTTGTAGTCATACTCTGTTGAATTTGAGTAGTATAGTGTAAATAATATACAGATTATTTCTTGAACTCTTCCCACACTGTGGTAACGACCGCTACCTCTTCAGGATTCTTGCTGGTCACTGCCAAATGCTTCAAAAGTTCTTTTATATCTATCAGCACATAGGCTTTGGGACTTGCGTGTATTCCAGCTATGACTTCTCGCGCAAATGCAGGATCAGTAAGGGATACGACGACCTTGTCTACTTTCTCATGCGAATCACTCACCTGCCAATCATTCGGAGGGGGGATATCGGACACGAGTTAAAACTTAAGCGATTTCGTCAGATTCAACCATATCCTTTTGAATATAGACTGATCTTCGGTGATTATTTCGGCATCTGCCATTATTCCCGGCTTTAGCTTGATGACCGAATCCTGATCGGTACGTATCAGCGTCACCCTAGAAAAGAACAAACTGTCTTTGACCGGTATATCCGATATATAATCCACCTTACCTTTCAGATAGCCGTATTCCTGATGCGGGTAGCTCCGTACCTTGATCAATACCTCCTGCTGCGCTTTCACTCTGGAAGACGCCTGTTGCGGTATCAGTATCTCTCCATAATAGTCGTCCTTGCCTGCATTGATATAGAATAGGACGTCTCCCGTCTTTACCAATTGGTTTTCCTGCAGGAAGTCCCCATAGACCAGTTGACCGCTGGAGGGCGTGCTAATCACATATTGTTTTTTCCAGTTTTCGGCATCGGATATAAACGTGTTCAGCGACTGGAAGAATTTTTTCTCTTCCTCTATCATCTGGTTGTTGATTTCCGATAGCTCCTTGTCTTTGGCCAGTAAGCTGCTCTGGTTGCCGATCAGTGTGTTTTCCATCTGCGGTATGGCCTGTCTCTTGGCCAGGAGAATAGCCTCCTTCTGCTGCAGTTCCAGTGGACTTATGATTTTCTTGTCGGCCAGTAACCTGTATTTTTCATATTCCGCTTCGGCCAGCGCCAGTTCCTTTTTCTGAAGCTCATAGGTCTGCTTGATACGGCTGTTCTGATCATTGACATACTGCACCTCATGCTGGATAAAATCCTTTCTTTTCTGAAATATACCATCCCGGTTTACCGCCTTATAATTCAGGTAGGAGAGGTAGAAGTTCTGATAGCTGCTCTGCAATTCGCCCAGATCAAGTTCGGTAGGAGAGACCAGATCTTCCAGATCCCGTACGGAGGAACCTTCATTACGGATGGTACGTAGACGTTCCAGTATATCGATGACCTGCTTATGGTCTGCTATACTTTCCAGATAAGCGACATCCGTTCCTTTCTCGATCCATTGTCCTTCTTTAACCAGTATGCCGACCAGATTTCCGTTGACCTTGCTGACCAAGGCCTTTGGGGCATTGCTGGTGTTGAATTTCATGGATACCGGAACCATCTCCGGATAGCGGATAAATACCGAAAGGCCGATGATCATCAGGATCGTCAGCAGGACAAAAGAAATTCCCCTACGCAAAAGCCAGGAAGGTGGTTTTGCAATGATTTCCTGTAGATCTTCCGAGTGTATATCTTCGTCTATATAATTTTTCTTAGCCATGCTCCTAGTTTCCTAATTCCAGTTGGTTCTTTACCAGTTCATAATATTTACCCCGTTTTGCGGTCAGTTCAGTGTGTGTACCCTGTTCGACCACATTACCTTTTTCCAGTACGATGATATTGTCCGCATTGCGCACGGTGCTGAGACGGTGTGCTACCACAATGACGGTACGCTGATCAAAGAACCGGTCCAGTTTCTCCACGATTTCCTTTTCGTTGTTGGCATCGAGGGAGTTGGTCGCTTCATCCAGAAAGATAAATGCCGGATCCTTATATACCGCACGGGCTATCATCAGACGCTGGCGTTGGCCCTGACTTATGCCCTTGCCCGCAGTCCCGATCTTGGTGGTCAGTCCAAAAGGTTCATCCTGTATGAACTCTTCCATATTGGCAATGTGTACCGCATTCTGCACCTTCTCTTCATCCGGAAACTCGTCATTGATAGCGATATTCCGCTCGATGGTATCGGCATAGACAAAGTTTTCCTGTAGAACCGATCCACAGCTATCCCGCCACAGTCCGAAATCGATCTGATCCAACCGCTTGCCACCGACCAGTATCTCCCCCTCTTCGGGGTTGTAATAGCGGAGCAGGAGCTTGAGTATCGTCGTCTTTCCACTACCACTGGCACCCACGATCGCGGTGGTACGTCCTGAAGGAAAGGATAGATTTAACTTGGAGAAGACCGGTTCATTACCGGCACCGTAGTACCGGAATGTCAGATTGCGCAGTTCAATGGTTCTATCCTCCGGCAGTTTGGTCAGGTAATCTTTTCGGATGTCCTCTTCTTCCTCGGTTTCATAGATCTCATTCAGCCGTTCCAGACTGATCTTGGCATCCTGATAGGACTGCATAAATCCAAGCAGGGATTCTACCGGATTGGATACCATACCCACGATATATTGTATAGCCATCATTCCACCGAGGGTAATGTCGCCATCGATTACTGCTTTCGCCGATATGTAGGTGATCAATATCCCCTTCACCTGGTTGATCGCCATGGATCCCACAGATTGATATTGGGATAGGGCGAGGCTTTCCACCTTGAATTTAAATAGTTTGGCCTGTAGGGCTTCCCATCCCCAGCGCTTTTGTTTCTGCGCATTATTGAGCTTGATATCCTGCATGCTCTGTATCATCTCCACCATGTAGGTCTGGTTTTCCGAGGCGATTTTGAAGCGTTTATGGTCCAGCTCCCTTCTATACTTCATAAAGGCCAGTATCCAGAGCGTGTACAGGGCTGTTGCGATAAGGAACACCATGAAGATGGTTCCGTTATAAACGATCAACAGCGACCCGAATATCAGCATATTGACCAGCGAGAAGAGCGTATTCAGCGTACTGCCGGTCAGGAAAGATTCTATGCGCTGCTGGTCGGACATACGCTGCATAATATCCCCGTGGGTCTTCAGATCAAAGAAATTCATGGGCAGCTTCATAATCTTGATCAGTAGGTCGGTCAGAATGGATATATTGACCCGGGTACTGATATGCAGCATGATCCAGGAGCGGATAAAGGACACGGCTGTACTGCCTACAAAAAGCATCAGTTGGGCGATCAGTATGAGGTTGATAAAACTGATGTTCTTGGTATTGATACCGATATCGACAACGGATTGGGTCAGGAACGGTGCGATCAGCGATAGGAGTGTGCCTAGCACCATGCCCAGTATTAGCTGGACAAAGAGCTTTCTGTATTTGTAGAAATAGGTGAACATTTTACTCCAGCCTAGTTTTAGATCAGGCTCCTCTTCATCGATCTGATAGAAATCGGGGCCGGGGCTCAGCAGGAGTGATAGCCCTTCATGCAGCTCTTTGGTGGAGAACCAGTTCTTGGCAAACTCTTTTTCATCATAAGACACGAGGCCAGATGCGGGATCGGAGATATAGTACCGACCACGCTTGATTTTATAGAGTACCACAAAATGGTTCTGGTTCCAATGGAGTATAGCAGGTAGTTCGATCTGGTTGAGCTGTTCGAGAGACAACCGTACGCCATAGGTACGGAAGCCAAGCTTTTCAGCCGCTTCGGATATACCAAGTAGGTTGACCCCATTCTTAGTCGTTTGGCAAAGCTTACGGATTTTATGGATGGATACCTGCTGCCCATAGTATTTGAATACGATACGGAGACTTGTGGCGCCGCAGTCCATCTGGTCCATCTGTTTATAATGGGGGAAGCGTTTTAGCATGTTGTTTCAAAAGAACAAATAGACTTAATAGAATACAGTTATATACGATTTTAAATTATAGTGTTAAAAATGTAGTTGTTTAAACTAAAATTGGAGCACTACATTTTAATTTTTTTTATAAAAACTTCTAAATATTCAAAACTCAGGTCATCGAGTTGTTTGTCATCGTAAATAATTTTTCCTGACTCATCTATTAAAAAGTAATTTGGAATGCCTCGAATATTAAACATCTTAGTAGTTTCAATCATATTTGTTTCAAGTAATTCGGAGACATTTATCCAACTGTTTATATTTTTATCGTGGATCATTGTTAACCATTTTTCTTTGTTTGTATCTAGACTAAAATAAACAACTTGAAGTCCTTTGCTTTTATATTTATTATGAAGAGCTTTTAGTTTTGGTAAGCTTTGCATGCAGGGGCCGCACCATGAAGCCGAAAATGCTAATATGTAAGGTTGCCCTTTTAATGACTCATTTGTAAAAGATGAACCATCAGCTTTGGAAGCTTTAAATATTGGAACCTTTTTCCCAATTTTGTAGATGTCGTTATAATTGATTTTTTTTTGTATCATATTTTCCAAAGCTTGGCTTTTAGGGTCATTTTTTATGAATTCAGGAGAAATCGATTTAAATGTTTCTAAATATAATATCATATTTTCTTTAATATCCAAAAATGATTTATCTTGGTTAAAAATATCAGTTAGATATTGTATTTTAAAGTTATTTGTAACGTTCGAGTTTTTTAAAGTTGATAATATAAAGGGATAACAGCTATAGATAAGTGAGTTAGGGATATATCCTTTAGATGAATCACTTGCTAAATATTCTAAAATTAAATTACTTTTCTTACTTTCCCATTCCGCGTTTAATTTATTTGACAAAGAATTAGAGTAATCTACGTTATCTGTTGAGTTAGGTTGCTGAATTGAGTCGATAGCACTAAACAAAATCTGATTCATTTCAGGATCAACAACAAAGGGTATCCATGCAATCCTTTGATTTTCAAATGTATCTATTACTATGATTTTGCCTTTTGAGTAATTTAAGTAAGATGGAGTTTTGATTACGAAGTCCTGTTTTATGATAGTATCGATATTTAAATTTTTGTCGAAGTTCTCTCCATCGTAGACAGTTACAAGAAGCTTTGCATTTTCTAATGTAGTGATTGATCGTAAAAGAATATCCGTTGTTTGTGCTCTACTGAAATTTAATATAAAAGTTAGGAAACTTATGATTATTAATTTTAGATACATTAGTCAAGATTTTATTATATATACGTTGTTCAAAAAACAACGTATATATAATTAATTAAAACGAAGGTTTTTATACACTACCTTTTTTTACACATGGTTGATGAAGGGCCTGGCCGCTGCTAGCTTTACACCAACATTGACCAGTCTGGACATTTTCTACACATTTACCTGTTTGTTCCCCTACAGTACTATTTACATAGATAGTACACGATTCACCTGTGTAGCACCGACTTTCTCCAGCACCTTCATCGCTTCCATCAGGACAGTCTATTATTCCATCCATTTGTAAAGCGGCATCAATGCACATTCCATTTCCACATTGAAACTCACCAGGTCCACAGGTATTTCCGCCTTGTGTCATTTTTAGAATTTCCCTAGACAGTGTTTTAATGCCCAAAGCATCTAGATCATTTACTGTAATCTTTTTCATAAGTTTTTAATTTTTTTGTAGTCTTAAGAATTGTCTATGACATTTCATTTTGATTACATTTGTTTATTAATTTTTGCATTCCGCTCACTTCGGATTGCTTGGTTAATAAATAGAGAGAATTGTGAGCTCTCTTTTGCCCGAGTACATTTCGAACTGGCTCGGGCTTTCTTTTCTGACAGAATTTGTCTTTTATAGACAGAAAGAATCTATCGGATTTTTCTAGAAAAAGTTCTTAAGGTCTGCTATATTGTAATTGTCTGGTAATTCTCTACCGTTGATGTAGATAGTAGGAGTAGCTCTGATCTTCATGTCATTACACCAGTCTCGCATAGCTTGTATTTTTTCTGTCTGTTGCTTTAATTCGCCATTCATTGGATATTTTTTAGCAAAGGCTTCATAATCTTTGCTAGGAGCCATATACCAATCGTCTAATGCGGTGTGTACCGTTTCTACTCCAAGTTTCTGCTGTATAGCCAACAGGTGTGCTACAGGTGGTGTTTTTATATCTTCTTCTTCTCCTGAGGCTGTGAATATAATACGTACTTTAACATCGTTATTTGAATTGACAATATGTTCCAACTCAGGGTGTGCCTTTGCACAAGGCCCACAGTACGGGTTACACACTTTTATGATTTCATTTGTAGCATTTGGGTTTCCTACTACAATACCGAGATTTTCTACCGAATAATTAACAGTCTCAGCTTTGTCTAATAAAGCGTTGAATATCTCCGGATTATATCTTAGGTTTTTCCATTTCTTTTCATAAGACTTACTGTCGTTTGCACTTTTGAAAATAGGAATGGCTTTATAAGCTGCGAATAAGAGAGACGATCCCAACAACAGAACTATTATGGTGCTATAAGGTGTTATGGCCGTTAAAGCATAAGTCCCGCTTACCATAAATACAACTGCTATAAGCGCGTTGACAGCTAATACAGCCTGAACAGCAATACATAGCGGACACCATTGTTTTACTATTTTCCCTTGATAATATATGGAAAATAGGATGTATGGCGCAGCTATGATTGATAGAGTTGACCATAATGCTATAAAAGATATATTAGCTGGAAACAGGATTTGCGTCACAAAGAAGCATGCAAAATAGGCGAATCCCCATGTCGACCAACTCAAGCCAAGGAAGGAAGCTTTGGATGAGGTTAATACCGCATTGCAGTTCATCTTTTTGGCGTTACCACCACAGACCTCTTTAAGAAAGGGATTGTGTGCGTCTATATCGTGCCATAACAGTAGAGACGATGCAAGAAGCCCAATGAAAGAGGTTAGAATATATCCTATTCCTATTCCGTTCTCTATTCCAAAAGGGGAGGATAAACTAAAACCAACTGAGGTGATAAGTGCTAAAATTGTCAAATAGACTGGAACTCGCTTGGATACTTTACGTGCGCGTTCTTTTGTTCTATTTGTTTCCAAATTTGGCTCATCCTTGGCAGCGGATGTGTCCATCAAGAGGATAATGTTCTTGTCTATCTTTTCAAAATCTTGTAAGGAGATGCTTTGAATTGAATTTGATAGGGGTTCAAGGTATTCTATACCGTTATCTTCTGCCTTAGTGACTATGGTAAAGCTTGGTTTTGACCATCCTTCTTTTTGGATCGAACAGATAAAAGGCGTTTCAAAATCACTATAGCTATATTCTCCTTTTCTAATAGCAGCAGATTCGATACTATAGTCGAAAAGAATATCTTTTAAAGAGAGTAATGAAGGGTATTCCGCGTGGTTGACTAATTTGTCGGATAAGTTTTTGCTTGTGAATTTGACATTCAATCCCCGAAGCAGAAATTTGCTGATGTTTAAAATGTCATTCTCTTTTTTAACAGTGAACAGATTTAGTATGCTCATAACAGTTTCTTTGATTTCTGGTTATTTTGTATTCAATCTGAATAAGCAAATGAATCTTCTCAAATTATTTTTATTAATAGAAATAATGTTTTTGGGATAAATATTCCTTTAATAATGTTTACTATGATTATTTTTATAATTTTTAAAATTTGCTTGCCAAATTGTTATTTGATGTAGTTTAGGTCGGGAGTTAGTTGTTATTCCTGACCTAAACTACATCATCTCTTACCCCATGACACATCCATCACATCCAACCATGTACCAAGAACCGCTCTGCCCAGGGTACACTCTCTCACATAGAGAGGAAGGGGAGTCTTTTGTGAACCAACAACTTGACATTCCACTTTCGGAGACACAAGCAATACAGTTGTCTTTAGTATCACCATCATCAATAGTTCCAGTGCCAGGAGTATTACCCCCCATAATTCCTTTTAATTCATCTCTTGTCAATGTTTGTTCGTTTGACAAGCTTTTAAAACTAATTTTTTTCATAAATTTGAAAAATTAAATTAAGTATTGATATCCACTCACTCTTGGATATCTTAAGAGGGCCTTTTACAGAGAGCCTTCTGCTAGTCCAAGATCGTTTGCAACCGGCTTGGACTTTTTTATTCGAATTTTTATAAACAAATTCTATAGTTCTATCGTGAGTTCTATCTTGGGAAAATTTTTATATTACAATTGGGTTCTATTTTGACACAGCTAAATCTTTGATCGTTTTGAAACATGACAATTTTTAATAGTATTTAAAAGAGCAATAGCCAATGAAAAACTCTTATGTTCCCAAATAAAAACTTTGATGCTTTCATAGATGTTTGTTTATAAGAAGGTTATTAATTCTAAAATTATAAAATATTTTAAATTATTCAAATTTTTTTTAATTTTTATTGTGAAATAATTTCTTTTTGAAGAAAAAGCACTATATTGAAATGTTTCTAAAAAATTATAAACCGAGAATACTGTTCAAGTAAACCAAAAGACAGAAAAGCAACAGATGCCCAAAAACCTATTAATAATCCTTTTATTTTCTTATTTAACCCAGTTTGTACAAGCGCAGACTAAGCTTACCTTAGATCAATGCCTCGACCTGCTGCAATCGCAGAATGAAGATATCCGTCAGGCCAATATCAATATCTTACTGGCCGAGGTCGATGTAAAGGATGCGAAGAATGCCTATATTCCTACGCTTTCGTTCGGGGCGGGGCATAGCTATAATCTAGGTCTTGCCTTTGACCAGGTGGCGGGGCAGCTGATAACGGGCAATAAATGGTCCAATAATGCAAATGCCAATATCAGTACCCGTGCTACTTTATTTCAAGGATTTGCATTACGGAATAAACTCAAACAGTCGCTCATAGGGCTAGAGAGCAAAGAGGTGCAGAAGAATCGGTTGGAACAATCCCTTAAACTGGAACTACTGGCCAAGTACTTCGAAGCAGCAGCCAATAAATCGCTGCACCAAACGAGTCTGAGGCAGTTGCAATTTGCACAAGAACAGTTAAATCAGGAACAGACCAAGTTTCAATTGGAGACCAATACACTCGTCGATGTAGCACAGGCGGAGAGCCAGGTGGCCAGTAGCGAATTGACTGGTATTGTGAATATGACTTCTTATACCAATAGTCTGGTCGCTCTAAAGCAGCTACTTGGATTGCCGCTGACAGATTCTGTCTCTATTGAAAATCCTAACCTCGAGTTAACTACTGCGGCATTGTTACCACCGGGACAGACGAGTGTCCTCGATGATCCGACAATCCAACTTGCCGAACTATCTTTAAAACAATCGGAACTCCATCTTAGATATGCCAAAGGACCTTACTATCCCACGGTCAGTTTTTCGGGCGGATACGGTACGAATTATTCTTCCGAGCGAAAGGACTATCTGACAGGAGCCTATATGCCCTTTTTTAATCAGCTCAACCAGAATAGGAATCTCAATTTTGGTCTATCATTGAGTGTTCCTGTATTCGATGCCTTCAAGACCAAGAATAATATCAACCGACTGAAGCTCGATCTGGAAAATAAGCAGTCCGAACTAAATAAGACAAAAGTAGAGCGGGAGAAGGTATTGACCCTGGCTGTACAGGAGTATTACAAATCGGCGAAAGAATATCAGGTGTTACAGGTGCAGTATGCTGCCCAGGAGAAAAATTATGGCGCTATGAAGGAGCGTTACGATATTGGTGTGACTACTGCTATGGAATATAACAAAGCTTTGCTGGATTACAATCTTGCCGAAGCCAATGTGATTAAAGCCAGATATACGCTGATGTACAATGGCGAGGTGATTAAAGTGTTGAGAGGAGAGAAGTGATAAATGTTTATTTGGAATTTTATTAATAATAATCGCTTTCACTTTTTATTTTTGCGGTTCTTCCAGGGTATCTTCAAAAATGGTCGCAACTTATTGTGTTTCTTTAATATGATACTTTTATCTTTGTTCATACTTTCTGTTTAAACGTAATCCAGAATTCAACAAAGATTCATTAAGCTTTTTAAATGAAGAACTTTCAACAGTTATGTCATATTTAGATTCTAATAATAGCTTATCGATATCCCTTAAATCGACTTTGGCGCCTAAAATCTTTTCAATTTCTATTTTTAAATATTCTAATCTGACCTCTCCCCAAATTTAAACAAGATGATAGAAAAAACAAATTGTATACATATGAAATCATTTTTTGCAATATTTATTACTTTATTGTCTCTTCCTTTTGTCTCTTGCGTTGAGAAAAGGCAAGCAAACCAAGATGGTGAATCTGTTGAAGAGCCAGAAGTAGAATATTTGTTCGACTCAAATTCGAACAGTTATTTAAAAACTGAGCAAACGGATTCGACTATGACGATTTTTGTCTGTAATCTCGGGGATAGCTCTTTTGTACGTAAAGTTGTTAAAAGGGAGAAGCTTTCTAAGACGCGAGAAGCATTAGCAATACTAGATAGTACCACAACAATTGATTCGAATAGATTTTACAGCTCGGTTTATCCAGTTATTGAATTTAAGGTATTCTCTTTGCCTGGCGATCGTAAGATATTAGATCAGACCTGGCATAATACAGGTTCAAAAGAATTGGTTATGAATATAGATCGAATAAAAATTGATGCTAAAAGGTTTACCCGGATGAATACAAGTTCTTTAGGATTAAAAATAAAAGTAAATAAAAAAGGCAAGATAGTAGATGCTGCATATTATTCTAAGGTCAAGGATTTAGATCATTTGTTGATCCCAATTATATCAGACGATTTATTAATCCTAATTATAAAAGAGTTGAAAACGAAGTCAATTCCCCCTTACTCACTGTTAGGTATACCGGTGGATGTGGAGATACCGATTACAGTGAAAATTATAGATTCAGTTACAGTTCCCTCGAAGACTGTTGTTCGATGAAATTTTTGAAATACAGTTCAGACTTTCTGGTAGTAAATTGCAAATAAATATAGATTCAATTACTTGGCCTTTCTTTACTCTAACGTAGAGTGCCGTCACCATCCTCGCTGTAAATGATATGCGAAAACCCTTTATACCCATCTTCGTTAATCTTTTTGGTATGATGGAGGTGTATATTGCCCGATGGTGTGCCATTGACGATGATTCTCGAAAATGCCCCTATCTCATCAACTATCTGTTTTACGGATTTTTCTGTTCTGAATAAATCGTCCTTAATCAAGGAAATCAGTTTTTCTTTTATAGCATTAGCTTTCGCTAGGGATTGTTTTGGGTCTTTTTTTGGAAGTATTTGTTGAACGGCATTTTCAGGATAAAAAAGTTGTGGAGATATATTTAGGTTAAGTGCAATTGCATTGATTTGGTCATGAGTGTACATTTCTCCTCTACCTGGATTTTCAACGTGACCAATATAACCATCACTAACATCTAGGAGCGTAGCAATGTAAGACTGTGATTTTTTCTTTATTATTCTGCATAGCGTTATTGTCCCTATTGTTTATCGGTTCTTAGGCCCTCGGAAGCCTGCACGTCGGTAACATAGGGCTCGCTATAGTTGTTGTCCGATTTAGAGACTCATAGCTGATAAATTTAATTTATGAGTATGAAAAATAACTGTACAAAAATCTAATTTCAGCACCCGAGTAACTTCGGCCGCTAGGGCGGTCTCGCAGTGACAGGATGGAGGGTAATGCTGAAAACAGGGAAAGTCTTCGTTCTACTCAAGACATGCCTTTGTCCGGCCTTGATTCTGCCAAAACACGGTCGATCCCCGATGAATCCCCGGTCACCATCGGGGCGCGATCGGAGAACCATCGGAAGTTCATCGGGGAAAAGTAGTATTTGCCCAGATCCTGGCAGGTACCCAAGGGGCTAGCGCTGCTTATCTGTCGCCTAATGATGGGGTATCAGAGGGTCCACAACCAAGAATGGGCCAAGCGCCTACAAAGCCCAGAGAAAGAGCAGCAGATAGGTAATGCTTTTGCAAGCGACAACGAGGTGTCCGACAGGAGGGAGGTAGTGACTTTCTTCGCCCTTTGTTCGCCCCTTGTTCGCCCCTTGTTCGGCAAATGTCTACCTATTCTCTACAGATTGTCTACAGATTGTCTACTGTTTCTCTATGTATTCTGTAGAGAAACAGTAGACAAACATAAGACAGAAGGTAAAGCAGTTCCGAAGCTGTTGCGAAGCAGTTCCGAATAAGGTATGGACAGGGGCCTCTTCGAGCATCTTTGGCTAATACTTAAGCATTACATTAAAAGTGCTTCGGCGTATCCCCTGCTTCTAACAATAACGAGGATGTGGTAAATAATATCTATATGGATTGATTGGTTTTAAGGGTTTTTCGCGCGTTTTGTGAGGGTTTTAGGGTCAATATGGACTTGTGGTTGTATAAGAAAATAGAGGTCGGCAAATCGCTTTAAAAGAGCTTATTGGTTTTAAAGTAAAATTAAAGCTTTTTGCGGATAGCCTACAGCATCTAGTGTTTATTGTTGTTTTATTATATATTATGGCTTATGAATTAGCCTTTAACTCGATAGTCTGCCCTTTCTTTAAGGTGAAGGTATAATACCCATCTTTTTTGACGGCCCAATTTTGAGTTAATTTTAAGCCCACAAGTGAGTCTTCTTTAATCCTGAGGACGCCACTGTGTGTAGCTTTAATCTTAACGTATCGTAGTCTTCCCTTGGATTTGGCGGCACTGACCAAAAAGCCGCCTTCGGTCCTTAGGTCATCAAAAGAAACATCCTGCCAGCTGGATGGTGTAGCCGGGAAGATCTCGATATAACCGCTTTTGCTCTGTAAAAGCAGTTCGTGGATGCCTTGTGCAAAGGCAAAATTGCCTTCTAGTGTAAAAGGTCTATACGTAAAACCTGAATATTGACCGCCCTTTTGGTCGCCGTTGAGATGAAAGGAGTTGATCGAACAAAAATTGCTTGCGAAACGTTGTAGATTGGTTACCGCTTGTTCACTTTGTTTGGCCCTCGCATGTAGACAGGCCATCCATCCGAAAGAATAGCCGACCCAAGCTTTTGTCCCCAGACTTTCTAAATGACGCAGTGACCGGGTGATTAGTTCATGATCGGCGGCGTTGTTGATATCCAGTAGGGATAAGGGATAAATAGCCATATAAGGCGACATATGTCGATGCGAATGCTCCATAGCGTGATGGACAGCGACCAATATTCCGCTTTCGTCTGCCGCAAAATCAGGTAGCTCTTTTTTGATTTTAAGCCAGGTCGTTGCTTCGCTGCTTTGGTCAAGAGCTGTGCTTACCTCGGCTGCTGCTGAAAATATAAAGTGGGCTAGTCCCAGATCGAAATTGGTCCAATTGCTAAACCAGGCATCCACACGATTGTCGTTATACTCCGGGCTGCTGCTCAAAGGGATATACCGCTTCCCATCTTTTAAGTAACTGATGTTTTTCAGAAAGGTAGCAGCTTCGATGATATAAGGATAGGCTTGGCTTTTAAGGAAATCATCGTCCATGCTGTATTTCCATTGCCAATAGAAATGCTGCGCTGTCCAGGCACTTACCGTAGGAGAAAGGGAATACTGGATCCAGCCTCCCATGGGGTAGCCATTCAGGGTGAGTACGCCGGGGATATTCAGCCCTTCGACCCCAAAATATTGTTTGGTGTATTTCAAATTCTCAGGTCGGACTTTCCAAAGCCAGTCGGTAAAAGTTTTTGCTTCGGAAAGATGATTGGAAGTATAAGCCGGCCAGTAGCTCAGTTGTGTGTTTAGATCATTATGAAAGTCTCCTTTCCATGGAGGAAGTCCACCATTATCGGCCGTCCAGATGGCTTGTAAAGTGATGGCGGGGGCACCGGGTCGCGCTACGGCGCCTAGCTTGTAGATATCCAGGTAATATTGTTTTTCGAGCAACGGGTCTGGAATGGATACGCTGGATCTCGACCAGTATTCTTGCCACCAGGCTTGGTGGCTTTTGAGGAAAGATGAACCGATATTGGTCTCCAATGTAGCTGTGGTATTATTGGTGATCGTCCAAAAGCCAGTCACTTTCTTCGCCGATACCTGCTTCCACTGCAATAGCACTTCAAAGTACTTGCCGTCATAGGTCGCTTGATGAATACGTTGCTGATCAGGATCGCTTACAAGTTTTCCTTGGCTATAGCCCAGTCTGGAGAGATTTTGGCCACTTACCACCGATGCAGCACCCGCATCGTGGTGGGTAGACTGGTATTGGTGCGGAACCAACGAAGGTACCGCATGTGCGGCATGGACTCCTTCGATCTCAAAGTATCCGATAGGCGCTGTCGCATGTATGAAGCTTTTTAAAACGGTACCGTTGTCAAAAGTAAGGGTATGTGTCGCCGTATGGATATCCAATATGTTGGAGGTCACTTTGCCCAAGGCCTTTAAATCAAATGTCAAAGCAGCTGCTGGAAGCTTGGTCGGATAGGGCGAGGCATCGTAGGGGCGATCTCCCCATTGATGGACCTCGGAGTAATCATTTTTTTTAACCTGTTGTACGACCCAGTTGAAATCGTGTTCTTCAATATTAAAAGCTTTCCTTTCGTCCCACAGGTCTGCTCTGTCCAGGGAAAAGCGTAAGGTATTTTCTTTTTGCCATACCAGCGCACCCAACATCCCATTTCCTAGAGGAATGGCTTCGTCCCATCGGGAAGCTAGATGGTCAAATGTTAAATGATGTTCTTTAGCTTTTTGGGCAGAGGTAGGTAGGCAGTATATCCATATAATTACGACTAAGAAAAATTCTCTCATAATGAAGTCTATAAATGTGTCTAAAGCAAAAATAGAGAATGATTATTTTCAGGGATATAACGATGTTACCCATTGTTAGTCCAAAATTACCATTTAAGACTAGACTAGACTAGACTAGACTAGTGCCAATAACAAATGCCTGTATCAACTGCGATATATACAGTTACGACAGTGTATCTGCTAAATACAACATAACATGGCGCGCCAATAATTGGTCTTAAATTTATCTAAGATGCGAATGATCTAAAGGTTTAATTACGACAATTAATTTCGCTTATGTTAATATTGATTATCGATAAAATTTATGAAAGTCATTTTGTAGCCGATCGGCTACAAAAGTAATTATATAGAATCGTATTAGTGGCGGTGGTATTCTTTCCTTATTTACTTTTGCAACCGTTAAATATGAATATAACGCCTAGTTACACTTTTTCAAATACCTATTACGAAAAATTGTAAATCGTTATTATAAGATTTTATGAATTTATTGCAACCTATGTCTTTGCCATTATTTGAGCGAAGTTTTAAGATTTTGTTCTGCTTTATTGCTGCGCTTGCCGATAGCGTATGCTCGTTTTGCTGTAGTGATCCCAATCTATTGCGCGAAGCAGAGAGGACTGTGGTTGTATCGCTCATTCACGTATCATAAATTATATAACTATATGAAGTTGATGACTATCTTTTCGAAAGATGCAGAAAGATTGGGACAAAGTCGCTCCAGCGGATTAAATCCTTTTGTTTTATGCATGTTAACGCTTTTTCTAGGTCTTGGACAGTTGTCCGCGCAAGTAACGGGTCCGCCTATAAAAGTAGATTTGGACATACCGGCACTGAGTGTTTGTGGCGACTATGAAACGGTCAAGCTTCAGGTATTGAGTACAACTGTTAAGCAGACTGGGGCTACATTAAAAATAGCCTTACCAGCCGGCTTTCAGTTAGCACTACCTGCTGATCAGACCAAAACGGTACAGGCTACCTTTAACTCGATGGCCACGGGAACAGCTGTTCCTGGAGCTCTTACTGGACTAACGGCAACAGGTCCACCCCAGGCTAGGGAGGTGACTGTTACTCTTCCGGAATTAGAAGCAACACCTGCAGGGCAGGCGAACCCTGACTTTCTTGAAATTGAATTCAAAGTGCAGGCCTTATGTGAAGCGATCAATACATCTGGCAATGTAGCCAGCGTCGCTTACACCCTGATCAATAATACAGGAAACTTTCCTGCAGAAAGTGAGGCGTTGAATGTGATATTCGGTGTTTTACACGTTTCTGTTGTATCCTCAACTTTATCTGGGGTTAAGGGGGACGTTATAACAAGAACGATTACGATTAGGAATGATGGTAATGGCACGGTTAATACTTTTAAATTAGAACGTACACTAGGTGCTGGATTGAGTGTAGTATCTACAGATGCCAATGCGGAAAATTCCGTTTGGATCGAAGAGACCGCTGGCTCTGGTGTTTACGTATATAGAGGCGCAGCTATTCCAAATGGGCAAAAGGTTACCTTTACAGAAAAGGTGCGCATTGAAGATTGCGATATTTCTTTGATTACTAAGTATAAAGCATATTATGGTTGTGAGGGAGAGTGTGAAGTTGGTACAGGACTAGGCGAGTCAACAATCATATTGGATACCTCTATCAAACCCAGTATAAATGTTATCGATACCGACCCAACAGTAAAACTAACTTGTCTGGATGGTAATGAATTCGTGAAACTCTACGAGATTAAAAATACAGGTTCGGGGACTGCAAAAGATATCAAATTTATTATTGGTACTGAAAATCAAGAGAGAGCTGGATACGGTTCTACTTATTTTGAGCGTTTTGAATTTTCCACAACAAAAGACGGTACATTCACGCCTTTAACAACAACGTCGCTCCAGACCTGGTCTGCCGATAGAAGTGCGGTATATGGTACCGCAGGGAAAGATACTCGCGTAGAGGCAACTATTGATCAGATGTTAGCTCCTGGAGAGTCTGTGTTTGTAAGGGTCGTTCAAAAAAATAACCCACCTGTAGCGCAAGGTAATTGTACCGATTTAGAATCTAGTGTACGATTTGGTAATACCTATTTCGAAGGAAGCTATAGGCATGATAAAGCCTGTTCGGAAACAGACATCATTAATTTTGGCAAGACTAACTTTACTCCATCTAATACATTTTCATTTGATGGTATTAATATGGGGGGGCAAGAAGTTTTTCCGGGTGTATCTTATCAAACAGATTTTGTATTACGCGATCTTAGTGTTGCACATCACGGTCTAGCGCCAGGGGCACATTTAGATTTAGTTGTTGAGCTTTCACCAAATCTTACAGTTGTCTCCCCAGATGGTGTGCGTTTGTTTGACGAGAAAGGTAAGGTTGTAGGAACTGCATTTTCTTCAGACGGAAATACATATGTATTTCGCTTTTTGCCTGATCTGGACGGAAAGACTATAAATCTTAGTTCGTATCGATTATTATTTGATGCGAATATAAATTGTGGTGCCGCACAAGAAACTTACTATCGTATCAAGCCGGTATTATATCCTGAAGGAGATGGCGGTTGTAATATCGCTTTAAAATGCTATGAGCAGAAATTAACTAATAAATGCGATCCAGGGGATTGTGAAAATGGCGGACTCGTGAATGGCCCAGTAAGTTTAAAGCGGGTGAATTACGGTCTGAAGGAACAAGATCCTGACGCGGCAAATAACACGGGTGCACCGTTTCTGCCTTTGACTCAGGTCAATCCGGATGATTTCCCATTATTAAGGAGAACAGCATTCACGACAAATGATATCCTGGAAGTATCGCAGACCAATAAGGTAAAACTTATAGGTAACTCGCCGGCCTGGACTACGGGTAAGATGGTAGTGAAATTAACAGAGGGGGAAAATTTAGACTTTACGCCAGTAGCTAATTCTGGAAAGATTGTTATAACGAGAGGCGGTAATACAGCTACAATTACCGGCTTGTCGTCCTTAACTAAGGATACCGGATTAGGTGTTGCTGTGTTTGATTTTAATGCCACTACATTTAATTTAGCAAATGTTTCGGGAGATTTAGGCGAATTTTCAGGTTTTATAGATGCTGATATTGTTACACTCTCTTTTCAGGTACAGCCTAAACGGAATGGTAACAATGGACTTCGTGAATTTTCAGTAGAGTCTGGGTTTACACAAGATGGTACGAGCTACAGTTGCGGCGGAGCATCACATGCCTCAGGTTATTATGCAAAAGGTACTTTAAACTACTCGGGTGGTGGAACAGGAAATATATCTTCCTGTGATAATAATTCACCTGTTGGGGCTACTTTAGAGTATACCTTGTTGAACAATCACCGTAATGCCTTATTCCCATTTGAGTTTAGACAGTTTGTTTCACCAAAAACAGCCGTGTTCAATGTGTCGGCTGGATTAGAGATGACTGGGGTTAAGCTGGTATTGCGAAACCAATCTGAAGCTGCTCAAACTAAAGATATAGTATTAGGTATGCCACAAGGAGGTACGGTTAACTTTGATTTAAATGAGGGGTTAAAGCAATTACAGGGAGGGGCATATACGCAGGGCTATTTAAATGAAGGCTTTGTATTGGATATTTACCCAATTGTAAAAACACTTTGTGAAGCAGGAGCGCAAGAGACAGTTGAAGTAATGGTTACTTTAAATGGAACGGTTGAACATGCTTCTGTTAATTATTATGATGAAGATATAAAAACCGTTTCTCAAACATTAACGTACAATACAGGTGCAGATGCATTACGTGTCACCGCACCGGCGTCGCCACAAAGTGTAACGAATAAAATTCAGTGGATTGTTCAGGTACAAAACCGTTCATCGTTCCGTGATCTGAAAAATGTATGGCTATCAAAAACCGCTGGTCCAATCGAAATCACTTCTATTCAGAAGTTAACGAGTTCTTCGGATTGGAACGCGGTTGGTCAACCAGTGGCAGAAAGTAATGGTTTTTATCAATTAGGTGATCTTAATCATGGTGCTTCATCCTACTATTTAGTTACTGCACCTATTCCAACTACAACATGTGAGTCTAGTACATTAAAATTTGTATATGGAGAATCCTGCGAAGGATATCCTACAGACAAGAACAGCGCTTGTACTAGAGGATCAGCGACATTAGACTTGGTCTATACACCACGATCTGCCAATGTGCAGTCTCGTGTGATAGAGCAGATATCCTCGAGCGTTAGACCATTGTTATGTGAGCAATTCACTTATACCATTGAATTAAATAATGCGGGCGATGGAGCTGCGAAAGATATAAAAGTTACTGTACCATTTGTGAATGGTGATCCGCTTACTTATAAAGCAACATCTTTTGCTGTTACCGCGGCTTTCCAAGGTTCAACTGTGCCAGGTTATACAACAATTGATGATGTTCAAGTTAATATAACTCCGACTCCAAATGGTATTGTATTCACCATACCGGAAACAGCTTTGTTAGCGACTGATAAAACTTTACCTGCAGCGTATAAGATGAATGTAAAGTTTACACTGCTAGCAAACGGTTGTGAATTCCGTAGTGGTCAACGTATCGCATTTAATATAGATGCAAATAATATCTGTGGCTCCACAGCTAAACATAGTAATAGTACTTCAAACCGCGTTACCGTAAAAGGTGCTGAGAGAATAGATGCTGAACTTAAAGTGAATCAGTCAGATGCTGCTATTGTAGCAACTACTGCCCCAGGGAATGTTATCCGTGCAAAATATAGCTTCGATTTTTCGAATATTGACAAAGATGTAGTTTTAGTTGGTACAGATGGACAAGATATAGGTAACGGCCTTTATCCGCATAAATTTTCTATAAAGCTACCTGCTAACTGGGCGTTTGAAAGGGATTTGAACGATTTGTTTGCGGCTACTGTTGCTACGTTTGATTCAACAGATTCGGAAAAAGGTCATGTGTTTGTTTTGAAAGCAAACGTACCTAAAGGCCGTAAGATTTCTTTAGTAGATGCTGGAATTAAATTTACAGGCAATATTGCAGACTTTAAATGCGATGAGATAAAGCAAATCAAAGAGTCTGTATTCGGTAAATTCAAACCAGAAGGTTGTCCTACTTTTAACTGCGAAATGGAGCAGGTATTGTTAGAGCATGTTACATCGATGAGTTTAGCTGCTCCAGTAGTGGCTGCAGAAAATCAAGTATTTTGCGTTACTGACAAGGCTAAGCTGAAAGATTTGGTCGTAACAGGAGACAACTTACGTTTCTATGATCAAGCGGAGGACGGAAATCAATTAGATGCTAATACGCTATTAGGGCCTGTTGCAGGATCGAACCCTTCAGCAAACAATCTGTATACTTATTACGTGTCGGCATCGGTTTTAGCAACGGCTTGTGAAACACCAAGAATACCAGTAACGGTTTATATTCCTGTTGCTAACGCAGGTGCGGATCAATCTCGTGTTAATGGAAAAGAGTTTACATTAAATGGTAATTTTTATCAGGCACCAGCAAAGGGTAATTGGACTGTTGTTACGATAAGTGGTGCCGATATCACCGATATCGTAATTCAGGATCCTACCTCTCGCAATACGAAGGTGACTATGCCTATTGGAGCAGAGGTTATTTTGGAATGGACTTTGGCTTATGGCACATGTACCACTTCGGACAAAGTATTCATCCGTTCATTAATCAATCCAATTGTAGCTGATGACAACAACTATACGGTAACTAACAGTAAAACAGGTACAGGCTCTACGCCGTTAGAGACTGTTCTTAAAAATGATAAATTAGGAAATAACGAAGCAACAAATGGAAATGTTACGGTGACTCCGGGTGTACCGAATCATTCTGGCCTTACCATGAATCCAAATGGTCAGATTGCTGTTGCACCAGGTACACCAGCTGGAAAATATCAATACCCATATCAGATTTGTGAAATTGTAAATCCGAAAAACTGTGATGATGCGGTGGCTTACATCACGATCGTGCCTCCGGTTATTGACGCTATTGACGATGATTACACAGCTACACCTATTAATGGTATGACTGGCGGTAAGACGAGCAGTGTACTGAATAACGATAAATTAAATAATGTCGCTGTTATTCCATCGGAGGTAATTTTGACACCAGGCACTTCGAGCAATCCGGGTATTACGATGAATTCGGATGGTACGATTACGGTAGCTCCGGGTACACCAGCAGATACGTATACACATACCTACCGTATCTGTGAGGTTCTTAATCCGACCAACTGCGACAATGCTACAGCGACAGTACGGGTAACAGCAGCATCAATTGTTGCAAATCCTGATGCATTTGGTCCTGTTACCAGTACAAGTGGTAGTCCGAATGTGGGTAATGCATTGACAAACGACAAGCTTAACGGCTTGCCGGCAACGCTGGATAAAGTTACGGTAGCTGTTGTCACTCCAGCTACTCCGGTAAATGGAGCTCCAGTACCGGTCCTTGATCCGAATACAGGTATCGTGTCGGTACCTAAGGGTACACCTGCAAAAGATTATACGATTACTTATCGTATCTGTGAGGTGTTGAACCCAGCCAATTGTGCGAATGCGGATATTACGGTATCTGTTACGGCGCCACTTATCCAAGCTAATCATGATACCTATGGTCCTGTACGTGGTGACCAAGGTAACAGTAACTTGGGCAATGTTTTATTAAATGACGTTATTGACGGTCATTCTGTTATCAAAGAAAATGTAATCTTAACGGTTACGCAAGGAGCACAACCAGTCAATCCCGGAGCTAAAGTACCGGTGATAGACGCCAATGGTCAGGTGGCTGTTCCCGCAGGGACACCAGATGGAATCTACACGATCGAATATAGCATATGCGATAAGATAAATCCGACCAACTGTAGTCCAGCCACGGTTACTGTTACGGTAGCTGATGCGACTATTGATGCTATTGACGATATCTATGCACCTATAAACGGTAAAGTAGGAGGTCAGACTTCTTCGGTATTAGGCAATGACCTAATCAATGGTACAGCCGTAACATTAGGTACAGACATCACCCTTACACCGGGTACAAGTCCTTTACCAGGTAAACTTACGATGAATCCAAATGGTACTATTACGGTATCTGCAGGTACTCCTGCTGGTACGTATCAGTATCCGTATACAATCTGTAGTGTTCTTAATCCAACAGACTGTGATCAAGCGATTGCTACTGTAATCGTTACAGCAGCACCGATTGATGCCGTTGATGATAACTATTCACATACACCGGTTAATGGTAAAGTAGGAACAACTACGCCTTTATCATCGGTATTAGGTAATGATTTACTGAATAATGTAGGGGTAGTTAATTCAGATATTACGCTTACACCGGGTACAAGTCCTTTACCGGGTAAGATTACGATGAATCCTAACAATGGTACGATAGAGGTATCTGCGGGTACACCTGCCGGTACGTATATCTATACGTATCGTATCTGTGAGGTATTAAACCCAACAAACTGCGATAATGCTATTGCTACAATTGTAGTAGCAGCTTCTGCTATCCAGGCTGTCGAGGACAACTATGGCTCTATTAACGGTAAGACAGGAACGACGACAGCACTGCCTTCGGTCTTAGAGAATGATCTATTGAACGGTGTAAAAGTGGTGCCAAGCGAAGTGAAGTTGACTCCGGGCACACGTCCACATCCAGGTATTGTCATGGCAGCAGACGGTACGGTTACCGTAGCACCGGGTACACCAGCGGGCGACTATGTTTATCCATATACGATCTGTGAACTGTTGAATCCGACTAACTGTGATCAAACAGTGGCAAATATTAAAGTTGTAGCATCTACAATTGAGGCTGTAGATAACGACTTTACAAACACACCTATTAATGGTATGACTGGCGGTAAGACGAGCAGTGTACTGAATAACGATATATTAAATAATGAAGCTATTGTTCCATCGGAGGTAATTCTTGCTCCGGGTACTCCAAGCCATTCTGGTCTTACGATGAATTCGGATGGTACGATTACGGTTGCACCAGGTACGCCTGCAGATACTTACACACATGCTTACCGTATATGTGAAGTACTAAATCCGACAAATTGTGATGATGCTGTTGCTACTGTACGGGTGTTAGAAGCTGTTATAAAAGCAAATGATGAGAATTTCAAAGCTTCTAATGGAGCTTCGGGCAGTCAGAACGTAGGTAATGCGTTGACAAATGATAGGCTAAACGGTCTACCTACCGCGTTGGATAAAGTAACCATAGATATAGTTAGTCCAGCAACTCCGATGGGTAATGCACCTATCCCTGTTTTAGATCCTAATACGGGTATTGTTTCAGTACCAGAGGGTACTCCAGCAGGAGCGTACAAAATTGTTTACCGTATCTGTGAAATCCTGAATCCTACTAACTGTAGTCAGGCGACCATCACGGTGACAGTAGACAAAGCTACTATTATTGCACGTCCGGAAACTTACGGACCTGTTGCTACGGTAGATGGACATCCAAACTTGGGCAATGTATTACACAATGATGAGCTTAATCGGGAGCAAGCCTCATTAGATAAAGTGTCATTGACGGTAACAGCTACAGCTAAAGGTGCTAAACCAGTAAATCCAAATTTGATTGTTCCAGTTTTAGACCCTGCAACGGGTATAGTAAGTGTTCCAGTAGGTACACCAGCAGACACGTACCAAATTAAATACCGTATCTGTGAACTATTGAATCCAACAAACTGTGCAGAAACTGAAGTAACTGTAATTGTTACACCTTCGCAGATTAATGCGGTGAACGATGTTTACGAATCTGTATTGGGTTTACATGCTAATACTGTTGGTAATGCACTAGACAATGATAGTTTTAACAATAAAGGTGGATTGAGTGCCTTTAAAGATGGAAAAATCAAGTTTACAAATGTAACTCCAGCTGCTTCTCAACCAGGTGCACCAGCAGCGTATGCAGCCAATGTGCCTGTATTGAATACAGCGACAGGAGAGGTTACAACACCAGCGATGACTCCTGCTGGTAAATACGTAATAGGTTATGAAATCTGTGAAGTAGCTGATCCTACAAATTGTGATCAGACTTCAATTACAGTAATAGTTACTGCAGCCGAAATTGTAGCTAAGGAGGACTTTGCTGTTAATATATCCAGTGTTAGCGGAAAAGCGAACGCGGTCAACGTAATTGATAATGACAAGTTGAACAATGTTTATACGAATATTAATCAGGTAAGTATTCTTGTCAAAACGGCTGCAGAGTCATTGCCTAATGCGGTGAATACGAATGTTCCTGTATTGAATACGGCTACAGGGCAAATAAGTATACCTGCGAAAACTCCGGCTGGAGAATATAAGATTTTCTATGAAATCTGTGAATTGCTTAATCCAACGAACTGTGATCGTGCAACAGCATATATCCAAGTAGCGTTGCCGAAGGTTGACGCTGTAAACGATGCATTTGAGCCGGTAAACAGCTCAATTGGAAATGCCACATTGGGTAATGTACTTATCAATGACCGTTACAATGAAAGCGTAACTGCTGTTACCTTGAATGAGGTATCATTGAAAGTGGTGCAGCCAGCGCGATCGGTACCTAATGCGACTAATAATCTAGTTCCATTTATCGAGGCTAGTGGGAATATTAATGTTCCGGCTACCACACCAGAAGGTACCTACCAGATACAGTATGAAATCTGTGATCTGATTAACCCAACAAACTGTGACAAAGCAATAGCGACCGTAAAAGTATTTGCATCGTTAGTGGAGGCTATTGATGACCATTTCGGAACTACTATTGGAATGGATGGATCGACATCTGTTGGTAATATATTGACGAACGACCGTTTCAATAGTCAAACAGCAGGTAGTGCTACTACGGACAACGTGCGGGTTGAAGTCATGGTGCCAGGGGTACCTAACCACAACGCCGTAAATACGAACGTTCCGGTGCTTGATCCAGCTACAGGTAATGTAAGTGTGCCTAAAGGTACGCCTGCAGGGTCGTATCAGATTGTATATCGTATCTGCGACCTGATTAATTTAACACATTGTGATCAGGCGGTCGTCAACATCGATGTACGAGTGGCGCTTATAGATGCTGTTGATGATCAATTTACGCCAATTAATGGATATGATGGAGGTAAAACGGCAAGTGTTCTATATAGTAATGACAAACTGAACAATAAGTCCATTACGGCAGCTAACCAGTCTGATGTGATCTTTACGCCAGACGTTGATGGACCATATCCAGGTAAGTTGACGATGAATGCTGATGGTACAGTAACTGTAGCACCACAGACCAAAGCAGGTGTTTATAGATGGTGGTATACAATCTGTGAAGCGTTAAATCCAGAAAACTGTGACCGCGCTGTAGCAACCATCACTGTGCTAGCGGCACCTATTGATGCTGTCGAAGATCAGTTTACGACACAGATTGATCGTTCTGGAGCTGTAACATCGAGTGTACTGGATAATGATTTATTGAATGGATTAGCCGTTGTTGACAGCGAGATCAAGTTGACTCCAGGCACACCGAGTCATCCTGGATTAACGATGAATCCAGATGGATCAATCCATGTACAGCCGGGTATGAAAGTAGGTGCCTATACGTACCCTTATACGATCTGTGAGTTGTTGAACCCGACAAATTGTGATCAAGCTGTTGCTACGGTCGTTATCACTGCTGAGGATATATTTATTCCAAACGCAATAACGCCAAATGGTGACGGTAAGAATGATTTTTTTGAAATAAGAGGCTGGGAGGCTTACGAGCGTATCGAGCTGGTGGTATTCAACCGATGGGGTAATGAAGTATTCCGCAACAATACGTATGACAACCGTTGGAATGGATCAGGCTTATCCGATGGCACTTACTATTATATCCTTAAATTGATTAATGGAAGTACCGTAGAGCAACGTCAAGGATGGGTGTTAATTAACGGCGGTCGTTAATAGGAGGTACATCGTTAAGAATAGATAAAAATGAAAACAAAAGGAATAAAAACTATGGTAATGTTGAGCCTAACCCTTCTTGCTACGAAGGGTTACGGCCAGCAAAACATCCAGTTCACCCAATATATTTTTAATTCAATGAGTGTCAATCCTGCATATGCAGGATACAAGGGCGAATGGTTTGGGCAAGTGGGTTTGCGTAGTCAATGGACAGGTCTAGAAGGAGCACCAAAGACAGGCTCATTTTCGATAGATGGTGTACTGGATCCGGAAACGCAACGTCATGGCGTGGGGTTGCAGGCTACCACAGATGGACTAGGACCTCAGTCTGCGACCAGTATATTTGCGAATTATGCACTAAGACTACCTTTAGATGAAAGTAAAGACCATCGTCTTAGTCTGGGTGTAGCTGGAGGGGTAACACAGTATGGTTTGGACGGAACTAAAATATCAGTTAGCGATCCAGATGACCCTAATATTCCAGAAGGAAAACTTAGCACCTGGAAACCGGACATTCGTCTAGGCGTGTACTACAACAACACGAAGTGGTATGCAGGAGTTGCGGTTCACGATTTATTCTCCGGATCGGATAGCGGAGAAGATTTTGTATTCAATCAGAATACGCTTCAAAGTTTACGCCGTAATATTCACGGCTATCTTATGGCAGGAGCATTGTTTCAGCTAGATAGAGGTTTGCTATTACGCCCGAGTGTACTTATAAAGGATGATTTTAAAGGCCCCACCTCATTGGATGTAAATGCTATGTTTATTTTCAATGAAAAATTTTGGATAGGTGGGGGATATCGAACCCGAGCTAAATTTTTTGATCGTGATTATACCGATTATTCGGTTAATAAATTGAGTTCCATGAATTCTATCAGTGGTATCGCGCAATTTTATGTAAGTCAAAAGCTACGGATTGGATATTCATACGATCATATGCTTAACCGTTTGGGAGTGACACAAAATGGTACGCATGAAGTAACACTAGGCATCACTTTTGGAAAATTTGGACGTCAGGTTTTGAGCCCACGTTTTTTTTAGTAGAAAGTTATTCGAAGTGATCAAAGTTCTTCAGAACCTTTAAAAAATACAAGACAATGAAATTACGATATATCCTATATGCAAGCTTAACGGGCTTATTATTGTCAGGCCCTATTCAGGCACAAGAGCAACCGAGCCGGGGGCGGCAGGCCGACGAACTTTTTCAAAGCATGGATTATGCACGTGCAGCCGCGCTTTATGAAAAGTTAGTCGATATCAAACGCCCACGCACGTCAGATCTGGAACGCTTGGCCTATAGTTATTTGTACCTGAATAGGTATGATGAGGCGGAGAGTTGGTATGCAAGAGCTTTACAAGCGCCGAAAGCTAGTAAAGAAACCTATTTGAATTATGCGCGCGCACTACAGCAACAAGGCAAGTATGCGAAAGCAAAGGAGCAATATCAGCTCTATGCCTCTAAGTTTGGTTCGGATAAAGGGATTGACCGTGCTATAAAAGGTATAGATTCGGCTATAGTCTGGAGCAATAATCCGAGTGGGCATACTGTGAAAAATGAGGAAAAAATCAATACTGTTTATGCGGATTTTGGCTATTCTCCATCATCGGTTCATAAGGGATTGTTTACGACAGAACCTAATCGTGTACTCGGATCAAAAAGCGGAATGACAGGGCATTCTTATTTGCGGATGTACAGCGTAGAAAGTACGCCCGATGGTACATTAAATGTTCCTTTACATCTGTTCGGTAACTTTAATGACGCTAAATATCATGTTGGTCCGGTTTCTATCGATGCAGAAAATGATATTTATTATGTTACACGTACTTATCCAGGTATGAGTGACGTGCAACGTTTTCAGGCACACGGTAGGAGATGGGCTAAACAAAATTTAGAATTACTGATTTATACGAAAGAGGGGAATGATTGGCGTGCGGAAAGTTTCCCATATAACGATGCGAAAAGATATTCGCTGGGCCATGCTAGTTTAAGCGCAGATGGCAATACTTTGTATTTCGCTTCTGATATGCCTGGTGGTCTTGGCGGCGTAGATATTTGGTATAGTGAAAAACAGAAGGATGGAAGCTGGGGCAAGCCAAAAAATGTAGGACCAGAGGTAAATACCGAAGGAGATGAAATGTTTCCTTCTGTTTATGATTCCACCATTTATTTCGCGAGTAATGGGCATGTAGGTATGGGAGGGTTAGATCTATACAAGTCTAAAATACAGCAGCATACGTTCTCTAGGTCAATAAATCTTGGGTATCCTTTGAATTCCGCAGGCGATGATTTTTGCTTTGTGGTGGCCGATAGTAATCCGAGTTATTATCGTGGATATCTTTCTTCCAACCGCAAAGGGGGACAAGGATCGGATGATGTTTATTCTTTTTCGTTTAGAAAACCAGAGATAAAGGTTCTGCTTGAGGTGGTTGTGCGCAACAAAGCCAACGAGAGTCTTATTGAAGCAGGTACGGTTGCATTAATGGATAAAAACAGAAAAATCATATCGAGTGGGTTAACAGATGTTAAAGGTGGAATTCAGTTTAAATTGCAACCGGATACGGAATACGTGATATTGGGTCAAAAGCACGGCTTATTGCCGGATTCGCTATCCTTATCGGCGTTCCAAGCTAGCAAAGATACCACAATAAGAATTACGTTGGATCTGAAACCCGAGTTTACAAAAGGAGATCGTTTTGTACTAGAGGATATTCACTATGATCTCGATAAGTATTTTATCCGTAAGGATGCAGCAGTTATTTTGGATCGCCTAGTGAAGACGATGAAAGAACATCCTAGTCTCAAAATAGAGCTTTCAAGCCATACAGATAGCCGTGCATCTTCACGATATAATGAAGTGTTGTCACAGAATCGAGCCCAGGCTGCTGTTGACTATATTGTGAGTCAGGGTATTTCTAGAAACCGTTTGGTAGCAAAAGGATATGGCGAGACTCGTCTAGTAAATAGATGTGCGGATGGAGTGTCCTGTACGGAACAGGAGCACCAAGCAAATAGACGTACAGAAGTTGAAATCTTAGCGTTTTAATACAAGAATACAGCATGAGAAATGGGAAGAGCCGACTGAGGCCTTCCCATTTTTTCTTGAACATAATTTATCAGATACTTCTAATGGACAGGTATTTTTGTGTTTTTACCTTTATTTTTTACCACCTGTTATTCGCTTTGATATAGGTTGTCAAATAATCATTGTATTTGTCTGCTATTCGATGTGTAATTTCTTGTATTTTGTTTTATTTTTGTGGGTACAGTATCTGTCTGTTTATTAGAAGTTCATCCAATAGGAGGCAATTACCAAACAATAAATACCAAACAAAATTACCATATTATGAAATTTCTATCTAGCAGAATTGTTTAATACGAATGACCGCGAAGTAGCATGTACAACACTTTACGACCAAAAGCCGCATAAAACACGTAAGGTATTCCTTATGTCCCTTAAAGAACAAACCTATCTGTCAACTGACGGATCATGAAATAATTATATACATATGAACAGAATTATGAACAGAATACAACAGGAGATCAACATGCAACAGCTATTGTCACGGTATCTCAACCAATTAGCCTCCCTAATACAATCACGGATTGTAGGGGTGTCCTTTGCGAAATTAAAAGAAGAAAAACTCTTATCGGATATAGGCTAGTTATGACACGAGTTGTACAACCTAACCTCACAGGATGCAAAGAAATTGTATATTTCTTTGATCAGATACATCCGGTATCGCCCGATGCCGCCCAATTTTTACTAACGAATACAGATTATGTCTTTATAAAAAAAGGTAAATTTCTCCGAAGCCCAATTGATCAATCCGACGTCGTCTATTTTATTGTCCAAGGGTTGATACGTGGCTTTATCAAAGACGAGGGCGTGGAGATCACGACCTGGATCAATGAAGAACGGAATATCGTAGGTAGTATCCGTAATCTGGGACTGGACTATGAAACGGATGAATACCTCCAGGCGCTAGAAGATACGCTGCTGATAGAGATCAGTCGTGCCTCACTGGAAAAGCTCTATGATAATTTTTATGAGGCCAATATTATCGGCCGCAAAATTCTTGAACGCTATTATCGGGATGCCGAAGAGAGAGCTTACCTGTGTCGCTTGCCTAGTGCAGAAAAGAGATATCGTCGATTTGCAGGAACTCGTCCTGCGCTCTTAGGTAGGGTGTCTCTTAAGTACCTGGCGTCGTATCTAGGTATGAAGCAAGAAACGTTGTGCCGGGTCAGGGCCAAGTATCAACCTTCTGTCAAGCGGTAGTTGTAGTATAATATTGCATCGATATGGGGTCAAAAAAGTGATGTAAATCACTTTTTTAATGGTTATATGTAATTATGTATTGACATATGTCAATAAATAGATCTTGTCGTGAGAAAACATTATAGAAATAAAATACATTTATAATGTTTTAGGAACACGTCATCGATAGAGCCCGACGTGTATGCTATACCAAACTACTTATTGAAACGAATAACTTGACTATGAAAACTACTTATTGGCTATCATCATTTATTTAATGTATTAATTATTGCTATCTCAGGAACCTGATTGGTGGGTGCGGATTGGACGACTTAAGCTGTCTTTAGGAATTTTTTATATGCCTATCATTTAATGGTTTAAAGTCTATGTCTTGAAATTGTCCCCTATTTGTCCCCCCCTTCAGATAGTGGTTTTTGAAGGTTTTTAAATTAATTTTAACCACCGTAATTATTAAGCAACGTGTGTAATTCGATCAAATTCAATAGAAACTATGAAGTGGCTATGCTGCAAGAAGAGCTACAGGCTTGTGTGCAGTATAACTGGGTTCAGCATTTCAACCAGAATGATTACGAAGGTAACTGGGCGTGTATTTCTTTACGGTCCGTAGATGGTCGTAATCAAACTATCGTAGGTTTCGGTGGTGAGGGATCATATTGCGATACCCCCTTGTTGGATCAGGTTCCTTATACGCGTACGGTGATAGACAGTATTCCTGGTGCTAAAGAATCGATCCGGTTAATGGCGCTGCATCCCGGAGCAGAAATCAAACCACATAAGGATCCCGGCTGTGCATATGCGGACGGCGTATACCGGATACATATACCGATATGTACGCATCCTGCTGTAGCGTTCTATTTAGAAGGCGAGCGTATCGTTATGGAGGAGGGGAGTTGTTGGTACCTGGATTTTTCAAAAACACATCAGATTATAAATAAAAGTGATCAAGTACGGGTTCACCTGGTTGTCGATGGCATAAGAGATGAAGAGACGGATACGTGGTTTTTCGAAAATGGCTACAAAGAAACACCTAAGCCCGATTATGATAAGGCTACAAAAAGAGCGATGATAGCGCAATTGGAAATGATGGAGGGTGAAGGAGCTAGACAATTGGTGCTGCAACTCAAAAAGGAACTTCAGGATGCTTAGCAATTGGATCCCATATAAATTAGAGATAATAGACCTGGAGGTACGGGTGCTATGGCTCGATCTCGAGGATCGCTTTATAGCGGAACCGTTCTTTGATGAAACGATTCTTGAAAATAGAATATGTGCCAAAAATACAGGAAGAGGCCGACTGGTATCGCAGTCTGATATCCGGAGCCTATGCGAATGGGCGTCGCGGATTGAAGCGAGTTCGGTTACGGTGTTTATTTTTCATGTGAGTCGCTGTGGTTCTACCTTACTGTCGCAATGCTTAGTAGCAGATCAAAAATACGTAGTTATTCCAGAGGCACCTTTATTGGATGAGATATTGCAAATGGACGAGGTACTATTGCCCAAGGGAATTTCAAAAGAGCAATTCTTTAAGGCTGCATTGATCTTTTTGGGACGGAAACGCTTAGGACAGGAACAATTGTTTATCAAATTGGACAGTTGGCATATCCATAAATATAATTTATTAAGAGGGTGGTTCTCGAATACACCTTTTTATTTTTTAAGTAGGGAACCTAAAGCAATTATCCAATCGCATGAGAAGCGAAGGGGAATCCACATGATACCGGGGTACTTATCGGAGAAGGCAAATCCAGTGCAAGTGCACCCTGGGCATTATGCGGATTTTTCGCTCTTTACAGCCGATGTGTTGAGCAGCTTTTATAAAGGACTAATAGATGTTAGGCTGCAGCAGAACCCCTTGGATAGTTTTTATGATTATGCTTGGGGTATGATGGGATTATTAGCTGATTTTGATGCGCATGTGGGGACAACGCTGAGCGCGTCGGAGGCTGCTCTGGCCCGGTTAAACAGACACAGTAAATATCCCGATCAGGTATTTGCTGAAAATGAAGGGTTTCGGACTACTGATTTATATAAGCATTGTGTTGAAACTTATAAAGTGTTTCGCTCTGGCGCGAACCGTCAGGATATAGGACAGGGTAGGGATGTAATGCAAAGAGAAAGGATTTAAGTAGATGTCAATGGATTGGATAGTAAACATAGTAGCATTTTTAAATAGGATAGGTATTCCCGTTGAAGAGCGTAACCTAGATAACAGTTGTTTTCTGCCTGGGGTAGCGATAGAATTTGGAAAGTTGATATTGGACAGGTCCAAATTAAAATATCCGGGAGATCTGTTACATGAAGCGGGGCATATTGCTGTAATGACGGCTGAGGAGAGAAGATCTTGCTCAGGAAATCTATTGGAGCATATCTCATCTAGTACATTGGATGGGTATGAGTTGTCTGCAATAGCTTGGAGCTATGCGGCTGCACATTATTTGAAAATGCCAGTTGATATGTTATTTCATCCGTATGGATACAAAGGTGATTCAAGGATGCTAATTGACAATTTTACTTCAGGTAATTACTTGTTTACACCGTTGCTTCAATATTATGGACTTTGTAAGCTCAAATATGTAGACCATGAGGAAGATTATTATCCGACGATGATACAATGGTTAAGAAATTAAAAGATGATAATTCGATGGCTAAAAGAAGAGGTATAATTATCCAAATGACAGGAATGTCTGGTGCAGGTAAAACTACACTTGCCGCTGAGGTGAAAAAGAGCCTAGAAGCTGAGGGTTATAAGGTGGCCGTACTGGATGGTGATGTATATCGGCAGACTTTATGTAGCGATTTAGGATTTTCAAAAGAAGATCGGCTGGAGAATATAAAACGATTGGGCCGTTTCGCATACGCGATGGCTCCAGATTTTGATCTGGTGGTTCTGGCAGCTATAAATCCTTATGAAGAGGCTAGGCAGGCATTGAAAGAAGCTTATAATGCAAAATTGTTGTTCGTGGATTGTGCATTGGAGGAACTCGTGCAGCGAGACACAAAGGGACTATACAGAAGGGCGTTGCTTGATCTGCAAGATCCAGATTATATTCCCGCTTTTACAGGGATTTCTGATCCTTTTGAACGACCGGTAAATGCTGATTTGGTTGTGGATACGGAGCATCAAACCATAAGGGAGTGTGTAGATGCAGTAGTTGAGTATTTAAAGAATGATCTCGCAAAAAGCGACGAGGACAAGACGTTTCAGGATTTTCTCACCAAGCTGAAAGAACAGGCTTTTTTGTTCGGTGACAAGAAGGATAATTCGCGGGATTACGTGTATAAAGCCAGATTATTTAGGGGATTGTTCGAATTGAATAACCAGGAACTGTTTCAGTTTATTTTTGGTGAATGTAGGGATAGCTTACATTTTGAAGATTGGCTAAAGAATAGGATAGGTGAAGCTGCATTCGGTGAGGCAAAGCAATCATTTTTAGCTATAGATACAAGGGATGTTAGAATTTCCGAAGCCTATACCTATCAAATACTGACTGCTGACCAACTTGATTTTTGGAAAGACGAAGGATTTCTTGTCGTACCGCAGGTTGTGGATGCTGCAGATTGTGATCGGGTAAGAATGGTAATCTGTGGACAACTGGGGGTTAATTTGAAAGATAGGAATACCTGGTGTCCTTCCGTTGCCAACTGGCAAGGGATACTCTTATTTTCAGCAAAAAGTGAAGCGGAGGAAGCCATCCGGCACCATCCAACTATCAGAGCGGTGTTTGAAGATCTGTACCGTCAGAAAGATATTTTTTCGATGCGCTCTCCGTTGGGATATATGCCACCGCTCTCCACAGGTTACTCCTTTAAGGGAAGTCCTTTGCATTGGGATATAGACATGGAGATCGGGCCTCGCTATCATATACAAGGTATGGTGTATCTACATGATGTCGATGAAGAGGGCGGTGCTTTTAGCTTAATTCCTAAAATGCACGATGAATTTCAATCACTTATCGAAGAGCATAAGGGTATGCATGAAGCAGCAGAGGTGTTGCGAACCCAGAACAGGGGAGTTAAAATAGCAGGAAAGAAGGGCGATCTGATCCTTTGGGTGGAGACTATGCCCCATGCTGCTACACCGAATGAATCGGATATCCCTCGATTTGTACAGTATATAACCTATGAACAATTTAGGCTTACATAATATGGAACCAACATGATTTATTGAACCACACAATGGAACGAATAACCGAATGAAGTGAACTCATGAATGCTACTTAAACATATCCTCGATGATTAAACCTGATAGCTTCATCACAAATGAAAGAAAAATTTAAACAGATGAAAATGAATAATAAGGGACGGAGAGATTTCTTGACTAAAATAGGACTGTTATCTGGAGCGATGGTAGTTGGAAGCCGATCCTATGCGTCCGAACTAAGCCGTGCCGCCCGGTTTAATCTGCGACCTAAAATGGATGCTGTGCATATATATAGTACCGGTAATCTGAATAACCGTGCTAACTTCCTGACTGATTTACCAGAAGCTGTACAGCCTGAAAATGCACTATGGTTGAGTACGGGTAATTTTGTGCATACCAATGGCCAATATCATGCTACGGTCGCTAAAATGAATCAACAAGGCTATCAGGTGGCAGCTATAGGCGATAATGAATGGGCTTTGGGAGATAGGAAGTTTCTTGATCTGGCCAAAAAATGTGATTTTACATTCGTAAAGAGCCATGGGAAAGGGTTTACGTCCGATTGGAACACTTGGGTTAAACCATACGAAATCATCCATCTAAATCATAAAAGCATAGCGGTGGTCGCTATGGGACCAACAGAAGGTCTCGAAAGGGATCTTCAGGCCTGGAAAGAAACAGAAACTTGGGCCGAAAGATTAAAAGATGTTAGGGGCTGCGATATGGTACTCTGCCTCCTGCCGCAGGGGTATGATAAGCGCTTTGTCTCGGATTGTGTACGTGCAAGCAGATCCATAGATGTGATGAATTGTGCTAGCTTAACGGGGCAAAAAGCTTCTAATAGAATAATGAAAAATGCCAATAACGAGGATGTCGTCGTGCTAATAGGGAGTGAAATAGGGGATGCAATCGCCAAACAGGTATATAGCTTGGAGAGAGACAGATTGGTATTGCCACAACAAGTGACGCATAAAGATTTAGCAAAGAGATAAATTAACAATTCAATAAATATTAACTAAAAAAAAGATATTATGGAACCATTTATAGGACAGATTCAATTATTCGGATTCAATTTTGCGCCAAGAGGATGGGCGCAGTGTAACGGGCAGATTTTGTCAATAGCTCAGAATACGGCTTTATTCTCGCTGATAGGGACATATTATGGAGGGAATGGACAAACAACTTTTGCATTACCGGATCTTAGAGGGCGGGTGGCTATCGGGCAGGGACAAGGCCCTGGACTGTCTCCATATACTATGGGGGAAATGGCAGGTTTTGAGCATGTAACACTATTATCAACCCAAATGCCTATGCATACGCATCCATTAATGGTTTCGAATGCAACCGGTACTACGGATGTGGCTAACGGGAATTATTTGGCCAATGGTGCGGTGACTATAGCCCGAGGTAATACCGTTTCAGCAAATGTGTACGGCACTAGTCCAGGTGGGCAGTTAAACCCTGCGACAGTTAGTATACAGGGGGGAAGCCAACCACATGAAAATAGGTCGCCCTATCTGACACTAAACTATTGTATTGCATTGGTAGGGATTTTCCCGTCCAGAAACTAATTTTATTTTATACCGACTATTATTGAAAAATTGAAGATATGAAATGTCCACGTCGCATAACTGCACAAGTACAGATGAAAAAAATCTGGACATTCCATATAACCAATAAAAGACAAACCGATCCGCCAACTGGCGGATCCTGAAATAATTATTAACATATGAAATTATATTCTATTTTGCTCTGGCTGTGTTGTTTGCTCTTGCTGCCTGTAAAATCACTATTGGCTCAGACGACGGTAGACTTTGATGGGGTGGGCTTTGATCCCGTAACTGGTGATGGTTATGGATATGGTAAAGCGTTTGGTGTTATTGAGAGCGGTGATAATCCAGACGAGCTGCCGCTCGCCGCTGGGTTTGTCTTTCGTATTAATGCAACCGGCCAGTATGACTTTATTGTGGCTACAGCAGGAGAAGGCTATCAAGGTTCTAATGCTTTGTTTGATAGTAATTTTGATGTTGGTGGTATTACGCAGTGGAGCATAAAGAAAAATGATAATTCAACATTTCAGTTCAAAGGAATATTTTTAAAAGATGCGGGACTTGGAGGATCGATAAGTGGTACAGTATCGGCTTATAAAGCAGGAGCTAAGATAGGGAATTCGGTAGCAGTAAACTTTAACGGTACGTTGAATCAGTCTTTTGCAACCAACCCTGACTTTTATGACATAGACGAGGTCCGTATAGAGGGATTAGATCTCAATATCTATGTGGATCAATTTATGGCGGGACCGCCTTATAGCACGAATGTGAATGCACCTGCGCAAGTGTCCAGTATTGTGATAGAGGGATCTCCGAATTCGTCTGCAACGACCATGAATTTCTTGGTGACGTTTGACAAACCCGTAACGAATGTAAGTGCCGATGACTTCACGCTCATAGGAAGTGGTGCTACAGGGACAGTAGGTACTATTACGGCATTATCCACTTCAGTGTATAGGGTAACCATTACGGGGATTACTGGAGAAGGGTCTATAAGATTGGATCTGAATGGAGGTACTAATATTGCTACGGTGACCGGAAATATCACAGGGTCAACGTCATTTAGCGCAGGAGAACCCCATGCGGTAGGTCCTTGTGGTATAGAAAATTTTGATCAAGGGGAGATTGATAACGCAAGCTCTTTCTCGAATAATGGACTAACCTACCAACTTACTGGTAATTGGAAAGTGAGAAAGTATGGTACAGCACGTGGACTAAGTGGTTCTGACTTTCATCTCTCAGGTACGGGTACCGGTGCGATGTCATTGAAGGTTAGTACATATGCATTCAAGGTCGGTAGTTTCTATTTATTTCTATCCAGCGATTTGCTCGGAAATACACCTACTATAAATGGTTCGGTAACTGTAACTGGTAAGTTAGCGGGCAATCAAAAATTTACCCAATCGATAAGTTCTGGATTTAATGCAAATTTTGCTAGCAATAGTGGTTATACTTTTATTGATCTTGGTGCCAATGGATCCATTGCGATTGATGAATTGGAAATTCAGCTCGGTGGATCGTTCCAATACGTCGATATGGATAATATAAGTCTTTGTGCGATCCTAAATAATCCTCCGGTCAATAGCGTAGTTCCTACTATTTCAGGTACAGATAAGGTAGGTAACGTGCTTTCTGCTACGACAGGTAGCTGGACAGATGCCGACGGACATACGTTGTCTTATACCTATCAATGGTACCGGGCGGATAATGCAGGAGGAATGAATCGCGTTCCTATAAGTTCGGCAACCAATGCCACCTATACCTTAACTACAAATGATGCGCATAAACACATACAGGTGGTGGTAACAGCCAATGATGGAAACGTTGGTACTGCACAAGCGAATTCACTTTATACAGCTATTCAGAATTCTACTCCGGTTAATTCTGTAGTTCCAACGATTTCGGGCACTGCTTTAGTCGGTAATGCGTTGATTACTACAAATGGAACATGGTCTGACGTTGATGGTGATGGCCGTACGTACACCTATCAATGGTATAGAGCGGATGATATGAGTGGGACTAATGAAGTGGTTATAGCTGGAGCAAATAGCGCTTCGTATACCACAACGACTAGTGATGCACACAAATATGTCAAATCAAGAGTTACGGCCAATGATGGAAACGGTGGTATTACGCAAGCGAATTCACTTTATACAGCTATTCAAAATTCTGCTCCGGTTAATTCTGTAGTTCCAACGATTTCGGGCACTGCTCTGTCCGGTAATACGTTGAGTACGACAAATGGAACCTGGTCTGATCCTGATGGAGACAGTCGCACGTACACCTATCAATGGTATAGAGCGGATGATGCTATAGGTAGCAATGAGACGGTAATATTAGGAGCGAACACGGCGTCTTATATGCTTGTGCCAAATGATGTAAATAAATACCTTCGAGTGGGGGTAACAGCGAATGATGGCTATGGTGGAACGAAAGTTGCAAACTCTACTTATGTCTTAGTATTGAATACTGCTCCTGTTCTCAGCAACCTAAACGGTGACGCAGTTATTTATACAGAGGGGGACGCGGCTATATCTATCGATGCAGGTTCCAACGCAACCGTAACGGATTCGGACTCTCCGGATTTTGATGGAGGTAATGTGCGGGTTGCTATTACAGCTAATCGTGTAAGTGCCGACGATGTACTTTCTATTCGCAATCAAGGAACAGGTGCTGGGCAGATAGGGGTATCGGGTAGTAATGTGACTTATGCTGGTGTGATAATCGGTACTTGGTCTGGTGGAATAGGTGTTAACGATCTGGTTGTCAGCTTTAATGGTAACTCTAGTATGGCTGGTGCACAGGCATTGGTTCGTAATCTGACATATATTAATACCAATACGACGGATCCTTCCACGTCAGCGCGTACCGTAACTGTAACGGTTAATGATGGCGATGGTGGTACAAGTACTCCGGCTAACGTTAATTTACAGATTACGGCCGTAAATGATCCGCCAACACTTACTGCAACAGCCTTAAACCCGACGTTTACTGAGGGAACTGCTGATGTTTCCTTATTCAACGGAACTTCTATAAGTACGATTGAATCAGGGCAGGCAATAAGTAACCTAACGCTTACTGTAGCGAATGTACCGGACGGTAATAATGAGATATTGAAAATAGATGGTTTTGATGTTCCGCTAGTAAGTGGCACAAAGACCACAGGAACAAACGGGCTTACAGTAGAACTTTCTGTAACTGGATCATTTATGACTGTGCAGCTCAGTAAAGTTGGTGGTATCTCTCCTGCTATTATGCAGGGTATAGTTAACGGAATAACTTATCGTAATACAAGTGCTAATCCAAATACAGCAAACCGGGTTATAATGTTATCTTCTATACAGGATAATGGTGGTGTCGATATAACACCATTATCGATAGCATCTACCGTAAGTGTCGTCGCGGTGAATGATGCGCCGATAGTTACTACTAGTGGTGGCAATACAACATATACTGAAGGAACAGCAGCTGTCGTAGATGTTGCTCTTACAGTTTCTGATCCGGATAATACAACCTTAGCCTCGGCGACTGTAGCGATTATGGGGAATTTTCAAGCTGGACAAGATGTATTGGAATTTACCAATAATGGGACTACAATGGGGAACATTACCGCTGCCTATAATGCCGGTACTGGAATGTTGACACTTAGTTCCGCTGGATCCACGGCGACTTTGGCGCAATGGCAGGCGGCTTTGCGTACGGTTAAATACGATAACTCGTCGCAAAATCCGTCAACAGCAAACCGTACGATAAGCTTGAAAGTACACGATGGTGGTCTGGAATCTGTGGCCGCTACGAAAACTGTCTACGTGATCGCTGTCAACGATGCGCCGGTCAATTCCGTACCGGGTGCGCAATCTGTGGATCAGGATGCTACATTGGTATTCAACAGCGCAAATAGTAATATGATCTCCATATCGGATGTGGATGCTGGATCTTCAGATGTTCAGGTCAATTTAGTCGCAACGAATGGACGAATGACGCTTGGCAGCACTAGTGGACTTTTGTTTTCTGTGGGTAATGGTACAAATGATGCATCCTTGACTTTTAAGGGAACTATTGCAAATATTAATACGGCGTTGAATGGACTTGTATTTACGCCAACCCCAGGTTATAATGGACCGGCTTCCTTACAGATAATAACAGATGATCTGGGCAATTCGGGCTCGGGCGGCGCTAAAACGGATACCGACTATATAGCTATTACAGTCAACTCGGTTAGTCCGAAAGTAATTTCGGTCAGCGCTTCGACGGCTAATGGTACCTATAAAATAGACGATGTCATTGCGCTGACAGTGACTTTCGATCAGACCGTGATGGTCAATACAGTTGGAGGTACACCTACACTTTTATTGGAGACAGGAGCAATCGACCGGATGTCAACTTATGTAAGTGGTAGCGGAAGTAATACGTTAACGTTTAGCTATACGGTACAGCCTGGTGATATCTCTGCAGATCTAGACTATACATCGACTGCGGCACTTTCTTTGAATGGTGCAACTATTGAAAATATCCACAATGACATTGCTATATTGACTTTGCCAACTGTTGGTGGATCTAATTCAATTGCTGGCCAGCGTGCTATTGTGATAGATGGAGTTGTACCTACAGTGGCAATGGTAGCTGTGCCTACCAATGGCTATTATTTACTTAATCAGAACCTGGACTTTACGATTTACTTCTCGGAGGCTGTGCTTGTAGATGCGATAGGAGGAACGCCTCGACTATCGCTGACGATCGGAGGACAGACGGCATATGCGGATTACCTGTCTGGTTCTGGAAGCCCTGCACTCGTATTCCGATATACAGTGGCTGCAGGATTGGAAGACCATGATGGTGTTGCAGTGGGCGCTTTATCATTGAATGGGGGTACAATCACAGACGCTGCAGGCAATAATGCGGTGTTGACGCTAAACTCGGTTGGAAATACTACAGGTGTAAATGTAGATTCTAATCCGCCAGTTGTTCCTGCTAATTTTACAGCTACAGGTCAGGATGCGCAGATATCGCTGGCTTGGGAAGCGAATATGGAAACTGACTTTGAGAAGTATATACTCTATGTTAAACCTGATGGTGGCGTAAAAACGTATTTGACAGATATAGCAAAAGGAACAGAATACTATACGTATTCGGGGCTTCCTAACGGAGCTTCTTACGAATTTTTCCTAATCGCTATAGATCAGCGAGGTCATCAGAGTGGGGAAGCATTAGCATCTGCAAAAACGATGGGCGAGCAGTCGATCAGTTTTGCGGCATTGGCCAACCTAACTTATGGTCAGCAAGGGGTAGTATTGACGGCCTCAGCAACATCGAATCTTCCTGTGTCGTTCGTGTCGTCTGACTCGAATATCGCTGAAGTATACCAGGACAACAATGATGGCGGTAAATGGAAAGTCAATGCTAAAAAGGTTGGAACGGTGACCATTACAGCTGCTCAAGGTGGAAATAATGTATACTTGCCTGCCGCATCTGTTCCGCAGTCATTAACCATAGTTCCAGCTATGCTTACTGTAACAGCGGATGCGAAGACTAAGGTCTATGGCGAAGTAGATCCTGCGCTGACCTATATGGTGAAGGCTTCGGATCTTCGTAACGGCGATGCAGCGACAGTAGTAAGTGGTAGACTGACACGTGCACAAGGTGAGGCTGTGGGCAACCACGATATCACGAATGTGGATCTTGCAGCAGACAACTACGCGATAAACTATGTTAAATCCCAGTTGAGCATCACGAAAGCGGTATTAACCGTAACAGCGGATGCGAAGACGAAGGTCTATGGCGGAGCAGATCCTGCACTGACCTATACGGTGAAGGCTTCGGATCTCCGTAACGGCGATGCAGCAACAGTAGTAAGTGGTAGCTTGACACGTGCACAAGGGGAGGCTGTGGGCAACTACGATATCACGAACGTGGATCTTGCTGCGAGTAACTATGCGATCAACTATGTTAAATCAGCATTGAGCATCACGAAAGCGGTATTGACCGTAACAGCGGATGCGAAAACGAAGGTGTATGGTACAAACGATCCTGCTTTGACGTATATCGCTACCGGATTCAAACGGTCAGACAGTAAATCAATACTGATCGGAGGTCTTACACGTGTGGAAGGTGAGAATGTCGGTAGTTATGCTATCCAAAGAGGTACACTGGCGGCAGGTGATAACTATACCATCAGTTATACAGGTGCCAATCTGATGATCACCAAGGCGACCCTATCGGGATTGAGTTTTGTGAACAAGGATGTGGTCTATGATGGTGCTGTTAAATCCATCCAGCTAAACGGTACATTGCCTACTGGGGTGACCGTAGTCTACCAGAATAACGATAAGATCAATGCGGGAAGTTATGATGTGAAAGCAATTATAGCAGAAACAGCAAATTATTTTGGTACAAGTTTTAATGCGACCTTATTGATCCGTAAGGCCAAACAGACGATTAGCTTCATGGCACCTGAGGTCTTGGCCCGCGACGCTGGTAAAATCTCTCTGGATGTGCAGAGTAGCAGTAATCTTCCGGTTCAGCTGATGGTCGACGATCCTATGGTCGCCACGGTTTCGGGAACTGATCTGAATGTGTTGCGCCTTGGTACGGTTCGTATCACAGCGACACAGGCTGGTAATGAAAATTACGAAGCAGCAGCTCCAGTAAACGTATCGGTGCGTGTAGCAAATGATGCATCGGCTAAGTTGCCTATTATCGTACATCAAGCGGTATCGCCGAATGGAGATGGTATCAACGAATTCCTTATAATCGAAGGTATCCGTGATTACATAGACAATAAGGTGACCATCTTTGATAAAAATGGTGTTGTATTGGCTGAAATACAAGGGTATGACAACAGAGATCGCGTGTTCTTTGGAAAAGATCACCGTGATGGTACCTATTACTATTACATCGATGTAAAAGATGGAAATACCTGGAAACGTGAAAAAGGATTTTTTGTGATTAAGAGGTAAATTAAATGAACAAGTTATCAAGTGGAGAAGTTATCCAGCGATCTAGATAACTCGATGACATGATAACTCGATAACGTGATAACATGAAAACATTAAACATAATTATGAGCCTGTTGATCCTACTGCCCCTGTGCAGTAGGGCGCAGCACGGCGTGAGTTACAACCAGTTTGGCCAGTTGCGCAATTCATTTAACTCGTCCCTGAGTACGATGGATGAACAGGGTAATTTTTCCTTATTGGGACGTAGCCAATGGATGGGAGTCGATGGTGCGCCTCGTTCGCTATGGGCGTCGGGACATGGGATGATATCTAAATTGGGATTGGCCATCGGTGGTGATATCAAACATGCATCATTGGGAGTTGTCAAAGAAAATGAAGTGACAGCATTTGCCTCGAAAGCTGTACGATTAGATAGAGATGAGTACCTGAGTCTTTCTATGGGGGGCGGGCTATTGTTTTATCAAGGCGATTACAACCAATTGGATCCCAACGATCCGACATTCAAAGAAGATATTCGTGAAACGGCAGGTATCCTTAGTATAAGTACCTCGTATTATAAAAAAGATAAATACTACTTCGGTGTTTCGATGCCGCGATTTTCGCTGAATAGGAGTGGGGACCAGGAGTATGAATTTCGTAATGTGTATTACGTGACCGGGGGAGCATTATTCAAACTGGATAATAGCTTTTACCTCCGCCCCTCGTTTTTGGTCAGCCATATGGATAATATAACGCCGAGATATGATGTCAGTGCCTTGGTATTTATGGGTACTAAGCTTGGACTCGGTATGGGCGTACAGAATCAAGGGGATCTTTCGGGATTGCTGCAATTGAATTTTGGGTCTTTCGGGATAGGGTATAGCTATCAGTTCAGTCCTAAAAGCAATACGCTCAATCAACGTATCTCGAATAATACCCATGAAATTGGGTTTCGCTATAGAATTGGTGGTATTGGGTTGTTATAGATATAATACCAACAGCTCTAATTATAATAAATGCCTGAAGCGGAGAGCTTCAGGCATTTTAACTAACCAATTATTAACCTAAATTATGAATACTTAAATAACCACCATAACTGTGCCAAAAAATTATCCTGTGCGGTACTGTCTTTGTAATAAATCTGTTGTATACTAATTTTATCTTCAAGTAGCTTCGTTTTGTTTCGATTTTTACTTTTGATTTGCTTTATATTTGTTCAGTAACCTTAAAAGTAACTATATGAACACATTTCGTCCCTTTGTACTCTGGATAGCATTAAGCCTATTCGTCGCATCTTTTGCGATAAGCTGTTCGCAGCGTGTTGTTAAGTCTACAGATAAGATGCTTGCGGTATCCATCCCCGACAAAGAAGGAGCTACAGTAAAAGGAAGGGTTTATGCCAAAGGAAGAGGGCTGGCCAACGTTGCGGTCTCGGATGGGGTAGAAGTGACCACTACGGATGAAAATGGTATCTACTATCTGGCTTCTGGGAAAAAACAGGGCTATATCTTTATTTCGATTCCGGGCAATTATGAAGTGAATACCGTAGGCAATCTGCCGCAGTTTTTTAAGTATCTGCAAGCAAGTCGCGAAGTGGTCGAAGTTGTAGATTTTGAATTGACACCTGTTCGTAATGACAATCACAGTGTCGTGGTGATGACAGACTTTCATCTGGCTGATCGAACGGACGATCTGTCGCAGTATGCCCGATTTGTGAAAGATGTAAATGGCAGTATTCAGGAACTTCGTGCGCAAGGTAAAAAGGTTTATGGGTTGACGCTGGGTGACCTGTCTTGGGATAATTATTGGTATTCAAGATCCTTCGCCCTACCGGAATATGTCTTACAGATGAACAAACTGAATACGACAGTATTTAATACGATTGGCAATCACGATAATGATCCCTACATAGCGGGAGATTGGGATAGTGGAGCTGCTTACCGCAAATATATAGGCCCTACTTATTATTCCTTTAACATTGGAAAGATACATTACGTGGTGTTGGATAACGTGGAGTACTTGAATAAAGGTGGAAAGCTGGGCAAAATCGGCGAACGTAATTATAAAGCCCGAGTGCTGGAGGATCAGATGGAGTGGTTGAAGAAAGATTTGGAGACGGTACAGGACAAATCCACGCCTATTGTATTGGCTATGCATGTGCAACTTAATAATGCCCCTAAAGCGGACCAGTCTGCTACCCAGCGATTGGATAATGCTTCAGAATTATTGACGGTATTGGCCCCATTTAAAAGGGTTCAGGTACTGACAGGTCATACGCATGTAAACTATACAGTCGAAAATACACCCAATCTAATGGAACATAATATTGCTGCGGTATGTGCTACATGGTGGTGGACCGGCAAAAATGGCTATACTGGTAATCACATTTCGCAGGATGGTTCGCCCGGCGGATATATGGTCTGGAACATGTCGGAACGGAATATCGATTGGTACTATAAAGGAATTGACAAGTCTAGAGATTATCAATTTAGAGCCTATGATCTGAATAAAGTTAAAATTACGGCGGCTAAGTTTGCACCGAATAGTACCGATGCCAAGTTAAAGAACTACACCAACGGTTATGAGGTCGCGAGCAATAAAAATGAGGTATTGATTAATGTCTGGGGGTATGACCCGCAATGGAAAGTAAATGTAACGGAGAATGGTGTACCCCTGAAGGTGACGCGGGTACAAGCCTATGATCCATTGCATATCGTGTCTTATGCAGCGATGCGTCTCCAAGATAATGCGACCCCGTCGAAGGGTTTCGTGACTTCAAAGTCCGCCCATTTTTTTAAGGCAACGGCCTCGTCGGCAAACAGTACGCTGGATATCAAGGTGACAGACCGCTTTGGTAATGTTTATAAAGAATCTATGGTGCGACCAAAAGAATTCTCGACTAAGATGATGTAAAATAGAACTACAAAAAAATGCCTGAAGCGGGGAGCTTCAGGCATTTTAACTAACCAATTATTAACCTAAATTATGAATACGGAAATGATATCCAATAACGTGCCGAAATAGTATAAAAGGATTTTTTTTCTGTAACAAAAATATGCTGTAGTCATATCGTTAACTCAGAAAGAAAACGTTTTCGTAGTTAATGCAATCGATTGTCTACTGTTCTGTCATTTGAAAGGGCTGGGTTATGGTTTATACTTGTGTCAACATTATACACCACAATCTTATGATAAGACGTTTTATAAAGACACAGGGAAGACGGTATCTATGCCAAAATTTAATCCTGATCAGTCCCGCCTTTTTCTTGGCTGTACCTAACCTTGTACAAGCGCATAATGCTTCCTTTTTCTCGGAGTTGATGCAGGCGGTTGTGAGGGGAACCGTGAGGGATACGGATGGGAAGCCGTTGGCCGGAGTTACCGTTGTGCAAAAGGGAAATACAGCATCGACATCGACCAATGAACAGGGCGCATTCGAGATCAAGGTATCTTCGATGGACGTAATTTTAGTGTTTAAATCGATAGGTTATCAAAATCAAGAACTAAAGGCATCTGCCGCAACGAATGTAGAGATGATATCGGATACAGAAAACCTCGAAGAAGTGGTCGTTGTGGGATATGGTGCCCAGAAGAAATCGGACCTTACGGGGAGTATTTCGACCATATCAACGAAATCGTTGGAAGGTATAGGTGCTCCTAATATCGTGGATAAATTACAAGGAAGAGTTGCGGGACTTAATATCAATACCGGCAACGCTGCTCCCGGAACAACAGCAACATTGTCTGTGCGTGGTGAAAATTCTATTTCAGCCTCAAACGACCCTTTGATTATTTTGGATGGAATTCCTTTTAGTGGCTCCTTGGGAGATATTGCTTCCAATTCGATCGAGAGTATCTCCGTATTGAAAGATGCTTCTTCTACAGCAATCTACGGTTCGCGTGCAGCGAATGGGGTGATCCTGATTACCTCGAAGAAGGGAATGGCCGGGAAACCGAGGATTAATTATAACGGTTATGTAGGAATACAGAACGTCGAGAGACGTCTTAATTTAATGAATGGTGCTGAATATATTGAATACCTGAAGGATTACCAACGTGCAAAAGGTAAGACTGGAGATGATTTAAATCCTGAAAAGTACTTGTTCGCCAATGTATTGGAACAATGGCAAAAAGGAATAGAGGTAGATTGGCAAGATGAGATTTTCCAAAGAAATGCTCCAATCACCGAACATCAGCTGAGCTTTTCCGGTGCCGGAGAGAGATCGGATTACTATGCAGCTATTTCCTACTTGAATCAGGATGGAGTCGTTAAAAACTCCCCATTTGAAAGAGTCAATCTTAATCTCAATCTCAACCAACAACTGACAGATTGGTTAAAATTGGGGCTTATGATGCAAGGAAGCCAAGGTAATCGAAGTGGTGTACAGCCTGGGATAGACAATGCGATCAAGATGAGTCCTTACGGCAAAAACTATGATGACAATGGGAAGATGGTGATGTACCCGATGTATGCGCAAACATTATTTTACCATCCTTTTGCGAATCAGGAGGGTACTAAAGATTATTTAAAGCGTACAGTATATGCCAATACATTTCTGGATGTGAAACTACCTATCGAAGGTTTGAGTTTCAAAACATTGTTCGGAACCAATTATGAAAACCTGGAAGACAATTATTATTATGGATCAAATACATTCGATGGTCAAGGAATACGAGGTAAGGGAGAGATCAATAATAAAAATAGGTACGATTGGACCTGGGAGAATATTTTGACGTATGACCGTACATTTGGTGATCATAAAATTAATGTTGTCGGGTTGTATAGTGCCTCCGAGTCGCAGGAAAAATGGTCTAAACTGTATGGAGAGGACTTTGTTTCCGATGTCGGCTACAACAATCTAGGATCTGCAGCTAAGAACCAGAAAATTTCTTCAGGTATTACCAATACCGCATTGGTTTCCTATATGGGGCGTATCAACTACGGGTTGAAAGAACGTTATTTCTTGACGCTTACAGGACGTACAGATGGTTATTCCGCATTTAGCCGAAATGATCGTTACGCCTTCTTCCCATCGGTAGCGTTTGCATGGGCTTTGTCCAAAGAAGATTTCTTTCAAAGCGAATCGATCAATAATCTGAAGTTACGCGTGTCCTATGGTAAAAACGGAAATCAGGCGGTGAGCCCTTACCAAACTTATAACAGGCTATCGAAAATCGAGTACATCTTTGGTGATGGAGCACCGGTATCCAATGGTTTGGTAATGAATTACAACGGTAGGGGCAGTTCGAGCCTGAAGTGGGAAACAACCAAAGCGTTGAATGCAGGTATAGATTTTGGACTGTGGAACGATAGAATCAGTGGAAATGTGGATTTCTATACCTCTCGTACAGAAGACCTATTGATGAGCCGTCAGGTACCTGTTATGAATGGATATAATACCATAATGAGCAATATTGGTATCACCGAAAATATTGGTATTGAGACGGGACTGAATACCCGAAATATGGTGAAAGACAATTTCTCGTGGTCGAGTAGTGTCACTTTTGCCTGGAACAAAAATAAAATTGTCGAATTGCGTGGGGATGGAAAAGATGATTTGACGAACGCCTGGTTAATCGGACAACCTATTCGGGTGTTTTACGATTACAAAGTCATAGGCATATGGCAAGAAGGGGATGATATCAAAAATTCGCATCAACCTAATGCCAAGCCGGGAGACGCTAAGCTGGCTGACATAAATGGGGATAATAAGATCTCCGCTGCGGATCGTACCGTGATGGGTAAAAAGCTACCCGCATACACCCTTGGTATAGGTAATGATTTTACGTATAAGAACCTCTCTTTATCTATTTTTATGAACGGCGCATTTGACGTGACGAAAGAAGATAATTTTAGAAACATCGAACGCTTCTTACCTAATAATGGAGCCAATTATTTATCGGATATGGAGTACTGGACACCAGAGCACCCTAGCAACGAAGCACCTTCACCAGGCTATACGCCGGTAAACAACCACAGCTACTATATGAATGCATCATACTGGCGGATTAAAGATGTGTCCTTGGGATATACATTCTCAGGTGCAAAGTTGGAGCGGTTGAATATTAATTCTATCCGTGCATTTATTAACGGAAGAAATCTATACACATTTACTAAGGTACGAGGCTTTAATCCAGAAGCGATAGGTGTAAGTTCGGTAACAGGTAATCCGACAACAACGAACGTATTGTCTCCGTATCCTGTTGCTAGAACGTTCTCGTTGGGTGTTAATGTACAATTTTAATGATTTGGAAGATGAAGAAGCTTAATAAAATAACAATAATAGCGCTTGCCGCTCTGACAACTATAGGTTGTAGTGAGAATTTTCTGGATGAGGATACCAGCGGATTTCAAGCTCCTGACAATACTTACACCAATACAAATGGCTTTGAAACAGGGTTAACTGGTCTGTACGCCTTTGCGAGACTGGAGTTTCAGACCTGGAATAACCCTTTCTTCAGTCAGGGGGCTACCCCGCAAGAGGCACTTCAGGTAGGAACAGATATTGTGGCCATCAAAGGGACGGGTACCGATGCTACGTTAGCCCCTTTCTCGAATTATACGCTTAATCCGGCTTCATCGTATGTTCGCAATTATTGGAAGTTTGCCTATGGCCTTATCGGTAATGCCAATTTGATACTGGAAGCACTGAACAACACCGGTATTGATTGGAAAGATCCACAAAAGGACCCAATGTTGGTCAAAGGGACAGCATCGTATTTTAGGGCATACGCGTATAGGTATCTTATCAGCTTGTATGGCGATGTGCCATGGGTGGACAAAGTGACAAAGGATCCAAGGACTGACTTTACAAGGACTCCTAAAATGGAAGTTGTACAACACATGATTGAAGATCTGAAATCGGCGGCAGCGAACCTCCCGGAGAATCCAGCGAATGTTGCAGAAGGTAAATTGACTAAATGGGCAGCATTGCATTATCTGACCGAGGCCTATCTATGGGCGAATAAGCCCGACTCTGCTATTTGGGCGGCCAATCAAGTGATCAATTCGGGATTTTATAGACTCAATGATCAGCGGTTTGGGGTAGGAAAAGATAATGAAGGGGACTATTTTCACGACATGTTCATAGAGAACAATCAAAATAGAAAATCTGGAAATATGGAAACCATTTGGGCTATGCAATTGGAATATAATGCGCAAGGTGGGGGGGACTTATATACGGATTGGAGCAAACGGGCTTGGGTTCCTTTTTACGCGCAGCAGGCTGGTTTTCTGTTGGCAGATTCCTTAGGTGGTCGTGGATTGGGACATATAAGGCCTTATGATTGGTGGTTGAATAGCTATGAAACTAATGATGTACGTAACTCCAAATACAATATCAAGCGCGATTGGTATCATAATAACCCTAAAAGCTCTTTGTATGGAACTAAACTGAATATCACAAATGCTATTAAAGAATCGGGAAATGTGTTTGCTACCACAACGAAGTTTTTCTATGGAAAGACGACTGACAATCCTGCGTACGAAGGAAATATGAAAGACCGTGTTAAAATACGTCTTGGCGAAACTTACCTGTTATTAGCGGAAGCCTATCTGCAAAAAAATGATCCGGCAATGGCAGCCAAAGCGATCAATGAAGTAAGAGGCCGTGCGAAAGCAACTCCAGCTCAAGCATCGCAAGTCAATGTGGATTATTTACTGGATGAGCGGGCTAGAGAACTTTTAGGGGAGGAGATGCGACGAATGACACTCTCCCGGTTTGGCAAGGACGTCTTCTTAAGAAGGCTAAAAATACTGAATACGCAATCTAGTGCGATTATAGCGGGTAAAGAAGATATGGTGCCACTATGGCCTATACCTCAGGAGGTTATCGATGCAAATTCCGGTGCCGTTCTTCCTCAAAACCCAGGCTATAATTAAGAGGAGTCGAATTTACATCCATCGTTTTAAAAATTTCAATACCCATCCTTTCTTTGAATAGGGTGGGTATATTAGTTTTGAAATAGGAATCCGAGATTGGTACATCACTGAACGTTCGTGTGAGAATGCTTTAAAGCCAAAATATCCGTGGCTACCACCCATTCCACTGTGGTTAACTCCCCCAAAGGGAAGGTGTGGATTCGATACGTGGAGTATGACATCATTGACACAAGTACCCCCGGCAGAGGTAGATTTAATGATGTGTTGTGTAGATTTTGTGTTGCTGCTAAATATATACAATGCCAATGGTTTGGGTTTTGACTGAACAAAATCTAGCGCTTCGTCTAGATCGGTATAGGTGACTAGAGGTAATAAAGGCCCAAAAATTTCTTCTTCCATTATACGGCTTTCTATGTTTACTTTCCGCAATAATGTCGGTGGAATACTATCCTCCAAATCATTGTCTCCCTGCCAGACGACTTCTGCCCCCTTTCCGATGGCGTCTTCCAAAAGGAGCTGAAGTCGGCTCATATGTCTGGTATTAATAATCTTTGCATAAGTGTCTGGATCAATCATACCATTTTCCCTATATATTAATCGAGTGGCTGCAGCACTGAAGTAATGGATGAATTCTTTTTCTTGGCTGTGATGGAGAAGAACATAGTCCGGAGCAATACAAGTTTGTCCTGCATTGATCAGCTTACCCCAAGCGACCTTTTCCGCCGTTTTCTCCAGGTCAGCACTCGGGTCTATCAGCACAGGAGATTTGCCGCCTAATTCTAATGTGATGGTACTGAGATGTTCGGCAGCAGCCCGCATAACAATCTTGCCGACCGGAGTACTTCCCGTAAAAAAGATATGATCGAAAGGTAGTTTTAGCAGAGCTTCTGAAACCTCCTGCCCCCCCTGAATGCAGGCAACAACGGATTTGTCAAAAGCTTCGTCTAGAATTGTAGCGAGGACGGCAGCAGTGTGAGGACTATATTCCGAAGGTTTGATAATCACGCTGTTGCCTGCAGCGAGAGCAGAAACCAAAGGACTCATCGTTAGCTGAAAAGGATAGTTCCATGGAGCTATTATCAGACAGTTTCCTTTAGGTTCGTAGATAATTCTATTTTTGGTGAATAGACTAGAGACCGTTGATTTTGCCCGTTGTGGTCGAACCCAACGTGATAAATTCTTAAGGGCAAAATCGATTTCCGAATAGACGAAATAGATTTCGGTGACAGCCGCCTCAAACTTACTTTTGCGGAGGTCCGCAGACAGCGCTTTGAATATTTCCGGTTCATACCGATGGATTACATCCTTCAGTTTTTTCAAATGATGGATACGTTGCCGAACTTCCAATAGCGTGTTGGAAGTTCGGGACGTTTTCTGTTGATGAAATAGTAGATCTACGCGCTGCTGCATACTGTAATTATTTTAAGCAAATTTAGTGGTTAATATTAATATTGAATGCTTTATGATCTCTAATTCCAAGTTGATTTGACACTTTTCATCACTTTCCTGATTAATTGTTGGCTTTGTTTTAAAAATGCTGAAAATAAGGTAATAAAAGCTTGAAGTAGGTTAATATTCTTTAATAATACAATGTTTGTTTTATATATTTTTAAGCATTGCTGAGGAAAGCCCTAATTTTATAACATAAGTAGATACCATGACAATTTTTAATCAAATACTATGGGCGGGTTGCGGAGTGTTCTTCTCTTGGCACGCATTTGCTCAACAAAAGAATGTCGCAAATATACTTCCAACAAAGAATACCTATGCTATTACTGCCGTTGATTCACAGGCCGATATTATTCAAAAGGCAGCGCACGTGGTGCCCACGGCTAGGCAATACGAGGCATTACAGGACGAATTCATCGCCTTTATACACATGGGACCCAACACCTTCACGAAAATGGAGTGGGGGAACGGTAAAGAAGATCCACGTATTTTTGATCTGAAGGAATTGGATACAGATCAATGGTGCCGTACCATGAAATCTGCCGGGATGAAAAAAGTGATTCTGACAGTCAAGCACCATGACGGATTCGTTTTATGGCAAAGTAGGTACACAGATCACGGTATCATGTCTACGGGGTTTAAAAATGGGAAAGGGGATATATTGAAAGACCTGTCTTTTTCTTGTCAAAAGTATGGATTGAAATTGGGTATATACCTTTCCCCGGCAGATCTGTTTCAGATTGAAAATGAAAAGGGATGCTACGGTAATCTAAGTAAATACACCAATCGGACTATTCCCAGACGGGTTGAAGGTAGACCATTTGAGAACAAAACCACCTTTCAGTTTGAGGTAGACGATTATAATGAATATTTCCTGAATCAGCTTTTTGAATTGCTTACAGAATATGGCCCCGTGCATGAGCTCTGGTTTGATGGCGCCCATCCGAAAACAAAAGGTGGGCAAAAGTATAATTATGCCGCCTGGAGGGAGTTAATTAACATGTTAGCACCCAATGCTGTTATTTTTGGAAAGGAGGATGTCCGTTGGTGTGGTAATGAATCCGGTGCTACACGTAAGACGGAATGGAACGTGATTCCTTATGATGCCGACCCGCACAGCTTGGAAGGATTTAAGGATCTCACCGATGAAGATTTAGGAAGCCGGGAGAAATTATATTCTGCCAAATATCTTCATTACCAGCAGGCAGAGACCAATACTTCTATACGTGAAGGTTGGTTTTACAGAGATGATGTGTATCAGAAAGTACGAAGTGCTGATGATGTTTTTGATATTTATGAACGGGCCGTTGGGGGTAACAGTACGTTTCTTTTAAATATTCCTCCAAATCGTGAGGGGAGATTTTCTGACGAAGATGTGCAGGTGCTGACAGAAGTGGGCAAGCGAATCAAAGAGGGATATTCTACTAATCTCCTTCAGAAAGCAACAGCGCCTAAACAACTCTTGGATGACAATCAAGCTACAGTATTTAGAGTAAAAGAGGATGCAATAGAATTTAAAACAGCACAGCCCATACGTACGAATCGCTTTGTATTGCAGGAGGCTGTACAGCAAAATGGGGAGCGTATCGAAAGACACGCGATTGATATCTGGAAAGACGGGGGCTGGAAACAGATTGCCGAGGGTACGAATGTGGGGTACAAAAGGATATTACGATTCCCTATGGTGGAGGCTAGTCGATTCCGATTGCGTGTGTTAGAAAGTAGAGCAATCCCTGTGTTGACAACTGTAGGAGCCTATTTGGTTCCGGTGGGACCTCCTCAGCTTGCTATTCACCCGGATTTGGACGGTAAAGTCGAAATTAGACCTCACCGACACGAATTCGGCTGGAAGCCGCATGGTGAAGATGTGCTGGCCAACTTGCAATCTGAATACCGTATTTATTATACAATAGACGGTTCTGAACCAACGAGTAAATCGCCGTTGTACACGGGACCTTTCTTACCTACCACTAATAATATAAAGGCTGTGGCCATAGATAGCGATGGGCAAAGAGGGGCTATTGTAGAGGAAATTTTAGGTATAGCCAAGAGGGATTGGAAAGTGCTGTCGAGTAGTGGAGCGCGTGAAAAGTTCGCTGTGGATAAAGCTATCGACGGAAATGAAAATTCATTCTGGCATTCGCCATCTAGGGGGGCAGATCAATTTGTAGAAATAGACTTAGGTCGTGCCTATGATGTCTCTGGATTTGCATATACACCCCAACGGAAGCATGGGGAGGGGATGATGGCCAAGGGGGTATTAAAAGTAAGTCTGGACGGTAAAAATTGGCAGGGCGCCGGGAGTTTTGAATTCGGTAATTTAATTAACGATCCTTCGAAAAGAAAGCATCTATTCGGAAATAAGGTGAATACACGTTATATTCGTATTATATCAACCGAAATCACAGGAGGAGGCAACTCATTGAGTATCGCCGAACTGGATTTTTATAACTAGTCACTAAACTTAATGTATATATCTTGAAGACTTTAGTAAAAATAGGAATAGTAAGTCTCGTACTGTGGTGCCAAAGTGTTACAATACAGGCGCAAACGTCTGCGAAAGGGAGGACATTCGTAGAGATGGCAGACCCAACGGCGGATACGCTTTCAGACTGGTCTACTGTAAAACCAGGACTTAACAGTTCTTTTGTTTCGCTGGACAGGCGCTATGCACGGTCTATAGCACCACAGGTTCCCTTGCAAAAGAAAATGTTGATAAAAGGATGGAAAGGTGAGCGTGTCTCTGCACAGCTTCTTTTATGGTCCAGCGCAGGCATCGGGAATGTCTCTTTAGATGTTGGTGATTTTCGTTCATCAAAGCGCTCTGAGATCAAAGGTAATGTGGCAGAAGCCCGTTTTGTACGCTACGTGATGACTGATGAGTTTGGACCTGGCTGTGGTTATCGTAAGCCAAAGGATTTTGCGGCGTCATTGTCACCGGATATGCTGGATGACCTGGATAGTTATGATATTAAGGGGAAGGAAGTACGGCCAGTGTGGGTGACTGTGGATATCCCCCGAGATAGCGAAGGAGGTATATACACCAGTACGGTCGTGGTTAAAGCAGGTGAAAAGAAGATCGAGACGTTGACATTGGAATTGGAAGTGATCAATGAGATACTGCCGCAAGTCAGTCAGTGGACATTCCATCTGGATCAATGGCAGCATCCATCAGCCGTGGCACGTGTAGAAGGGTTGACGATGTGGTCAGACGCGCATTTTGCGGCATTGAAGCCTGTGATGAAGCGCCTCGCAGATGCAGGACAAAAGGTGATCACAACGACGCTTAATAAAGATCCTTGGAATGTACAGACCTTAGATCCTTACGCGGACATGATTATCTGGAAGAAGAAAAAAGATGGCTCTTGGCAATATGATTATACCGTCTTTGATCGCTGGGTTACACTTATGATGGATCTCGGTGTGAAGAAAATGATCAATTGTTATTCTATTATTCCATGGAATAATAGGATTCATTACAAAGACGAAGCTACAGGCAAATTTGTGGATGTGGAAGCTAAACCCGGAACATCCGTTTTCGAAGAAATGTGGACACCATTTCTTACTGATTTTTCTGCGCATCTAAAAACAAAAGGATGGTTGTCGATTACTAATATTGCAATGGATGAGCGTGAACCCGATCAGATGGAAGCAGCTTTCGCCTTGCTGAAAAAGATCGCACCAGAATTGGGTGTATCGTATGCGGATAATCAAAAAACCTACAAAAAATTTCCGGATAGCAGAGACATCAGTATCGCTTCGGGACACCCTTTCTCTAAACAGGATCTAATCAATAGACGGGCAATGGGATTGAACAGTACATTTTATGTCTATTGTGGCAACTCTTTTCCTAATCAGTTTACGTTCTCTGATCCTGCGGAATCGACCTACCTTGCCTGGTATGCTTTAGCAGCAGGTTTTGATGGGGTGTTACACTGGGCCTATAATTCATGGGTAGAAACTCCATTGCAGGATTCGCGGTTTCGGACATGGCCCGCTGGAGATACCTATGTTGTATACCCGCAAAACAGAAGCTCTATACGTTTTGAACGGATGCTAGAAGGTATTCAGGATTATGAAAAAGTACTTGTATTACGTAAGAAATGGACCGATGCCAAGGATCAGGATAAGTTGAAAGCACTGGAAACTATCATCCAAAAATTGGATAATCCGAAACGTACCGAGACCTGGAATGAAGACCTTAATATGGCTAAAGCGTTATTGAATTAAAAAACAAATAGCTGAATGAGAGTAGGTCAGATTACTTATACTATATTAGGAGGAGTTAGTATACTGTTAGGCTCGTGTTCTGTATCCAACAGACTGGCTGAGCACCCTCAGGTCTATATTCAAAAGGAGGGGCGTGAGGCGAAAGAGTGGAAGTTGATTTGGAAAGATGACTTTAGTGAAAGTACATTAGATACGAATAGGTGGAGTAGGATACCTGCTGGAACAGCCGATTGGAATAGGCACATGAGTACTGATGATAGGTGTTTTGAACTAAAAAACGGACAGTTGCATCTTCTGGGGATCAATAATCCCGATACTGTTCATGATAAGCGTCCTTTTATCACCGGAGGTATCTGGAGTAAAGGGAAATTTGCTTTTCAATATGGACGAATTGAGATTCGGGCCAAACTCGGAAGTGCTCAGGGAGCCTGGCCTGCTATGTGGATGTTGGCAGAGTTGGATAAGTATGGTAAGTACCCCAAAAACGGAGAGATCGATATTATGGAGCACCTAAACTTTGATAAAATCATTTATCAGACGACGCATTCCTATTATACATTGAATTTAGGCCAAAAGACAAAACCACCGCATTATGGAACGGCAGCTATTGATGCGGGAGTCTATAATGTGTATGGCATAAGTTGGTATCCGGATCGTATCGTATTTCAACTGAATGGCAAAGATACGTTTACCTATCCCCGAGTGCAGGGCGTAGATCCTTCTCAATGGCCCTATGATCAACCGTTTTTTATTCTGATTGATCAACAGCTTGGAGGTAGTTGGGTGGGCAAAGTCGACCAAAAGCAGCTTCCTGTAGTGATGGAAATCGACTGGGTCAAAGTGTATCAATAGAAGGGGAAATAAGATAATCATGATATAGGGGCGACAGGAAGTGTTTTAACTTTCTGTCGCTTTTTTGTGTTTGATTGCGACAAAAACTGAATCTAATAAGTTTGGAAGGTTAATATAGTTTTAAAAACTGTCAATATAGTGTTAGTTGCTTCTCTGTAAACTTCCTATTTTTACGTTAACCAGTGGATAAACAAAAGTTCCATAAGCTAAATCGTTTCCTATAGTTATTAATACCAACAAGGGGGCGTGGAACGTATGTATGCCAATTGTAAGAGAATGAAGGTGTTCAAAAAGTAAGCAATAGTGTGCATTGCAAACTTGAGGAAAGAAGGTATACTTAATCTACTTCGTTATAGTGTAGGTTGCCGTGTCTTACCTCCTTGCAAGGGCACGTTTAAGATTGGGTAAAATACTTTTTAGATCCCCTCACTACGTGAATATTTAAAACAATGAAGAAACGTGCTTTAGTAATTTCGATAATACTTATTGGAGTTTTGGGTATCGCATTTTTTTCCATTCGGAAAGAAAGCCCCGTTGATTTTAGTGCAGAAGTAAAACCAATAATCAACAAACATTGTATTTCCTGCCATGGAGGTGTGAAAGCCAGTGGTGGTTTAAGTCTATTGTTTGAAGAAGAAGCTTTTGCTAAGACAGAATCTGGTAAATCTTCAATTATCCGTGGAGACGCTGATCATAGTGAACTTTTCAAGCGGCTTATTACGGACGATCCTGAGTTAAGGATGCCCTACAATGCCGCGGCTCTAAGTGAAGATGAAATCGATGTAATGAGACGCTGGATTAATGAAGGTGCTAAATGGGGGGAGCATTGGGCGTACACCTTGCCAGAAAAGGTCGATGTACCAAAGCCATTTTCCTTTGCAGGTCTGTTTGGATTTAATCCTTCAGGGATAAGCAATAATATAGATTATTTTATTCAGGATAAGTTGTCCGAGAAGGGACTTTCATTTGCTCCTGAGGCTGACAAGTCTACCTTGTTGCGCCGTGTGTATTTGGATATTATTGGAGTTCCCCCAACTTTGTTAGAAGTAGAATCTTTTCTCGCGGATGAGCGGGAGGATGCCTATGAAAGACGTGTAGATAGCTTACTCAATCGGGATGGGTACGGAGAGAAATGGGCTTCGTGGTGGTTAGATATGGCTCGATACGCCGATACAAAGGGATATGAAAAGGATGGGGCACGACAGATATGGGCTTATCGTGACTGGGTGATTCGAGCCCTAAATACGGATATGCCCTTCGATCAGTTTACCATAGAACAACTTGCCGGGGATTTATTGCCTGAACCGTCAAAGGAGCAGCTCATTGCTACGGCATTTCATCGGAATACGATGAATAACGATGAGGGCGGTACCGATAGTGAAGAGTTTAGAATGGCGTCTGTACTAGATCGGGTGAATACGACCTATCAGGTTTGGTTAAGTACGACTTTTGAATGTGTGCAATGTCATAGTCATACCTATGATCCTTTTAAATTTGAAGAGTATTATAAGTCATTGGCTTTCTTTAATAATACACGAGATGAGGATACACAGGGTGATCACCCTAAATTGCGCTTTTACCGGGAGGAAGACGAAAGACGGATTGACAGTATCAAGTCTTGGTTGGGACAGCATGGTGATAAGCAGATGCAACGGTCAGCAGATCTGTTTTTACACACCTTGGAGCCCAAGATACATGCTCACTATAGTGATCAACTGGTGAACGCAGCCCTGTATGATACAAAATGGCTAGGCGTTAGAGATGGAGGTCATGCGCGGCTTAAGCAAATTGCTTTGGATGGTAAGGAACAGCTGTACCTTAACTACTGGACTGGACTAGAGGGGGGCTCTATGGAGATTCGAAAAGGTACCCCTCAGGGTCCTGTATTATTGCATACCAAGCTGGGCAGTACCAAGGGACGTCAGGTGATAGCCTTAGATTTTAAAGCAGAGAAAGGTGTTCATGATCTGTATCTTGTTTTTAAAAATCCAACTGCCGCCAAAGATCAGCCGGTATGTATGATTGAGTGGTTTGCTTTTAGAGAACCCCTCCCGAAAGCGAATGAAGTCGAGGCTGGCAGGATGCAAGACGTGTTTCTGTCGCTTATTAATACACACCCAGAGTCGGTACCTGTTATGATTGAAAATCCCTCGGATATGAAACGCAAGACCCATGTTTTCGAAAGGGGGAATCGGTTGACCTTGGGTGAGGAGGTGCAGCCTACTGTGCCGGCAGTACTAAATGATTTTCCAAAAAATGAACCGAAAAACCGTCTTGGATTTGCTAAATGGATTGCGAGCAAAGAGAATCCTTTAACGGCTCGAACCTTAGTGAATCGTGTATGGGCACAACTGTTTGGCCGCGGGCTGGTTGAGCCATTAGGCGATATGGGTACGCAGAGTAATCCGCCTATATATGGTGCTTTACTGGACTATCTTGCACTGGATGTGATGTATAAGAAGAATTGGAGTATAAAGAGCCTGATTAAGGAGATGGTAATGTCATCCACCTATAAGCAGTCGTCCGATCTGAATACCGATGACAGCAAGAAAGATCCGGATAACCATTACCTCGCTAGAGGGCCGAGATTCAGGCTTACTGCCGAACAGATCCGCGACCAAACACTGTCCGTGGCAGGGCTATTAAGCAAAAAAATGTACGGTCCCTCTGTCATGCCTTATCAGCCCGATGGTGTTTGGATGACGGTGTACAGTGGTGAATCTTGGAATAAAAGTCAAGGAGAGGATCAGTATAGAAGAGGGGTGTATACCTTTTTGAAGCGTACAAGTCCTTACCCGTCTTTTATTTCTTTTGATGCGTCGAGTCGAGAGGTGTGTCTAGTGGATCGGATACGGACAAATACCCCGCTACAGGCGTTGACCACTTTGAATGACCCAGTGTATCTGGAAGCAGCAAAGCATCTTTCTGAGTTTATGGAAAAGGAAAGCAATGGTGATCTGCAAAAGGCGTTAGAAATAGGTTACAGAAGAATAATGCTCCGTAATCCGGTTAAAGAGAAACTTACAGCATTAGAAAAATTATATGGGAATGCGAAACTCGATTTTAATAAAAAACCAAAAGATGCGGAACGATTTTTAGGCGTAGATTCTGGAAAGTTGACTAGTGAACAGGTAATTTCAAGGGCAGCCTACATGGTTGTAGCGAACGCACTATTGAATTTGGATGAATTTTTAACAAAATCATAACGTGGAAAGTGATGAAAGACTTTGATAGATTGTTTAAGGAATTAGAGCAGCAACAATTACAGGCTGTGACGCGTAGACACTTTTTAAAAGACTGTGTCGCAGGAATCGGTAGTATTGCTTTAGGTAGTTTTCTCGCGAGTTGTGCAGGTTCAGGAGGAACAGGGTCCAGTATAGATCTGAATGCGCTGAACCCGCTAATTCCTCGAGCGCCACAATTTCCAGGTAAGGCCAAGAGTGTGATTTATCTCCACATGGCAGGAGCTCCTTCGCAATTGGAACTTTTTGACTATAAACCAGCATTACACAAATTACACAATCAACCTTGTCCAGAATCACTTTTAGCTGGAAAGACTTTCGCTTTCATCCGTGGCGTTCCAAAAATGTTAGGGCCTCAGGCTACCTTTGCCCAGTATGGACAGAGTGGTGCTTGGATTTCAGACCACTTACCTCATTTTACAAAAGTAGCCGACGAAGTTAGTTTTTTAAAAGCAGTACACACCGATCAGTTTAACCATGGTCCCGCTCAATTATTTATGCATACCGGTAGTCCTCGTTTGGGTAGACCGAGTATCGGTTCCTGGGTCACCTATGGCTTAGGTTCTGAAAATAGTAATTTACCGGGTTTTGTGGTGCTGACCTCGGGCGGTAAAACGCCCGACGCAGGAAAGAGTGTGTGGGGATCGGGATTTTTGCCTTCGGTATATCAGGGGGTACAATGTCGTTCTAAAGGAGATCCTGTATTATATCTTGCCGATCCAGATGGAATGGGAAGGGACTTGAAGAAGCAAACAATTAATGCGATTAATGAAATTAATAAAGCAGAATATGATACCTATAAGGATCCAGAGACACTCTCTAGGATAGCACAATATGAGATGGCTTATAAAATGCAGGTTGCCGTCCCTGAAGTTATGGATATCAGTAAAGAGCCGGAATACATTCACGAATTATACGGTACAGAACCAGGTAAGGAATCTTTTGCAAATAACTGCCTATTAGCGCGTAAATTGGTAGAGCAGGGTGTGCGCTTCGTGCAACTTTTTGATTGGGGATGGGATAGTCACGGTACAGATTCTTCTACGTCTATTGATCTTGGTTTCAGAAATAAATGCAGGGAGATAGATCGGCCTATGACAGCTCTTTTGTTGGATCTAAAGCAGAGAGGTCTTTTGGACGAAACATTAGTGGTTTGGGGAGGAGAGTTTGGACGTACACCGATGCAAGAGAATCGTGATAATAGCGATATGCCATTTCTAGGAAGGGACCATCATACGGATGCCTATACCATTTGGATGGCCGGTGGAGGGGTAAAGAAGGGAGTGACCTATGGCGAAACGGATGAAATAGGGTTTGCCGGAGTTTCGGGAAGGGCATCTGTACATGATGTGCATGCTACTATGCTATATCTATTAGGGTTTGATCACGAGAAGTTTACTTACGAGTTTCAAGGTAGACCTTTTCGACTTACCGACGTACACGGAGAGTTAATTCGTGCAGTCGTGTAGCTTGTTGTTTATTTAATATTAAGGAATTTTATTACATATATGAGGAGGATGCGATATTCTATATTATGGTTGTTATTGTTGGTTAATGCAATGGCGGGTAGTGCACAGTCGAATACGGGATTAAAAATTAAAATCTATTGCACAAACTGGGGAATGACAGATACCTGGGAGGTATTTTGTGCCAAGGTAAAGGATGCCGGATTTGATGGGGTAGAGACTTGGCTGCCCGGAACAGATACTGAACGTAGTGACATGTTGGAGGCCTTAAAACGATATGAATTGTCACTTGGCTTGCTATGCGGCGGCGGTGGACGATCATTTCAGGAATATCACGATAGTTTTGTGAAGAATATTGAAACGGCTATTCGTGTCAAACCAGATTATATCAATTGTCATACCGGCAAAGATTATTATACGTTTCAACAGAATAGTACATTGATCGATGCGGCAAGTACGATCAGTAAGTTAAATAATCTGCCTATCTACCATGAGACACATCGTGGCCGCTTTAGTTTTGCAGCCCATGTTACCAAGCGGTTTTTGGAAGAGCTTCCCGCACTTAACCTTGCTTTGGATATCTCGCATTGGTGTAATGTTCACGAGTCCCTATTGAGTGATCAGAAAGAGACGGTAGAATTAGCACTTCAACGTACCGGGCATATACACGCACGTGTTGGACATCCTCAGGGCCCTCAAGTCAACGATTTTACGGCTCCAGAGTGGAAAAGTACGTTGGAACAGCACTTGGCTTGGTGGGATAGAATAGTGCAGTTGCACAAAGAAAAGGGACGCGGGACCCTAACTATTACGACCGAGTTTGGCCCTGCCGGTTATCTGCCCACGTTGCCCTATACCCAGCAACCTGTGAGCAGTCAATGGCAACAAAACGTATCCATGTTGAAACTTTTACGAGCGCGATACAAATAATGGGACAGTTTTTTGAAGAGTTAGGCGAATTTATCGGTCGAGCCCATCCATTGTTGGTGCATCTTCCCATAGGTATGTTGGTTGTCGCTTTTTTTATGGCTGTTCTTGCCAAAAGAGAGCAATATAAAGAGATACATGTTGCTATTCCAGTAGTGTTATTTTTCGGGAGTATGGCTGCTATTTTAGCCAGTATTGCGGGATACCTACTGTCCTTGCGAGGGGGATACGAACAACAAACTTTAGATTTTCATCAATGGTTGGGGATAGCAGTTGCGGTTATTTCGGTATCCGTATATTGGATGTATCGAAAAAAATGGAGTTATCGATTGTTGGTATTCAGTTTACTGTTTCTACTAATAGGGGCGACTGGTCATTTTGGAGGGACACTGACACACGGCGAAGGGTATTTTAAAGAGGCAATCCCAACAGTGATAAAGGATATGCTGGGCCTAAAAAGTGAGGAATTCCAAATGGCTAAAATTGAGAATGTTCAGGAGGCAGCTTTATATCAAGAGATAATAGCACCGATTTTGATGCAGCGCTGTGCCTCTTGCCATGGAGAGAGAAAGAAAGAAGGCGGCTTGGCAATACACAGTCAGGAATTTCTTTTAAAGGGGGGAGACGGTGGCGTCGTACTAAAACCAGGAAAGATGCCCGAAAGCGAGTTGTATGCTCGATTAGTATTACCAGAGGGGCATGACAAGCGGATGCCCCCGAAAGGTAGGACTCCGATTACTGCAGAGCAGATCCAGTTGATCGGATGGTGGATTACCGAAGGAGCCAGTTTTACAAAGAAGGTGAGTCAAACAAATCAATCTCCTGAAATAAAAACACTGTTAGCACAACTGGAACAAGGAGGGAATGAGGCTGAACAATCGGAGTACGCCGATCTGCCCGGAGGAAGTGATCTTCCCGAAGAATTCGTTCGAAATCTTCAGGCGAAAGGTATTAAAGTATTGCCTGTGGCGGTTAATAGTCCTTATGTAACCATAAATGCGATCAATTATCCAGAATTTTCAGATAAGGATTTAGAGGAGCTTTTGCTGATAAAAGATAATATTGTACAGCTTAAACTGGCGCGAACAGCCGTTACCGATGCGGCTATGGCGAATGTTGTAAAAATGCCTTATCTGAGGAAGCTTCATTTGGAACATACAAAATTGTCTGATGAAGGACTTGCTTTGCTTAAAGCAAGCAAATCGCTGCGCTATATTAATTTGTTTGGGACAGTTATTTCCGATAAAGGGCTTAGCCATCTCGGACAGTTACAAGGTTTAAAGCAAATTTATGCTTATCAGACTAAGGTGACGGCTAAGGGAGTTGAAGATTTAAAAGCTGTGGAATTGTATGTGGATTCGGGAAAGTATCAACTTCCTTTTTTAAACTCAGACACGATGAAATACTAGTGTTCTGTATTTTTACGGTACAGGAGACTCATATTTTTTAGGGCAGATAAAAACATAATGTATATGTTCGATGGGGAAGAAGCGGTCTGATGCAGGATTGAGAAGCAAAGAGACCGCCAAACGAGGCTCTTTGCGTGCGTCACTAATAACTTAGCTCTCGATTATCGATTTCGGCAGTGATTGGATAGGTATCTGCTATACCTGATGGTGCTGTCTGATCGTCGCCAGCGAATCTACTTTTCTTGCCATTAATCTTTATTTTGTTTTTACCATCAATTTCCACAATGGCCCATATCGGGTCTTCATATACGATGGTATGACGTAGTATGGGGTGTTTTTTGTAGAAATCTTCAGTAAATGCAGTACTCTTGTAAGACTCGTCCACCCAGTAGTAGGAAGAACTGTTAATTTGTACGTAATGAATATTATTAATGGTGTTGTGATAATTGGAATGATGATGACCAGTCAAGACAAGAATGACTTTATTAAATCCAGCTTTCTGATTAATCTGCTCAAACAGGTAGCGGACTTCCATGCCATTGTCTAAACCATTGTTGGTATTGTCTAGTCCTTGATGACAAAAAATAACAGTTCTCAGATTGGTCTTTTGTAGGTCTTCCTTAAGCCATGCAAGTTGTTTCTTGTCAATAGTTCTTGGATAACCTTGAAGTTTAGAATTAGCAGGTTTCTCGTTGCCATCCAAAATTACAAAATGAAAGTCTTCTTTGTCAAAGGAATAGTATGGGCGATTGATATTCCAAAAACGTAAGGCCTGATCTTTTGTAAAACCTCCGTCGGTGTCATGATTGCCCAGTACATAGTGCTTTTCGCCTTTAAATTTATTCCAGGTATCCATTAGCGGTTGGTTCTGTGGTTTTGGCACACAGAAGTCGCCAAGGCTTATGATGAAATCGGGTTGTTCCTGGTTCATAGCATTGATAAATGCTTCTGCACGTTCTCCAGCATCATGCATCAGGTCATAATGTAAATCGGTGATGACGCCGAATTTAAGGCCCTTCTTTTTTATGGTGTGGTCAATCTCATTCAGAGATGATGCTAGGCTACTGTTTAAAAAAAAACCGGACACCCCCAGGGTGCCGATCTTGATGAAGCTTTTTCGGTTTATCATGGTGTAATATGCTATTTAAACTCTTGTTCATTTAGTTTTTTGATGATATCAATCATTTCGATTGGCTTCGAAATGAACTGATCATGTTTATAGCTTTGTAGCTCTTCATGACTATGCGTGCCATATAGAGAACCTATAGAATACAGTACGTTAGCAGCCTCTGCTGACTGAAGGTCAGAGGGAGTGTCACCCAGGTTGATTACCTGTTTCGGGTCTTCAATACCACACTTTTTCATCGCCAATTGAATCATATCCGGTGCTGGTCGTCCCTGTTCCACATCGCTGCTGGCGATAGAGCAGTTGATGCTATTTTCGTTGCTATTTTCTATGCATACGTAATCATTGTTCAATCCTTTGTCCCAACCTAGCTTTGCTAAGATAATATTGGTTACTTTTCTATAGAAGCCCGTAGTCAATGCTATTTTGATATTGTTTGATCTACAGTAATCAAATACCTCCAATACGCCTTCATAAGGTTTTGCACCGACTGTTTCGTAGTGTTCTTCCAACGTTTGGGTGAAGTAATTGTAGGACTCTTGGACTCTTTTCGAATAATCTGGATGATCTTCACCTATTTCTTCTTTCCATATAGTCTCAAACACAAGAATTTTGGACCAACCCATCATGCTATTAATCTTTTCTCGCGATATATGCAAATTAGTAGCTTTTATGGCGTCATAAAAACACTTTTCAACTTCACGTTCATCCTGGACTGTTGTTCCGGCCATGTCAAAGATGGCTAATTTTACTTTACTCATGATTATTTATGGATTCTTTAATTTTAACAAATGATATGATACATGCACACAGCGCACAGATAAGGGCTACAAACAAAAATATATTAGCCGTATCTCCCGTGTAGTCAATCAGTTTGCCAAATAGTGGCTCTCCCACAGCTGCAAATACATAGGCAAACATATTCATAATACCTATACCCGTTCCGACCAGTTTGGTGCCCAGTAAGTCAGGACTCAGTGTCCAAAAATTGGCTTGGGGTCCGTATACAAAAAAGCCTGAGGCAAACATGAGTACCCCCATCATAAGGTGGTTTTCGATCGGAACGAGGTATATAAGTACTGCAATGACACAGCTGATCAACATACCCGCACGTATCGACTTGCTCCTGTTTTTTTTGAACACGAGGTCCGAGATATAACCAAATGAAACTGCGCCAAGAGCCATGCCAATAGGAATGAGGAGGGTAAGCCATAGGTTGCCACTCGATTGTTTATAATCATTTCCAAGGAAATGTATAGGTACCCAAAATATGAGACCGTATCGTGCCATACTTTGAAAGCCTATCGCTACAGAGGCGATCATAAAATTTTGGTTCCGAAATACGGTTTTATAGGCTTCCTTCCAGTTTTGAGTGGCCGCAGTTGATTCCGATTCATCCTCTTCAAGGGTGGTGTATCCTTGGTGTTTAGGATGACTATACGCCAGAAATAGAAATAATAAAAGTGCCCCCGCTAAAAATAGAATTGGGTAGCGGAATAAAGTTCGCCAACTCTGATCTTGATGAACTAATACAAGAGCCATCAAAAATGTGAGGACAGAGGAACTTCCTGCTGCCATGGTATAAAAGCCAAATGCTTTTCCCCGTTCCTCGCTGCTCCACCAATTGGATATTAATCGACCTCCGGCTCCCCAGGCCATAGACTGGAAATATCCGTTCAATGTCCATAGTAAGAGTATTGCCGTATAGCTATTTGCAAAACTGATGGAGAGATTGCACAGTATGGAAAGACCACCTCCTGTAATGATCATCGTCTTGGGGCTAAGTCGATCCGCAAGGTTTCCGTTGATCAGCTGACCGATGGCATAGCCCATCAGCATCGCAAAACTGATCCAACCTATCTGTTGAAAACTGATGTCGAGCTCTTCAGCAATCCCTTTCGCAGCCCAGCCAAAGTTATGTCGTCCTGTGTAGAAGAATAAGTAACAGAACATGGTTACAAAGAGCATCTTCCACTGGTCTTTTCTAAATGCAGTGTCCATTATTCTTCGGTTTTCACGGGTGGGTGAGACATATATAGACCGGCACGTATCGGTTTGTTTGTTATTGCAAACTGGATAGCTTCGTTGATATTGGATAGTGGAAAGTCACGTTCAATTAGCGATTCGAAAGGATATGTCTTCCAGTGTTTAATAATAAAATCCACTGCATTGGAGAAATCCGTATAGTTGTAATTATGTAGACCTTTGATCGTAAGCATTTTTCGTATCATCTGTTCGGCATCAATACCTGTCTTACGTTGGTTGAATACGGCTCCAACAAATACAGCTTTGCCATGTTGTTGTAGCGTATCTACACCAAGTTCCATCGCATCAGGGGATCCGCTCATATCTATAAAGCAGCCTATAGAAAGCTTTTTCAGTACCGTGTCAGAGTCCTGTTGTTTCAGGTTTAGCGTATGTGTCGCTCCGAACGCTTTAGCCAGTTTTAACCTATCTTCATTTATATCCGAAGCAACGATATGATGTGCACCCATTTCTTTACACATGGCGATCGCGACAAGCCCGAGTAGTCCGATCCCGGCAATATGTACGTTTTTGTTAGCGACCGATTCCGTAAGACGGATTGCTCCTGCTGAGGTTGCTATCGCACAGTTGATAGTCGCCGCTATTCCTAAGGGGATGTCCTGAGGTAATACCCTAAGACAGGTATGTGGTCGTAAGATTATGTGTGAGGCTAATCCTCCGTGAAAGCTGTCTTTAGCTGTTATCTGCCGATGACCATATTTATAAAGATCAGAGTTTTTCTGAGGAGTTTCGACCTGGTAATCGAGCGTGTTTGGGTCGCTTGCAAATACTGTCCAAGTCACGAGGTCGCCAATATGAAGCGGTGTCCCGATAGCGTCCACACCGCTATGACTTGGAGAAATCTGCTCAATTACGCCAACAATCTCGTGGCCTAATATGGTTGGGCATGGCTCTTGTCTAAAGCCACAATAAGTATGTAGGTCACTGCCACAGAGCGTGGCGTAGCTGATGTTTACTAAAATTTCGTTCTCTCGGAGGTCCGGCAGGGGCATTTCAACCTTTTCTAAAGGTTGAAATGCCTTGTGGAATATGTAATAAGTGCCTTGTTCTTTCATATCATTGTATAAATATACATATGTTTTGCAATACTAAACAAAGTTTATTTATGCTATATTTTTATAGCGTTAATTTATTATTAAGTTTTATGGGGGTGGAGATATTTGTACGAAATCTGCTTTAATAAATTAATATTAATTAGCGGATATATTTACCTATTTTTGAAGAGTAACATGGAAGACAATACATTATTTAAGATAAGTCAAAAGCTGAAGGAGATACGTAAAGAGAAAGGTATTACTATTCAGGAGCTGGCAGATCGGGCAGGAGTTAGTAAAGGTTTGATTTCCCAGATTGAAAACAACAGGACGATTCCTTCTCTTTTGGTCTTGATCAATATTATAAAATCGCTCGAAATAGACCTTAATGAGTTTTTTAAAGATTTTAATTCGGATGAAGACTCGGGGCCGATTATTGTCCGTAAGAAGGATTCCTATACAGCATTTGAAAAGGAGCAAGCATTAGGTTTTTACTATAAACGTATTTTTACTACCTCCATAGACAGTTCAACATTGGATATTGTGTTGTTGGAACTGTTGCCAGATGCCAGTCGCCCTATGGTTGAGACAGAGGCTTATGAGTATAAATATATAATCAGCGGTAAGGTTGAGTATGTATTCGACGATCAAGTCATTGTATTGGAAGAAGGTGATTCAATTTTCTTTAATGGGAGACTCGCACACACACCTAGAAATATTGGTGAGCACAAGGCCTTGATGCTTATTGTCTATTTTTTTGACCAGAAGCTTAAATAGAAAATGGACTTAGAATTTATAATCAAAGCCCTAAACGATCCGTTTAGGGCTTTTTTAGTGTTTTACAAATGCTAAAATATATTGTTATTATTGTTTACAAATACTTAACTCTAGTTTAGTGTTTTGTTAATAGCATAACTATACTTTTGGTTGCTTAATAAGATTTTTTACCAATAAGTATACGGTTATGTCACTGAAGCATACTCTAAAAAAAAGGTTTACAGGTTTAGATGAACGATCTGTCGCAATTGTTCTTGCATTGGCGGCTTTCTTTTGTTATACGAGTATGTACTCTTTTCGGAAGGCCTTTACAGCAGCGGGATTTGCGGATGAACAACTATTAGGAATCAGTTTTAAGGTATGGCTTGTAATTGTTCAAATGTTGGGATACATGTTAAGCAAATTTTATGGCATTCGATTTATCGCTGAGAGTAAAAATAAAAATAGAGCGCGTTATTTAGTGGTACTTATTTTGATCTCTTGGTTTAGTCTATTTCTGTTTGCATTGGTATCTAAACCTTGGAATATCGTATTCATGTTTTTTAACGGATTTCCATTGGGAATGATTTGGGGCTTGGTTTTTTCTTATTTGGAAGGAAGGCGTTTTACGGAGATTATGGGGGCTGTTATGGCTGTGAGTTTAATCTTTGCTTCGGGCTTGATTAAGACAGTAGGCCGTTGGTTGATGAGTTCCTTTGCTGTCACGGAGTATTGGATGCCTTTTTGCACCGGATTGTTGTTTTTTGTGCCTTTTCTATTGTGCGTTTGGGTATTAGGAATGGCTCCTGAACCGACCTCTGCCGATAAGCGTTTAAGAACAGAACGTGTCGCTATGGACGGAAAGATGCGTAAAAAGTTTCTGAAACGTTTTATGCCAGGGATCGTACTGACGGTGCTTGTTTATATGTTATTGACTATACTTCGCGATGTGAGAGATAATTTTGAGATAGAAATCTGGAACATGTTGCATATTAAGGATAATGGTATTTATGCGAAGGTCGATGGGGCTATAGCCCTAATTGTGCTGTTTATGATTTCGATGCTTATCCTTGTAAAAGACAATCTGAAGGCATTTAAATTGATTCACCTACAGATTATAGCGGGGTTCCTTATTTCCGGCCTTTCTACGTATTTCTATACTCTTCATCTGCTGGATGGTCTTACTTGGATGTTGTTAGTGGGACTGGGGTTGTACATGGCTTATATACCCTACAATGCCATCTTTTTTGAACGGATGATAGCTACCTTTAAGGTGAAGAGCAATGCGGGATTTGTTATGTATCTAGCGGACTCTATAGGTTACTTAGGTAGTTTTGTTATTATGATCAATAAAGAGATGCTGCCCAATACGCTGAGCTGGGGAGGGTATTTTATACAGCTGGTGTTCTTTGCATCTTGTATAGGGGGCATTTTGTCTGTTCTTTCGCTGATTTATTTTGTTCGCAAACAGAAATCTCCTGTAAAAGTGCGGCGTCCCAAAACGCGGGTTTTGTTATGGGGATGATCTTAGATTTTTAAAAATGTAATAAATATAGAGTTGATGAAATACAAGAAATATGATCTTATAGTTGTGGGAGGAGGGGTGTTGGGTACATTCCATGCCTATCATGCCTTGGTAAAAGGCCTTCGCGTACTGCATGTCGAGAAAGACAATTACCCGCAGGGATCTACGGTTCGTAATTTTGGACAGGTCGTACCGTCCGGCATGGCTGGAGAATGGTTTGGATACGGGGTAAGAGGATTGGACATTTATCAATCCATACAGCGGGAGACGGATATATCCATCCGTAACAATGGCAGCATCTACATTGCTTCAGATCAGGATGAAGTACAGGTTATTCACGAATTGAGCGCACATTATCAGCAGGTAGGTTATGCCCACGAACTTTGGTCTAAAGAGCAGGTTCTAAAAGCTTATCCTATGTTGAATGGGGGGTATGTGAAAGAAGCTATTGTATTTAAGCAGGAACTCAGTGCAGAACCGGATTTAATGATCAGGAAGATTCACGATTACCTGAAAGGGAAATTTTACAATTATACCTTGCGTTACGATACCGCAATTGTGGGCTGTGAAGAGGTGGGAGATACTGTTTCTCTAAGATCCAGCAAAGGCGAAAGTTTCGATGCGGATAAGGTGGTGATTTGTAATGGTTATGAGTTTAAATTGTTATTTAGAGATCTTTTTGAAGACAGCGGTTTGAAAGTGAGTAAATTGCAGATGATGCGTACCAAGCCTCTGCCGCATTTGAGGATGCCGGGGAATATTCTCACCGGACTTACCGTACGTCGGTACGAGAGTTTTGAAGCTTATTGTCCGTCTTTCCATACCATACCTGTTCCCACACACTATGAAGAATTGCGCAAATGGGGGGTGCATATTCTTTTTAAGCAGGCGGTAGATGGCAGTATCATTATAGGCGACTCGCACGAGTATGCTTTAGGCAGTCAGATCGACGACCTTGGTTTTTCTATTAATAATACGATCAATAGGCTGATGCTGGCGGAAGCGAATAGAATCATGCCAGTAGATGAAAGTATGATCGAGTCAACTTGGGCCGGTTATTATGCGCAGCACGATAAGCAGATTTTTGAAATCGATGTGTCGGAGCGTATACATGTTCGTACGGGGATAGGAGGGAAAGGGATGACGGCTAGTGCCGGTTATGCGGAGAAGAGTATTGAAAAGATTATTTTTAATATATAAGCCAAAGATGCTTGCGAAATGCACTACCCCATAAAGTGTCTAAATTTTTTGGGGCAGTGCAAAAAATGCCTTACTTGTTAGCTTAATAAAGTAAAGTCTATCTGTCTTTTCTCTAGATCAACTTTCTTGACTTTAATCTGTACAGTATCCCCCAGTTGATATACTTTTTTCTTTCGTTGCCCAATGATTGCAAAGTTCTTTTCATCAAGCGTATAGAAATCGTCCGTGATGTCGCGTAAGCGTACCATTCCTTCACACTTGTTCTCCTGAATTTCGACATACATTCCCCACTCGGTAACTCCCGAGACAAGCCCTGTATATTCGACGCCTACCTGATCTTGTAGGAATTCTGCTTGTTTATATTTTATGGAGGCGCGTTCTGCTTCAGCTGCCTTTTTCTCCATTTGTGAAGAATGTTCGGCCATCTTTTCGTAATGCTCTACATTGACTTTTGTGCCTCCATCCAAGTAAAATTGGAGTAGACGATGCACCATGACATCGGGGTAGCGACGTATAGGGGAGGTAAAGTGCGTGTAGTAGTCGAATGCTAAACCGTAATGCGATGACTGTTTTGTGGTATAGATTGCTTTTGCCATCGATCTGACAGCAAGGGAAGTCAGTAAGTTCTGCTCTTTACTACCTTCAATTTTGGTCATTAGAGCATTTAATGATTTTGCTGTTTCTTTGTCTGATTTTATGGTCAGTCGGTGCCCAAATCGAGATGCAAATTGAGAAAAGCTCGTTAGTGTCTCTGGGTTGGGGGTATCGTGAAAACGATAAACAAATCCAAGCTTATTTTTTCCTTTTCCTTGTTTGCCTATATATTCGGCTACCTTTCGGTTGGCCAATAACATAAAGTCTTCAATCAATTTGTGAGCATCTTTTCTAATTTTGGTGTATACACCCAACGGCTTCCCATTTTCGTCAAGATGGAATTTGACCTCCTCACTTTCAAAACTTATTGCTCCATTTTTAAATTTACGATCGCGAAGTATATGGGCCAATTCATTCAATTTCAAAATTTCGGAAACAAAGTCTCCGGCTTTATTTTCAATGATTTCTTGGGCCTCTTCGTAGCTGAATCTTCGGTCTGAGTGTATGATAGTACGGCCGAACCATTGATCGATAATATTTGCTTTTTCGTCCATCTCAAATACAGCAGAAAAGCATAACTTATCTTCATTCGGACGTAGAGAGCATAAATTATTGGATAAGCGTTCGGGCAGCATGGGGATTACCCGGTCCACCAGGTAGACAGATGTTGCCCTCTCGAAAGCTTCTTTGTCAAGAATACTTTCTGGGGTTACGTAATAGGATACATCTGCAATATGTACGCCGATTTCATAATTTCCATTTTCTAATGTTTTGAATGATATGGCATCGTCAAAGTCTTTGGCATCGGCGGGGTCAATGGTGAATGTAAGCGTATCCCTAAAATCTCTACGTTTGGCAATCTCTTCTTTACTGATTTCTTCGGGGATCGCATTTGCAGCATCGTCCACTTCCTTGGGAAACTGTAATGGAAAACCGTAGTCTGCAAGGATGGCATTCATCTCAGTGTTATTTTCACCTTTGACACCTAATACTGTCTTGACTTTACCTATCGGATTTTTTGCGTTTTTTGGCCATTCGATAATGGTAACTAATACCTTTTCTCCGTCTTTCGCTCCGTTCAAACTGTCTAAAGGGATAAAGATATCGTGGAGCATTTTTCGGTCATCAGGCAGGAAGAAAGCATAGCTCTGAGAGATGTCTATTGTACCTGTAAAATCTGTCTTTGCACGCTGCAATATTTCGACAACTTCGCCTTCTCTTTTGCGTCCTTTTTTTCGCTCGTATACATGCACTTTTACCAGGTCTCCGTGTAGTGCCTGTCGTAGTTTTCGAGGAGCTACAAAGATGTCGTTTTCGAACTCATCTTGAGGGACGATATAGGCTGACCCATCCGCCGTCATGTCTACTTTTCCGGTGACGTAGACCTGTAGTTGACGTAGCTTAAATTTGCCTCTTTCAGGTTGAGCGAAAGGACTGCTTTTGGAAGTGTCGCTAAGGATGTCGGCAATGGCTACTTTAGCATCGGTATCTGTTACATTCAGCTTTGAAGCTACCTGTTTATAGTTGAGATGTGGGTTCCCCGATTTTTCAAAAACATCAATAATCAGTTGGGTTAAAACTTCCTTGTAGGGATTTTCTTTTTTTGATTTCATTCGTTTTTCTGTTGTAAGTACTGAAGCCTCTAGTTGGACTAGGTTCGCTTTATTATATCAAAGGGGAGTCGTGTAAATGGGCAGAACAATTCTTTACGGATGCCCGTGGTACTCTCTCTTGAAATATATAGGAAATATACAAAAATGATGCGGGAGTTTGAGGAAACAAGAAGATTTTTATTTTTAAAATATTCTTTATTAATTTATTGTTTGTTTTAGCGTTATGAATTACTTGATAATTAGTTTCTTAATTTTATTTAGCTAAAATTCAATGGTTTTGGTGTAGGCTAACTAAGGGAGTTAAGGTTGTTTTTGTCTTTTTACCTGTTTTAAAGGTTTTTTGCTAATATTTTTTAGTTATATTTTTGATATATTTAGTTGGTTATAATAATCTTATTGTTAGATGTTTAATTATTTGTTTGCTAATTTTGTGTTGTTTGTTTTTTAGCTTGTTTTTAGCTTGTTTTTTCTCTTTTGAACTCCTGTTTTCGGACTAATGCTGAAAAAGATGGTAAGGGGATTTAGCGGATGGAAATAATGGAAATTAACGTATCTGAGTGGAGGTTTTATTTAGAGTAAGGGTATTGGGAAAGGAAAATGTAAGCAGCAAGGTATTATGCGTTGCTGCTACATTTGTCACACAGACCTACAGCATTTATAGCTATGGAATGCAGTGCAAAATTATTGGGAAGGGTAATTTTGGGAATGCTGACTTCGTCGAGACAGTACACACTGTTGCAAACCGAACAGATAAAATGTATGTGCTGGTCGTGGTGGTGGTGGGCTGTGCATTTGGTTGAACAGATGGCGTAGGTTGCTGTGCCGTTAAGATCAAAAACCTTGTGCAGAATTCCCTTCTCATCGAAGCTTCCAAGGATACGGTAGAGGGTTACTCTATCGATATCTTTGCCTACAATTTTCTCTAACTCGGGTTGGGATATGGCAGACTTTTTTTCGGAAATAATTTCTAAAACGCGTAGACGTGGTTGGGTTATTTTAAGTTTATTTCTTCTTAAAATGTCCACAAATTCTTCGTTGATTGTAATGTCTTTTACCTGTTTTTTTTCAATACTCATTTTGCCTGTCTTGGTATGTGTTTTTTCGTTTGGTTCAATGGCTGTCTTAAAGAGTAAACTCAATTTTTTTTTTTCTGAAAGTGTATGTTTTATTGATTCGACTCGACTCTTCAAGGCATCAATGAGCTCTCTTCGCTCGGTTTAATGGCCATCAAGAACTTTCATGTCTGTTGGCGATTTGCCAGCTGGCGGATCATGAAAGTTTTCTCAACGTCATTCCGATTGAAGCGAGGCGGAATCTAAGAGTTAGAGTTTCTAGATTTGCTTCTCAGAGCTCTTTGAGGTTTCTCGACTACACTTCGTTTCGCTCAAAATGACGATGTTGGGTCACAATTGGAACAATACCTATTATTTGCCAGAAGCCTTAGCATGGTCTGCTAAAAATTGGGCAAGACCGCTATCTGTTAATGGGTGTTTCAAAAGTGCTGTGATCGCCGATAATGGGCCAGTCATGACGTCAGCTCCGATCTTAGCACAGCCTAGTATATGTGCGCTATGACGTACCGATGCCGCTAAGATTTGTGTAGTGAAACCATAGTTGTCATAAATTAATCTTATCTCTTCGATCAAGCCCAGTCCATCGACAGAAATGTCGTCGAGACGCCCGATAAATGGGGATACGTAAGTTGCTCCTGCTTTAGCCGCCAATAAAGCCTGACCAGCAGAGAATACCAGTGTACAGTTTGTTTTGATACCTTTCTTGCTGAAGTATTTGATGGCTTTAATACCATCTTTGATCATAGGCACTTTGACAACAATTTTGCTATCTAAAGCTGCAAGAGCCTCGCCTTCTTTAATCATGCCTTCGTAATCGGTAGAAATAACCTCTGCGCTGACGTCGCCGTCCACGATGTCGCAGATTGCTTTGTAGTGATTGATTACGTTCTCGTCTCCACTGATTCCTTCTTTAGCCATTAAGCTTGGATTAGTCGTTACACCGTCTAATACACCTAGATCTTGTGCTTCTTTAATCTGTGCTAAATTAGCCGTGTCTATAAAAAATTTCATGTTTTTGATTGATTATTGTTTACAAATTATTGTCAGTGTCTAAAAACGATCTCTTGTTTTAGCTGTTACAAAGGTAGTTAATTCTTTAGAGTTTTTTGAGAAGACTACGTTTTCTCAAGGTCATAATGTCTCACGAATTAGGTTTCACTCCATCGATTTAAGTATATTGTTCATATGGATATTTTCAGGTCGCTTCACTACCCCAATTTTAGGCTACATACTATAGGTCAGTCTATTTCTCTGTTGGGCACCTGGATGCAACGTATAGCCATAAGCTGGTTGGTTTATAAGCTCACAGATTCTGTATTTTGGCTGGGATTTGTCTCTTTTATTTCGTTGTCACCTTCCTTGCTGTTTTCTCTTTTCATCGGAAGCTTTGTGGATGTACGTTCTAAGTACAAGCTGGTCGTTGTTACTCAGGTGCTTTTAATGATACAGGCTGCCTTACTCACCACCGTAGTTTATATCGATTGGGTGTCTGTGTATTGGCTTTGTGTATTGGGTTTTGCACAAGGCGTTATCAATGCTTTTGATGTGGTGTCCAGGCAGGCCTTGTTGGTTTCCTTGGTAGATCACAAAAAAGATTTGCCCAATGCCATTGCGCTTAATTCCTCTGTTTTTAATGCAGCACGAATGGTAGGACCGGCTATCGGAGGGATTCTTTTGAGTACATATGGTGAGTTGATTTGTTTCTTTATTAATTTCTTAAGTTTTATTCCAGTCCTATTTACCTTGTCTTTAATGCGCATTGAAGAATCTTATTTCCCCCACACAAAGCAATTGTCCAATTGGCAGGGAATGAAAGATGGGTTTGATTATTTAAAGCGCTCTCCGCATATAGCGTCGCTTATCATAATAATGGTTTGTTCTAGTTTTTTGGTGATTCCTTACACCTCTTTATTACCCGCTGTCGCTAAAGATCTGTTTGCCGGTGACGAACGTACTTTTTCTTGGTTTGAAAGCGCTGCAGGGTTAGGAGCTATGATTGGAGCAATTAATATGGCTCGGTTGAAATCTGGTGAAAATCTGCGTTATCGGGTCTTATTTTCTGCTTTGATCATGGGGATTGCTCTTTTATTACTCGCTTATGCGCATTATCTGGTTTCCGCATTGCTATTTACTGTTGCTGTATCTTTTGCGATGATGATGCAGAATTCGAGTATCAATACCTATATTCAGACACATGCCATTCCCACATATCGAGCGCGAATTATGTCTTATTATGTTATGGCATTTCAAGGGGTTTTTCCTATCGGAAGTCTTCTTATAGGTGCCGTTGCAGAAGGCGTGGGAATTAAATATACCTTGTATTTAATGGGAGCTGCAGGAGTTATGATAGCACTGGGCTTTTATATCTATCTCCGGCAGCATATACATAGACGTCTGTTTAAATTTCCTCTTCCGCTACCCAAAGGCCGTCATTCTTGATGATTTCTATCAGCTCGTCAAGAGCATTGACCGAACTGACGTTTTTCTTGACAACTTCTTTACTTCTATACAGCGTTATTTTGTCCGGTCCCGCGCCTACATATCCGTAGTCGGCATCGGCCATTTCTCCTGGGCCATTAACGATGCAACCCATGATGGCTATCTTGAGGCCTTTGAGGTGGTTTGTTCTGCTGCGAATCATTTGGGTAGTTTCCTGCAGATCAAAAAGGGTACGACCACAACTAGGGCAGGAGATATACTCTGTCTTAGAAATTCGTGATCGTGTGGCTTGAAGTATGCCAAATGAAATAGAAGATAATTTATCTGTAGGAACGGATTTGGCATCAATCCAGATACCGGAACCTAACCCGTCTACCAATAAAGCTCCAAAATCGGTAGCTGCATACAGCTGCAATTTAGAGATGGGTTCTTCGGGATTCATAACGTCACCAATCGGACCAGAAAAATCTGCGGTAGCATAGCTGCGTTGTAGGATAATCGGAGTATCAATACCTATTTCCTGTAAGTTTGCGAAAAACTGACGTTGATCTGCCATCCCATGTAGATGGCTAGTCTCCAGTAGAAAAACAATACTATCGTCTAATTGCAGTAATTCGAAATGTGTTGACTGCAAGAGTTCGTTGCTGATCCGTATGATATTTAACACCGGATCTTTGGAGCCAGCTGCGTTAAATTCTTCTAGGGTGAATATCGGGTGAACGTTTGTTCTGTTTGTCAGTTGGCGCCAAGTAGGGTAGTTGTATAACTGCTTCAGGTTGCCTGGCATCGTAAATGAGGGCAGCTGGTCGCCCAGGTATACGAAATCTACAGACTGATCGCCCATATGGTATTTGTCGTTGATGAGATCGTATCGGTAACCTACATCCGACAAGATAAAAGGGTCTTTTAGGTTTTTGTCCGAAATATCTACGATAATACGTGGAACCAAAGATCCTCCTACGAATGTGTTGACTTCTTTTGAGGTGTAAGGAATAGTTTCCGTAGCAGCAGAGAAGACAAGAATTGGGTGTTGTTCTTGTGCCTTTATTTCTTGTTCTCTTTTCGAATAGCGATTTACTAAAGCAATTGCTACCGGTGCTTCTTTTTCGGGTTCTTCTGTCAATGATACGCGTACGGTATCGCCCAATCCATCTTCTAGGAGAGTGCCTATGCCGACAGCAGACTTGATACGCCCATCTTCGCCATCACCGGCTTCAGTGACGCCCAAATGTAAAGGATAATTCATTCCCTCGGCTACCATTCGCTCGACAAGTAAACGGTAGGCCTGTACCATGACCTGTGGATTGGAAGATTTCATGGATACGACAAGATTGTAATAATTCAAATCTTCGCATATACGCATAAATTCCATAGCAGACTCGACCATGCCCTCCGGGGTATCACCATAACGACTCATTATCCGGTCTGATAGTGATCCGTGGTTGGTGCCGATACGCATTGCTGTACCGTATTCCTTACAGATACGGACTAGTGGAGCAAATTTTTTGTGTATCCGTTCCAGTTCAGCCTGATAGGCTGTATCCGTGTAGTCAATTTGATCAAATTTTTTCTTGTCGGCGTAGTTGCCTGGATTGACCCGTACCTTTTCGACAATGCGAGCCGCTACTTCGGCTGCATTGGGGGTGAAATGTATGTCGGCTACCAGAGGAACTTGATAGCCTCGTGCCCGAAGTTCACGTTTGATGTTTGCTAAATTTTCGGCTTCTTTGATGCTCGGAGCAGTGATGCGTACATATTCACAGCCTGCATCTACCATTCGGATGGTTTGCTCCACAGAACCTAATGTATCCATCGTATCGATGGTAGTCATGCTCTGTATGCGGATCGGGTTGTCCCCGCCCATAGGAATGTCACCTATATTTACTTCTCTCGTTTTGAATCGTGAATATTCGAGTTTCGAATTGCAATAACCTCCCGGTAATATCAACTTTGTGTTTGCCTTCATCGTAAGGACAAAGTTAGGTATTTGTAGGGTTAATATCTACTTATGTTTAGAGAATTAGCAGCGCCGGTAATCTTGATCAGGTACTTCTTTTCGGCGGTGTCGTAATTTTCGGTTTGTTGGGCATTTTCTTTTTTGTGAAAGCCCTCGAATTTTTTAGAAGTTAGAATGCTTTCCATTTCTAATCTACAAGCAGCATCTTTTGGAATACTTATTTTACAACTAGAAGCCGCGCTATTTATTTCGATTACCGATGTCTTGGTTTGCGGTAAGCCAAATGTCATGTTTATGGATGCCGCCCCTGCGTTGATTTCCATCTTATCCACTTTATGATTCCTAAAATCACCTGTAAAGCTTGCTGCACCCATATTGATGGATAAATCCCAGATAGGCGAGCTGTGGAGACCTAGATGTATTTTGTTATTGTTATTATTATTGTGTTTTACGACAGAATTAAGTTCTAATTCGGGGGAGAGGCTATCTCCTCTAGTTACTAATTTTAAACCAATATTCCCATTTGGAGTAGATGCCTCCAGTAGTTGGGAAGAAGGGACTGTGTCTAAGATGGTGGCTGATGCACCTACGTTAAACTCTAATGAAGCTGTTTCTGTGCCCTTGATAAAGGGCGTATTTATAGATGAATTCGTTCCAATAGTATCGCTGTTGGTACTGTAATTGATTTTATCTCCTAAGTTAAAGCGTTCTGTAGAGGTCAGTCCTTTATAGCCTAAGAAAATACATAATACAATATTGATCACGCTGAGAATCAATGTTCCATAGGGACGCTGTTGGAAAATCAGGTTAGCTCCAAGTGCTATTACTAATAGCGGCCAATAAGGAAGAATAGCCCAGAAATTAAAGTTAATCACATCAAAATTATGAAGTAGAGCTATGATCCCAAAAAATATAAACCATATGCCTGTTGAAATTTTCCCTTTCATATCGTGAATAAATATAGTATTTAACTTTGTTATTTGCTACAAATGTACTGTGCTATTTCCAACTTTACCCATAGAATCAGGCTATCGATTTAGAAAAATCGGTAAATCAAAAGGTTTTGTCGGTGAATGGAATGACCGGTTGAATAAATTAGGATAAAAGAAATGAACTTTTTTGCTATTAATATGTATTTTAGCATAAATAGTAAACAGCAACATATGTTTTTTTATCATTTTGGAGAGTATGTACTTTTGCTAAAGAAGGTGTTTAAAAGACCTGAAAAGTGGAAGATTTATTGGCGGGAGACTCTACACGAGATGAACGAGATTGGAGTTGGCTCAGTGGGACTGATCGTTATCATTTCTACTTTTATCGGTGCGGTAATGACGATGCAGATTGCATTTCAGTTGGTGTCCGATTTGATTCCGAGCTCAGTCATCGGTCAGATTAATAGGGATTCTAATATTTTGGAGTTAGGCCCTACGATATCAGCATTGGTTTTGATGGGTAAAGTGGGATCTTCAATATCTTCTCAAATCGGATCTATGCGGGTCACCGAACAGATTGATGCTTTGGAGATCATGGGGATTAATGCGGCGGGATACCTCATATTACCGAAATTGATTGCCGGTGTTGTTATGGTCCCAGTTTTGGTTACTGTAGCTATTTTTTGTGCTATCGTCGGCGGGCTTTTGGGAGGTGCGCTAACCGGTGCAGTGACTGCTAATGAATATATCATGGGGATTCAGGGGGGATTCAATGGATTCACTATTGTAGTGGCTATGGTAAAAGCTTTTTTTTACGGTTTTATCATTACGACAGTGCCTGCTCATAAAGGATTTCACGTGCGTGGCGGTGCATTAGAAGTTGGACAAGCAGGAACACACGCAGTCGTCATCGGTTGTATCGCAATATTGGCAAGCGATTATATCATTACTGCGTTGATGCTTTAAGAATTCGCGATGATGCAAATACGCAGATTCGCAAATTTGCGAATAGGCAAGTTCAATAAGAAAAATATGATTGAAATTCAGAATATTCATAAAGCATTTGGTGATAATGTGGTGTTGAAGGGGATAGATGCGGTTTTTGAACCGGGTAAGGTGAGCCTCATTATTGGAGGCTCGGGTTCGGGCAAGAGTACATTGTTGAAATGTATTGTCGGATTGCATACGCCGGAGCAGGGGAAGGTTTTTTTTGATAAGGAAGAATTTACAGCGATGGACTTTGAGGAGAAAGTGCCGATAAGAAAGGAGATCGGAATGCTTTTTCAGAATTCGGCGCTTTTTGATTCTATGACTGTCGAACAGAATATCATATTTACGTTAGATATGTTTTCGGATATGAGTAGGGCGGAAAAGGTAGACCGTGCTAATTTTTGTTTGGAACGTGTCAACTTGGCGGGTAAAAATAGGCTTTATCCAGCTGAGCTTTCGGGCGGCATGAAAAAGAGGGTGGGGATAGCCCGGGCGATCAGTATGAGTCCGAAATACCTTTTTTGTGATGAGCCCAACTCTGGGTTAGATCCTGCAACAGCGATATTAATTGATGAATTGATCCAGGAGCTTACCCAAGAGTATGACTGTACCACTATTGTTGTGACGCACGATATGAACTCTGTCATGGGAATCGGTCAGTATATTCTATTTTTGCATCAAGGGCAGAAGTTTTGGGAAGGATCGAGTCAGGACATGTTAAATTCGACAACCAAGGAGCTAAATGATTTTGTCTTTGCGAGTCCTTTAATGAAGGCTGCAAGAGAGGTCATAAAATAATGGGACTTTTGTTTACCTTTGCTCCAAATTAAATATTAGTATTTTGTCTACAACTACGAACATACAATTATTAACACCGCAGCACTGGAAAGATTACGAGTTGGTTGATTGCGGTGATTTCGAAAAATTAGAACGTTTTGGTGATTTGCTCTTGATTCGCCCTGAACCACAGGCTGTTTGGCCTAAGGTATTAGGCGATTCGGAATGGAATAAAACGCACCACATAAAGTTTAAAGGTAGGTCTGCAACCAGTGGAGAGTGGATGAAAAAGAATCCCAAAATAGCTGATCGCTGGCATATCAGCTACAAGAATAATGATGTTGCGATCAAGTTTCGATTGGGGTTGACTTCATTCAAACATGTAGGGATATTTCCGGAACAGGCCGTAAATTGGGATTATATTTCGGAAAGTGTAAAGTCATTCAAAACACCCAACCCCAAAGTGTTGAACCTTTTCGCCTACACAGGTGGAGCTTCTTTAATCGCGAGAGCGGCCGGTGCTGATACGACACACGTCGATTCTATCAAACAGGTCGTAACCTGGGCCAATGAAAATCAAGAGCTTTCCGGTGTTTCGGATATTCGCTGGGTAGTGGAAGACGCTTTGAAATTTGTTAAAAGAGAATTAAAGCGTGGGAATAAATACAATGGTATTATATTGGATCCGCCTGCTTATGGGCATGGACCTAAAGGGGAAAAATGGAAGTTAGAAGATCACATTATGGAGATGATGCGTGATGTGGTTCAGCTTTTGGATCCGGAAGAGCATTTTCTAATCTTGAATACCTATTCCTTGGGCTTTTCTTCGGTTATCGTGGAGAATCTGATTAGGGCGTCTTTTCCGAAGGTGGAAAACTTGGAGATAGGAGAACTGTATCTGCAGGCGACAGCAGGTCCTAAACTGCCTCTCGGTGTGTTTGGGAAATTCAGGAAATTTAAATAAAAGAAAGAGGCAATTAAAAACTGCCTCTTTCTTTTTTACAATGCCGTTAGTTTTATTTGTCCATCGACCAATTGTTGGGTGAAGGTGTTTCGTTGGGCCAGGTCTGTTGGGAAAAGCTGCTCTGCTATTTTGTTATAATAGGCAATACCCGAGTTTAGTTCTTTCTTAAATCGAGCAGCAAACTTTTCTTTTTTATCATCCATGCGCAACTCGTTATCCCGCAGGTATTGCTCGAGGTATTCGATGTAGAGATTCAACTCGTTGATGAATAAAGATGGCCTATCCGAACTGGCCAACAGATTCTTACGCCCGTAGATATGATCCACCATATCCTGTAGGCTGTAGATACTGTTGAAGTAAGCGGTGTTTGGACCCGGGCAGATAGCTACGGCATCATCTTCTTTTTTTTGTAATATATCATATTTTAGGTAGGCTGAAGTGGCTAGCCCTTCACAAAGGCATGTTTTTTCGGTGATTTCTTCTAGTTTTTTTTGGTAATCGGAGGTTTCTCCTTCAAAGATTTCCAGTTCTTTTAATTTGGTATATTGGTAGATGCGTGATGCGGTACAGATCGGTTCATCTGAATATTCTGCATTTGAGATCAGGTATTTCTTGGTGCAGGGAGCGCCTGGACGTCCTTTCTGTATGCGTTGTAGTCTGTTTAATTCAGCTGAGCTTTTTTTGAAATTGTTAAACGGTACTCCTAATGGTGATGCCCCGCTGGTATAAAAATCTTCTTTCTGGGCAGAGGCTAGTGCCTGTAAAGTCTGATCGTCTACTGTTGTCGCTTCGGGAACTAAAAGGAATGGAGATCCCCAGCCCGTAGCGGCTAATCCATAATGACTCAATAAAAAGCTTTGTTCGGCAGCTGTTCCTATTCCCCCTTGCGCCGTGATACGTATCTGAGGATAGTTATCGAGTACATGACCTTTTGCCTTTAAGCTATCGGCGTAGATACTGCTTAGTTCGAGCTGTAACGCCGGGCCGTTTGTTTTGAATTCCTCAAGTATAGGGCCTAACAGAAGCCCTTCGGTGGCAAAAGCATGACCTCCGCAGTTAAGTCCAGATTCGACGCGGAATTCCGAAACCCATACGCCCTTTTTTGCTAGAAATTTAGCTTGTATAAGAGCAGACCGATAATCCGATACTTTTAGAATGACTCGTTTCTGAAACTCTCCTTTTTTGTTTGGAATGAATTGCGGTAATTCGCCTAGATAACTGTATAGTCTGGGGTTCATACCCGCAGAAAGGACCAGACCGCCCTGAAGATTGCTCATGGCAAATCCGCGTAATGCAGCACTCGCATCGGAATATAGATGATCTAGAACATTTCCTGCCGCGTCTATATTGATTTTATCAACCTTGGACATAATATTGACATTAATATCTCCCGGTTGTACGTTCATCATTAAAGTCGCTTTAAGGTGAGCTTTCTTGTTGGGTTCTATCTCTTGGAGGTAGTCACTATATATCTTTTTGACACTTGAGGTCTCTGGGAGGAGCTCGAAATACTTTTGCAGATCTGTACTGTGATCCAGATCTGCAGTGCGAAGTTGCTGTATCTGTTTTTTCACGATCTCCTGTACGAGGTCAAGATAGGCTGTTATTCGTAGTGAACGACTGTCTGTAGCTTTGGGGCCAATAGGGATGTAGGGTAGAAAATGTTTTTTTGCGTAGTATTCTCGCATACGCTCGACGAGCTCGTCGTCTACGATAGACATGACAGAAGCTATACCGAATTGAGCGACTTTAAGCGGACTATCTATAGAAAAAGCTAGACCAAGTACAGGGATATGAAAAGTGTGTTCCATTGCGATCTTTTGATATGCAAAGAGCCATAAAATTGGTGGAATAAAAAATGTTGCACACCATTAAAAAAGGTGTAATTTATCACTTTTAGCGACTTTGACTTATTTTTACGAGAAGTAAACTGTTCATCGAATCGATCGGAAGGTTCTATGCCAAGGAGATAGCGTCTATTCGTTGTCGGGTAAAGAGGAAGAGTAGGGTAGCGCTGAAAATGGGAAATATACCTGCAGAAAATGTGATTTCTGCAGGTAAGTATATGTTTTTAGCCTGCTTTTTGTGCGAGCTCAGCTTCAAGATCAATTTCAACACGGAGATTGTCTACAATATGGCGTTGTCTATCCGGTGTGTTTTTGCCCATATAATACTCTAATAGCTGTTGTAGTCTATTGTCTTTTGAAAGTATTACAGGTTCCAAACGCATGTCTTCTCCAATGAATAAACCAAATTCGGAGGGAGATATTTCACCAAGACCTTTGAATCGCGTGATTTCAGGTTTATTACCTAATTTAGCAATGGCACGTTGACGCTCCTCATCCGAGTAGCAATAGATAGTTTCTTTTTTATTACGGACCCTGAATAAGGGTGTTTGTAAAATAGAAACGTGGCCCGCTTTAACCAAGTCTGGAAAAAATTGAAGGAAGAAAGTCATCAATAACAAGCGTATGTGCATACCGTCGACATCGGCATCTGTCGCTATCACAATATTGTTATAACGGAGACCGTCTAAACCGTCTTCAATATTTAAAGCGTGTTGCAGTAGATTGAACTCTTCATTTTCGTAAACGATCTTTTTGGTCAATCCATAACTATTTAATGGTTTTCCTTTGAGACTGAATACGGCCTGTGTCTGTACGTCACGTGATTTGGTGATAGAACCGGAAGCTGAGTCTCCCTCGGTGATGAATAGCGTAGTTTCTAGGTTTCTCTCACTTTTGTCGCCGAAGTGTAATTTGCAGTCGCGAAGTTTTCTGTTGTGTACAGAAGCTTTTTTTGCCCGTTCGTTGGCTAGTTTTTTGATTCCGGCGATATCTTTGCGTTCACGCTCTGATTGCATAATCCGCTTTAATAAGGCATCTGCCGTGGTTGAATCTTTGTGTAGGTAATCGTCTAATGCTTTCTTAACGAAGTCATTGATAAAAGTCCGTACTGTAGGACCCTCAGGACCTATACTTTGCGAGCCTAGTTTTGTTTTGGTCTGTGACTCAAAGACAGGTTCCTGTACTTTGATCGCGATAGCTCCAATGATAGAGGCCCGGATGTCTGAAGCGTCAAACTCTTTTTTGTAGAATTCACGAACTGTCTTTACCAAAGCTTCACGAAATGCCGCTTGGTGCGTTCCTCCTTGTGTGGTATGCTGTCCGTTGACAAATGAGTAGTATTCTTCGCCATACTGTTGACCGTGGGTCATTGCGATCTCGATATCTTCTCCTTTGAGGTGAATAATCGGATAGCGCATGCTTTCGGTGTCCACGTTACGTTCAAGAAGATCTTTTAGTCCATTCTCTGAAATGAATTTCTGCCCGTTGAAGTTAATGGTAAGTCCCGAGTTGAGGAAAACATAATTCCAGATCATGTTTTCAACAAATTCTACTCGGTACTTATAATGTTTGAATATACTTTCGTCGGGGTAGAAAGTTACCGCAGTACCATTTCGCTGTGTAGTTTCTTTTTGTTCGTCTTCCATGAGTTCACCTTTTGCAAATTGCGCAATGCGGGTGACACCTTGTCGGTAGGATTGAACCGTGAAGTTTGCCGAAAGAGCGTTGACGGCTTTCGTACCGACTCCATTCAGACCAACGGACTTTTGGAATGCTTTACTGTCGTACTTACCTCCTGTATTTATTTTTGAAACGACATCCACCACAGATCCGATAGGGATCCCGCGGCCATAATCCCGTACCGATACCTTATTCTCATTGACTGTGATATCGATGGTTTTTCCTGCTCCCATCACAAACTCATCGATGGAATTGTCTACCACTTCTTTCAATAAAACATAAATGCCGTCGTCATAGGCAGAACCATCTCCCAACTTACCGATGTACATACCAGGCCGTAATCTGATATGTTCTTTCCAGTCGAGGGATCGTATACTATCTTCGTTATATGTAGTCATGTACCGTAAAATATGAAGTATGTACAAACTTAGATAAAATGCTTTGGATTCACGAATGCCGCAAGCAAAAAATAGCCGCTAAAATCGGTAACCAATGGAAATTGCAGACGTGATTCCGATGTTTGCGCCTTTAGGTTTTAGCTCGACACTATTTTCCGAAACGGTATGGGGAAAGGAATAAAAAGGCAAGTCATCCAATTTTTGAAGTGACTTTCGGATCTCTTCTTGTAAGTCCTTCGGTAGCGCTTCGGTTGATGTTACAGATCCTTTGCCAAAAAGGAAACCATAATGGGTGCCGATGATTTTCCAGTCTAGGTAAAGTGATTTAAGGATCTGGAATTGTAGTCCCACTGCTATACCAGCGCTTAATGTGTTAATATTTCCCGAAATTGGGACTTCAATAGGAATAAGCGTTGAGGTTGCTGTATTTACGACGTTGGAGTTGTAGAATAAAGTGCTACTGGTTTGGTAGCGAGAATATTTGATATAAGGAGAGGTGTAAAAACGGGTGAATACGTCTCGATCTCCAAAATAAAACCGAGCTTGGGGAATTATTGAAAACTGATTAAAACGCGTTTCTTCGACGCTTTTCTTAGCGTTTTCATTGGTAATTTTGTCTATTATAGAACCTTTTAAAGGTAGATCCCGTTTGGGGGTGAAAGATACATCTACGCCGATACTGATGTTGGGCCTGAATGAACGTTCGTATTCAAGATTAAACGTCTTTAAGGGAAGGTTTAATAAATTGGTTTTTAAAAGATGATCAGTTCCCTTGTCTCCCCATTTACAATACTTCTGCGCCAAGGTAGGTGAAACCATAGAAATTAATAAACCTAAAAAACAGAACTTTAAGTATCTGTAGGGAAACATAAGACGTGTTTTAAGGTTGTAATAAGATATATGGTTTCACTGCGATGGAATAAGGACTTAATTATCTTCCAAAGTCGTCTTGAACGCGTACGATATCATCTTCGTCGGAAGGACTTTCTGAATCAGTGTGTTGCCATATTTCTGCTATCACACCATATTCGCCTAAGCCTACCAAACGGTGGCGCTCGCCTTGTGCCAAGCGGATGAATTCGCCTTCTTTTAATATTTTTAGTTCATGTTCGCTATCATCCGGACTTGTTACTACGCCGACTTCTCCTCTAATGACTCTCCAGATTTCGGCTCTGCGGTGATGATATTGCCAAGATAGTCTCTTTGAAGGTGCTACAACTAGGATTTTGGGGCTTAACTTGCCAGATATCTTCAGGTCTTTAATGTCTAGACCATCGAAATATTGGTTCGCAAATTGTTGAGCTTGATCTTCGTTGATTACGAAAAATCCTCCCCAAGGCCTGTTTTGGTCAATGTTTTCGATCGTAAAACCAGCATCGGTAATTTTAGTTTCAATCTGGTTGAATAGTTCCGCTTTATCTATATACGTCATGTTTTTTATATTTCTAAAGGTTAAGTTAATACTTCTAGTCGAAAGTACATAAAGTTAATTGTTTTTTTGAGAACTTCAAAACGCTTACTTTTGCAGTATATCATGAAGCAACAATACGATAACGAAAATAAGATCTTTAAGAAAGCGGTAGCATTTGTCAATCAGACAAACCAAAATCTATTTCTTACTGGAAAAGCCGGGACAGGGAAAACCACATTTCTTCGCTACATACGCGACAATTGCTATAAGAAAATGGCGATTACAGCCCCTACAGGGGTAGCGGCAATGAATGCAGGAGGTACTACGCTCCATGCTTTGTTTTGGTTACCCTTTGGTGTTTTTATTGAGGATTATGCTTTAAAATGGGACGAGCAGGACCATAATATTTATAATAAAAGCCGTCTTTTCAGTACGATTAAATTAACTAAACAACGTCGGGCTATCTTACAGGAGCTAGAATTGTTGGTTATTGACGAGGTTTCTATGGTGCGGGCTGATACCTTGGATGCAATAGATGTTATTTTGAAATCTGTACGTCGGGATATGCGGCCTTTTGGGGGAGTTCAGGTACTGTTTATAGGTGACCTCTATCAGTTACCTCCCGTGGTTAAAGATGCCGAATGGCAAGTGTTGCGTGGTCATTATTCCAGTATGTTCTTTTTTGATGCTAAGGTGTTGCGAAATAGTGCCTTGGTTAAGTTGGAGCTGCAGCAGATATATCGTCAACAGGATACAGGGTTTATATCGGTGCTCAACAATATTCGGAATAACCAGTGTACGGCTGCCGATCTGGATTTGTTGAACAGTCATTATCACGATGCGTTCGTGCCGGCACAAGATGACCAGTATATTACCTTGACTTCGCATAACCGTATCGCGGAGCAGATAAATCAAGAAGAACTGGTGAAGCTTGCGGGAAGAATGCATAACATTAAAGCTATTGTCAAAGATGATTTTCAGCAAGGCGCTTTTCCGACAGAGGAGACCTTAGCGCTGAAGGAAGGGGCACAGGTCATGTTTATCAAAAATGACGTGGGTGAAGATCGGAAATATTTTAACGGAAAGATCGGCTTTGTTAAGGAACTGTTGTTGGATAAACATCAAATCGTGGTGGGGTTCAAAGACGGAGGGGAAGATGTGGTGGTAAAGCGAGAAACCTGGGAGAATATAAAATATAAGTACAATAAAGGGGAGGACAAAATAGAAGAGGAGGTTTTGGGTACTTTTTCGCAATATCCATTACGTCTGGCTTGGGCGATTACGATCCATAAAAGTCAGGGGCTTACGTTTGAAAAGGCGATTATCGACGCCGGTACTTCGTTTGCTTCTGGACAGGTCTATGTTGCACTCAGTAGGCTGACTGGTCTAGAAGGGCTGGTGTTGCGGTCAAAAATAGCAGCACATGCGATACGGACAGATTATCAGGTAGTTGATTTTATGAAGCAACTGCTTGATGAAGGAGAAATGGATAAGGTTTTGGTACAGTGTCAACGCGTTTTTTTAGGACAGATTTTACTCCAGAGTTTTCGATGGACTACACTCACGGAGGCTGTTCAGGAATTGAGTGATTCGTTAGCCAATCGTAATATTGATAACAAGCCTGGGGTGGAAGCTTTTATGTTGGGAGTGATGACCGCTGTTAAGCAACAAGAAGGGGTGGCTCATAAATTCGTTACGCAGTTGTATGGTATGCTGGCCAATCCGGAAGATGTTGATTATCAAAAAATATGTGACCGTACATCGTCTGCTGTCCAGTGGTTTTTACCACGTATGGAGTCTGAATTGATCGATGCCACCTTCCAGCATATTGAGGAATGGCAAGTGCGCAAACGTACCAAAAAATATATTCAGGAGTTGAAGGCCCTACTTTTGGATTTTAAAAGAAAATATGAAGTGTTGAAGCATTGTCTGACCATCGCTACAGCTTTGACCAAAGAGGAGGGGATTGAAGATTTGGCTTTGGTGGGGAATATTGTGAAGGATGACACGGTAGCCATCGCCGATGAAGGGGATGGTAAGGAGCTCGATACCAAACAAGTCACCCTGGAAATGTATCTTGACGGATTTGATATAGCCCAGATTGCTGTCAAGCGAGGGATGGTAGAGGGGACTATTTATGGTCATCTGATTCATTATGTAGGTGCAGAAATCGATGCCGAAGATCTTATCTCGAAAGAGAAATTGGATCATATCTTGATGGTGCTAAAGACCAATGAAGGTAAGTCTTCTTCAGAAATTAAAATGATTCTTGGTGATGCGTACGGATACCCGGAGATTAAGATTGGACAGAAGGTTTTAGAGACCTCCGATACCAATCAGGAAGTTGGTGCTGGGAATTGAATTATTTAGGCAGATATAGCACGAATACCAAGCTTTTTATCTAAGTTTGCAGATCAATCTTTAATCATTTGAAAGAAGAAAAGTCTCCTAAGAAAGTAAGTAAGTGGATTGTTTTTACGTCCATGCCCTTTCAGATGGGGGCAACAATTTACTTGTGTTATTTGCTTGGAGATTGGGTTGATGAACGATTTGGAGTTGAAGGAGGGTGGTGGACAAAAGGGTGGACCATGTTTGGAGTGTTAGCTTCGCTGGTGCAGTTCATCCGGCAAGCCAAGAGAATTAGTAAAGATGAATAACCGAACGAAGTGAGCTCATGGCTTCCTTTAGATACAAACAAAAGATGAATAACTATATTAAGAATATTTTGATGTTGGTGCTGCTTTCAGTAACTGCTTATTTTGCACATTATCTGGTTTTGGATGGTATGGAATTGAGTACGCTTTGGTCGCAATCGGGGTATAGCTTATTGGGCATGTATGCTGTTGGGGCTGTAGGTTCTTTGTTCGCATTAGTCTTAATTATGCTTACCAATTGGGCTATGCCCAAAAATTTGGGTTTTGTCTTTTTAGGGATCATGACGATCAAAGTTATTGCAGGGTATATTTATATTCGAAAAGGGCTGGGCGTCTTTGAGAATGATTTTATAGAGTATAACTTTTTAGTTGTGTTTTTTCTGTTTTTGTTTTTCGATGTTTTCATTGCCTTTCAGGCTTTGAATCAAGAGGATAGAACTGTTGAAAAAAAATAACAAAAAGTTTTAGTCATTTGGTATTTTATGCCAAATAAAGTTGTATTTTTGCCCAAAATTTTTCATTATTCATATAGTAGTCTAAAATGGTGAGTCTTAAGAGAGCAATTTTGCTTTTTACAGTAATCTTCTTTACAGTTAATCCGTTCACAGTTCGAGCTCAGGCTTCGGAAATTTCTACGCCGGAGGAAATAACGGCTTATTCACAACATCACGTCAAAGATGATTATTACTTTTCCTTGTTCAGTCACAAAGCCTCAGGCAAACATTATGGTTTTGCGTTGCCGGTTATTTTGATTGATAATGGTTTGAAAGTATTCTCTTCTGCTGAGTTTCATCATGGTGAAGCTATTGTTGAGAAGGATGGACAGTTTTATAAGTTATACCACGGCAAAATTTACAAAACTGATGTGGCAGGTACTATAACTTATGATGAAAAAGGTCACCCGACCAATGCAAAGCCATGGGATTTCTCGATCACGAAGAATGTGGCAGGTTTAATTATTGCTACAATCTTATTGTTTTGGGCATTCTTGAGCTTGGCGACAACATATAAAAAGAGCGTTAACGCTATCCCGACTGGTATTGGACGTATCTTAGAGCCATTGATTATTTATGTGCGCGATGAAATGGCTCGTCCTAATATTGGACACCGTTACAAAGAGTTTATGCCTTATTTGTTGTCTGTATTCTTTTTGATCTTCTTGTTAAATCTGATGGGCCTTACCCCAATTGGCTTCAATGTGACAGGAAACATTACTGTAACATTTGGTTTGGCTATTGTTACGTTCTTAATTACCAATATTAAAGCAAATAAAGCATATTGGAAGCATATTTTTTGGATGCCAGGTGTTCCTGTTCCTTTCAAGATTTTGTTAGCACCGATCGAGTTGTTGGGGATCTTTACGAAACCATTCTCGTTAATGCTTCGCTTGTTTGCAAATATGACTGCGGGTCACTTTGTGATCATGGGTTTCATTGCTGTAATTTACTTGTTTCAGAGTCAACTGACGTTAGGTGGTAGTATTGGTATTTCCATGTTATTGACGTTGATCATCTTTGTTTTAAAGCTATTGGTTTCTTTCCTACAGGCCTTCATTTTTACAATGTTGTCTTCGCTATTTATAGGTATGGCGGTAGAGGAGCACCCAGAGCATCATTAATCAGAATTTTTTGTTAAATTTTATAAAATAATTATTATGTACAACTTAATTGGAGCAGGATTAATCGTAATCGGTGGAGGTTTAGGCTTAGGTAAAATCGGTGGTTCAGCTATGGAAGCTATCGCTCGTCAACCAGAAGCTGCTTCTAAAATTCAAACTGCGATGATCATCATTGGTGCATTAGTTGAAGGTTTGGCACTTGCTGCCCTAATCTTAGGTAAATAAGCCCATTTTTGACACAAGTACAGGACATCATTTGCAACGGTTGGTTGCAAATGATGTTACTTAACAAAAAACAAACATTAAAAAATATTAAACATATATAATGGAAGCATTAATTCACGATTTTTCCTTCGGTTTATTTTTCTGGTTGCTAATCGTATTAGTGATCGTAGTGGTTTTATTGGGTAAATTTGCTTGGAAACCAATCATTAATGCATTAGACGAACGTGAACAAGGTATTTCTGATGCTTTAGCATCTGCAGAGAAAGCTAAATTAGAAATGGCGCGTTTGACGAATGAAAATGAGCAGTTGTTAAAAGAAGCCCGTGTAGAGCGTGACGCAATTCTTAAGGAAGCAAAATTATTGAAAGATAAGATTGTTGCTGATGCGAAAGAGGCTGCGCAAACAGAAGGTGCTAAGTTGATAGAAAACGCTAAGCGTGAAATTGAAGATCAAAAGTTGAAAGCTTTAGCAGAAGTTAAGAACCAAGTTTCTTCTTTATCTTTAGATATCGCACGTAAGGTTTTAACTAAAGAGTTTGAAGATCAAGGCAAGCAAGAGGCGTTAGTTTCTGACTTGTTGAAAGATGTTAAATTGAACTAGTGATCAGCTCACTATTTAATTTTTAATTTTTAATTTTTAACTTTTTTAACATGTCAGTATTCAAAGTTGCTTCTAGATACGCTAAGTCTTTATTAGATTTGGCAAAAGAGCAAGGCCATGTAGAGGCTGTAAAGGCCGATATAGAGCAGATTGTAGCGATAATTAAGTCGAGCTCCGAATTACAGGCTGTTTTAAGTAATCCGATTATTAAAACAGACAAAAAGGAGAATATTTTATCTGCTCTTTTTAAAGACAAAGCGAGACCTGAAATAATGGCTTTCTTTGGCATTATGATCCGCAAAGGACGTGGCGAATTGATTTATGCTACAGCTTTAGAATTCATCCGTGAATATAATGAGCTGAATGGTATTGTTAAGGCCGAGGTCCTTTCTGCAGCGGCATTGTCAGCAGAAAATATTCAAGCGTTAAAGACTGCTATTGGTCAACAGATCAATGCTGAAGTTATTTTAATCAATAAAGTAGATCCTACGTTAATCGGTGGATTTGTGGTTAAAGTAGGCGACAGACAGGTTGATGCAACAATCGCAGGCAAATTAAATAAACTAGAAAGACATTTCGTAACACAAGGTGTTTAAGCACTTGTACGAAATCGATAAATGTAATAGATTCTAAAACCCCTTATACGAAGTTAAAATGATAGAGGTAAGACCAGATGAAGTTTCGGCAATTCTAAGAGAGCAATTGTCGGGCTTTAAGTCAGAAGCCGAATTGGAAGAAGTAGGTACCGTACTACAAGTTGGTGACGGTATTGCTCGTGTTTACGGCTTAACAAAAGTTCAATCCGGAGAGTTAGTTGAGTTTGCTAATGGATTACAAGGTATTGTAATGAACTTAGAAGAAGACAACGTAGGTGTTGTACTTTTAGGCCCATCAGACGAAATTAAAGAAGGAGATACAATCAAACGTACTAACCGTATCGCATCTATTAAAGTAGGTGAAGGTATGTTGGGGCGTGTAGTAAACACATTGGGACAACCTATTGATGGTAAAGGACCAATCCAAGGCGAAACTTACGAAATGCCTATCGAGCGTAAGGCACCAGGGGTACTTTTCCGTCAACCTGTTACTGAGCCATTACAAACAGGTATCAAAGCTATCGATGCGATGATTCCGGTAGGTCGTGGTCAGCGTGAGTTGGTAATCGGTGACCGTCAGACTGGTAAGACTGCGGTTTGTATCGATACGATCATCAACCAAAAAGAATTTTATGATGCAGGTCAGCCTGTATTCTGTATATATGTTGCTGTTGGACAGAAGAACTCTACAGTAGCGAACATCGTACGTGTATTGGAAGAAAAAGGTGCTATGGCTTATACTGTTGTTGTTGCTGCTTCTGCTGCAGAGCCTGCACCACTTCAATTCTACGCACCAATGGCAGGAGCTGCGATCGGAGAGTTTTTCCGTGATACAGGTCGTCCGGCATTGATCGTATACGATGACTTGTCAAAACAAGCGGTAGCTTACCGTGAGGTGTCTCTATTGTTAAAACGCCCTCCTGGTCGTGAGGCTTATCCTGGAGACGTATTTTACCTTCACTCTCGTTTATTGGAGCGTGCGGCAAAAATCAATTCTTCCGACGATATCGCTCGCGAGATGAATGATTTACCGGAGTCAATCAAGCATTTGGTAAAAGGTGGTGGTTCATTGACTGCTCTTCCTATCATCGAGACACAAGCAGGTGACGTATCTGCGTATATCCCTACCAACGTAATTTCGATTACAGATGGTCAGATTTTCTTAGAATCCAATTTATTCAACGCGGGTATCCGTCCAGCAATCAACGTAGGTATCTCCGTATCACGTGTGGGTGGTAACGCACAGATCAAGTCGATGAAGAAAGTTGCCGGGACCTTGAAGTTAGACCAAGCGCAGTACCGTGAATTGGAAGCTTTTGCAAAATTCGGTTCGGATCTTGATGCTGCTACTAAAGCTGTATTGGATAAAGGTATCCGTAACGTTCAGATTTTGAAACAAGGTCAGTTCTCTCCGGTATCTGTTGAAAAGCAAGTAGCTATTATCTATGCAGGTACAAAGGGATTGTTGCGCAATGTTCCTGTGGATAAAGTAAGACAATTTGAAGAAGAATACTTGACACAATTGGAACAACGTCATCCAGAAGTTTTAGCTGCATTAAAAGCTGGTAAATTCTCCGACGAGTTGACAGATGTGTTAGAAACAGTAGCTAAAGAATTAGCTTCAAAATATTAATAAGTAAAAGGTATTTAGTGTTTAGTACTTAGATCTCTAAGTCTAAATACTAATTACTAAATACTTCCTACTTAAATTGGAATATGGCAAATTTAAAAGAAGTTAGAAACCGGATTACCTCGGTTACATCCACGCAACAGATTACCAAAGCGATGAAGATGGTATCTGCTGCGAAATTAAAACGTGCGACAAATGCAATCGTGCAGTTGCGTCCTTATGCCAATAAATTAAGAGATATTTTAGCTCAAGTTTCCTCTTCTGTAGAAGGTAGTGATTCTCCGTATACACAGGATCGTGTTCCTACAAAAGTACTGGTGGTCGTTATTACTTCGAATAGAGGTTTGGCAGGAGCTTTCAATGCGAATGCTATCAAAGCAACCAATAACCTTATCTTCAGTAAATATGCGGAGCAACATGCCCGTGGGAATCTTAGTGTCATCGCTATTGGTAAGCGTGGGCACGATTTTTTCACAAAGCGTGGTTTTAACGTTATTGGCAATAACAACGAGCTATTCAATAACCTTGATTTTGAAAATGTTTCTAAGGTTACGGAGTATATCATGACGGAGTTTAAGGACGGTAATATAGACCGCGTTGAAGTGGTTTATAACCGATTCCAGAATGCTGCAGTTCAGATTTTGACTTCAGAACAGCTTTTACCTTTGGTACCGGAGGAGAAACAAGATAATGTAGCTGAGCTTGATTATATCATCGAACCGTCTAAGGAGAAGATTATTGAAGAGTTAATCCCTAAAGCGATCAAAATTCAGCTATACAAAGCAGTTTTAGATTCTAATGCGTCAGAACATGGTGCACGTATGACTGCGATGGATAAAGCAACAGATAATGCAGGAGATTTATTGAAAGCATTGAAGCTGTCTTACAACCAAGCACGTCAAGCGGCTATTACCACAGAGCTTACCGAGATTGTATCCGGTGCAGCTGCATTGTCAAATGGTTAATAATAAAACAAACTAAATATGTAAAAGGCGTTGAAGATTTTCAACGCCTTTTTTATGTTTTAGCTTTAAGTTGTGTGTATGCTTTAAGCATTAGGCAATAAGCTATGAGCCCATAGCCTATTGCCCATACCCTATTGCCTAAAACGCTCTTTCTTCTAAGTGCTTTTCTAAGTCCATATAATCTACTCCTTTTGACCACCAGCTTGGGGCTTCTTTACCTTTCAAGTAGTAATCAAAGTATTCCATCATACGCACAGCGTAATCTTTTTTATTTACTTCCTTAGCCAAACCATGGTTTTCGCCGTTGTAGGTAAGCATTACCACTGGTTTATTAAGCCTTCTCAAGCCGTTGTAATATTCGACACCTTGCGTGTAGTCTACAGCGCCATCTTTATCGTTGTGCATGATGATTAATGGGGTGTTAACCTTTTTGATGTGAAAGATCGGTGAGTTGCGCGTATACGCTTCCCAGTTGTCCCAGTATCCTGTCGTCAGGCGTCCTTGACTGGATTCGAAGATCGCTTGGTTGGATGATCCGGAATTCCAATAGATTAAAGAATACATCGAAATCATATTGGTGAGTGGGGCACCAGCAACAGCTGCCTTGAAGATATTTGTTTGCGTGATTAAGAAAGCAGTTTGGTATCCTCCCCAAGAATGTCCGTGGATAGCAACATTTTTCTCATCTACAATACCTGTGGCTACGGCTGCTTTTACCGCTGGAATTACGCAAGCTACAGCTGACATACCGGGATCGTTCAATTTGTATTTGATATCGGGCATCAATACAGCATAACCATTGCTATTATACATTGCTCTATTAAATCCACCACCTGGATAGCCCGGCTGTGTGTACGTGTTTTTGTCGTCCGTCAATCTTTCATAGATATAGGTTATCGTAGGATAGGATTTGCCTTCTACATAGTTCGCAGGAAGGTATAGGGTAGCTTGCAGGGTGTCTCCGTGATCACTCACATAACTGATCAATTTTGATCCTGCCGAAAGATCGTATTTGTCTTTGTTACCTGTATTGGATGTTAGTTGGTTTTCGCTTTTTAGAAACTTATCCTGACTGACGTAGTATTCAGGCGCTTTGTTGCTGCTCTCTACGGTATAAAACAACGCATTACTGTTTTTTACTTTGTTTATTGGGCCGATATTAACATCATCCAATTTTAGAATCTGCATCTTGTTTTGACCAGCAGCTAATAGCGCAATTCCTTTTTGTTTGGTCTCCTGACTGATGATGCCAAAATACTGATCTTTTTTAAGATCTATATTTTCATCGTCTTCATAAAGTCTGCTAACAGCTATCGTTGCTAATTTTTTTCCTTTCCAGTTGTCTGTCAATGTGGTAGCTGATTTGCCGTCGGCAGATACTTTCCAAAGATCGAAGTTGTCTTTTAATAGAACAGACTTGCCATCTGCTGTCCAACCGTAATTGCCTGTCGCTACTTTTGATACATTGTGATCGTCATATATATCCACAAATGAAGAAGGAATATTCTCGGTAATATTCTTTGTTTGAAGGCTGTTTACATTCAACGTATAGTAGTTACCATCATTGTAATACAATAGAAAATTACTATTAGGCGAGAAGGAGAAGGCGCGCGAGGCATTAAGGTATACTTTTTTTACAGCAAGTCTTTTTGCTCCTGTCTTTACATCGATAATGTATAGATCACCATATCCTTGACCATCGAGATTAGACTCATACTCATAAGGTGTAAAATCTAAACCATAACCAATCGTTTGGTTTGGTGCTAATGCAATAGATTTAACCGCGCTATCTGCTAGTGAAACAAACTTATTGGAGGCAATGTTCCATGCGCTCATGATCATAAAGTTCTTATCTCTTTGCAATTGCGTGCGTTGAGCAGATTGTAGGCGTTTGTCTTGCCAGTTCCAGATAATCATATCGGGTTTTTCCAGATCTTTTTTGTTGACTTCAGGCTTCTTAGGCGCTGTTTTCGCTACTTTTGTTGCAGTAGCATCCTTACCAATACTGTCTTTCTGTGCGATAGCAAGTTTATTGTTCGTCGAATCCTTGCCTAAATTATCAATCTTTTTTTCTGTGCTTTTCGGTTCTTCTGTTTTTTCCAGCTTGGCAATACCAAAAAACACAGTACTTAAGTCTTTGCTCCAAGATGGAACCGTATTTTGACTTATTCCGAAGCCAGCCATGATCTGGTTTTCATCTAATCCAGCGTAGGTAAAAGTTTCTGCCTGTTGGCCTTTGATGTTTTTTACACCGATTAGGGAGTATACTGGTGTTTTGTATTTTTTGTCCTTTTTGGACTTTAGCAGAGCAAAAGCAGTTCCTTCTTTGTTCCAATTAATCTTTGAGAAGTTGGCATCGTCATTTTGAAGGGCAGTCGTCAAGCCTGTAGCCATATCCATCAAGAATATACCGTTGCCGTTTTTGCCGTTTGCGTCTACGGTATAAGCTAGATATTGGCCAGATTTGTTGAATTTATAGTCGCTGACATTACCTAGGTTGAAGCTCTTTTTTGTAGATAGATTATACAACAATAGATCCGTGCCACGGCCAGCATCTTCTCCTCTAGGAGTACCTGGAGCAGGGGGAGCACTTTCGAAACGGATTGCGATCCATTTGTTGTCATCGTTAGAAAAGTTAAAGCTTTGTACCTTGTCAAAGGTTATTGATGCCGTATCTTTTAAAGCTACAATTTTTAGTGTTTTGCTACTTGGTTTTTTTGCTTTTTCATTGGCTTTGATTGCCTTGAAATTTGGTGATTCGAAAAAACCAAGGTATTGACTGTTATTAGAGAAGGCTATTGGAGTGCTTTGCCCACCTATTTTATAACTGTAATTCAGTGTATCCTGTGTCTTTTTTAAAGTCAATGTAAGGTCGCCTTCCGAAGGTCCGGCTACATAAGCAAACCAATTCCCGTCAGCTGATGGCTGCGCTCCATTCATCCGAATATAGTGCCATGACGGAATCTCTTGCCATGTTAATGGCTTTTTACCTTCTTGCGCCTGTGGTATAAACCAGGACAGTTGACACGCTAAGAATAATAAAGTCTTTTTGTTCATTAAAGATAAGTTAGATTTTCAGCCTCTAAATTATTGATTTTTAGTGCTTGTTTTATAAGGAATATGCATTGTATAGAATATTTTACGATGTATTTGGTACTTTTGTACTTCAAAATAGAATTTAATGAAAATTTGGCAAAAAAATATAGATGTAGATTCCTTTGTCGAATCGTTTACCGTGGGCAACGATCGGGAAATGGATATACAGTTGGCAGAAGCTGATGTATTGGGTTCTCTGGCGCACACGAGAATGTTGAACAGTATCGGTCTAATGACAAATGAAGATTTGGCATTAGTTCAGCAGGCGCTGAAGAAAATTCATGAAGAGATACTGGAGGGGACGTTCGCGATTGAAGATAGTGTCGAAGACGTGCACTCGCAGGTGGAAATGATGCTGACACAGCGTATTGGAGAGGCCGGTAAAAAGATCCATTCCGGTCGGTCACGCAACGATCAGGTATTGGTCGATCTAAAGCTGTATTTTCGCTCCGAGATACAGGGTGTTTTTAACAATACCGAGCTTCTGTTTAATCAACTTTTGCGATTAAGTGAACAGTATAAAAATGTCCTCATGCCAGGATATACGCATCTGCAGATTGCTATGCCATCTTCCTTTGGGCTTTGGTTTGGGGCGTATGCCGAAAGCTTAGTTGATGATTTGCACCTGTTAAAGGCCGCTTGGAATATAAGCAATAAGAATCCCTTGGGCTCAGCCGCTGGTTATGGTTCGTCGTTTCCGTTGAATCGTACGATGACAACAGAGCTTCTCGGATTTGAGGACTTGAACTATAATGTGGTGTATGCACAAATGGGAAGAGGGAAGACGGAACGTATCGTAGCGCAGGCCATGAGCTCGATCGCTGCTACGTTGGCCAAATTTTCAATGGATGTGACCTTGTATATCAATCAAAATTTTGGATTTATAAGTTTTCCTGCTCATCTGACAACAGGGTCGAGCATCATGCCGCATAAAAAGAATCCTGATGTATTTGAACTCATTCGTTCACGTTGTAATAAAATACAAGCGCTACCGAATGAAATTGCTTTGATGACGACCAACCTGCCGATGGGCTATCATCGGGACTTACAGTTATTGAAGGAGAATCTGTTCCCAGCTTTCGAATCGTTGAATGATTGTTTGGCTATGGCTACTTTTATGCTAAAGCATATTAGTATCAAGGAAAATATACTGGACGATCCTAAATACGATTATCTATTTAGTGTCGAGGTGGTCAATAACGAGGTGCTCCAAGGTATTCCATTCCGCGAAGCTTATAAAAATATCGGTATGGCTATAGAAAAGGGAACTTTTCAACCCTCGAAAGAGGTGAAGCATACGCACGAAGGAAGTATCGGAAATCTTTGCAATGATCAGATCGAGCGGATGTTTGAAGAGGTCAAAGCGCAGTTTGGATTTGAGAAAGTAGAGAAAGCTTTGAATGAACTTCTGAAGTAAATATTAAGAAATAGAAGTAAATGATATCCCTAATTGCGAAAGGCAGTTGGGGATTTTTTGTTGTTGGATATTGAGTAATAATATGTTATAGTTAAAACTGTGTTAATGTGCTTGATAAGTAGTGTGTTGTTTTTGGTATTCCTTTTGAGCACTAATGTGTAGTGTATTTATATAATTTTATTGGTTATGGAAACCTTAAATTTTTTAAAAAAATAGCAGCATTAGCTGTGTTTGTAGCCACATTAGGAATAGGAGCTACACAAGCACAAACAGTTGAAAAGGTAGAGACCCAACCGGCTAAAGCAGAACAGAAAGCAAACGAGATCTCACCCAGGAAAATGGAACAGCATCCCAAGGCTGCCATTGAGAAAAAATCTTTAATAATAGAACCGAAAGCTCATCAAGCTGTCGGTAAAAAGGGTAGCAAAGCAGAAAAAGCTGTTGGTAATGTAAAGCCAATGGAATACAAGGAACCAACCAAAGTAAACCATGCGGTCAAAGCAGAGAAAAGTGCGGCGAAAGCTGAAACTAACAAAGCAAAATCGGTTACTAATGGGGATAAGCTAACAGGAGAGAAACATAATGGACATCCTGTCTATGAAGGTCCTAAAGGGGGGGGATATTATATTAACGCAAGCGGAAATAAAGAGTATATTAAATAAATCTGATTAAGATAGTGGTTACGAAGGTTTATTAGGAAGATTGAAGCGTAGCGGAACGAAAGTGAGGGTTCTTTTGGACCCTCACGTTTTTTATTTTCTTTCCCAGACCTCAAAGGTGTAATCATAGGCGTGTTTTCCGTCCTTGGAATGCCTGTCTTGACTGACCAATATCCAATCTGAAGGAGGTAACTCTGGGAAGAAAGTATCACCAGCTATTTCGGCGTGTACGCGAGTTAATAGTACTTTTTGTGCCAGCGGTAATGCCTGTTTGAAAATATCAGCACCACCGATGATAAAGATTTCACGTTCATCGCGGCAATAGGTCAGAACCTCCTGTATACTATTTGCGACATCTACTTCGGGATTGTTATAATGTTGATCTCTGGTGAGGATAATATTTCTGCGTTCTGGCAAGGGTTTTCCAATAGAGTCAAAAGTCTTGCGGCCCATTACAATGGAATGCCCCAGTGTAGATTTTTTAAAATATTTAAAATCATTGGGTAGGTGCCAAGGCATTTGGTTATCCTTACCTATGGTATTGTTTTCTGCGGCTGCGACTACGAGTGTTATTTGTGGCATAGTAAAGAAGTTACGAGATTACAAAGTTATGATGTGACAAAGCTACACGGCTACAGGTGCTTTGATATGTGGGTGAAATTCGTAGTTCACTAATTCGAAATCTTCAAATTTGAAATCAAAGATGTCCTTGACTTCTGGATTTATTTTCATCTGTGGTAGAGGCTTTGGCTCCCGGGACAATTGCAATTCTGTCTGCTCAAAGTGATTGCTGTAGATGTGTGCATCACCTAGGGTATGAATAAAGTCGGCGGCCTCCATGTCACAGACTTGTGCGACCATCATGGTCAATAATGCGTATGAAGCAATGTTAAAAGGTACTCCTAAGAAAATATCGGCGCTTCGTTGGTATAATTGACAGGATAGCTGAGGCTTCAGTAGACCTTTCTCCGGTTGAGCAGGAGCCACATTAAATTGGAAGAATGCGTGACAAGGAGGAAGTGCCATATTCCCGATTTCGGCAACATTCCATGCAGATACGATAATACGACGAGAATCTGGTGTATTTTTTAGTTGATCTATGATTTGAGCGATCTGGTCGATATGTCCACCGTCTGGAGTGGGCCAGGACCGCCATTGCGAACCATAAACCGGACCTAGGTTGCCATTTTCATCAGCCCACTCGTCCCATATACTTACTCCATTTTTTTTCAGATATTGGATGTTGGTTTCGCCTTTTAGAAACCAGATTAATTCGTGAATAATAGAACGCAGGTGAAGTTTTTTTGTCGTTACTAGTGGAAAACCGTCTTTCAGATTGAAACGCATCTGATAACCAAAAACACCACGGGTACCTGTTCCTGTTCTATCTGTCTTGTCAACACCCTCTATGTAAACGTGTTTTAGTAAATCTAGATATTGTTTCATTTTTATCTTTTTTTATCTCCCCTAAGGTCGATGATGATGATGATTTTTTAGGAATATCCAAAGCTAAGGAAATTACAGCTAATGTTGAAATCCTTTAATTTATTACTGTCATTGTCATCTCATATCTGCAATCTCTTGATCTAAATCTGTATTCTGAAATCTCATATCTATAAAAATGTGTATTTTTGCAGATCGATATGAATAAAAAAGTTGCTTTTTACACACTGGGGTGCAAGCTGAATTTTTCAGAAACATCCTCTATAGGGCGTATTTTTAAAGATGCGGGCTATGAAACCACGCCTTTTAATTCGCAGGCAGATGTTTATGTAATCAATACGTGCTCCGTAACGGATCACGCAGATAAGAAATGTCGTAAGGTGGTGAAAGAAGCATTAAAGCATTCGCCCAATGCTTATATTACCATTGTAGGCTGTTATGCGCAGCTCAAACCGAAGGAGATTTCCGAAATTCCGGGAGTAGACATGGTGTTAGGGGCGGCTGAGAAGTTTAATATCATCGAACATATCAATGATCTGACTAAGCAGGAAAAGGCTATCATTCATAATGCACCAATAGACGAAACGAATCAATTTGTGTCTGCATTTTCTATTGGAGATCGTACGCGAACGTTCTTAAAAGTCCAAGATGGATGTGATTATTCGTGTACATTCTGTACGATTCCATTGGCTCGTGGAGCGAGTCGCTCGGGCAAGATCGAAGATATCGTTAAGCAGGCCGAAGAGATAGCGGCCTCTGGTGTGAAAGAAATTGTATTGACAGGTGTTAACATAGGTGATTTTGGTATTAGGGATGGTAAGCGTCAGGACAAGTTCTTGGATCTGGTAAAAGCCCTGGATGAAGTTGAAGGCATTGACAGAATTCGTATTTCTTCTATTGAGCCGAATTTGTTGGCCAATGAGGTGATTGAGTTTGTGGCTCAATCGAAGCGTTTCGTGCCTCACTTTCATATGCCATTGCAGTCGGGATCTAATAAGATATTAGCACAGATGCGCCGACGCTATAAGCGTGAGTTATATGCAGAAAGGGTTGCGAAGATAAAAAGTTTGATGCCTAACTGTTGTATAGGTGTGGATGTCATTGTAGGATTTCCTGGAGAGACACGGGAGGAATTTATCGATACCTATAATTTCTTAAATGAAATGGATATCTCGTATTTACATGTGTTTACCTATTCTGAACGGGAGAATACAATTGCAGCTCAGATGGAAGGTGCGGTACCAGGGGCACAGCGATCAGACCGAAGTAAGATGTTGCATATTTTATCGGAGAAGAAGCGTCGTGCTTTCTATGAACAAAACCTAAGTGACATAGGAGAGGTACTGTTTGAGTCGGATATTAAGGATGGATATATGCACGGCTTTTCTAAGAATTATGTAAAGGTACGTACACCTTATGATCCATTATTGGTGAATGAGATTGCACCGGTTCGATTTGTTTCTATCTCAGAGAATGGGGAAGTCGATATTGAAGAGCTGCCGGAGGTATTGACACATTAATAAATAATCAAAGTAATAAAGAAGGGCTTGTGTAATTTACGCAAGCCCTTCTTTATGAGTATGTTAGATCTTTAAGGGTATCAAGAGCTTTCATGATCCGTCAGCTGGCAGATCATGAAAGTTTTGCTTATTTCACTTTCTTGTTATTTATTTTGAACTCTTCAAATTCTTTGTTTAATCGTAGTAATTTGAATGTAGAACTAATAAGTTCATTTGTCTCCAAGAGAATGGAAAAGTAGAGCTTTGTATTCTTTGGACTGTTCTCTGTTGTACGGATGTGATCAATCTGTTTGTCCAATAGGGTGTTGATGACCTTTTGCAAACGATCACGCTGTTTCATCGTATTGTCAATCTTTAAAAAGTCACGTCTTCTATACATATTATATACCTCGGCATACCAGTTGCCCAGTTCTGAAGCCACGAGTTGTAGATCATTGCCTTGGTAGTCTTTCAGCATCTTGTGGTTATTATCGACATGGCTTTGCGCATTGCCTGCGATGACATAAAGATTCTCAACGATATCTTGTAGATAACCCAAAGACATAATGTAAAACCGGCTGCCCTTTGCTGAATGGTCATCTAGATTGCGAATGAAGTTATAGAGATTGTCATTGGTCGAGTCCAAATCACGTAAGAATTTCTTGATCAACTTTTTGTTCATGGAAAGCGTAGTGAGATCATTCTTGATTAACCCGTCCACAATCTCTTTATAGAAGATATTCGATTTTGCAAAGACCTCACTGATCTGATCTGAACTAGCTTCGGTTACTTGTTGAAGAGTATGTATATCTTCTTTAGCAAGTTTTAGCTTTCTCTTGGTTTGTTCTGCTACTTTTTTCTTATGGCTTTTTGCATTAAATACCAGAAGAACAGCAAGAAGAACAAGTGCTCCTGCAAAGGTTATGATACCACCTATTTTAAGTAAATAGGCAATAATGAAAGCTCCTAAAAATGCACATCCTGCTGTAACAAACCATCCGCCTATAACATGAAATACTCCCGATACGCGGTATACGGCACTTTCTCTGTCCCAAGCACGATCTGCAAATGCGGTCCCCATGGCTACCATAAATGTTACATAGGTGGTGGATAAAGGTAGTTTCATGGATGTTCCTAGAGCGATCAAACTACTGGCAACCATAAGATTTACAGATGCACGTACCATGTCAAACATAGGTTCGTCTTTTTTATCTTTTTTTGATAGCACCCCCGTGTTGTCAAAACGGCTATCAAGTCTTGATTGTAGGACTCTAGGCATCAAATAGCTAATCCCTGTACCTAAATTTACAAATCCTCGGACAATGAGTCTCGAAAGCGTGTTGGGTTGGAACTTCTCAGTTGCACCAGACTGGCTACTGAGATTCATTTCCGTCTCAATGACCGTTTTAGCTTTCTTAGAGGTCCATAGCGTGAATAACATAATGGCTCCGGAGATGAACAAAATCCATATCGGTGCGACAATATCAGCAGATCCAAGCTCGCCCATCATGTAGGTGTCGGGATTTCCTCCTGCAGCCTGAAAAAAGCCGATGGCTTGAATGGCTGCTACAGGTACGCCAATAAAGTTGACCAAGTCATTTCCAGCGAATGATAACGCCAAAGCAAATGTTCCGATTCCAATAATAACTTTTAGTATATTAATCTTTAAGCGGATTAGTATAAAACTCAATACGGTGAATACTACAAAGCTCCCCGCAATGAGTAATAATTCGTGCGTATTGATCCATTCTTTTGTGGATTTGTCGATGAAACTAACGGTTTTTAGTCCTTTGATAATGATAAAGTAACTGATGGCCGCAAGTGCTATACCACCAAAAAATATACCAAAAGTCTTGATCTTTTTCTCATATTGAAAGGTGAAGATCAAACGGGATAGATATTGTACTAACATCCCTACACTGAAAGAAAGGATAACTGACAATAATATGCTGAAAACAATCTCGGAAGCTTTCTTGGTGTTTATAAATTGGGATAAGGTGTACCAATCTCCCGTGGTAGTGGCAATTTTATATAAGGCTAAACAAACAGCTCCTCCAAGTAGCTCAAAAACAATTGAAACAGTGGTGGATGTAGGTAAACCAAAATAATTGAATACGTCTAGTAAAATAATATCCGTAATCATTACTGCGAGAAATATGATGAGTACGTCATTGAAGCTAAACATACTCGGTACATAGATTCCGCTCCGTGCAATCTCCATCATTCCACTTGAAAATAGCGCTCCACACAGTATACCTGCGCTGGCTAAGATCATGATTAACCGGAAAGGAATTGCTTTGGAACCAATGGCAGAATTTAAAAAGTTGACCGCGTCATTACTTACACCAACCATAAGGTCTATCACGCCTAAAGTAATCAATGTGATGATGACTAAATATAAATAATTGTCCATAGTTTATTTTTTTGCAAAGCTATGAACAAAAAATGAAGCGTATATTAACTTAATGTTAAGTGTTGTTTTTTTTGGCTTAGTTTACCTAAAGCAATCGAGCCAATGTTGAGCCATTAAATTTGCTCCTGCAAGAGAAGTGTGTACACCGTCCGTGGTCCAGTAATCACCAGCAGACCGATCAGTCGCTTTGTCGAATATGCTTTGATAGGGAAGGAGTATCGCGCTGTATTCCTTAGCAATCTCATGGGCTACACGCTGATAGTCTGCAAATTCAGGAAACCAGCTGTCATCTACATGCTTCACATTTTTTACGGCAAAAGGTTCTCCGATTATTAGTTTTACGCTTGGTAAATTCTTTAATGTAGTGTCCAGCAGTTTTTGATATTGTTCTTTATAGAGCTGAGGTGTCCCCTCATAATTACCGTTTCTTGTATGCCAATAATCATTTACACCGACCAAAATGCTCAATACAGAAGGGGATATGTCAATACAGTCGGATTGCCATCTATCTTGCAATTGAGGTACTTTATTGCCACTGATGCCGCGGTTATACACTTTAATGTTCTTCTCGGCATGTCTCTGTAATAACGTGCTTGCGGCAAGCATAGCATATCCCCGCCCCAGTGCTTGGCTATCATTGTGTAGCATATTATCTCTGCTTCGACCGTTGTCTGTGATGGAGTCACCTTGGAACAGGATGATGTCCCCTTGTTGTATCTCTATCTTTGATCGGTTAGCAATAGATTCGGCTTTCAAAGAATAGCTAGACAGGCAGCTTGCACCTAGGGCTAAAGCTGAATTTTTGAGAAATGTTCTTCTGTTGTTCATGAATTAAAGGTTTAAATGGACCTGAAATTAAGGAATAACGAATAACTAACAAAATTTATCAATCGCTTCTCGAATGATTTTACAAGCTTCTATAATCTCATCGTTCGAAATTGTCAATGGAGGGGCGATGCGTAATGCTGTTTCGCAGTGTAAGTACCAATCGATCATGACACCGTGCTCGGCACAGTATTTACTGATATTATAGACTTGATCAAAGTTTTCTAATTGAAGACACATCATGAGTCCTAAGCCCCGAATCTCTTTTACTTTGGGGTGGGTTAGTTCTTTTCTAAACAAGGCGGCTTTAGTAGCAACTCCCTCGATAAGCTTTTCCTCTAGGATAACCTCAAGTGATGCTACGGCTGCAGCACAACTGACTGGGTGTCCTCCAAACGTCGTAATGTGACCAAGCATAGGGTTGTCTTTGATTACATCCATTATCTCTTTTGAAGAAACGAAAGCACCCAAAGGCATCCCTCCGCCGATTCCCTTTGCAAGCATCAGGATATCAGGGATAATCTCAAAATGTTGAAAGGCAAACATCGCTCCTGTTCGTCCAAATCCAGTTTGGATTTCATCAAAAACTAGAAGTGTCCCCGTCTCTGTGCATCTTTGACGTAAGGCCTTTATATAGGTCATGTCGGGGACGCGTACCCCAGCCTCACCTTGGATGGCTTCTACAATAACAGCTGCCGTGGCCGTTGTGATACGTGATATATCCTTGCTGTCGTTGAATGTGATAAACTCAATTTCGGGCAATAAAGGCGCATAAGCTTCTTGATAGGCGGGATTACCAATGAGGCTAAGCGCTCCTTGTGTACTTCCATGGTACGCTTTCTTAGCTGCTATAATCTGCCTTCGTCCGGTGTATTTCTTTGCTATTTTCATAGCTCCTTCTACGGATTCTGCTCCTGAGTTTGTCAAATAAACCGATTGAAAGAAGGAAGGAAGTTGTTCTAATAATTTGGTAGCGAATTTTACTTGTGGTGCTTGCACGAATTCACCGTAAACAGTGACATGCATATATTTGTCCAGTTGAGATTTAATAGCGTCAACAACCTTAGGATGTCGGTGACCAATATTACTAACGTTAAACCCCGATACAAGATCTAAATATTTTTGTCCTTCTGGACTGTACAAATACGAACCCTGAGCTCGTTCGATTTCAATAAGACGCGGGCTGTTTGAAGTTTGAGCGGTGTTTTGTAAGAATAACTCTCTATTACTAATCATGGCACAAAGGTAGGAATAAGATGTTGGAAAGTTATAAGGTTATAACCTTACAAGGGTTATTGAAATAAAAAACAGCAGCCACTTATTTTCGGAAGTGGCTGCTGTTTTTTATTTAATTCTTCGATTATTCCGCTATTATCAAAAAGTAGTTCTTTTTTCCTTTTTGTACTACAAGATACTTTTCGTTGATCAGATTCGTGGCGTCTATTGTTTGTTCCACATTGTTTAGCTTTTCTTTGTTTAAAGAAACACCGCCTCCGGTAAGCATTTTTTTAGCTTCTCCTTTTGAGGAGAATACCTGAGACTTGAGAGCTAATAAATCTAAAATATTGATACCTTCGATCAGCTCATTTTTGTCAATTGTAAATTGAGGTACACCATCGAATGCATCTAGTACGGCTTCGTGATCTAAACTTGTTAAGAATTCTAATGAACCATTTCCGAATAGGAATTCCGAAGTTTTGATCGCCATTTCATACGCCTCTAAAGAATGTGTACGGATAGTAATATCTTTGGCTAGAGCTTTCTGTACAACACGTAAGTGCGGAGATGTATCATGCTCGGAAATAATGGAATCCAATTCGTCTTTACTTTTTAAAGTGAAGATTTTAATCCAGTTCTTAGCATCATCGTCTGTCGCATTCAACCAAAATTGGTAATATTTGAACGGAGATGTCTTTTTTGGGTCTAACCATACAGCACCAGATTCCGTCTTGCCAAATTTCTGCCCATCAGATTTTTTGATTAACTGAGTAGTAACAGCAAATGCAGTACCTTGATCTTGACGTCGTATCATTTCGGAACCGGTAACGATGTTACCCCACTGATCCGATCCACCCATTTGGACTTTACAGTTATGATACTTCCATAGATAATAAAAATCATAACCTTGAATTAGTTGATAAGTAAACTCGGTGAATGATAAACCATTGTCACCTTCTAAGCGTTTCTTTACCGAATCTTTGGACATCATGTAGTTGACTGTAATCAACTTACCCACATCACGAATAAAATCCAAAAACTTGAAATCTTTAAACCAGTCGTAGTTATTTACCATTTTGGCGTCGTTTTCACCGTCACCAAAATTTAAAAACTTAGCTAACTGATTTTTTAAACAAGCTACATTGTGATTGAGTGTAGTCTCGTCCAGAAGATTTCTTTCCGCCGACTTGAATGAAGGATCTCCAATCATTCCGGTAGCACCACCAACAAGGGCTACAGGTTTGTGTCCGGCATTTTGAAAATGGATTAAGGTCATGATTTGGGTCAAATGACCAACATGTAAAGAATCGCCGGTTGGGTCAAAACCGATATATCCAGCTACTTTTTCTTTATTAAGCAACTCTTCGGTTCCGGGCATGATATCTTGAAGCATGCCTCTCCAACGTAATTCTTCTACAAAATTCATATGCGTATAAATTGTTTTTTATCTGTCATATGGAATACTCATGCGTGTTTTTGCTTCGCTAAACATGAACATTTCATATATGTATAATTTTTATTAAGATTGCAAAGATAAGATATTAAGATGTATATTACGATAATTTAAAATATACTCCTGTTGTGAACTTTTTGTCGCATTATTATTTTGAACGCTATGCTGTAGATCCTGAGCAAGTTTTGGGAGGGCTTTTGCCTGATCTATTAAAAAATGTAGACAAAGGGTATTCGTTTCAACTCCATAAATATGAGCCGGCGTTGTCATCAACACCCAAGTCGAAATCGATTACTGCGGGTTGGGAAAGGCATGTGGAGGTAGATCGTTTATTTCACAATTCTGATTTTTTCTATAAACATACCCATCAATTACGGATCGTGATTGAACAGGATATTCTTAATCTGCCGATTAGAGCCTCTTTTCTAGCTCATATTGCTTTGGAATTATTATTAGATCATGAACTTATCGCTCATGATTTATTGAATGTAGGACGACTGTATGAACATTTGGAGGAGGTGGATCGAAAAGCTGTAGCCATCTATCTATATGGGCTTGGAAAAGTCGATATTGACCGTTTTTTTATTTTTTATGATAAATTTATAGCTTCAAAATATATCTTTGAGTACGCTAAGGTTGAAAACCTACCCCATGCACTCTTTAGTATATGTAAACGGATATGGAAATTTGAAGTGGGTGATACGCATATACAACAATTGGGAGAAAGATTGGAAGATTATCAAAAGGAACATATGTCTGGTTTTTTGGAAATTTACAATTACATAACACAGAAGCTTTAATGAACTTTTTTATCTTTTAACCTTATAACTTCTTAACATTCTAACTTTATAAATATGAAGAATCAACTTTTCAGAAAGAAAAGTGTTGACCAGATACTAAGCGATGCTCAGAACCACGGTTCTGGCTTAGCAAAGATATTAGGTGTCCGAGACTTGGTGTCTTTGGGAATCGCGGCTATAGTAGGTGCTGGTATATTTAGTACCATTGGGTTGGCTGCCTATAATGGTGGTCCAGCTGTATCACTTCTGTTTGTTTTTGTTGCGTTTGCATGTGTGTTTACAGCTTTGTCCTACGCTCAATTTGCCAGTACAGTTCCGGTGTCTGGATCGGCTTATACCTACGCTTACGTCGCTTTTGGGGAGTTGTTTGCTTGGATAATAGGATGGGCATTGGTTTTGGAGTATGCTGTTTCTAATATGGTGGTTGCGATTTCCTGGTCACAGTATTTTGTGTCAATGTGTGAAGGGTTTGGGCTTTCTATCCCTAAATGGTTGACCATGGCTCCAGCGTATGCTTTTGAGGCCCATGCCAAGATGCTTGAGATAGGAGCCGATAAATTGACTGGGATTGATAAAATAGCACTTGAGGCGTACAATACCGCGCCCAAAATTGGTGGTCTACCAATTGTCTTTGATTTGCCTGCCGGATTGATTACCGTTTTAGTGACGTGTTTGGTATATATTGGAATAAAGGAATCGCAACGTGCCAGTAATATCATGGTTATGATTAAAATAGGAATCATAATAGCTGTTATCTTGGGTGGAGCTTTTTTTATAAAGCCAGAAAATTGGACTCCTTTTGCGCCTAATGGAATGGGAGGCGTGTTGAGTGGTATTGCTGCGGTCTTTTTTGCTTTTATCGGTTTTGACTCTATATCAACTACGGCAGAAGAATGTAAAAACCCGCAGCGTGATCTCCCTAAGGCAATGATTTACTGTTTGATAATATGTGCGGTATTGTATGTTCTTATCACGTTGGTTTTAACAGGAATGGTAAACTATACGGATCTAAATGTGAAAGATCCGTTGGCTTATGTGTTTCAGTATGTAGGATTTGATCATATGGCTGGTATTATCTCAGTAACCTCTGTTATAGCGATTACGAGTGCACTACTTGTGTTTCAATTAGCTCAGCCTCGTATATGGATGACTATGAGTAGAGACGGTTTGCTCTGGAAGAAATTTGCGACTATCCATCCGAAATATAAGACGCCTTCTTTTGCAACCATAGTAACAGGTTTTGTAGTTGCTGTTCCAGCATTGTTTTTCAAAATGGACTTCTTTGTTGACCTTACTTCTGTCGGTACTTTTTTTGCATTTATCCTAGTGTGTGGTGGTGTGCTTTATATGGATAAATCAGGGCTTTCAAAGAAAGCTAAATTTAGGGTTCCCTACGTTAATGGTAAGTATCTGGTGGGGCTAGGCTTTATCTCGGCTATGGTCCTAATGTATATTTATGGTCAAGACAGTTTGAAGGAATGGCAGACCTTAGGTACAAAGGATGTGATCATTCACAAGTCGCTCGTTGTGGTATTCTGGGGTACTTGGTTTATTTTAAGCATATACAGTTTTAAATATAATTTCTCGTTACTTCCAGTTATAGGGATACTTGTTAATTTGTATCTAATGAGCGAATTGGGAGCTAGCAACTGGATTATATTTATAATTTGGCTGGGAATAGGGCTGCTTATCTATTTTATTTATGGGTATAAGCACTCGAAGCTGAATAAAGATGCTAAAGAGGTGATTGGTTAGTGGGTAAGGTTGATAAGGTTTTGATAGGGTTTATAAGGTTGATAGGGTTCGTAACTTTATAAACCTTCTTAACCTTATAAACCTTCTTTAATCTTATTTCAATCTTCTTAACTTAATGTTTTCGGTATTCGGAATGTTTAGTGGGACACGCTCCAACGTCACAAAACTACTGTCAAGCCCAAAGCCTTTTTCTTCACTTAAACTGAAATGTTTAAGTATTTTGTAGATTTCCATAATGATGCGGTCACCCCAACTGAGGTCGGATGTCTTCGTAAAGACTTTCTCTAAAACGACAAAGTTGAAATCTCCTGGGATTTTGTGTTTCTTTAATGTGTTATATTGACTGGTAATATCTATTTCACCTTTATTCACCATGTCTTCGATCACTTTTCGTAAAAGTAAACTGATTTTCTGTTCCTCTCTGAATCCTAACTTAAAGTCTACCCGGATTAATTTTCCCGGAATAAGTTGATGGACGGTGTAATCACGTGAATGTGGGGTATCCATTACATCAACGTGTACTAGCCAATAGACATCGGCCCGCTTGGGCTTTTTATTGATAATGGAATATATAATTTTTGTCTCTATTTCTTCGGTGTTATTAGCGCTGGTAAGATATACAAGCTGTGAGGCAAATGTCGGAACTGAAGTGTCTTCACTTAACTCTGAGATAATAGGGTAATATTTCTTTATATCGTCAAAACGAACGTATTTATTCTTGATTTTACGTGCACCATACCAAGCAAACATGACGGTAAATATGCTAGATGCTAAGATCAGCGTAAGCCAACCTCCATGTGCTATTTTTACCCCATTACCTGCTAAAAACCCTAGTTCTACGGTAAAATAGACTACCGCAAAAAGAATGATCCATATTTTATTGATGCGTTTACGTGCCATAAAATAAATAACGAGGATGGTCGTAGATAGAAAAGTTAAATTAATTGATAGACCATAAGCTGCCTCCATGTTACTAGATTTTTGGAATATAGCGATAACCAGCATACAACCAATAAATAGGATTAAGTTGATAGATGGAACATACAATTGCCCTTTTTGGTGGCTGGGGTATCTAATGGCCACTTTTGGCCATATATTTAAGCGTACGGCTTCTGAAATTAATGTATATGATCCAGATATCATAGCCTGACTGGCGATTATGGCAGCAACGGTAGCGATGGTTATACCGTAGATCAAAAACCAATCCGGCATTATTGCATAAAAGGGGTTGTGTTCACCAATAGAAGTCCCTTCATGCATAATTAACCAGGCTCCTTGACCAAAATAATTTAAGATTAGTGTCAGCTTAACATAAATCCAACTAATGCGTATATTGGACTTGCCACAATGTCCCATATCGGAGTAGAGCGCTTCTGCCCCCGTAGTACAAAGGAAAATAGCACCTATAATAAATAAAGCATTGGGGTAGTTGATTATGGTTTCGATAGCGTAATAAGGATTTATTGCCTTGATTACTTCGGGTGCATAATGTATGTAAGAGAATCCTAATAATCCGATGGTTGTAAACCACACGAGCATTAAAGGACCAAAAACTCGGCCTACGATAGAGGTGCCAAAACGTTGGATAAGAAATAACAAGGATATAATAATTACGACAACAGGTACCGTAGGAAAGGATGGATTATGTATAGCCAATCCTTCGATAGCGGAGGAAATCGTAATAGCGGGGGTAATCATACCATCTGCTAGTAGGGTGGAGGCACCGATGATGGCTGGTATAATAAGCCATTTGGCTTTTCTGCGCACCAGCGAATACAGGGAAAGTATGCCCCCTTCTCCTTTATTGTCGGCATTTAGGGTAATCAGAACGTACTTTATGGTCGTTTGCAGGGTCAAGGTCCAAAACACACATGAAATGCTCCCTAAAACGAGGTCTTTGTCGATGGTGCCTTGGTTAAAAATTGCTTTGAAAACATAAAGTGGAGAAGTTCCAATATCTCCAAATATGATTCCTAAGGAGATGAGTAAGCCGCCCATACTGAGGCGATTCAATGTGTGTTTATGGTCTGAGCCCATAGTCATTATTTACTGTGTTACTATTAAATATGGAGCCAAGATAGAGCAAAATCTTGACGTAACGAATTTTCTTGTTAAAAATTGTTAAAAGCAGAATATATATATATTATCATGCACATTTAGCCTTTTAAAAAACTAACTTTGTATTAGGAAGTTTGATTGGTATTGATTAGATTTGATTAAACCATTTCCAATTGTGTGTTGTCTAAATTAACAATGAAAGTAAATATCCTTAAATACGCGAAAATAATGTGCACCAGCTGTTTTATACTAGCATGTGTACATGCTGCCCATGCTAATACTGGCGGTAGCGTTGGATATGAGTTGAGCGGGGTATCTGTCTCAGCAGCTAAAGATGACGTGGCAGAGAAAGTAGTGACAAATGTAAAAGTGATGTACAATCCGGTTGCAGAGCAGATAAGTGTTTCATTCAAATTGACCAAGCAAAGTAATGTTGCTATTAAGTTGATGGATGCTTTGGGTAATGAGGTAATGAATCTTTCAAACTCTACGCTTGATGCGGGTAATCAAAATCTTTCTTTTGAAACCGAAGGTAAGGTATCCCCTGGGTTTTATTTTGTACGTGTCGGATCTGGCACCGAAACCGTCGTGAAACGAATCTCGATCCGTTAGTTATTTTTAGATTATTTTCTCTGATGTTATAGCACGGCCATTTGTTCGTTTTGTTTGCGTCTGTTTTTATTTAGCCTAAGCGTTCTTTTTTTGTAATCGATGATTCCGCCAAATTGTACTAGAATATCTCCTCCCAATACGCCGATAATAGGAGGTATACCCATTTGGGTGTAAGCATAATTAATCGTTGATAAATCTAATACAGCTACCTCAATTGATTTACAGGACCAATCGGCAATACTAAAATTATCTAATTTGAAAGTATGACTTTCCATTGCGTTGGTACCTAGACCTGTCGAAAGTATATTGGATGTGATAAGCGCAGTTTCTGTCATGCCCGCTTGGATCAACATACTTTTGTCTAGGACTGTTTTACTCGCGCCTGTGTCAACGACCATCTTATGGACTGTGTCAAAAAGTTTGACCTCCACTAATATGTGATAGCCCTGCTGTTCCAACGTAAGGATCTGCAAAGGAATTATATGCATATAAGTTTTTGTTCCAGCGGCATTAAATGTTGCCACCGCTATAATTTAAAAGTCAAACCTACATAAATTCGCCTTTACACCCGAGATAATGCGTCGTAATATAAAAGCGAATTTTGTGGTTCCTTTATCCATTTAGATTTTTTGTAATGGAAATATTACTATATAACGTTACTCTCTTTAAGTATAGCGTTCATATTCCTGACGGCTTCGGCGCTCGCTTTAAACGCTTTTTGTTCCGCATCATTGAGTGTCAGAGGTACAATTTTATCCCAACCTTTTTTATTAATAATAACTGGAACACCAATGTTAATATCTTCTTCGCCCATTTCACCTTCTAAATATACGGATGCGGTAAAAAGTTTGTTTTCATTTAGAACTATGCTCTTAACCATTGCTGCGGTGGCTGCTCCAGGAGCGTACCAAGCTGAAGTACCTATTAAAGCAGTTAATGTAGCTCCACCTACCATCGTATTTTTAATGATATCTGCTTGCTCTTCATCGGACAGAAATGCGCTGACTGGAATACTATTCCAAGTTGCTTTACTAATTAAAGGTATCATGGTAGAGTCTCCGTGTCCGCCGATGACAATTGCATTGAGATCTGAAGCGGAAGCGTTTAGTTTAGAGGCTAACTGATATTTAAATCGAGCAGAGTCGAGGGCTCCTCCCATGCCGATGATTCTGTTTTTAGGAAGGCCACTTGTCTTTAGCGCAAGGTATGTCATGGTGTCCATCGGATTGGATACTACAATAATGACAATTTCTGGGGAGTGCTTTATTAGATTTTCAACAACTGACTTAACGATGTTGGCGTTGGTTCCTATTAATTCTTCTCTAGTCATGCCAGGTTTGCGCGGGATCCCAGAAGTGATCACAGCGACCGTGCTGCCTGCAGTCTGACCATAATCATTCGTAACACCTTTTATTTTTGTGTCAAAGCCAAGCAATGCTGCTGTTTGCATCATGTCCTGGGCCTTCCCCTCAGCAACACCTTCTTTAATGTCTAATAATACAACTTCTTCTGCAAAATTACCTCTTGCTATGTTATCTGCAGTAGTGGCTCCTACGGCACCTGCTCCTATGACTGTTATCTTCATACTTTTGTTTTTTATAGACCATTTAGAATAAATGATGTAATCGTATTTATATTAAGTAGTTTGAAAAGACTTTTGACAACTAGATCAACATTCGCTTGATTTCAATAACTAAATATACTTAATATTAATCGTTTTAAAAAGCTCTTGAACAAAACTTTAATGATGCTGTCTAAAAAGTAACCAATAATCGTCATCGCGGACCTGAGGAGTAGCCTGTTCCGGGAATCGGGAACGGTGTAGGGGGCTAATTTGTTTAAATACAGATTGCTTTGCTATGCCATCTGCCTTCGGCAGTCGTCATTCTTTACTGATAAACCGAGCAAAGGAGCTCGTCGAAGACAATCGGTACAAGCTCTACCAATGACAGATTTGTAAACTATGTCGTCTTCTCGACCGAAGTGGAGAGATCTAGAAGCTATATATTAATTCTATACAGTTTGCAGACCTCTCTATTACAATCGAGGTGACGCTTACTGTTATTAAAACTCCGCTGTGTTTGTTAAAAACACTTACCTATAGCAAAGGCGAGAATTTAGACAGCCACACTAAATATCATGAAAAAAGTTCTTGACATCCTTTAAATAACAAACACTTTCAGAAAAAAATACATGGAACCGACAATAGCAGGACAACCATTTAGAAAGGATATCCAATCGCTAAGTTGAAAATCAAATTATCTTTTCGCCACTTGGAACTTCGTAGATCAATATCTTTAAATACCCAACGATCTCCTTTAGGTAGGTACGGAACTCGGAATGGCATTGCGAAATCTGTACGAATAATCAGAAAATCGAAGTCAAAACGTAAACCCGCACCGCCACCGACTGCAAGTTCGGATAAGAATTCTTTTGATAATTTTCCTCCGGGCTTGTTGCTGTCAGCTCTTTGTAACCACACATTCCCAGCATCTACGAATGCTGCCCAATGAACAAAACCAGCAAGCTTAGAGCGATACTCGGTATTTAACTCAAGCTTATAATCCCCCGTCTGATCGGCAAAAAAATTGTTCGCTCCGATATTTTCCGGTGCGGATGAACCCGGTCCAACAGCCCTTGCCCTAAATGCTCTTAGACCGTTAGGACCTCCGGTATAATATTGTTTTAAATAAGGTAAGGCATAGGAGTTGCCGTAAGAATAACTCGTTCCGATCATAAGTCTAGATGCTAGTTGGGCATCCTTACCTAATTTCATATAATGTCTGAAATCTCCTTCAATACGAACGAACTGGCTGTAGACCGTACCAAAAAGAGTACGTGTTTCATCATTTTTATAACTTGCACCTTGAATTAGACCCAACACATTACCCGAAAGATTTATCCCTCCTTTGAAGTAAAAAGTGTGTTTAAGGTTTTGGTCCATCGAATTCGTAAAAGTGTAATTATAGTTTGGTCCAAAAGAAAATTGTGGGTCGACAATACGCTTTAATGTGGGAACCGTATCCATCTGGGCTTGATATTCGGCGGATATATTTCGAGGTTGCACATAAATAATCTCAGCTAAGGTAAGGTCATGTTGTTTTTGGTCGTTTTCTTTCCACATATATCCATAGTTCAGCGTGGACGAGTTGAGTACATAAGCCGTTCTTCTATTTAAGAACTCATAGCCCAGTTTTAAGTACGTTTTGGGGATATAACGTTTGGATGGAGCCCATTTGTAAGGTGATAACAAACGAGGCCATGTAATTCCTACTTCGGCTCCATATCTGTAATAGGCCGAGTTTAAGTTAACTTTTCCGCCTGTCTGCGTTTCGTAGCCTCCAAAAACGTTAAGAGTGACAGTTTCAGCACCCTTAAAAGCGTTGCGTAATGTCCAGGTCACGTTGGCCTCTGAACCATTGTAGACTGTCGCTGTCTTTCCTAAAATTTCAAAGCGTAGTGATTTCTTGGGAAGCGGGGTAAGATAATAGTAGATATCTAGTGTGTTAGCAGAATCCGGATTGTTCTCAAAATTGTTCTTTACAAATTTGAAGGTGTTTAGATTGACCAAATGATTGATGGTTTGGTTATGATCGTGACGATTATAGAGTTCCCCTTTTTCAAAGAAAATATGGTTGGCCAATACCTTTTTACGGAATGTATTTTGTGGATCGATAAAGTAGATGTTTTTGTCATATAATTCCATATTACGTGGATTTCTTCTGGTGTATCCTGAAGAGCCTAAAGTGTAATTGGGGTAAACGTAAATATTTCCGATGCGTTGTGGTTCCTTAGCTTGTGTGGTAGTTTCAGGCTTTATGGTTACAAACATGTCTACTTTATGATTCCCAATGGTGCTATCGACCTCCACTAAAATATTATCAGGATTGAAATAATAATACCCTTTGTTCTTAAGTTCGTTGTCTATTCGTTCACGTTCGCTGATAATTGCATCTAAATTATAATTGGAACCGATGGTCAATAACGACCTGTCTTTTACATCGTAAATGTCGCGACCAATATGAGTAAGGGAATCGATATTGTATGATAAAGAATTGATCCGATATATCTTTCGAGGTATTGCTGTATAGAGAACACGCGCATACTTGCCTTTTACAATGGTGTCTGAGCTTACTGTAGCGTGGAAAAAACCTAGATTTTCCATCCGGTTTCGCAGTAGATTTTCGTTGTATTCTCTATTTACGTCACCTAATAAAACGGGGGCTTCGCCTTGCTTTTTTAACCAGTTACGAACTAAGTTTTTGGAGGTGTCGTAACCACCGCCCATATTCCAGAACAGAAGCTTCCAGGGGACACCTAATGCTTTCTTGTTAGGTTTGGGCATGAGCAGTGACGTCAGATGTTCTTCAAAAGCAATCTTCCGTTCAGGACTCGATATGCTATCCATTTTTAAGACGACTTCTCCACCTGTATATAGTTTTTCACCTTCGGCAATATACTTCGTCGAATTGCATGAAAATACAACCGTGGTGAATGTGAATAATGCGATAATAGGAACTATTCTATTGTTCATCTTGTTTCCTTTCTTCTTCCTCATTTCGGATAGCTGAAATTACTTTTTCAGTTTTTAGCCCCTTATTGGTACTGTCTTTTTTATTTTTACTGGGATCCTGGCCTTTTTGTAGGCGCTCTTCTTTTTCTCGCTCTTGCATTCGTTTACGAAACTCTGGGCTGTGTATCATTAAACTATCCCTTACAACTGTTCGCACACTATCTCGGTAAACCGAATCAGTCTCCATACGTTCGACATTGAATCGTTTTCTGAAGTTACTATTATCACTGTTATAATATTGTTCGAGAGCTTTGGAGCTCATAAAAAGTTCTCTAAATCTATTGTAGCTCATGTTGATGATAAAACCTATACCAGTCTCTACAAATTGGCCTTGAAGCGTGGCTTGATATTGGTTCTTGCGGTATACCCGAGCAAAATAGCGTCCATCTTTTGATAGTTGGTAATCAATTGATATATCTCCGGCAATATTGTTGGGTTTTTCACCTGGTCGGGTATTTCCTTCTACTTCAAAGTTAGAACCCACGGTAATCTTTAATCGGTCATCAAAAAGCATTTTGGAAATACCAACGTTTAGATCTGTACGGTTTTGCCCAGAACCGGTCAGATAATCCTGCTCAGACTGTAGATTGAAGTCTAGTTCGACTCCCTTGATTAAATTGGACGCCAGACTGTTCAATTGACTGGAAAGGAAGGAACTTACAGAACTACGAGCCATACCTTCGACTCCGCCGCCTCCCGAAAGACTTTCAAAAGGATTGGACGACATAAAGCGACCCATGATTATCAACGAGAAAACCTGTTTATTCAGTTCGGCAGGGTCGTCACGAAGCGCTGCAAGACCGATGTTGACCTTCGAAACCACATCTTGTGATACGATAGCATTATTTTCGTCCAAGTCAATATCAAATCGAATATCCGGTTTGAAGAGTTCGCCGGAAAGGATCAATTTTACGTTGAAAGGCACCCGCTGTTTATATAGATTCTGGCTTTCAGTACCAATTTGATTGCTGACTAATTCCAAAGTCGGAAATCGACCTTTGTAAATAGCAGTGATGTCCATTCGAGCATCTAAAGGGTCTCCGTTCCAAATAATCGTGCTCCCCTTCTCAAAGTCGAATTGTTTTTTGATCGGTCCGAAGTTGAAGGAATAATTTCCTTTTTCAACTGTGAATGTGCCGGACATTGTTATTTTTTCACTAGCATCGATCGCTGTATTCAATTCGGCGATACCTTGTATATTCAATGCGTCTTGTGATCCCTCATCGATGATTATTTTGAATTTGGCTTCGCGATCTGTACTTAGATTTAGAGCGAGATCCATTCCAGAAAACTTGGTAGCTGTAGTCATGGAATCTAGTTTGGCAAAAATATTTGCCCTAGTGGTATCACTTTTATCAACGAATTTGACGACTCCCTCACGGTCTGCAATCCCTGGATTTTCATTTGGAACAATAAAGACAAAGTCAGTGTTTTCATTCGCACGTACATCGCCATCAATAACGGGCTTGTTTATATCTCCAGTGATTCTAATATTGGAGGTAATGTTTAATTTGCCGTAAAACAGATCATTATCTTCTCTAGTAGAATTTACTGCTGCAAAATTTTTTGTCGTCAAATTGAGGTTGAAAGCAAAGTCTGAATAGTTTTTGGTTAAAATAGTGCCGTTTAATTTAGCCAGGTTACCTTTCATGTCATTAAGTGCAAACTGACGGAAAGCAATTCCCTGATCATTGAAGATAATTTTTTGATTATCCATCATTAAATCGGCATTTAACATGGATATGTTCATTCGAGCTTTATTAAAAGTCAGATCACCCAAAATCTTTGGTGCGTCCAAACTTCCACCAATTCGTAAAAGACCATTTAGATCGCCTTCGCTATTTTTTAAGTATCCCATACTGAAGGCTTCGATGGTTTTGATTTTAAGTGGTTTTAGCTCTAACTTAGCATTAAAACTGGCTTCGCCTGACGGTGGAGATATATATTCTCCCAACAGTTGTACATTGTTCCCATTTTCGGTTACTTTAACATCTGCCGAGTAGGTGTTTTCCCGCATGTTATCCACTTTGACTAAGACGTTACCAACAGTGTCTTGTCCAAAATAGAATTTTTGGATTTCTAAATCGGACACGAATACAGGATTGCTTTCTAAACGAGATATTGTCGCTGCTCCGTTTATACCCCCTCCGAAATTCAACGTTTCGGATTCCAACATATTGGATAGGGTCTCTATTCGGAAATTGTTAAAAGTCAGGTTGATAGGTGAATTTAAAGTGCTGTCTTGAGATTGAATCATAAACTCTTGACCCTTATAACTTAATTTGAAATCTTGTGCCCGGATACCATCTTTACCAAAACTAATCTGATTTTCAGGAGATATATTCCACTTATCGTAGTTAAGCATTAGACCATCTTCGAAGAGACTGAGCATATAGTTACTTTCATCTACACTCATTTTTGCGCCTAAATGATAACGGTCTTTTTGTGCCTTGTCCTTGATCCAGAGTCCAAAATCCAAATTGTTTTCAATTATTTTTCCACTGAGAACGGTGTTATTCAACTCAATGTTATCCACCTTAATCTTATTAATAAGCGTAGAATAGTACATTGTACTATCTACGGTAATGATATCTAAACCAACATCTCGAACTTCAATACCATCATATATTAATGTCGGAGCTATTAGTTTGGCCATTATGTTTTTCTCTTGACTATTAAAAGTTCCATCCAGCGAGATATCGTCCATTTTTTCAAGTCCCGGGAAGAAATCTCGTAAGAATCTAGAATTATTTAATGTGGCTGAAAACTCGAAGTTCTGATTTTCGTATTTTAATTGCTGTGCAGGCTCATTTTTAGGGTTATAGTAAATCCGGGCAACATCCTGTAAAGAGGATGAAAGCTCTGTTAATTTGTATTTTCCGACTAAATGGGCCCGCAGAAATTCTGATTTTAGAATGAGTGTGTTGCGGTTAGTATCTGCAGCAGCTGTAAGGGCTATGGTATCTAAGGCATATCGAGCATCGTTGTATGCGATTGATGATTGCGAGACAACTAGCTTACCATTGAGGTGATTAAGATCTGCCGTTTTTAAATCTAGATTTACTTTTCCATGGTAACGGAAATTGTCGTCCATGAGTTTGAGATTTTTTAGATTGACAGAGTCAATCATTAGTTCGGCCTTGACCTGAGGATATTGTCCTTGCATATTGGCAGCCATATCCAGATTGAATTTAATATTCGGGTCGCTAGAGTTTATATTTCCTGCGATGTCTCCATTTTTAGCATTTAGATCGAGACGGATATTTCGATATTGGTAACCAAGCGCATCTACTCGATTTATGATGCCATTAATAGCTGCATTCATTGACTTTGGATCTAAACCTTTGCCCTTTACCTGTGCATCTACCGATATTATTCCTAATGTAGAGTCTTGGTTGAGCAAATGCCCTAGATTGAAGTTTGCTATGGAAAGTGTAGCATCGTAAGTTGTATCTTTTCCGGCCATATTGAGATAGCCATTGATCGTGGCATTGCCCTTTTCTGTCAATAGACTCATATTTGCATCAAATCCCTTCATGCCGCCCTTAAAGGTGCCCGATAGCGAAATAGAATTTGGGAATTGAACCGCCATATCTTTAGGCAATATAGATTTAGCAATGAGTCTATCTAAATCTATATTGCTCGTGGTTAGTTTTTTCAGATTAAGATTTATGAACAACTTGTTCATATCGGGGAGTCCCTTTATATCGGCACTGGCTGAGATGTTCGTGTTATCTAATGTTCGAAAGTCTAAAGAGGGGATATGTAGATCATTTAATTTTCCAGTGATGCGACCATCCAGATAGAATTTTTTAGTCATTAGAGGTTGCATGACATCCATTTGTTCGAGATCGGGGACAAAGAAACGGATGTCCGACATATCAATCTGCGTCTTTTTTACTTTGGCATCTATAGATAACAAAGCAGGGGTGTTCGCAACAGCATCTAAGGAAGGGTACGATATTTTGAAGTAATCGCGGATAATAGTATTAGGGGTTTCTGCCAGTAAATTTTGTATGGTGGCACCTGTATTGGTGTAAACAAAATCGGCTCTTAATCGTTTTAAATAAAAGCCAGAATGATCCTTGGCTGTTAAGTTTTGTAATGAGCCGCTAATAGAATCTGCGGAATAATGCAATTGATCGAGTGCACCGGCAAGGTCCGTAATTTTGATGTTAAAATAATCAAAGCCTTTCATTCGGGCTTGATTGTCATCTCTAAAAGCAAAATTTGTTTTATCTATAGCTAGTTTTTCAGTCGATACTACCCAGTTGATCGAGGTGCTGTCTGGTCTTGTAGTTTCCTTTTTAATTGTTTTGCCAAATGTGACATAGGAATCGGACTGATTGAGGATGACTTCACGAAGCTTTACAACTTCATTATTGAGGTCTATGACATCTACATTAGCGGATAGGTTTTTGATATCAAACTTGCTATCCATCGCAGATGAAGCGTCTTGGTAGCGAACGAAAATGTCTTTTAATTGGATGAATTCTGTCCCAATATTTGGTAGCAAAGCTGTCGCATTAGCCGAAGAGTCTGTGATTCCGAAATCTTCCGCTTTAAGAGCCGTGTTTTCTGTCGTAGGTGGCCACTGTTTAATATATGCTGTAAGTCCTTCTATATTTATTTTTGGCATGTCGAAGGTCATGTTTCGCTGCAGGTCAAAGGTTTTGATTCGGGTGTCAAAATGCTTAAGCCAAATATCCGCAGAAGTCCCTATCATATCGTCGGCATAGGCGAAGCGAATCCGGTCAAAGTTGACTTTGTCAATGTTAAAGATAAGGGCTGACGAAGTATCTGGGGCTGTTATATTACTTTCTTTTTCAGAGGTAAAAGCCTTTAGAATATAATCAAAGTTGAATTGACCATCTGGTGAAAATCGCTTTATCTTGGCCGTGATACCTTCTAAATCCAATTCTTGGACCTCAATAGTATTTTTCAATAATTTTAACATATTGATATCTACTACTAATTTTTCGCCAGCGATTAAGGTATCTTTACTTTGGTCTTCAAAATAGATGTTTTCTAAGACCAGTTTCTTGGGGAAAGTAATCTTGACATAACCGATGTTTACTGGGGTGCCGATTTTGGTCTCGAGATAATTTGCGACTTTGCCTGCTATGTAGTTTTGTACTGACGGCAGACGAATTAAGAATATCAGTAAGAGAACTAAAGCTATTACTGAACCAAAAATCCATAGAAAAGTGCGTAATAAAACGCGAGTGAATTTATTCAAACCAACGATTATATATTAATTACAATGCCTTATTATAACGTAAAAATAAGCTAAAAGTTTACTAAATTGTAATTTTTATGGGCGAAAGTCAATAAATTGTAATCCGCTATGATTAATTCCCAAATGTTTCCTAATTATGGTTTCATTATTGTTTGTTAAGGGAATAAAGTTTTTTTATTTTAATATTCACACCGATGAAAGTGCTTATTATTGAAGATGAGATTGAGTTACAACGAAGTATTCAGGATTTCTTGGAAAGAGAACATTTTCTTGTAGAGAGCGCTAATACTTACGAGGCAGGTTTGGACAAGGTACTCAATCATTCTTACGATATCGTATTATTGGATATTATGTTGCCCGGAGGTAATGGATTAGACTTACTAAAAATATTGAAACGTGAAAACAACTCCCATTCCGTACTTATTCTTTCAGCTAAAGATTCGGTGGATGATAAAGTGCTGGGACTTGAAATAGGAGCGGATGATTATTTGGCTAAACCTTTTCATTTCGCTGAACTTTTAGCTAGAATTAAGAGTATTGTGAGACGAAATAGCCAAAAAGGTGATTCGGTGATCCGGTATGAAAACGTTTCATTGGATGTGGATAATAGAACGGTTTTTGTTGAATACCAAGAACTGCAACTTAATAGGAAGGAGTTTGATATGCTATATTATTTTCTGTTGAGACCGAAAAAGCTTTTAGAAAAAACGACACTGGCAGAAACTGTATGGGGTGATCATGCAGATCAAGCTGATAATCTTGATTTTATTTATTCTCAAATAAAGAACTTGCGGAAAAAGCTGAAAGATGCAGGTGCAAATCTAGATATTCAAGCTGTATATGGGGTAGGTTATAAATTAGTGTAATGGCTGTTTCTCTAAAATATTATACCAATCGATTTATTATTGTTGCCATACTTGTTGTTATGGCGGTTTGGGCATTACTATTTTATGCTATCCTCATGGATGAAGTGTATGATAACATCGATGATGGGTTGAAAAATCAAAAAATCGAAATCATAAGGGAAGCTTATGATAATCCGATCATATTGGATAATACCAAGGAATTTGGAATTAACCAATTTCGTATTCTACCGATAGAAAAAAGCGAAGAAGATCTCGATAAAAACCATTTCTCTAAAGAACTTATCTATATGCCTTACGATGAGGAAGATGAGCCTTATCGCGTCTTGCGAACCGGATTTTATAGCAAAGAGGGGAAGCCTTATTCTTTGGAAATTCGAACCTCAACAGTAGAAGAGGACGACTATTTAATTAATTTGGCAATTTCTTTAGGGGTATTATATCTTGTTATAATTCTCAGTATATTGATTATAAATCATTTTGTATTAAGTAGGGCTTGGAGGCCATTTAGATTGACTTTAGATAATCTGAGTAGTTATAGATTTGGTGACACAGCTAGTTTTAATATAATTCGAACGAATGTTAAGGAGTTTGAGGAGTTAAATCGGGAAGTCAAACACATGATTGATCGTAACGAAGCTGTATTTGAAAGCCAAAAGCTCTTTTTGGAAAATGCTTCACACGAATTACAGACACCATTGGCAGTTACTATAAACAAATTAGAGCTTTTAATGGACGATTCAAATCTCACTGAAGAACAGCTTGTTAAAATAGCCGATGCTAAAGCCGCATTGCATAGAATGGTGGGTTTAAATCGATCGCTTTTAATGTTGTCACGTATTGATAATAATCAGTATGCGTCGATAGAGTTTGTAGACTTTGGAGCATTGGTGAGATCTATAGTAGAGGAACTTACTGATATGGCCGATCATAAAGGGGTGCTCATTTCTATCAATGAAAAAGCAGCGTTTAGATTGAATTTTAATATGAACCTCGCTCGTATTTTACTTTCTAATTTATTAAGGAATGCGCTTAAGTACAATGTTAAGGACGGGGAGGTGATGGTTGACATTACTGCTGATAAAATTTCTATAGCAAATGATAGTAATTCAGGAGCCCTTAATCCTGATTATATTTTTGAAAGGTTCTATAAAGGAAGCCAGGATAATAATTCAAATGGCCTAGGCTTATCCATAGTACGGTCTATTCTTGAAAAGCAACATCAGCTAAAGCTTCTCTATTCTTACGAATCAGGAAAACATTTTTTTATACTTCAGAAAATTTTATAATTTTTTTTTGAAAACATTTCTATTCCTAATTGTTTCCTAAGTTGGGTACGAACTTTGAATTATAAAATCAAAATAAGTTAAAAACATGAAACCATCATGATTGATTCAATCGCATCGAGGGATGAATAAATCTGATAGCTTCATCACAAATGAAAAAAATTAAAGGTATGAAAACAATGATTAAATCTTTAATGACTGTAGCACTACTAGTGGTTGCGGTTGTTGCAAATGCGCAAGACAAGGTAATTACGTTTGCGCAATTGCCTAAAAAAGCGCAAAACTTTGTTACTACTTATTATGATGCAGATCAAGTGGTACTTGTAAAAGAAGAAAGTGAGCTATTATCTGGCAAAAGTTATGATGTAAAGCTTAGAGATGGTGTGAAGTTAGAGTTTGATGCTAAAGGGGAGTGGACAGAGGTAGATGCAGAACTTAAAGCTGTCCCCGTGAAAATTGTACCGGCTTCAATTCTTGAATACGTGAAAAAGAGTTTTCCAAATAATGAGATTGTTCAGATTTCGCGTTCTAGTAGAAAATACGGAGTCGAGTTGACAAACGGGATAGATCTAGAGTTTAATAAAAAGGGACAATTTGTTCGTATAGACGATTAATATTTGATGTAATTTAAAGCGATATAAGATGAAAAAAATAATATTAAAACTTAGTTTATTGTTGGCAGTTGCCTTTATTGCTGTGTCATGTGAAAAGGAAGAACTTATTGATGTGAATAATCTTCCGGCCGTAGCCAATACATTTTTAAATGACCACTTTAAGGATGTTAAAGTACTTTCTGTAACTCGGGAAAAAGAAACTTTGTCCGGTACAGAGTATCAGGTGCTTTTGAACAATGGCGTAGAGGTGAAATTTGATAAAAATGGAAATTGGACAGAAGTTGAAGCTCGTGAAAACATGGCGTCTATACCAACTTCATTTGTTTTGAAACCTATCGTGGATTATGTAAAAGATAACTATGATAATGCTGGGATAAACGGTATTGATAAAGAGAAGTATGGATTTGATGTCGAATTGACCAATGGATTAGATTTGGTGTTTGACACGGATGGTAAGTTTGTACGTATTGACGTTAATTAAGTTAAAAAAAGAGGGTTTAATAACCCTCTTTTTTTAACTTAATTAACCTTTTCTAGCAAGTTCTATTTTAGTCTCTATCTCGTTGACTACTTTGTCGACATCTGCGGAACCACCAGATGATTCAAAACGAATAAAACCTTCTTTATCAATAACTACTTTGTGAGGAATTCCAGAAACGCCGTATGCGGTAGTCGTTGCTTTGGTACGATCTTTCATTTCATCAAACAATACATGAAATGTGTAGTTGTTTTTTGTCATGAATTCATTTACCAAATCTTTGTAGTTTTCTTCACGCTGCCAAGTATCTATAAAAAGGAACTCTACATCTTTGTCCGCTTTGTATTTGTTTACTGCTGCCTGCATTCCTGGGAATGACATCACACAAGGGCCGCACCAAGTTGCCCAGAAATCTAATACAACAACTTTTCCTTTGTAATCGGCGAGGGAAACTGTTTTACCCTCTCTATTCACTAAAGAGAATTGTGGAGCCTCTTTTTTTATCATTTCCGATTTGTACTTGGAGACCATTGCGTCCTTGGCTTTGGCTTCAACAGCCGCAAAGTAAGTGTTGAAATCAGCTTTATTGTTATTTAACTTGTTGTAAAGCGGTTGCATTTCTTTCACTACGTCTGCATTTTTACCGTTCTTAACCACAAAATTTTCTAAGGATAGAAAGGCATCCAATTCTTTACCCTGTTTCGCAAAAGCCTTGGCTAACGTCATTACATTGCTAGGAGAACTAGCAGCATATGGAGACGACTTCATTAAGTCTTCCATCACACGAACTGCTTTGTCTACATTGCCTTTTTCTAATAAAGCCTGTGCATAAGTGGGAGCTAATGATCCGTATGCTCTAGCTGCTGCTCCATTTTTTATTTTCGGATCAGTAGACTTGGATGCTTCTAAACCGCTAATATATGCCTCTTCTAAGATCGGAAGAGCAGCGTCATAGTTGCGGTCTTTAATTAAGCCTGAGGTAATCCTGCTCGCATAAGATGCAAAGCTTGGACTAGCTTTAAGTTGATTGATGTAGCTATTGGCTTTGGCGATATTGTTTGCTTTGAAATACAAGGATGCTAAGCTTACTGCCGCTTGATCGTAGATACCTCTATCTTTTTCTTCGAAAGAAGCCGCTGGAAATTGTTTTAACCAAGCGGTATATCCTTTTTCAACAATTTCAGCAGAAGCTTTTTCATCGCCAAAAACTTTTTCGTAAGCTTCAGAGCGCGCTTTAATTCCTTTAGGGAATTTTTTTAGAATAGTTTTATTTATTGCTTCTGCTTTGTCTTCTTGTTCTAGGCTTTGATATACCCTGGCAGCCATGGATACAAAGCTCTCATTCTTGCTTTTTGACATAGCCAGGGCTTCTTTTCCTAGCTCTACCTTAGATGCTTCATCGCCTTTTTGGAATAATCCGTTCAGGTGTTTTAACAAATCATCCATTTTGACATCTTTCTGCTTAGCCATTTGGGCATGTGCAGAAGAAAAGGCGATTCCAGCACTTAAAAGTGCAATTGATAAGATTTTCTTATTCATCAGTCTATAATTTTTTCTCAAATATAAATTGAAATGTATTTGTTTATCTATTGTAAGTAATTTATTACACCTACTTTTTAAGGCTGAATTTATAAATTATCGTCTGATCAAGCTCTTCACCAGGGGCTAAGATCACGTTAGGGAAGTTTTTTTGATTAGGGCTATCGGGGTAATGCTGTGCTTCAAAACAGAATCCGCCATGCCGTAAATAGCGGTGGCCAGACTTTCCTAAATCATTGGAAAGAAAATTCCCTGTATAGAGGTGTATACTAGGTTGGCTTGTAAAGACTTCTAATAATATCCCGCTTTCCTGAGAATAGGCAGTTGCAGCAGCAGTACTTATCGTTGATTGATTGACAAAGCCATGATCATAACCTTGCGCATATTGTAGTTGTTCTTCGGGACTATGGATATTCTCAACTATCTTTTTTGGTTCCCTGAAATCAAAGGCCGTGTTTTCTACAGAGAACACTTCTCCGGTAGGGATTTGCTTGCTGTTGATAGGTATGTATTCCGTAGAAGGGATCTGTAGGATGTGATTAAGTACGTCGCCATTGCCCTCGCCATTCAGATTGAAATAGGCATGGTTTGTCAGATTGATGACAGTCGTTTTATCTGTAGTGGCTCGAAAGCGAATTTTGATCTCGTTTTCATTGGTCAATTCATAACTAACATTGACCTTTACAGTACCTGGAAAACCCTCCTCTCCATCAAGGGAGATGTAACAAAAATCGACTTGTTTTTGCAAACTCACCTGTCTATCCCATACCTTTGTGTGAAAGCCATTGGGGCCACCATGGAGTGAATTCTCCCCATTGTTTTGTGCTAATGTATAAGGAGTATTGTCTATTTTGAAAGAACCATGAGCAATTCGATTGGCATATCTCCCGATTGTAGCTCCATGATACTGTTCGCCTGCATTGATATATCCCGTTAAGGTATCAAACCCTAAGACTACATCAACAAGGTTGCCATGTTTGTCTGGGACTAAAGCACTTACTAAGCGAGCCCCATAATCACTTAAGGCAATTTGCATACCTGCACGGTTTACGAAAGTCAGCAGGTGCGTATTTTTATTATTTAAGCAGCTTTCGAAAGCTTTTGTATCAGGAAGTTTGTAGATTGTCATGACTTGAATTGTTTCTATAAAAATAGCAATTATTTAGTTAGTCCGAAAGTTTAATACGTGTCATTCTCCCAGAATTAACCCACTAATGGAGATATAATATGCAGGTAGATTCAAGCTGATTTTTCCTGTAGGTATTCGCGAATTCAAAGCATTTTATATAAGTTTGCCCTAGAAAATCCATAATATTGATGAACTGGAAACAACTTTTGTCTGCAAAAAGATGGGGGTACGAAGATCGTATTCCGAATGAACAATTTGATGCAAGATCTGAATTTCAGCGTGATTACGACCGGTTGATCTTCTCTTCTCCGTTCCGTCGGCTGCAGAATAAAACCCAAGTTTTTCCCTTGCCAGGTGCTGTTTTTGTTCATAATAGATTGACACATAGTTTGGAAGTGGCGTCTGTCGGGCGCTCTTTAGGTAGGTTGTTCTATAACCTGATGAAAAAGCAGAACCCGGATATTGATGCAGAGGTGCCTTATTTACAAGAGGTAGGCAATATTATATCATCTGCTTGTCTTTCGCACGATTTGGGAAATCCAGCCTTTGGCCACTCGGGAGAAGCTGCTATATCGTCCTTTTTTACCCAAGGAGCAGGCCAGAAATATCAAGAGCATGTTTCGGCAAAGCAGTGGGCGGACTTAACTCATTTTGAAGGGAATGCGAATGCATTAAGGATACTAACCCATGCTTTCAGTGGTAAGGACGAAAAAGGCTATGCGCTCACTTACTCGACATTAGCTTCTATCGTCAAATATCCATGTTCGGCAATTGATGGTCATATAAAAGGTAATCATCATCGTAAGAAATACGGTTTTTTTGAGGGAGAAAAGGTTGTTTTTGATAAAATAGCTGTGGAATTGGGGCTGGAAAAGGATCCGACTAATCCCAATGGCTATTTACGACACCCTCTAGTGTATCTTGTTGAGGCCGCAGATGATATCTGTTATAATATTATTGATCTCGAAGATGCGCACCACCTCAAGATATTGTCTTACAAAGAAGTCGAAGAACTCTTGTTGCCTCTTTGTGGAGGAGAGGAGTTGAGGAATAGGCTTGACGGACTAAAAGATTCCGGGAGCCGGGTGGAGTTGTTGCGTGCTAAAGCTATAAACACATTGATAAATGGCTGTGCCGAAGTGTTTACAAATAATCAAGACAAGTTTCTGTCGGGGACATTTGAAAGTTCGTTGATTGACGCGTTGTCTCCCGAGATTGTAAGTCAGATGAAAAGGATAGAAAAAGTTTCGGTTTCAGAGATTTACAATGCTTCTACGGTAGTTCAAATCGAAATAGCAGGATATAAAGTGATGAATGCTTTGCTTGAAGAATTTGTTCCTTCCTATCTGAAAACAAACAAAACTATGTTTGATCGTAAGATTGTAGCTATGATTCCCGCGCAATTTCATACAGAAAAGGAAGATGCGTATTCTAAAATTCGAGCTGTATTGGATTTTGTTTCCGGAATGACGGATGTGTACGCGGTAGACCTGTATCGTAAAATAAAGGGAATTTCCATCGCGTCGCTCGACTAAGGTTTGTCGACTATTGGAAATAGAAGAACGGAGATTAGAAATAAGGAATAACGTGATAGTATAGAGGTTGTGTCTCGATACACAACCCTCGATACGTAATACTATAATATGAAGGTAGTAATAGCAGAGAAACCCTCTGTCGCGAGAGATCTAGCCCGAGTGATGGGGGCAAAGGAAGTAAAGGATGGATACATAGCAGGAAATGGTTATGCTTTTACCTATGCATTTGGACATTTAGTACAATTGTGCACGCCACAGGCTTATGGTTATCATAACTGGTCCGTTTCCAATTTACCCATCATTCCTAATAAGTTTGAGCTAGAAGTCAAAAAGGTCCGTAAAGACGGCAAGCAGATCGATGATGGAGGTGCTTTGAAGCAAATTCAAATTATCAAAGGATTACTTGATCAGGCGGAAGAAATCATTGTCGCGACGGATGCTGGACGTGAAGGGGAATTGATCTTTCGCAATATATATTATTTTCTAGGCTCTAAAGTACCTTTTCGACGATTGTGGATATCTTCACAAACAGATAAAGCGATTAAAGAAGGATTTGCTAATCTAAAAGGGGGACAAGAGTATGATAGTCTTTATGAATCTGCTCGATCTCGATCAGAATCAGATTGGTTAATTGGGATTAATGCGACCCAAGCTATTACACTAGCAGCTGGTAACAAGGGGTTACTTTCGTTGGGGAGAGTTCAAACTCCTACATTGGCGATGATCTGTTCTCGTTATCTGGAGAATAAGGATTTTAAGCCTCAGGCTTTTTACAAGATCCAAGCTGGATTTGAAAAAGATAGTATCGCTTTTAAAGCAACGTCAGATAAAATTGAGAAAAAAGATGTTGCAGAAGAAGCTATATCGAAAATCAATATTGGAACAGAAGCTAAGGTTGTTAAAGTTGAAGCAAAAGAAACAAAGGAGCAGCCTCCACTACTCTTTGATCTGACTTCATTGCAACAAGACGCAAATAAAAAGTATGGTTACTCTGCTGATCAGACACTTGGTATTGCACAGACATTATACGAAAAGAAGGTGATTACCTATCCCAGGACAGGATCTAGATATATAGGGGAGGATGTCTTCGAGCAGATCGATCCCCTTTTTCAGCATTTGGCAAATACTGCTGAAGAAGGAATCGCGGCTATATCTGGGAATTTAATAGGAGCTAAGCTCAATAAACGTTCTGTGGATGATAAAAAAGTGACGGACCACCATGCGCTATTAGTGACCGATGAGAAACCTGGTCCTATGCTCAAAGAACAGCAGAATATTTATAATATGATAGCTAAGCGCATGGTCGAGAGCTTTTCAGAAGTCTGTCTGAAAGATATTACAACGGTAACTATCGATGCGAACGGAGTAGAGTTGATCGCTAAGGGAACAGTAATAAGGCAATATGGATGGCGGTTGTCTGCTGATCAAATTGAGGTAAATGATGACGAGAAAAACTCGGACGATCAAGACAATGAAAATGCACAACTCCCGAAATTAATAGCCGAAGAGTTATTAGAGATACTATCTCTAGAGTTATCTGAGCGTTTTACCAAAGCAAAGCCTATCCATACCGAAGCTTCATTGCTTAAGGCTATGGAAACATCCGGAAAGGAAATTGAGGATGAGGAAATGCGCCAAGCTATGAAGGATTGCGGACTCGGAACACCTGCGACTCGTGCTGCAACTATTGAAACTTTGTTTCAAAGAGAGTATATCAAGCGGGATAAAAAGAAACTTGTTCCAACAGATAAGGGGCTCGCTGTTTATAATCTCGTCAAAGATAGATCGATAGCTAAAGTGACATTGACCGGGAAATGGGAACAAAAGTTGGAGGAAATGCGGGCTAATAAGGTGTCTTATGATGTTTTTATGAAACATATTAAGGACTATACTGCAAAAATTACCAAAGAGTTGTTGCAGCTTCGCATATCCATTGCACAGGAGGAAATCAAGCCACAGCAAAAGGGAAAAATAAAGTGCCCGAAATGTCAGCCCGGAAATATTCAGCTTTATGATAAAGTAGCGCAATGTGATCATTATGCACGAGGCTGTGACTTTAAAATATGGAGGACATTGAACGGTGTTTTTTTGGAAGAAAAAGAAATGAAAAACTTGCTGGAAAAAGGAAGGACCTCAGAATTGAAGGGGCTGCTAACCAAGGAAGGGCAGGTGGTAAATGCTTCTTTAGTCTTTCAAGATTTTAAAGTAAACGTAGTATAGCATTAAGAAGGAAATCTATGGTCAAATTAGAGTCAATCCTTTCGTATAGTCGTAAATTAAAAATGTAAAACTCTACCTTTGCGGCTTATGACAACAAAACTGTACAACCCCTTTATAGATTTTAAGTTCGATCTACACACCTGTTTTTTAACAGGTGAGACATTGAGCTCTGATGAAGAGCGTATCCAGGTTTTTCCGGTCTGGATGATGCGTTCTTTCGATTTGGAAGAAAAGCCTTTCAAATTACTCGATGAAAGTATGATTACCTATAATAAATTGCAATTGCCATGTTCAATAGGTGCTTCCTTACATATCGAGAGAGTTGAGAAAGAGGTAGAAGAGGCGATGAAGACGGGATACGATGCGGTTAGTCAGTTGGATCAGATCACACTATTTCAATGGATTTCAAAAATATTGTATGGTGTGGTGTTTAATGAGATCCAGGTCGGAATTAGACAATCGATGTTGACTGGCGAGGAAATGAATTTTTCTCAAGCCTTGGTGCATAAGTTTAGGAATCTACATGCGATGATGCAATCGTTGTATATCCCTATGGAATTTGAGCATAGAAACCCTTTCGATATCCGGGTGTTTCCTGTAAACAATGCCCCAGATACATTTTTGTACCGAGATGAAATCAATACGCTGATCTTTTCGTTACGTATGGGGGATTTTGCGATTATTGCAACTCTACAGGATAATGGGACTAATGCAATCTATCACGAGGATGCATTGCAAAATATAGGTGGGCAAGTGCTCCACCCAATCCAATTTGAAGAGATATGCGCCCGCTACTTTTATTCTGCTTATCTGTTTAATCGTTTGCCGGAATATACCTATATGGAAACTCCGCTTGCAGTTTTCGTAGAACCGATGCCTTTGACCGATTGGACATTGAAACCAATATTTGATAATTGGCAGGTTAAAACGTATGGTCAGGTGCTAGAAAACTTCTGGAAGCCATGGGGACATACCTTATTCGAAATTATTAAAGATCCGGAGCGTCCAATGACTTTTTTAACGGATGAAAACGGTGTTTTTAAAAATGTTGAAAATTTAACGAAAGGATAAATCGACCTTACTCTCCATATTTATAATCGATATTTTTTTTGTTTTTGATATTCAAATAGTTTTATTAACTTAAACCTACAAAGAGTAGAGTTATGAGGGTTGGAATTATTATTGTGCTGTGTATATGGGGGGTAGCTTCGGATGCAAAAGAAAAAAAATTGAATTCGTATCAAGATACAAGTATTGTGGCTGATATTGATATGGCCCCACAGTTTAAGGGAGGTATTAACGCTTGGAGTAGATTCTTGCAGAATAATCTAAATGTAAGTAATCTAGCCCAAAATATGGATAGTACCGAGTATGTAACTTACGGTGTACGACAAACAGCAATATTGGAATTCACAGTTTGCGAAGATGGGGCTGTATGTGATATTACCGTTGTTAATAAGGATAAAATAAGTCCGGATTTTGCTAAAGAGGTTTTACGGGTTATGAAGAGGTCTCCGAAATGGATTTCAGCAACCAAAGAAGGTGTTCCTGTTCGTACAAAATTTAAACAGTCAATAAGGGCTATATTAGACTAATAAAAGCATGTCTTTTTGGAACAAAGTAAAGAGAATTATTTCTTCTGGCGCAGAACTAGAAAATGAAAAGAATAAAGACGAAAATAATTCGATCGAAAGTGAGGTGACTGCTGGTGGATCTAGAGTGTATCGCTATGAGGATACCGATGAGGGAGATCGAGGATTTTCATTTCCTGAGGTAGTCTGTGTTTATTTGGAAGAAATAGAGCAACATTTGTCTAAATATATTGGGGCACCGGATATGGTTTTCCATGAAATTATTTCTGATTTGGTACATATTGATGTGCATTGGATTAAACCATCTGCAGAATATCCTTTTAATATATTGGTCACCTCAGGTATGAGTGATTTTCCGATGACTGTTTCTGATGAAATCGAAGATAAGGAAGAGTATGAGCGAGCTGAGCTAATGGTTGTGTTGCCTGTTGATTGGAAAATTGGTGATGAGGATTTTCAAGATAACAACAATTACTGGCCCGTGTATTTTCTCAAGATGTTAGCTCGTTTTCCACATGAGTACAAAACATGGCTTGGTTATGGTCACACGATACCGAATGGGATGGATGCTGAACCTATCGCTAACACGGGATTTGGCTGTATGTTGTTATTGCCTCCGTTTCTATCTTTTGAAGATGATTTCCTTTGTATGAAAGCCCGTGATGGAAAGGTAATTAATTTTTACGCTGTTATCCCGCTATTCACGAATGAGATGGAATTTAAGCTTGAAATGGGCACAGAAGCATTATTAGACAAATTTGATGAGTTTGGTGTGTCTGAACTCATTGATATAAATAGATCCAGTGTTGTGTCTTAATAGAAGTTGCCGGATTATTTTTTCTTTTTTGTTTTTTTTGTTGAACCTGAATTAAGGTTTTTTTTTGATTTTTTTTCAAGCTCTTTATTAAATATCCAAATCATTATTGAAGGACCCAATACTGGAATTATTAATGCTAAGAAAGTAATTATAAGTTGTCCACCGGTAGCACTGTTTAATTTAAAAAGACGGAACAGCATTATTCCGGTGAGAGCCATGTGGATTACGAGAACTATATTTACCAGAGTTGCTTTGTCAAATTCCATTTATTGATAAGTTTTGTTCAAACCTACATAAATTCGCCTTTACACGCAATATAATTGTGTCGTAATATAAAAGCGAATTTTGTAGCTCTCCTCATCCATTTAGATTCTTTTAATAGAGGAAAAATAGGTGAGTTGTTTTGGAATGTCAATCTCAAAAAAATATTTCTGTCTAACATCTAACACATTTAATTTTTATTGATTAGTTTTGTTTTCAATCGAATAACATATAACCGTTCCCGTGGCATTAGTATTTAAAGATGATCGTCCTGTCGTTAGATTAAGAGCATTCCGTGCTATCGATGACCCTAAAACTTGTGAACGTTTTATTGAGGGGCATGCGCACGTCTTGACTGCGATCGGAGTAAAGAAAGTTACCTCGTCCAAAAATGATTGGATGTACAATCCTGCAGCTTTTGTTTTAATCGTTGAGTCTCTTGATGGTGAAAACGTATATGGAGGAGCTCGGATACATGTCGCTGGTGGTTCTCAGCCACTCCCTATTGAAGAAGCTACGGGAAATATGGATGCTAAGATCTTTGATCTTGTTTGGGATTATGCGCAAGATGGGACTGGAGAGGGATGTGGTCTGTGGAATTCAAGGGAGATTGCCGGTTATGGTATCGGGAGTATCTTCTTGACAAGAGCTGCCATTGCAATAGCACCGCAAATCGGTATTAAATCTTTGTTTGCCCTTTGTGCGCCCTATACGATAAGTCTAACGAAGAGTGTCGGCTATAGACAAGAAACAAGTGTTGGGAATAATGGAACTTTTTATTATCCTAAACTAGATCTTTTGGCTACAACTATGATTCTCGACGATGTACAAACCTTAGATCTTGCATCTGAAGAGGATAAAAAGGCAATTATGGCTCTACGTGAGAATCAAAACTGTGTGAGGATAGAAGTCTTAAGATCGAAAGAAATCGAAATTCAATACAAGCTCGATTTGGATGGTATGGACCAGTGGGATTTGAAGAAAATTATTGCTAATACAAAAAAAAGAACTACGTTAGAAGTCGACATCAATGATGATGACATTCAAATAATGTAAAAAGCTATTTACCGAGAGAACATGATTGATGAATTAGATAATAAATTTCCTTATAAAGTATTATTTCTTAGGCTTTCAAATGTTGCTGATAAAGACCAATTTAAAAGGCTTCAAGAAGATGGTGAGATTGCTTTTACATATGATGAAATCGAGCGACAGCTTAAGGAGTTAGTTCGGTGTCGTTATCCTATGGGATTAAGTCTTGAAGATGAGCAACGGTATATTAAAGAGTTGTTAGAAGAAAAAACTCTTGACGAATATGGCGTTTGGGTTTATTACTCTTGGCGTAAATCAATAGTTCATATTTTAGATGAAGATGAATTTATAGAGGTAAGAACAAATAGAAATCAGCTTAAGATTTCTAAAGAAGAGCATAAGGTTTTATCAAGTAAGAAAATAGGTGTCATAGGTCTATCTGTAGGACAGTCTATCGCGTTAACCATCGCTATGGAGCGGATATGTGGTGTTTTGAGATTAGCAGATTTTGACACGCTGGATCTAAGCAATATGAATAGATTGCGTACGGGAGTATTTAATCTGTCAGTGCCAAAGGTCGTTATTGCTGCAAGAGAAATTGCCGAGATAGACCCTTACTTAAAAGTAGAACTTTTTCCTGAAGGTGTAAATAGTGATAATTATGAGCGTTTTTTTTACGAGCATGGAGGAATCGATGTGCTAGTTGAGGTTTGTGATAGCTTCGAAGTGAAAATGGAAAGCAGATTTAGAGCAAAGGAAGCTAGAATACCTGTTGTAATGGATACGAACGATCGTGGTATGTTAGATATTGAAAGATTCGATTTGGAACCTAACCGTCCGATTTTGCACGGCTTTGTTCAAGATTTGACGTTAGAAAAATTGAAGACATTAAGCGATATTGAAAAACTCAAGTATCTGATGCAAATTGTAGACGCCGAAAATCTTTCGTCGAAAATGAAAGAGTCTATTCCTGAGATGAGACGAAGTATTGTTTCTTGGCCTCAATTAGCCTCAGAAGTTATTTTAGGAGGAGCAATGACTACTGCAGTGTGTCGAAGAATTTTGCTGGGGCGAAATGTCAATTCTGGACGTTATTATTTAGATGTTGAACAAATAGTAGGTGGTTAGATTGATCTACAGTCTTTTGCGAAAACTAACATAATTATGAAGAATAAGAGTTTTCTGTTAGCTTTATTGGTTTTAATACCATTTTTATATACATACTCTGCTGAGGGATTTAAGTTTTTTAAAGAAAATGATGGAGAGTATATCGGTAAAAATATTTCTATATTTAAGGATCCAACGAAGCAGTTAACCTTTGAAAAGTTACAAAGAGAACCGGATTTGTTTAAGAAAAGCAACAAAGCCGTTCCTAATCTTGGAGCTGAAGACGTAAATAATTGGATTCGGTTTTCTGTCACGAACTTATCTGATATAAATAATTTAATTATAAACCTATCCCAAACAAATATTGATGATGTTGTTTTTTATTCTGTAAGAAATGGTATTGTTGACAGTGTACATATCAATTCTGAAAGCGACATAAATAGTTTACAATATCCTCATCAATTTTTCCTGTTTGAAATACCGCTAAATAAAGGTGAAGAAATAACTTGTTATCTTAAATTATTTAGTAATACGCAGCTTTCTGTTCCTATTTCTGTTCATAGTGCGAAAGGCCTATTTAAAACACTTTTACAGACAGATGTGTTTTCAGCAATTTATATTGGATTAATGTTATCCATGATACTGTATAATATATTTCTATACTTTTCGACGAAAGAGCCTCACTATTTCGTGTATGTGAATTATATTTTTTGGGTCACAGTTGCACAGCTCGCTATTTTAGGTCTTTTAGAACCTCTTTTCCGGATACAGAGTAGTTGGATTTCGAGTAGGATTTTGACTCTTTCGGGAGCACTCTCAGGGATTGCTACAATTTTTTTCGTTAAATCATTTCTTCAGACAGCAAAGGATTCTCCAAAGTTCAATTTTTTACTGAATGTATTTTTGGTGGGATATGTCGTAGCAATCGGACTTTTGATTGGTGGTGTAATGATCCCTGCATATAAAATGGTTAATGTAGTTGCTGGTGGCGGGTCCACTATTGTATTGATATTGGCATTTCGTTTATCGCGCGAAAAATATAGACAAACTAAGTACTTTTTATTTGCTTGGTGTATCTTTTTATTAAGTGTGTTGGTTTATGTACTAAAGGATTATAATGTACTGCCTTATAATTTTTTTACGCTTAGGGCTATACAGATAGGCTCTGTTATTGAAGCTATACTTTTATCTTTTGCCCTAGGAGATAAAATTAATATCTATCGCAAAGAGAAAGAAGAGTCTCAGGCCAGAGAATTGACAATCTCTCAAGAAAACGAACGTCTAATTCGCGAACAAAACTTTGTACTTGAACAGAAAGTTAATGAGCGTACGAGAGAGTTGACTGAATCTAATGAGTCTTTGCAGACTACATTGACGCATCTGAAAGAAACGCAATCACAACTTGTAGAAGCAGAAAAAATGGCTTCTTTAGGACAACTCACCGCTGGTGTAGCGCATGAAATCAATAATCCCATTAATTTTGTGACCTCTAATGTAGCTCCCCTAAAACGGGATATTAAGATGGTTTGGGGTACCTTAGATGAAGTAGAACGTATAGCATTTGCCGAAGGACTATCTACAGAAGAAAAGCAGGCACAAATCAAAGCATATAAAGAAGATATCGATATTGATTATTTGAAAACAGAGGTTGATTTTCTTCTTAGAGGAATGCATGATGGAGCAAGTCGTACAGCTGAAATTGTAAAGAGTCTTCGGATTTTTTCACGCGTGGATGAAGACACACTGAAATATGCTGATATTAATGAAGGGTTAGAGTCTACATTAATTATTTTAGGTAGTATTATAAAAGAGGGGATAGAGGTTGAGAAGATATATGGGGATATTCCGCAAATTGAATGTTACGCTGGTAAGTTAAACCAAGTTTTCTTAAATATATTGACAAATGCTATTTATGCGATCAACAAAAAGTACGATCGTGATACGGGTGGAAAGCTTAAAATAGAGACAGGTGTTTGCGATGATGATTCTTTTATTTATATTAACATTATGGATAATGGTATAGGCATCCCAAATGATATTCGAGAAAAGATATTTGAACCTTTCTTTACAACAAAAGATGTTGGAGAGGGGACTGGGCTGGGGATGTCGATCGCGTACAATACAATAGCAAAGCATGAGGGCAAAATTATTGTTGAATCCGAGGTTGGGGAAGGCACACTATTTAAATTAGTTATTCCTATTAAGCAAGACGTCTAGGAAAAGATTAAGCTTAAATCGCCTAAATTTCCGTAACTTTGTTTAAAGGTTATTTGGTTATCACTATTTTATTACCAAATTTATGCAAGAAGTTCCAGAGATATTATATATCGATGATGAGGTGAATAACCTAGTTGGTTTTAAAGCTAACTTTAGATATCAGTATCTGGTTCATACCGCCTCTAATACGACAGAAGCTAGAGAAATCTTGCTGGCTCATCCGGATATACGGGTTATATTCTGCGATCAACGTATGCCCGGAGAATTGGGAGTTGACTTTTTACATCGGATCAGAACGGAGTTTCCTCGACCTATAAGAATTTTACTTACGGCATATGCTGATATGGAAACTGTGGTTGATGCGGTGAATAAGGGGCATATCTTTAGATTCGTTCGTAAGCCTTGGCAGCAGGAAGAAATAATCTCATCTATAGAGGAAGCAAACAAATTTTATATTGCGACCTCAATGCTAGATATAAGAAACGAAGAACTGCAAAAAGCGTATCATGAGTTGGATAAGTTTGCTTATAGTGTGAGTCATGATTTGCGTGAGCCGCTGACAGGTATTCTTACCGCAATAAAGTTGGCAGCGGGCTTTGATCAGATTGAACGTATGCATGAGATATTGGGGCTGATGGAAGGATCTTTGATGCGTTTGGATGCCTATATTAATAGTTTGCGGGATTATTTCTTGCTTAGACGAGGAGAACTTGAGCTGTCTAATATTGATTTTCATTCATTATTTGATAATATCGCTCAGTTTTATAAAATGTACACGAAGAACAATCAAGTGGCTTTTCACGTGACTGTCGAACAGAGAGATACATTTAAAAGTGATTTAGCTGTTCTTGAGCTCGTTTTGCACAATCTGCTATCCAATGCCTTTAAATATCAACGTAAAGACAATCTGGATAAGCGGGTCGACTTATCCGTGATTGTGAAAGACGATCACGCTATCATAGAAGTAAGTGATACAGGAATTGGTATTTCGCAAGAATACATAAAAGATATATTCAGACTTTTCTTTAGAGCGAGTAATGAGGCCGAGGGTATGGGCTTCGGTCTTTACAATGTTCAGAATGCTTTGTCAAAACTACAAGGGACTATTTCTGTACAGTCAGAGTTAGGGAAAGGAACTTCCTTTAAAGTGTCAATTCCCAACAAGTAAGAGTTTTCACTCTTACTTAGGATAGTAGTTTTTGACGTAAAAGGAATTCTAACTGCTCGTTAGATACTTCTAGTTTAGAATAGGTTTCTAATACGTCTTTACGCTCTGCATATATTTCATACGCCCGCTGTATGGTTTCATCTAATTCTTCTTCACTCCAAGGTTTACTGAGATAATGGTAAATTTTTCCTTTATTAACAGCATCCACAACGGCGCTCATATCAGCATAACCTGTTAATAAAATACGCATTGGATCTGGATTTATTTTGATAATCTCTTCTAACAATGCAACACCGGTCATTTCGGGCATGCGCTGGTCAGTGATAATAATATCGATGTGATTTTTCTTCACAATATCGATAGCAGTAGGTCCGTTGATTGCTGTAAATACTTTATATTTTAACCGAAAAGTAGCCTTAAAGGAAACCAAGTTATTTTCCTCATCATCTACATACAATACTGTGATCTTGTTTTTGTTTTCCATAGTTTTAACGCATACGATCCCGCCTAGATTAGAGGAATCTCTTTGATATACAAAGTAATGAAAAGTATTGTAAGAATCAAATAGCTGATTATCGTTTGTTTTATCTCCATGTTAAAAAAATGTAAATAAGAGTGATAAGTTTCTAAACACGAAGAGGTTGCCTATACAAGGCAACCTCTTCGTGTTTAGCTAAACCTTATGTTAAGGACTAGTTGTGTACATCTTCTTGTCTAAATATTTTTGCACCAAGGTACTCTCTATTTAATCTAGCAATGTTCGTTAATTTTATACCAACAGGGCACTCAGCTTCACAAGCTCCTGTATTTGTGCAGCTACCGAAGCCTTCTGCGTCCATTTGATCTACCATCGCTTGAGCACGCTCATAACGTTCTGTTTGTCCCTGCGGTAACAAGGCAAATTGAGAAACTTTTGCTGAAACGAATAGCATTGCTGAAGCATTTTTACATGCAGCTACACAGGCTCCGCAACCAATACAAGTTGCCGATTCAAATGCCTCATCTGCAATACGCTTAGGTATAGGGATAATATTGGCATCTGGTACGCCGCCTGTATTAACGTTGACATATCCTCCTGCTTGTTGAATACGATCGAAAGCTGTACGGTCAACCGCTAAATCCTTAAGTACAGGAAATGCAGCAGCTCTCCAAGGCTCGATAACGATAGTCTGTCCGTCATGGAAGCTACGCATGTGTAATTGACAGGTGGTAGTCCCTTGATTAGGTCCATGAGGACGACCGTTGATTACTAATGAACACATACCACAGATTCCTTCACGGCAATCGTGATCAAAATATATCGGGTCTTCTCCCTTACGAGTCAAATCGTCATTGACAATATCTAGCATTTCTAAGAAAGACATATCATCTGCGATGTCTTTTGCTTGGATAGTCACGAATTGACCTGTTGATTTATCATTTTTTTGACGCCAAACTTTAAGCGTTAAATTCATGTGATTACTCATATCTGTATATGATTTTAGATTTTAGATTTCAGACAAGAGATGTTAGATCTTATAGAACTATGATGTCTCTTGTTTTTTTTCTCCAATCTATTTATAACTTCTTTGTGTTAACTTAACATTTTCGAATACTAACTCTTCTTTGTGAAGTACTTCCGCTTGTCCTTCTCCTTTGTATTCCCATGCAGCTACATAAGCGTATTCTTCATCATTACGTTTGGCTTCACCTTCTTCAGTTTGTGACTCCAGACGGAAGTGTCCACCGCATGATTCGTTGCGATTCAAGGCGTCATCGACCATCAATTCTCCTAATTCGATAAAGTCAGCAACACGACCAGCTTTTTCTAAAGACAAATTCATCTCTTCGTTTTCTCCTAATACATTAGCATTAGACCAGAATTCTTTTTTCAAATCCTGGATTAATCCTTTAGCTTTAGTCAAGCCTTCAGCTGTACGAGCCATACCACAGTATTCCCACATGATAAGACCTAACTCTTTGTGTATATCATCGACTGTTTTGGTACCGCGTAGTGCTAATAATTTCTTAATATTATCTTCTACATCTTTACGCGTTTGCTCAAAAGCCGGGTGATTTTTGTCTACAGGAGCAAAGCTTCCTAAGTTAGCCAAGTAGTCTCCAACAGTGTAAGGGATAACGAAGTAACCATCGGATAATCCTTGCATCAAAGCAGAAGCCCCTAGGCGGTTAGCACCGTGATCCGAGAAGTTTGCTTCACCTAAACAATAGAGCCCTGGTATGGTAGTCATTAAATTATAATCAACCCAAACACCACCCATAGTATAGTGTACTGCAGGGTAAATACGCATAGGTTGTTTGTATGGATTTTCATCTGTGATTTTAGCATACATGTCAAACAAGTTACCATACTTGGCACGTACCGTATCTTCTCCTAAGCGAGCAATGGCATCCTTGAAATCTAAGTAAACAGCAAATCCTGTTTTACCGACACCACGTCCATCATCAACGGCTTCTTTAGCATTACGGGAAGCTACGTCGCGAGGAACTAAGTTACCAAATGATGGGTATTTACGTTCTAGGAAGTAATCTCTATCGTCCTCTTTAACATCAGCCGGTTTCAATTCTCCTTTACGGATTTTAGCTGACATTTCTTGTGTCTTAGGAACCCATACACGACCATCATTACGTAATGACTCTGACATCAAAGTCAATTTTGACTGGTGGTCACCGGTTACAGGAATACAAGTTGGGTGAATCTGTGTATAACATGGATTGGCAAAGAAAGCACCACGTTTGTGTGCTCTCCAAGCTGCTGTTACGTTACAGCCCATAGCGTTTGTAGATAAGAAGAATACGTTTCCGTACCCACCTGTACATAATAGTACCGCATGCCCTTCGTGCGACTCTATTTTGCCGGATACCATATCTCTTGTAATGATACCTTTGGCTTGTCCATCAATTTTGACAATATCCAACATCTCGTGACGAGTGTAAGATTGTACTTTGCCTTTTTGGATTTGACGGTTCAATGCAGAGTAAGCACCAAGTAACAATTGTTGTCCTGTTTGACCACGAGCGTAGAAAGTACGAGATACTTGCGCTCCACCAAATGAACGGTTATCTAATAAGCCTCCATATTCGCGAGCAAAAGGTACACCTTGAGCTACACATTGATCTATAATATTAACAGAAACTTCTGCTAAACGATACACATTCGCTTCACGGGCACGGTAATCTCCTCCTTTAATGGTATCATAGAATAAACGATAAACCGAGTCACCATCATTTTGATAGTTTTTTGCTGCGTTGATACCTCCTTGAGCTGCGATAGAGTGTGCGCGACGAGGAGAATCTTGATAACAAAATGTTTTTACATTGTAGCCCAATTCTGCTAGAGAAGCAGCTGCTGAGGCTCCGGCCAAACCTGTTCCAACAACGATAATAGTAAATTTGCGTTTGTTGGCTGGGTTAACCAGTTTCATGTTGAATTTATGTTTTGACCATTTTTCGGCTAATGGGCCTGCTGGTACTTTTGAATCTAACATATCTTAATACTATTAATTCGATATTACAAACTTTTAAAATAGAAATACAAAGGCATTGCTGCAAAAGCGAGAGGGATAATAACCCCAAATACCCAGATCCCAAGTCCTTTGATGAATCCGATGTACCTTCTGTGATTGAAGCCTAATGTTTGAAACGCAGATTGGAATCCGTGGATCATGTGAAACGCTAAGGCAGCCATTGCTATCACATACAATAATACAATGAAAGGATTTTGAAAAGTATAGGCTACTTGTTTGTACAAATCTTTAGTTTGAATAGTCTCGATACCATTGTTTACGAAGATTTTATAACCATCATAATCACTTGGAATGGCATCAGAAGCGATAATTTGACGATTTCCAGTAGACATTTCTGTATTATACTCTACATAAGGCGTAGTGCCAAATTTGTATTGGAACCAGAATTGCTGCATGTGTGTTGCTAAGAAAACAAGAATTACAGTGCCTAATATCCCCATATTTCTAGAATTCCACTTACTACTTACATTTCCACTACCTTGGTTGTAACCGATTGGTCGTGCTGCTTTGTTGCCTAGCGTTAAAATTAAAGCATAAACAGCATGGATGATAATAGATGCGTAAAGTAAATAGGAAACTACTTTAATAGGGGTGAAGTGCGTCATGAAGTACGCATAATTGTTGAATGCATAGCCTTGATCATCCTTAAACAACTGTAAGTTACCAATCAGGTGAACTACTAAGAACGAACATAAAAATAGTCCGGTTAAGCTCATGATGAGTTTCTTTCCCAGAGAAGAAGTCAATAGTGGCTTTGATTTACTACTCATTATCCTTTTTTTTATAGATTTTAATATCGCAAAAATATCTAATTCATTTATAAAAATGACTTTAAATCCATTAAATAGCATTAATTTAGAATTGTTCTAAATCTTTCGTATTGAATGATTTTTATTTCTAGATCTTCAATTTTCGCTAAAACCAGTGTTTGTTGTTTGCCGATGTTCATATGCCCTATCGATGTTTTTGGGGATAATACGGAGGGCTTTACGGAGGGCTTTTAATAAAATTGGTCGGGACATCCTTTATATGTCCCGACCGATTTGTAATAATTTATAAGATTAAGTGCTATGACTTAAACTAGATTTTGAACAAACGGTAACCCAAACCGATACTCCACATGTTGATTTTTTGAGCTTCACCACTTCCTTTGGCGATGTCGTTCAGACCTAATTCATAGCGGAGATCAACCCGGAGGCTAGAAATGTCTACTCCGGCACCGAAAGCCCATGCTGTAGAACTCTTTTTGTACTCGGAAAAATTTAAGGCTTCTTTGATTTTATTGTCACCATTGTCATTTGTAATGAACGAGAATACGGGGCCTGTTTGGATTCTAGCCCCGATTGGTCCTAATCCAAATCTTTTGCCTAATAAAACTGGAATATCAATACTGGTAAACTTTAGCTCGCCCGTTGTCACTTCTTGAGCTTCAGTCGTTGTAAATTTCGTGTTTTTGCCAGTGATATATATTTCTGGTTGTACGTGGAAACCTAAAACCCCGATACGGGAATATAGACCCGCTTGATAACCAGCTTTGTTTTCCGAATTGAAAAAACTCTCCTCTTTTAATTTTGAGTAGTTTAAGGCACCTTTTAGTCCGATTTCAAAACTAGGCAGTACTTGTGCTTGGGCCACAGTAGCACCAGAGAATAATAGAAGTAATGAAGGTAAAAACTTTTTCATCGTTGATTTATTTATGTAGATTTGTTTTAATATACTATAGTTTAAAACGTGTTTTATGTTACAGACGACATTTCAGTCGTTGTAAATATATGCAATTTTAATACCACAATTATGAGCAGTATCAAAATTAACGAACAAGATTGGCAAGTAGCTAAAATTAAATTGAGTCGTAAATATAATCATTTGACTGATGATGATTTATATTATGCGCCAGGAGAGGAAGAGCAGCTGGTCGAGCGTTTAGCGAAGCGTTTAAAAAGGACAAAAGATTATGTTGTATTTACAATATCTAAGCAATTAGAAGATCTTTCAAGTAATAGGTTGTAATGTCAGAAAGTAATGAAATAAATTGGTCGGATTTCGAGAAGGTTGATCTACGTGTAGGCACTATCCTTGAGGTTAACGACTTTCCTGAGGCTAGGAGGCTTGCTTATCAATTGTTTATCGATTTCGGGTCCGAAATAGGGATGCGCAAGTCTAGCGCGCAAATAACTAAACTGTATACCAAAGATGAATTAGTGGGTAAACAAGTTATCGCTGTTGTGAATTTCCCCCGTAAGCAAATCGGTAAGTTTATGTCGGAGTGTTTAGTAACAGGGCTTCCCAATGAAAATGGGGATATAGTGCTCACGGCTGTAGAACGCCCATTGCCAAACGGCGCTAGATTGATGTAATATATGCGTATTTATAATTTCGAAGATACAACAGCCGAAGTAAATACGGATGAAATGTTTATGCGTGAGGCACTTCGGTTGGCCCAAAAAGCCTTTGAAGAAGATGAAGTGCCTATTGGTGCTATAATTGTTGCGCAAAATAAAATTATAGGACGAGGGTATAACCTGACTGAACGGTTGAACGATGTGACTGCGCATGCGGAAATGCAGGCATTTACCGCTGCTGCTAATTTTTTAGGGGGCAAATACTTGAAGGACTGTATATTGTATGTTACTGTAGAGCCATGTGTAATGTGTGCCGGAGCATCCTATTGGACACAAGTGTCTAGAATCGTATATGGTGCCAAGGACGAGAAGAGAGGATATAAGACAGTGGCTCCTTATGCTATTCATCCTAAAACACAGATTATCGGAGGGATTTTAGAGGAGGAGTGTGGCGAGTTAATGCGGTCTTTTTTTCGGGCTAAGCGATAAAATGGCATTATTATGAAACATTAGCTAAAGTGTTTTGTTATATTCGTGGTATTAAAATAAACTTGATAATTTAATTAAAATAAGTAACTATGGCATTTGAATTAGAAGCGTTACCATACGCAAATGACGCATTGGAACCTCATATTGATAAAGAAACAATGGAGATTCATCATGATCGCCATCATCAAGCATATGTTGATAATTTGAATAAAGCGATTGCAGGCACTGATGCAGAAAACGAATCGTTGGAAGATATCTTGAAAAATGTTAGTAAGTATTCTCCTGCTGTTCGTAACAACGGTGGGGGGCACTATAACCATAGACTTTTTTGGTCTGTTTTAGGTGCTAACGCTGGTGGAGAACCTAAAGGTGAGTTAGCTACAGCTATTAATGAAGCATTCGGTTCTTTTGATGAGTTGAAGAAGAAATTACAAGAGGCTGGTGCTACGCGTTTCGGTTCTGGATGGTCTTGGTTAATTGTTGGTGCTGATGGTAAATTAGCAGTAACCTCGACTCCAAATCAAGATAATCCTTTGATGGATATTGCGGAAGTGAAAGGAACTCCTATTTTTGGAATTGATGTATGGGAGCATGCTTATTATTTGAAATATCAAAATAAACGTCCAGCCTATTTGGAAGCTGTTTTCAATGTCGTAAATTGGGATGCTGTTGCTAAAAACTACGCGGCCGCTAAATAGTACTGAGTTTTAACGGGTTTAATAAAAAGCGACATGGAATTCCATTGTCGCTTTTTATTTACCAAGCATATGTTGCAAAAGTAAGTAGCGATTAAGGTTAGGTATATGAAGCCAATTCAATTTACAGTTTCTGTGTACGGTGAAGGCGTTTTCGCTGTTATGGAGGACAAAAAGGAAAACTTCTACAATTATTATCATCGTCATGATGAAGCGCAGATAACCTATATACTTAAAGGTAAAGGGACAATTATGGTGGGGAATATTTTACAGTCTTTTCAGTCTGGAGATATCTTTGTTTTAAAGCCAAATGAACCCCACATGTTTGATCGAGATATGGAGTGTGAAGAGGAGATTGTTGATATTCACGCTATTCATATTTTTGTTAATCTAGAGCGGATGAGAAAGCTTTATCATATTCCAGAGTTCGAGAGTGTTAAAGATTATTTGTTAGAGTTAGATACAAGTAAACGCGTAGATCGAAGCGTTTCTGAGTCAATGATGCATTATTTTACTAATTTGATGGTCAAGACATCTATGCCGCGTTTTACAGAGTTTCTTTCTTTACTTTATGCATTGGCTTTTCATAAGGGGGAGGCTTCGTCACTTTATTCTGGCGTTCGAAACGTAACTTACTCTGATAAGGATGGTGCACGGATTAGTCAGGTCTACAAGTATACTTTTGATCATTATAATGAAGATATCACCGTCGAGCAGGTAGCCTCAATTGTACATATGACGGCGACATCATTTTGTAAATTTTTTAAGAAGCATACAAGAAAAACATATATAAGCTTTTTGAACGAGGTACGAATTGAGAAGGCCTGCCAGATTTTGATTGATAATAAATCGGAACATATAGCAGAAGCAGCTTTTCAATCGGGATTTAATAATGTTGTCCATTTTAATCGCGTTTTTAAGTCTATTACCAAGATGTCTCCACGAAAGTATATAGCACAGCATACGGTAGAAGTATAACAAAAATTGCAGTCGGTAATTGGCTTTTGTGATTTTTATTTTTGATGTATACTATTGATTTATAGTTGCTTTTGGAAGATGTTTTGTTTTTTTTTAAATTCATGGAGTCTTCTTTTTGGATAGAATATGTTTATTTATGGACAATTGAAGATTATAAATTCAGGGATATATTTCGTTATTTTACAGTTATAATAAATAAAATAAAATTATGTTAAAGGGATTTTTTAATGTTCCGGCTCCTATTAACGAACCGGTATATTCATACGCACCAGGCACTAAGGAAAGAGCTTTATTACGTCAGGCTATCAATGATGCAAGAGCGCAAGAAATTGACGTTCCTATGTACATCGGTGATAAAGAAGTTCGTACGGAGAAAAAAGTTAAATTGACTCCTCCACACGATCATAAACATATTTTGGGATATTATTCTCAAGGTACCAAAGAACATGTTAAAGAGGCTATCCAGGTGGCTTTATCTGCTAAGGAAGATTGGGAAAACTTACCTTGGGAACAACGTGCTGCGGTATTTTTGAAAGCGGCCGAGTTGATCGCTACTAAATATCGTTATAAGCTCAACGCAGCTACAATGTTAGGGCAATCCAAAAATCCTTATCAAGCAGAGATTGATTCGGCGTGTGAAATCGTAGACTTTTTACGTTTCAACGTGAAATATATGTCTGAGATCTATCAACAACAACCGCCAGCAAACAGCAAAGGGGTATGGAATCGTGTTGAGCAACGTCCTTTAGAGGGGTTCGTTTTTGCGTTGACACCTTTTAACTTTACGGCAATTGCTGGTAATTTGCCAACATCAGTAGCGATGATGGGAAATGTAGTCGTTTGGAAGCCTTCCAATACACAGATCTATTCGGCGAATGTGCTTATGCAGATTTTCAAAGAAGCCGGACTTCCTGATGGCGTTATCAATTTGGTGTATGTTTCTGGACCTGATGCTGGTGATGTGATTTTTAAACACCCAGATTTTGCAGGTATACATTTTACAGGATCAACAGGAGTATTTCAAGATATCTGGAAGACTATTGGTGAAAATATCCATTTGTATAAAACCTATCCACGTATTGTTGGTGAGACTGGTGGAAAAGATTTTATCGTTGCACATTCGTCAGCTGACTTAGATGTGTTGAATACAGCATTGATTCGTGGTGCGTTTGAGTTCCAAGGACAAAAATGTTCTGCTGCATCTAGAGCATATATTCCACAATCCCTTTGGAATGATCTAAAAGGGTTAATGGAAAGAGATATTAAATCTTTCAAGATCGGAGGGACAGAAGATTTCAGTAATTTTATCAATGCTGTGATTGACGAGAAGTCGTTTGATAAAATTACGAGTTACATCGATAGAGCAAAAGAGTCTAAAGACGCTGAAGTTATCATCGGAGGTACTTACGATAAGTCAACAGGATATTTTATCCATCCGACGGTCATTCTAGCTAAAACGCCAGATTATGAAACACTATCTGAAGAATTATTTGGACCAGTATTGACTATTTATGTGTATGAGGATGAGCAATGGTCGGATATGTTAAAATTGGTAGATAGCACATCTATTTATGCGTTAACAGGTGCGATTATTTCCCAAGATCGGTATGCTGCACAAGAAGCTACACATGCATTACGTAATGCTGCTGGTAACTTCTATATAAATGATAAATGTACAGGGGCTGTTGTAGGCCAACAACCATTTGGTGGAGCAAGGGGCTCTGGTACAAATGATAAGGCAGGGTCGATGATAAACTTATTACGTTGGGTTTCGCCTCGTACAATTAAAGAAACTTTTACGCCAGATACGGATTATAGGTATCCATTCTTGTCTGACGAGCAATAAAATCAAGATAGTTTTAGTAGAAAAGGCACAATCGTCAGATTGTGCCTTTTTTTAATCATTACTTTAAGCTTTTGAGAAGCTATTAATGAGTTCTCCAGTTTCCTTCTTTAATTTCACATCTAGTTTTTTTCCTGATGCGGATACTTCAATAAGCGTACGTTGACCTTGTTTTGGGCCACCACCTATAATAACTGGATAATTGTGATCTGTATTCGCAGGGTAAAATCCAAATTTATGTGTGTGGCCGGAAATCAATGCGTCCACATTATGTTTCTGCAAGAGATCATGAAAACATTCTCTATTATGTAGTGTGCCATGCCAATCATCGGAATGGAAGAATGGAATATGATTTAGGACCAGAGTATGTTTGGCTTTTTTTCTTTCTTTTGATGTTAGAACTTTAGCTAACCATTCTTTCTGTTCGAGCCGATACGTATCATAATCAACGGTGTTCGCATATACCTCATGATTGTCTGGTTTATCTTCTCCTCCGTCTAAGAGAATCCAAAAGACAGGTCCCAATAAGAATGCCTGGTAAAACTTGTTGTTTGGGTAATCGAAATATCTTTTATAATCCCTTGCGAATGAGCCTCTTGTTTCGTGATTCCCTCTGATCATTACAAAGGGGGTCTGCGATGAAGAAAGGTCATTCATGGGTTGAAATAGTTTACTAACTAGTTCTTGGGATCGAGTGACATAATGGAATAAGTCTCCATTTAATAAGATAGCGTCCTTTCTTGGTAAAGTGCTTCGATCAAAAAGTAATTTATAACTTTTTACATCCTCATGGATGTCGTTTAATATGAGTACGTGAACGTCTTCTTTTGCGAAAGGTAGCTTGGTTGTTATCGCTTGCGTCCCGATCTCTTTGCCATATTCAATTTTATAAGGGTCAAATTTGATAATCTCTTTTGCAACTATACGATATTTGAAATCTTTGCCTAAATGAGGGACTTTAAATTTAAAGAAGTCTGTATTTGCGTTGCGCATGCCATCTTCTGTCTGATAAATGGAGCTATAAGAATTGCCATTATCATCCAAGAGCTCGACCCAGGCCAAGCAAGGTTTGTTAAAAAATGCACAGATTGTGACATTTTCGGAATCAAAGTTTTGAAGATAGGGAGGACAGGATAATGAAAAATCATTCTTTTGTTGATTTTCCGTATACGCAGAAGTCGTCTTAATTGTTGTGCTAAGACCAATAGCTCCGACAGTCTTTAGGAAAAATCTTCTATCAATTGCCATAATAAGTTAAGGTTGTTCCTAGCTAAAGTACATAAAATAGGAGGATTTTTGCATAAGTAATAGAGTTGTTGCAGTTAACAAATAGAAAAGGGAGCTTACTTAAACGCTCCCTTTTATCTCTTATTTAAGTAAGTGATATTATTCTTCTAATAAGGCTGATTGATCTACAGTCTCACCTGTTACTTCTGCTCTTATTTTTGACTCAAGCTCGTCCATTAAATCTGGATTATCGAATAAAAGGTTCTTAACAGCATCACGACCTTGTCCTAACTTAGTGTCACCGTAGCTAAACCAAGAACCTGATTTTTTTATAATGTTATATTCGACACCCAAGTCGATAATCTCTCCTACTTTGGAAATTCCTTCTCCAAACATAATATCAAACTCTGCGATACGGAAAGGAGGAGCTACTTTATTTTTAACAATTTTTACTTTTACTCTGTTTCCTGATACTTCATCCGAATCTTTAATTTGAGATGTGCGGCGGATGTCTAAACGGACTGATGCATAGAATTTTAGTGCATTACCCCCTGTTGTTGTCTCTGGATTACCAAACATTACGCCAATTTTTTCGCGTAATTGGTTAATAAAAATACAACAACAGTTTGTTTTAGAAATAGTACCTGTAAGCTTACGCAATGCTTGAGACATGAGGCGAGCTTGAAGTCCCATCTTAGATTCTCCCATTTCACCTTCTATCTCTCCTTTAGGTACTAAGGCTGCAACAGAGTCAATCACGATTACATCTATAGCTCCAGAGCGTATAAGGTTGTCTGCAATTTCTAGCGCCTGTTCACCATTGTCTGGTTGAGAGATTAAAAGGTTCTCTACATCGACGCCTAACTTTTGTGCGTAATATTTATCAAATGCATGCTCCGCATCGATTATTGCTGCGATTCCTCCTTTTTTCTGTGCTTCTGCTACAATGTGTGTGGCCAAAGTTGTTTTTCCGGAAGATTCAGGACCATATATTTCGATAATACGACCTTTGGGAACCCCTCCAATACCTAAGGCAATATCTAGGCCCAATGAACCTGTAGAAATAGCTTCGATGGGTTCAACTGCTGAATCGCCTAATTTCATGATAGTACCTTTTCCGTAAGATTTTTCTAACTTATCTAAGGTAAGCTGTAGTGCTTTTAGTTTGTCTGCGTTACTCATGTTTTTAGTATTGTTATGTCAAATATATAACCTTTATTTTTTAAATGCAATTTTTTTGCTAAAATAATTAGTTTATCGCTATTCGTGTTAATATTTTATAGATTCATTGTTTTTTTATCAATAGGTTTTGCTTTTTTCGTTTTTTCAAAGTATTTGCAAAAGTAGGTGATAGGGCATTGCTCGCATTTTGGCGTTCTTGCAAGACAAATATATCGGCCGTGTAGAATAAGCCAGTGGTGTGCTATTGCTATTGTCTCCTGAGGTAGATATTTAACTAGCTGTTTCTCAACGGCCAAAGGGGTTGTAGCATTGCTGGTCAAACCGAGTCTGTTGCTGACTCGAAACACATGGGTGTCAACGGCCATAGAAGGATTGTTATAGACAACCGATGATATTACATTAGCCGTCTTACGACCTACTCCCGGTAGCTTTACTAGATCTTCTACTTTTTCAGGGACAATACCCTTAAAATCAACTAACAACTTTTGAGCCATACCTACTAGGTGTTTCGCTTTATTATTTGGATAGCTTACAGATCTAATATAACTAAATACCTCATCCTGACTACTAGCGGCTAGAGACTCTGGATCTGGAAAGCGATTAAAAAGGGCTGGAGTGACTTGATTGATTCTTTTATCGGTACATTGAGCGGATAAAATCACGGCTACCAAAAGTTCATAGGGGTTTCCATAGTGAAGTTCCGTTTGAGCATCTGGATTGTGTGTTGAAAAATATTCTACAAAGGCTTTATAGCGGTCTTTTTTTAACATAAACAAAGATACTCATTTTGCCGGATACTGTAGAAACAACAAAGTCTCTAAACTTTTAGAGACTTTGTTGTTTACTTGCTTACAAAGGTTTTTGAGTAGGCGAGAATGTTGTCTATAACATTTTGAGAAGGTTCTTTTGCTAGACTTTGGATACCATTTTTAATCTTTGTCTCGAAATTTACTTCTGCTTCAGTTATCACTTCCTTTAAATCGCTGTTGTAAGCTTCTTCATAAATTGTAGTAGAATTTTCAACCATAAGCGTCTTATTTATTGTTGTTTAGTAGTAAAACGCAAAATAGGAATTATTATTATAGAAAATTTAACATTTTTTTACTTTTTGCTAGAAATTTTCTTATTTGCTTCTACAACAGCATTATATGCATTTACTATTCCTCCACTTACAGATATTTCGTCTAGATATACCTTTTTACTGGATCCGTCTTGTTTTACCTTCACCTTTTGATCCACCTTCGTAACAGATTTGAGAATTACATCTTTAACCTCTTCAGCACTTAATTGTGGGTAGTAGGATCGAAGGATAGCAGCGAGTCCAGATACAACAGGGGCTGCCATACTTGTACCTTGTTGTTCTTTGTATTGATTCTCTGGCATTGTTGAGTTTATAGCTACACCAGGAGCGAATACGTCAACGGATTTATATCCGTAATTCGAAAAGTCTGCCAGAAGATCGCTATCCATTTTCCATGAGGTGGCACCGACAGTAATCCATCCCTTAGCTTCTCCAGTTATCGCATTAAGGCTATCTGTATAGTATTTGTTCGGATAGTTTGGTGTGATATCAATATTTTTTCCGTCGTTTCCTGCCGCATGAACCAATAGTACATCCTTTTCCATAGCATAGCGAATAGCATCATCTACTGTTTTCTTATTGTAATAGTATCCTTTACCAAAGCTCATGTTTATGATTCTAGCGCCATTATCGACAGCGTAGCGAATTCCATTTGCAACATCCTTATCTCTTTCATCCCCATTAGGTACGACGCGAATAGACATAATTTCTACATTATCTGCAACACCGTTGATACCAATATTATTGTTCCTTTTGGCTCCTATGATTCCAGCTACGTGGGTGCCGTGTTCTGCATCCGGGCCTTTTACATCTGGATTGCCGTAATTGCGTTCTGTTGCATCATTGTAATTGTCACCAATAATGGATCTTGAATCATAGTCTTTATTCAAGTGATATTTGACTTGAGCGCCAAAGTAATCAGTAGCTTCTTCAATATCTTTATAGAATTTTTCGAAACCAGCTCCTTCTACCTCTTTTTTGGCGATACGAATAGCGAGTTTTTGCTGATCATTTTCTGTCTTGAAGTTGTCTAAATCTTCTTTTGTAATATCCTTAGGTTCTTTCCCGATTTTAGCAATGACTTTGTCAATACTTTGTTTAAGTCGGCCATAGTTTAAATCGCCGAATTGAGCTTCGTCCATTTTACTGGTATAATCCGAGATCATTTTTTGGTAGGCAACAAACTCTCTTCTTTCAGCTTCAGAAAGACGCGTGCTTGGAAGGATTGATATGTACTTTGGTTCAAATTTGCGAATTAGACGAGTAACTTCTAGGTTGTCATAGTTCACATTCTCACCATTGGCATTTCCTATAAAATTCCAGCCGTATTTGTCATCAATATATCCATTTCCATCATCGTCTTTGCCATTTGTATTGGCGTCTTTTTTATTGATCCATAATACTTCCTTAAGATCTTCATGTTTTACATCTACACCGCCATCGATTACAGCAACAATCACCGGTGTAGATTTTTGCCCTTTTAATAATTCATAAGCTCTTTCGGTACTGATGCCAAAAATGCCGTCAGTCTTGTAATCTAGATTGTACCAGTTTGCGGGGGCCTTATCCTTCTTGTCCTGAGAGAATCCAGAATAAGGAAGTATACTAATACCCAACAGGGCAATGAATAATTTTGTCTTATGCATAGTTTGTTTTTTGTTTCAATTGCAAATATAATGCTAGGAGCTGTGTCAAAATAGTTAAATCTATGTAAAATAAGTATTGTAACTTAATAATTGCAGAGTTTTTGTATTTTTAAATTCTATTCGTCAATTATAACATAGGTCTATGGTGAGAAAAATAAATAATTACATAATAATATTAAGTATGGCAGCAGCATCTTGTGCCCCACAAGCAGATACCGTTAGTACAGTAACTTGGCCCGATATTCAAGCTCCTGTAGCAGAAATAAAACCTTATACTAGAATTGTGCACGGAGACACCGTGGTTGATAACTATTATTGGCTGAATGACTATTTCAAAAAAGGAGCAGACTCATCTGCGGTTATTAAGTATTTAAAACAAGAGAACGATTATACAGCCCTCATGTTGAAAAGTACGGAACCATTACAAGAGAAGTTATTCAACGAGATGAAGTCCAGAATTAAAGAGAAAGACGAATCTGTACCTTACTTGGAGAATGGTTATTATTATTACCGACGCACAGAGGAGGGGAGACAATACTATAAGTTTTGTCGAAAAAAAGGTGGACTTGACGGTAAAGAGGAAGTCTTGTTGGATGTCGATGAGATGGCAAAAGGAATGGCTTATTATGCCGTTTCGGGACTAGCTGTAAGCCCTGATAACAAGTTTTTGGCTTATGGAGTAGATACTGTTTCTAGAAGGGAATATGTAATTCATATTAAAAATCTAGAAACAGGTGAGTTGCTTACGGATAGGATTTCTAATACGACCGGTAGTGCTGTCTGGGCATCCGATAATAAAACAATATTTTATACAAAGATTCATCCTATAACGCTTTTGTCTGAAAAGATCAAACGACATTCATTGGGGACCAGTAGTGAACTGGATGCGGAGGTATATCAGGAAAGGGATAATACAAATTATATTTGGGTTAATAAATCAAAGAATGGACGGTATATCTTTATACAATCTCAAGGGACTTTGAGTACTGAAGTCAGGTACTTGTCAGCAGATGAACCTACTGGTGCTTTCCGGGTATTTCAAGAGAGACAAAAGGATGTCTTATACTCGGTTACAGCATTGGAAGATAGGTTTTTGGTAACGACCAATGCTGGAGCACAAAATTTTAAAGTCGTATCCTGCCCATTGGATAAGACGACAAAGGAAAACTGGAAAGAATATATACCACATAGATCGGATGTGCTCATAGAGGGGTTGGACGAGTTTAAAAACTTTTTGGTGATTTCAACACGGAAAAACGGACTCACAAACTTAACGATACGGGATCTAAAAACGAATAAGGATCATGCATTAGATTTTGGTGAAGCAGCCTATACTGTTTATCCAAGTATCAATGTTGAGTATAGCAGCGATGTCGTACGTTATGGATACACGTCTTTAGTTACGCCTTTATCTACCTTCGATTATAACATGCTTACCAAGGAAAGAATACTTCTGAAACAACAAGAGGTATTGGGAGGATATAATGTAGATGATTACATTACAGAACGTGCCTTTGCTCCAGCCACGGACGGCGTACTTGTCCCGATATCCCTGGTGTATAAAAAGGGAACAAATAAAGATGGATCAGCTCCACTTTATTTGTATGCTTATGGATCGTATGGAGCATCTATGGATCCTACATTCAGTAGTACGAGATTATCTCTCCTCGATCGAGGTTTTATTTATGCCATAGCCCATATTCGCGGTGGAGAAGAAATGGGAAGACAATGGTATGAGGATGGCAAACTGATGAAGAAGAAAAATACTTTTACGGATTTTATCGACTGCGGAAGGTATCTGATTAATCAAAAATATACCAGTAAGGGACATCTCTATGCTGAAGGAGGAAGTGCTGGCGGTTTATTGATGGGAGCAGTAGTTAATATGGCTCCTGATTTATGGAACGGTGTAATCGCAGCGGTCCCTTTTGTCGATGTTGTTACCACAATGCTAGATGAGACGATACCATTGACAACTAATGAGTATGACGAATGGGGGAATCCTAATAATAAAGAGGCATACGATTACATGAAGTCTTATTCGCCTTATGAAAATATCGAAGAGAAAGCCTATCCTAACCTCTTAGTAACAACTGGATTGCATGATAGCCAAGTTCAGTATTTTGAACCTGCAAAGTGGGTGGCTCGTTTGCGCACAGCTCATACAGGAAATAGTGTTATTTTACTGAAGACTGATATGGATTTTGGACATGGGGGCGCTTCAGGACGATTTGATTACTTAAAAGACCAGGCGCTTGAATATGCGTTTATCTTAAAATTGGAAGGTATTAGTAAATGATGAATTAGATAAATTAAAAAAATGCAAGCCAATATTTTAATGTTGTTATTTGTTGCGTTTAGTCTGTCCGTACAAGCGCAAAAGAAGAATGAATTTGTTGTAAATGTAGGCCAATCCACGGTAAAGTGGGCGGGTAAGAAGATTGTTGGGGGAAATACTGAAGGTACGATATCACTACAAAGTGGTAAGATGATTCTCGAGGGAGAAAGACTGACTGCAGGGGAGTTTGTTTTGAGTACGAATACAATAGCCTCTTCTACCGCTTCAAGTCGATTGATCAGTCATTTGAAAAATGAAGATTTTTTTGATGTAGAGAAATATCCTACGGCTAAATTTGTGATTACGAATGTTAAATCAGAAAATGGTAAATCTATGATTACTGGAAATATGACGATCAAGGGTATTACAAAAGCCATAACATTTCCGGCAACGATTTTAACCCATAAAAATAGGGTAGAAGCAAAAGTATCTGGCGTAAAAGTGGATCGGACTCAATATGGAATACAGTATAATTCTGGATCCATATTCACAAGTTTAGGGGATAAGGCTATTGAAGACCATTTTGTGCTGGATATTTCGATTATCGCCGAAAAGAAATAATTTAGAATAATAAAAACAGGAGTGCGGGATATTTTATCCAGCACTCCTGTTCTAGTTTATCGAAAAGTAGTTGTTATTTTCTATTCTTTAAAGAATCTGTTGCATTTTCAGACTCTTGTTCTCTAGCATCAATTTGATGTTGTCTATAATTTTCGATTGCATTTTTACTGGCTTTTTGTGATACGTAAATGCCCAGAATTGCAATTAAGGTCACTATCGCGAGCCCCCACGCGTATTTGCGTTTATCTTGTTTAACCAACCAATACATCACGAAAATATAAGGAACAGCAAATAAAATGTAAAAAATGATACTTGGGCCTACCATAGCTAATTAATATGTTCAGGTGCAAAAATACGCTATTTGAAAAGAGAAGTCAAATAGAATCCCAAAATCTAGATTTTTATTTTTTTTGTTTTGTATTTTAAACATTTCAAGGATTTTGCAGTCTTATTGATAGTTTTTGTGTCATTGAAATTAAAAGTGATGTTTTTCAAAAAAAAACTGCAATCTTCTTACATAAAAGAAAAAAATAATTCTTTACTTTTGCAGGGTCAGATATAAGAAATAAACACAAGAGTTTAAATGTATAATAAAAAAGGGCATATAAATAGCATGGAACAAACTTTCAAAAAGTTTGTTGTTATGGTTATGACCGGACGTATTACATTAAACTGTCCAATTCTCCGATTCCGACGACCTATTCTGCCTCGAGCTTGATACAAGAGGCAGGAAAATTCTATTAATGGTAAATTCATCTGGCTCGATGAATTTCTTAATCCTTGGTTATTACTTTTAGCGCACGTTTAGTGTATTAATTTTTAGGTCGACATCTTAAGATGACAATTTCAGATTTTTTAATTATCCCAGCTATGGCAGACCATGTTAGGTATGCCGAGCAGATCTGTGATGAAATGTTTGAGTCTGCAAAGGCTCGGGGTACAGGTATTGCCCGTCGTAAGCCCGAATATGTGGCTATGAAAATGAATGAAGGCAAGGCTGTCATAGCTTTGCATAAAGATGGTACTTGGGCGGGGTTTTGTTATATTGAGACTTGGGGACACGGCGATTATGTCGCGAATTCTGGACTCATTGTGAATCCTATTTTTCGCAAAGTGGGATTAGCAAAGTCAATTAAAAAACGAGTATTCGAACTATCTCGGGAGAAGTACCCCAATTCGAAAATATTTGGATTGACAACAGGACTAGCAGTGATGAAAATTAATTCCGACCTAGGCTATGAACCCGTAACGTATTCTGAATTAACGCAAGATGAAGAATTTTGGAAAGGTTGCCAAAGTTGTATAAATTACGATATATTGATGAGTAAAGATCGTAAAAATTGTATGTGTACAGCGATGTTGTGGGATCCTGTTGAAAAAGAAAAGGAATTGAAAGAAAAGATACAACGTAAAGCAGAAGCAAAGGAGCGACTAGACCGTATTTCGAAAAAGCAATCTTTATTGAAGCGTATTGAAGCGAAATTGTGGAAATCGACACGTAAAATGCTTGTTATGTTATTCCCTTTGGGCAGGAAGCCAGTAAAGGGATTTTGAATTGATACCCTCTTAAACACAAAACGAGTGTGAAGAACGCATTTATGCCGTTTTTTTAATAAGCACTCACAAATATTTATTAGATGAAAAAAGTAGTTTTAGCATTCAGTGGAGGTTTAGATACATCGTTTTGCTGTATTTATCTTTCTAGGGATTTAGGTATGGAAGTTCACTCTGTAGTAGTTAATACAGGTGGTTTTTCAGAAGATGAAATAAAGAATATAGAAGCGCGTGCATACGAGCTCGGTGTAAAATCACATACTACGATTGATGAAACACAAGACTATTATCGTGACACCATTAAATACCTGATTTTCGGTAACGTACTGAAAAATGCAACCTATCCGCTATCGGTATCTGCGGAGCGTGTTTGCCAAGCGACAGCGATAGCTAATTATGCGAAGAAGATCGGAGCAGAGTGCGTAGCACATGGATCTACGGGTGCTGGAAATGATCAGGTCCGTTTTGATATGATCTTTAATACGCTGATCCCGGGTGTAGAGATAATAACACCAATTAGAGATTTGAAATTATCACGTGAGGCTGAGATTGAGTATCTTGGTAATCACGGTTTCCCTTATAGTGCGGAAAAAGCAAAATATTCCATTAATAAAGGACTTTGGGGAACTTCCGTAGGAGGTGCAGAGACCTTAACATCTAATCAGTATCTACCAGAATCTGCATGGCCTACTGCGGCCACTTCTACTGCTCCTCAAACAGTCACAATTGACTTTGAGAAAGGTGAGCCTGTGGCGTTAAATGGAAATAAAATAGGCCCTGTGGCTGTAATACAGCAATTACAGGATATGGCGCAACCTTACGGTATTGGACGCGATATCCATGTTGGTGATACTATCATAGGGATCAAGGGAAGGGTCGGTTTTGAAGCAGCTGGACCTATCATTTTGGTAAAGGCACATCATACCTTGGAAAAGCATACGTTAACAAAATGGCAGCTGGCCTGGAAAGATCAAATCTCGGGTTTTTATGGCAACTGGATGCATGAAGGGCAAATGCACGATCCTGTAATGCGTGATATAGAGGCATTTTTGTCCTCTTCACAGAGTACCGTTACGGGACGGGTTATTGTGGAATTACATCCATATCGATTTGTGATTGTGGGTATTGAATCTTCACATGATTTGATGAATAATGAGTTTGGTAGTTATGGTGAGATGAATGAAGGTTATACAGGGGATGACGTAAAAGGATTCTCAAAGATATTTGGGAATCAAACTATTATTTGGCACAAAGTAAACCAAAAGGGTTAAGACAATCAATAGATTGTATTAATAAAGAAAATGGGTGCCACGTTTTGTACGTAGTGCCCTTTTTTTTAGATAGAAAACATATTTTATGGAAAAAATTAAAGTAGGCATCGTCGGATCTGCAGGCTATACAGGAGGAGAGCTCTTACGGATCCTTATCTATCATCCCCATGTGGATATTGTATTTGCAAATAGCGGATCAAATGCTGGTAAGAAAATATATGAGGTGCACAATGACCTTTTGGGGGATACAGAGCTATACTTCACTACTGATTTTCATTCGGAAATAGATGTGTTATTCTTGTGTGTTGGTCATGGAGATGCGCGTAAGTTTCTGGAATCAAATACGGTTGCGTCTAAGGTGAAGATAATTGATCTGTCACAAGATTACCGTCTTAAAGCTAACTCAATATATCAAGGGCAACAATTTATATATGGACTGCCTGAGTTAAATCGTGATGCCATACGGTCTGCTCATTATGTGGCTAATCCAGGTTGTTTTGCAACTAATATTCAACTGGCACTTTTGCCTTTGGCTGCTCACAGTCTATTGCCAGCGCAAGTTCATATCACGGCGACTACCGGGTCTACTGGAGCTGGACAGAAACCAGGCGCTACTTCCCATTTCTCTTGGAGATCGGGAAATCTTTCAGCATATAAGTCTTTTGAGCATCAACATCTGCAAGAAATTTCTGAGTCGTTAAATCAGTTGCAAAAAGGTTTTATAGAAGATTCAGATAGGACATTAATGGATCGAGCAGCAAAACGTATTAATTTTGTGCCATTACGTGGAGCTTTTCCCAGGGGTATCTTTTCAAGTATTTATGTCGATGCAGATTTGACAGAAGAAGAAGCCTATTCATATTACGAAAATTTTTATCAGGAGCACCCATTTACCATTGTTTCACGTGTCAACATCGATCTAAAGCAAGTTGTCAATACCAATAAAAGTATTCTTCATCTCGAAAAGCATGGTGATAAGCTGCTTATTGTAAATGCTACGGACAACTTGTTAAAAGGTGCATCTGGTCAAGCTGTTCAGAATATGAATCTTATGTTTGGATTAAGCGAGAGAGCTGGATTAAACCTTAAATCGGTAGGTTTTTAAATCTGCAAAAGAATATAATATCAAAGGCAGGTTTCTAGGATTAGGAAACCTGCCTTTTTTTTATCGTAACATTCCTGTTTGACAAACGTTTGATCGTTGTCAGATCTTTTATAGTATGCTTTGATTACGATATTTTTAGGGAGTAATACTGAATCAACCAATTCAAAAATTTTAATTTAGTTAATATTTAATGATGAAGAACACAAAGTCTATTTTTTACTTTCTTACTTTTCTTTTGTGTAGTTTTTGCCTCGAAATCTGGGCACAAACTACAAAACCCTATGAAGTAGCATTAGCTGGTAACGCCTTTCAAATAGGCGAAAGTCCAGGGAAGTCAAGGGTCGGAAGGGAAACTGCATTTATTGTATCAGGAGATTCTCGTATTACAAGTACGTATTTTAAAGTACTTGGAAAGGGCGATATTCAAATAAAACTACGGGGAAGAAAAATAGGGTCATCAATAGCCCAATTAGGAATAGTGTTTTTAAAAAATAAAAACCACGTCGTCATTGATAAAGAAGAATTCAAGGATATCGATTTAGGTACTTTTAAGGTCAAAGAACCCGGATATCTCCATCTCGATCTAAAGGGATTGGAAGGTCAGGCAGAGGTGAGCCATCTTATTGTTTCAGGTTCTGCGGTCCAGCAAGGGGTAATTTTCTCAGATGACCCTAGTTTCTATTATTGGAGTAGGAGGGGGCCTTCCTGTCATATGGGATATGAGGTGCCTGAAAGTGAGACTGTGAGCTATTATTATAACGAAATGAAGATCCCTGTAGGTGAAGATAAAATTGGATCATACTTTATGGCTGTAGGGTTTGCACAAGGATATTTTGGTATTCAAGTGAATTCAGCTTCAGAAAGACGTGTTTTATTTTCTGTATGGAGTCCATTCGAGACGGATGATCCGAAATCAATACCGGAGGACCATAAGATAAGACTGTTGAAAAAGGGTGCTTCGGTGCATACAGGAGAGTTTGGAAATGAAGGCTCGGGAGGACAAAGCTATCTTAAGTATAATTGGAAAGCTGGAAATACTTATAGGTTTTTATTAAAAGGTAGTCCCGATGGAATGGGAAATACAGATTTTACAGCTTGGTTTTTTGCTCCTGAAGTAAATGAATGGAAGCTGATTGCAAGTTTTAAGCGTCCACAGACCGATAGCCATTTGAAGCGATTTCATAGTTTCTTAGAAAACTTTGATCCTAATCAAGGGTATCTTGGGAGAAGAGTAATTTATAAAAACCAATGGTACTATGCTGATAAAACGTGGAAGCCTATCGAAAGGGCTCGGTTTACGGTGGATAATACATATACGAAAAGGCAACGGATAGATGCGACCGGTGGCGTCACAAAAGAAGGGTTTTATCTCAAGAACGGTGGTTTTTTTAGTGAGATTGTAAGTCCTGGTAGTAAATTTGATGCGATAGGAAAAGGAACTGTTCCTGTGATAGATTTCAATAAACTGCCTTAATAAATAAAAAAACCTGACCGAGAGGCCAGGTTTTTTTATTTGAACTTAACGTTTATTTTTCGTTTTCTTCGCTTACATCTGATGAGACAGAACTGTCCCCAGAATTACCTCCTTTAACTACGATTTCTTTTTTCTCTTCATCGAGATCTACCATAATCACAGCATTAGCTTTAAGTTCTCCTTTGAGGATTTCTTCAGCAATTGGATCTTCAAGATACTTTTGTATTGCTCGTTTCAATGGACGCGCACCAAAGTTAGTATCATAGCCCTTTTCGGCAATAAACTCTTTAGCTTTGTTCGTTAGGTTAATGGAATGCCCTAGTGCCTCTATACGCCCAAAGAGGGATCTCAATTCAATATCGATAATCTTGAAAATATTTTCTTTCGTTAGTGAATTGAAAACAATCACATCATCGATACGATTTAAAAACTCAGGAGCAAATGCGCGTTTTAAGGCTGTTTCTATGACACCTCTAGAATGCGAATCTGCTTGATTCTCCTTTGCAGCAGTTGTAAACCCAACCCCTTGACCAAACTCTTTTAATTGACGGACTCCAATATTAGAAGTCATGATAATAATCGTATTTCTGAAGTCAACTTTCCGACCTAGACTATCCGTCAGCTGTCCTTCATCAAGTACTTGGAGAAGAAGATTGAAGACATCGGGATGGGCCTTTTCTATTTCGTCTAATAATACAACGGAATACGGTTTACGGCGGACTTTCTCTGTAAGTTGCCCTCCTTCTTCATAACCTACATATCCTGGAGGCGCCCCAACTAACCTAGATACGGCAAATTTCTCCATGTATTCACTCATGTCGACCTGAATCAAAGAATCTTCAGAATCAAACATAAACCGAGCTAATTCTTTAGCAAGTTCTGTTTTACCGACACCGGTAGGCCCCAAAAAGATGAAGGAACCGATAGGCTTTTTAGGGTCTTTCAATCCTGCGCGTGTTCGTTGTATTGCTTTGACCAATTTATGAACAGCATCATCCTGACCTATAATTCGTCCTTTCATGGACTCACCCATGTTCAGTAATTTTTGACTATCAGTTTGACTTACCCGTTGCACAGGGATACCTGTCATCATAGAAACTACTTCGGCTACATTGTCTTCTGTAACCGTATAACGTTTACTTTTGGTTTCAGCCTCCCATGCCGCCTTCTCCTTGTCCAGTTCTTCTAACAGTTTCTTTTCTGTATCCCGAAGCTTTGCTGCTTCCTCATACTTTTGAGAGCGGACAACTTTGTTCTTTTCGACTTTAATCTCTTCGATTTTCTCTTCAATATCAATGATAGATTGGGGAACATGGATATTGGTAAGATGTACACGAGATCCCGCTTCATCAAGAGCATCAATGGCTTTGTCCGGTAAAAAACGATCTGTAATATATCGAGTTGTTAACGTGACACAAGCTTCTAATGCTTCTGGCGTATAATTGACGTTATGATGTTCTTCATATTTGTCTTTTATTCTGTTGAGGATTTCAATAGTCTCATCATGAGAAGCAGGCTCGATCATCACCTTTTGGAATCGCCTATCGAGAGCCCCATCTTTTTCTATAAATTGACGGTATTCATCCAGTGTTGTCGCTCCGATACATTGGATTTCACCACGAGCTAGTGCTGGCTTAAACATGTTTGAAGCATCTAGCGAGCCTGACGCTCCACCTGCTCCTACAATTGTGTGGATCTCATCGATGAATAGGATCACATCAGGAGATTTTTCAAGCTCATTCATGACTGCTTTCATACGCTCTTCAAATTGTCCTCTGTATTTAGTGCCAGCAACAAGCGAAGCAAGATCTAGTGTGACCACACGTTTATTAAATAATACACGTGAAACTTTGCGTTGTACAATACGTAGAGCAAGACCTTCTGCTATTGCTGATTTACCAACCCCTGGTTCACCGATAAGAATTGGATTGTTTTTCTTACGACGAGATAGGATCTGAGATACACGTTCGATTTCCTTTTCACGACCCACAATAGGATCTAGTTTGCCCTCTTCAGCCGCACGAGTTAGATCCCTACCAAAATTGTCAAGAACTGGAGTCTTGGATTTGATATCGGAGACTTTTTTCGGTGCCGAAAAGTTTTCTTCTTCTGCATAGTCATCATCAGGTGTAGACGACCCAGGAGCTTCATCTGTAATCGTAGCTTTATTCTGTTCTACTTCATTCTTGAATAAATCGTATGTCACATTGAATTGTTGTAAGATTTGTGAGGCGATGTTGTCTTCGTCCCGCAGTATAGCCAACAGTAAATGTTCGGTGCCTATAATGTCACTTTTGAAAATTTTAGCTTCAAGATATGTAATCTTCAATACCTTTTCCGCTTGTTTCGTTAGCGGGACTGATCCTACCGGTGCTCTGGATACCGATGAACCTTTTACAGCATCCTCAATAGACTGACGGATCGAAGCCGTATCTACTAATAGATTTCTAAGGATTTTTATCGCCACCCCATCACCTTCTCGAATAAGTCCAAGTAATAGATGTTCTGTGCCTATATAGTCATGACGAAGACGTAATGCTTCTTCTCGGCTATAAGATATCACATCTTTGACTCTTGGTGAGAATTTTGCTTCCATGTAATTACCTTTCTTTCTTTTAAACTAAGTTAGGACTTTTATAAATGTATGAAATAAATGTAAATCCCGACCTATTATTTTCTATAAATTATCAACAATCAAGCCACAGAGAGATGAAGCCAAAATGGCAGGATACGTTCGTTGATATATAACGTTTTGATGTATAGTATAGCTACAGTGTTTCACAATTCGTTGCGAATTTGGTATCTTTGATGCATAAAAATAAAAATATAAAAGTTTAGGTCTAAAAAGATATGTCAGACGAAAAAATAATTTTTTCAATGGCTGGTGTAAATAAAATTTACCCACCCCAAAAGCAGGTTCTAAAAAATATATATCTATCATTTTTCTATGGTGCCAAAATCGGTGTTATAGGTCTCAATGGATCAGGTAAATCATCTCTTTTGAAAATTATTGCAGGACTGGATAAATCCTTCCAAGGAGAGGTGGTCTTTTCTCCAGGATATTCGGTTGGTTATTTAGCACAGGAACCAGAATTGGACTTGGAGAAGACGGTGAAAGAGATTGTAGAAGAAGGTGTAGCAGAGATTACAGCGATTCTGAAAGAATATGAAGAGATTAATGATCGTTTTGGTTTGCCTGAAGTATATGAGAATCCAGATGAAATGGATAAATTGTTAGCTAGACAGGGCGAACTACAGGACAAAATAGATGCCACTAATGCTTGGGAATTGGATTCTAAACTAGAGCGCGCGATGGACGCGCTTCGCTGTCCGGAGCCAGAATCTAAAATTGCCAATTTGTCAGGAGGAGAGCGCCGTAGAGTCGCTCTTTGTCGGTTACTATTACAAGAACCCGACGTGTTATTGCTCGATGAGCCGACTAACCATTTGGATGCAGAATCTATTGATTGGTTAGAACAACATTTGCAACATTATAAAGGGACGGTCATCGCTGTAACACACGATCGATATTTCTTGGATAATGTAGCAGGGTGGATATTAGAACTTGACCGAGGCGAAGGTATTCCATGGAAAGGAAATTATTCTTCATGGTTGGATCAGAAGTCTAAGCGGTTAGCACAAGAGGAAAAGACAGAATCAAAACGTCAAAAAACGCTAGAGCGAGAGTTAGAGTGGGTACGTATGGCTCCGAAAGCCAGACATGCTAAATCCAAAGCGCGTCTGCATAACTATGAAAAACTAGCTTCTGAGGAGACTAAGGAAAGAGAAGAGAAGCTAGAGTTGTTTATTCCTCCTGGTCCCCGTCTTGGAAATGTCGTGATAGAGGCAGATAATATATCCAAAGCGTATGGAGATCGAATTTTATTTGAAAATCTTAGTTTTTCACTGCCTCCGGCAGGTATTGTCGGGATCATCGGTCCAAATGGAGCTGGAAAGACAACGTTGTTTCGTTTAATAACTGGACAGGAAACTCCGGATACAGGAACTTTCAAAGTCGGTGAGACTGTGGTTTTGGGCTATGTCGATCAGCTGCATAACGACTTAGACCCTGAAAAGTCAGTTTGGGAAAACATTACAGAAGGTAATGATAATATTATGTTGGGCAATCGTTCTACAAATTCCAGAGCCTACGTTTCAAAATTTAATTTTAACGGTGCGGATCAGCAGAAGAAAGTTGGGGTACTGTCTGGAGGGGAACGTAATCGGGTTCACCTCGCTATTACATTGAAAAAGGCGTCGAATGTTCTATTATTAGATGAGCCCACAAATGATATTGATGTAAATACACTACGTGCATTAGAAGAGGGGCTGGAAAACTTTGGCGGCTGTGCTGTTGTTATCTCGCACGATAGATGGTTCTTAGATCGAATTTGTACCCATATTTTAGCCTTTGAAGGAGATTCACAAGTCTATTTCTATGAAGGGAATTATTCGGAATATGAAGAGAATAGAAAAAAGAGATTAGGGGATGTAGGTCCCAAACGTATCCGTTACAAAAAACTGGTTAAATAGATGAGTCTAGAATCCGCACGGTTATTAGAAGCAATAATAGAGACGGCAATAGATGGAATTATAACTATCGATAATAAAGGTATTGTCGAGACGATAAATCCAGCCGCTTTAACTTTATTTGGATATGATGCAGAGGAGGTGATTGGCAATAATATATCTATGTTGATGCCTGAGCCGGATCGGAGTAGCCATGATAGTTATATTTCCAATTACAAAGAAACAGGAAGAAAGAAAATAATTGGAATAGGTCGAGAAGTAAGAGGAAAGAAGAAGGATGGTACCACTTTTCCGTTTCGTCTCGCTGTGAGTGAAGTCTTTTACAAAGACAAAAGTATTTTTACCGGATTTATTCATGACTTAACCAAGGAGAAGAAAGCTGAAGATGAACTTTTGAAGCATACATTAGAACTGGAGGAAGTCGTTAGGCATCGAACCAAGGATCTGATATCTTTGGTGTCTGAATTAGAGAAAGCTAAAGCAGATGTCAGTAATTCTTTGGAAAAGGAAAAGGAATTAAATCAGCTTAAGTCTCGTTTTGTTTCAATGGCATCACACGAGTTTAGAACTCCCTTGAGTTCGGTACAGCTTTCGGCATCTTTGATTGACAAGTATATTGAAAGACCAGACTTTGATGCTGTCATAAAGCACACTAATCGAATCAAAGGATCAGTACAGTTACTTAATAATATCCTTAATGATTTTTTATCCTTGGAGAAACTAGAGGCAGGTGTTGTTGTTGTTAATAAACAAGAGATAAATCTAGTACATCTAGGTGAAGAGATTTCTGGTGAAATGCAATTAATCTGTAAAAAGAATCAGCATATTGTGTATCAGCATACAGGGGCACAGGCTGAGTTTTTTTTGGACGCCCATTTACTTAAAAACAGTATTATTAATCTGATATCCAATGCGATAAAATATTCTGGGGAAGATACTTTTATAGAGTTTTCTACAGAGATTACAGAAGATATGTGTACAATAGTGGTCAAAGATAATGGAATAGGGATCCCTGTTGAAGATCAAAAGAATCTATTCGAACCTTTCTTTAGAGCGCATAATACAGGTAATATCCCTGGGACAGGATTAGGACTTAATATTGTAAGACGATACATTAGCCTTATGGATGGAGAACTTGAGTATTGGTCAGCCATAAATCAGGGGGCACTTTTTCGTATGGTATTTAAACGCTAAGCTTAAAGCAAAATAAATGAAGAAAAGAACCATTTTAATCATCGAGGACAATTTAGAGATTAGAGAAGGAAGTGCAGAAATTTTGGAACTCACGGGTGAGTATGATATTGTCACTGCGGAGAATGGTATGATCGGTGTCGAACTAGCGAATAAACATCATCCTGATCTTATTCTTTGTGATATAATGATGCCTGAACTGGATGGGTATGGTGTTCTTTATATGTTAAGTAAACAGGAGAGTACTATGCATATACCTTTCATCTTTATTACAGCAAAGTCGGAGCGTGTAGATATGCGCAAGGCGATGGAGATGGGGGCAGACGACTATATAGTCAAGCCTTTTGATGATATTGAATTATTGAATGCAATAGAAAGCAGGCTAAAGAAAAAGGAAAGTTTGCTAAATATCGCCGCGAGTAATAATCGGTTCTTAGATCTAGAGGAAGATGAACAGAATTATTTATTAGAACATCTTGTCGCTGAATCGCGGGTCAAAATGTTCAAGAAGAAACAGCTCATTTATGAAACAGATGATTCTCCTGTCTTTATGTATTATGTCGTGAAAGGTAAGGTTCGTAGTTTTCTCAACTATCAGGATGGTAGAGAGTTATCGACAGGTATCCATGGCGATGGTCATTTTTTTGGTTATGAATCCATTCTGATGAATGAGAATTATACCGAAAGTACGGCTTCTTTGGAAGATTCCGAGGTTGCTTTGATTACTAAGGACAGTTTCTTTGAATTGCTGTACAGCAAACCTGGTATTGCAAATAAATTCATAAAAATGCTATCGGGTGATATTAAAGAGAAAGAAGAGCAAATGTTGGGATTTGCTTATGATAGTGTTAGAAAGCGGGTCGCCAATGCTTTGACTCAAATAGCATTGAAAAGTAGGGCTAATGAGAGTGATGACGAAGTACTGGTACGTATTTCCAGAGAAGATCTTGCCGCCTTTGCCGGAACAGCAAATGAAACAGTGAGTCGTATTCTCGCAGAGCTCAAAGACGAAGGGATAATAATTAAAGAGCGAACAGCGATTCGAATATTGTCTATTAATAGATTGAAGAAAATAAAATAGTAACAGCGGCCATTAGAAAAAATGGCCGCTTTTCTTTTTTGTACAATAAGTGACAAAAATCATTTATTTGCTTGATGAGTTGCATTCGTAAAGTGCAGAACTACTGCTAGATTTGGAGTGTTATACCATGAATGAATCAATGAGAGTTGTTGCATATAATATAATAGAATTCGAGAAGGAACTACTTGCGAAGGCGAACGCTAAAGTGCATGATCTTACCCTGATTTCAAATGGACTTAACTTAAATACGATTCATTATGCGGAAGGTAAAGAAGTAGTCATTGTTTCTGAGCGGGATTTACTGGATAGATCTTTGCTTGATGCGTTATGGAAAATAGGAGTCAAGAAAATAATAACCCGATCTACAACCTTAGACCATATTGATATTCCTTATGCTTCTGTACTCAAGTTACACGTGGCTAATACACCTTCTGAGGATAAATCCCCTGAAAATATTGCAATGCAGACGATCGTCAATCTCAATAATTGGGATAAAAAAACATGCTTAGGCGATGCCTGCTATTGTTCATTTAATTGTGACAGCAAAAATGATATTAATAATCGATTATGAGTGTAGAAAGCAAAAACGTGTTGATCTCTAAATACAATGTTGCGGCTCCTCGGTATACGAGTTACCCGACGGTACCGTTTTGGCAGAATGAAGACTTCAATGAGTCGGACTGGCGGTTTCATGTAAAAAGTCGTTATGAAGAATCAAAAGATCAAGGCATAAGTATTTATATTCATTTGCCTTATTGCGAAAGCCTTTGTACGTATTGTGGTTGTAATACACGTATTACTAAGAATCATAACGTAGAGGATCCTTATATTACTTCGTTATTGAGCGAATGGAAGATGTATAGAAAGGTGTTGGGTTCTGAGGTGTTGACAATTAGTGAGATACATTTAGGTGGGGGGACACCAACTTTCTTTACCCCTAATAATCTGAAGAGGTTGATTGAAGGGATTCTGCATGGAAATGAGAAAAGTGAAAATGCATCATTTTCATTTGAAGCTCACCCCGCAAATACGACGGATGAGCATCTACATACATTATATAATTTAGGCTTTAGGAGGCTTAGCCTTGGTATTCAGGATTTTGACGAGAAGGTTCAAGCAATAATAAATCGACATCAGACTGTTGAGGATGTGCAGCAAGTGATGCGCGTAGCGAGAGCTATTGGTTACGAATCAATTAATTTTGACTTAATCTACGGATTGCCTTTACAGACCTTAGCGTCTGTCTTGAAAACTATTGAAATTTCGTTGGAAATGCTGCCAGAGAGGATTTCCTTTTACAGCTACGCGCATGTACCTTGGATAAAGCCGGGGCAAAGAAAGTTTACCGAGCATGATCTACCAGATGGAGAAGATAAGCTTGAGTTATATAAAAAAGGTAAAGAGATGATTCAAGCTGCCGGATACGAGGATGTCGGTATGGATCATTTTGCAAAAAAAGATGACGCTTTATTTTTGGCCTCCCAAAGCGGAACTTTACATCGTAATTTTATGGGATATGCGGATAGATATACTCCCCTGATGATTGGTTTAGGTGTTTCTTCGATTAGTGATTCGTGGAGCGCATTCGCGCAGAATGTGAAGACTGTAGAAGAATATCATGCTAAAATTAATGCAAACGAATTGCCGGTGTTTAAAGGACATCTTCTTAATGAAGAGGATTTGATCATTCGCACATATATTTTAGATATGATGTGTAAAGGAAAAGTGATTCTAAATGGAAATATAGAAATAGATGATAAAATCAAAAAAAGATTAGTTCCTTTGATTAATGATGGATTGGTGCTGGCGGAGGATTCGGAAATAAGAATCACTGATTTGGGTAAGTCTTTTCTAAGAAATGTTTGTATGGCTTTTGATGAAAGGTTGCAAAAAACAAAAGAAAGAGATAATTTGTTTAGTCAAGCAATTTAAAAATATTTTTTATGGCAGAGCAAAGTAGTTTGATCACTAAAACCAAATGCTATCATTGTGGTGATTTAGTGGAACAGACCTCCTATATTTTGAATGAGCATCAGTTCTGTTGTTTAGGCTGTCAGACCGTATATCAAATTTTAAAAGAAAACGACCTTCAGAGTTATTATAAATACAATACGCATCCTGGTAAATCTCAAAATGGACATAAGGAAGATCTAAATTATTTAGACGAGCCTAATATTGTCTCAAGATTAGTCGATTATCAGGACGATCACATCACGATTATTACATTTTATGTGCCGGCTATTCATTGTAGTTCTTGTATTTGGTTACTTGAAAATTTGTTTAAGCTGAATACTGCCATAAAATCCGCGAAGGTAGATTTTATGAAAAAGCAGGCCAGTATTACATTTAATAAACAAGAGATTTCACTGAAGGAAGTTGTTCAGCTTCTTCACAATATCGGGTACGATCCAAAGATTACCTTACAGGATGTTGTAAAGGAAGGGAATAAGGTTAATCAAAATGGTTTGATCGGAAAGATTACTGTTGCAGGTTTTTGCTTTGGAAACTCTATGATGATTAGTTTTCCAGAGTATTTCGGGATGGCAGATTTTGAAAGGGAATATGCTAATTTCTTTGGTTATATGAATTTAGCATTTGGTTTACCTGTTTTGTTGTACAGTGCTTCCGATTATTTTAAATCAGCTTGGTATAGTTTAAAGCAGAAAAGATTGAATCTTGATGTACCTTTAGCGCTCGGTATCTTTGTTCTTTTTTTTCGATCCGCGTTCGAAATTTTAACCCAAACTGGGGCTGGTTTTATAGATACCCTATGTAGCTTGGTCTTTTTTATTTTAATTGGTAAATGGGTGCAGGAAAGAACCTATTATCATATTTCCTTCGAAAGGGATTATAGGTCCTATTTTCCTGTGGCTGTCACCGTGTTGACAGAAGGTAAGGAAAAACCTACTCCAATAGGGAATCTTAAAGTTGGAGAACGAATTCTAGTACGAAACAATGAAATTATTCCTGCAGATGCTATTCTGCTTAAAGGTGATGCATTTGTTGATTTTAGTTTCGTGACGGGAGAAAGTGATGCAGTGGAAAAGATCCTCGGCGAAGTCGTGTACGCTGGAGGTCGCCAGACGGGCGGCGTGATTGAGTTGGAGGTGGTAAAAGCTGTTTCCCAAAGCTATCTTACAAAGTTGTGGAATAATGAGAGTTTTAAATCCTATGAAAGAAAATTTGAAACTTTTGTTGGAGTAATCAGCAAGTATTTCACCATAGGATTGATTTCAATAGCGATGTTTGCAGCTGCATTTTGGTTGGTAGGAGAAGCTACAGATAGGGCATGGGCAGCATTTACGGCTGTACTTATAATTGCTTGTCCATGTGCGTTGGCTTTAAGTTCTCCTTTTACGTTGAGCGCAGCGTTGAGTATATTTGATAAAAATAAAATGTATATCAAAAATACATCTGCTATTGAACAGATGGCTGCTATTGATACGGTTGTGTTTGATAAAACTGGTACAATATCTTCTCCCAAAGCTTCTACTATGTATTTCGAAGGAGCCCTATCTAAAATGGAAAGAGATTTGGTATATACATTGTGTCGAAATTCAAATCATCCTTTAAGCAGAGAAATAATCAAATGGTTAGGTCTGTGTGCTGTTCTGCCAATAAATGGGTATGAAGAGTTTGCTGGTAAAGGGCAATCAGCGTGGTATTCTGATTGCCAAATAATGGTAGGCAGTGCATCGTTTACCGGTGTGAGACATTCTGATGCCGAAGGTTCTGTCGTATATATAAAGATAAATAGTGTAGTGAAGGGTTTTTTTACACTGGGACAATCGTGGAGGAAAGGGCTTACGGAGGTAATTGGCAAATTAAAAGATAGTTATGGATTACATTTGATATCTGGTGATAATGAGCGTAGGGCGGAAGCTTTGCGGTTGATCTTTCCGTCAAATGCTACTCTGTTTTTTAACCAGAGTCCAAATGATAAGCTTTTGAAAATAAGTAATTGGCAGAAGGATGGGCAACAAGTATGTATGGTTGGTGATGGGTTAAACGATGCAGGTGCCTTACGTAAAGCAGACCTTGGGATTGCGGTGTCTGATGATATCAATAATTTTTCACCGGGCTGTGATGCTATTCTAGACGGCGTCTCGTTCGAAAAGCTTCCTAGTTTCTTCGCTTTTAGTAAAGATACGGTTAAAGTTATTAAAATGAGTTTTGTTATTTCTATACTTTATAATATCATAGGATTGAGTTTTGCTGTTCAAGGGACAATGTCTCCTTTATTCGCGGCGATCTTAATGCCCATAAGTACAGTGACAATTATTTCCTTTACCAGTTTAATGACAAGGTGGTATGGTAAGAAGAGAAATCTTATTTAACTTTGGTATTATGTCTATAATTTTTTTCTTAATTGGCTGTAGTGTTTTTATCGCTTTGATTTTTTTAGGCGCATTCTTTTGGGCGAATAAAACGGGGCAAAATGATGATACGTATACGCCCTCGGTGCGAATTCTTTTTGATGACGAGGTGAAATCGGATGACGGATCAAAAGATAAAAAATAGACTGCCCGCATTTTATTTTTTCCATATTTAAATCAATTGCTTTTTTGTTTGTACTAAACTATTAGCAGATCCGATACATATTCTAATTTTATAGAGATTTTCTAGGGGAATAATAGAGGGTTTGTAGAGGGTTCATAGAGGTAAATCTCTGTTTTCCCTCTATTGTGTCTCCGTTAAAATAGGGGAATCGGAGGGAAAGCCTAGAATTGCTCTGCCCTTTGGTAATAATATGGCCTGAAAGAGAAGGTGGTCCATCGTGTTTTTTTTAGCTTACCACTTCTATACAGATGGGCTTTTTATAGCTATAGTGATATAACACGATACTTTGTAAAGCCCCATTTTCCTAGCTACGGTTATCCCATTTCAATTTTATTCTCCGCATTTCCAGCGTTTTAGGGTTTTATTTCAAAAATAGATGGGGATATCCTTTGGAACTATGGGTTTAATTATCCTATCTTTGCACCACTCCGCAAGGGAGGAACGGTCGGATCTTAGGACGGGACCATGAAAAAAGAGGGGTTTAAAGTTATTTAAACGCGGGAATACAAGAAAAGGCGCTGAAATAAATTTTCACATTTATTTTGGAGGTTTGAAAAAGATTCCTACCTTTGCAGTCCCAACGGAAACGAAGGGCAACAGAAAAAAGCAGGATAACGGATTTTGTTCCGGCATCATAAAAGCAGAAGCGCGAAGCGGATGCGAAAAAAGTTCTTTAAAAAATGATCATGTAACGTAACGAGTAGTGTTGAGAAACGACGAAAGTTAAAAAAATCAGCCATTTGGTCCTAGAATCAGAAATTATAATAAAGACAATTCTATTTTCATAAATAG